>DASVVE010000029.1:0-25322 GCA_036386675.1 Chloroflexia bacterium | reverse complement strand
GTGGAGGCACCCTCAGCGGTCTGCATGCTGCCCGACATATCGAGCAGCACCACCGTATGCCGGGCGGCGGGAGTCCAGAGGGCGGGCTGCATCAGGGCGAAAGCCCCGGCGGCCAGCAAGAGGGCCTGTAGTAGTAGCAGCCAGGATAGCGGCGGGCGGCGCAAGCGCGGGGTGGGACGCTCCACCTGGGGCAATTCGCGCCACAGGCGGAGGCTGGGCACCGGCTTGCGGCGCGAGCGGGGCCGCAACATGTACAACGCGATGAGCGCGGGCACGAGAAGGAGCCACCACGCGGCGGCCGGGTTCAGCAGGTTCAAGCCGTCACTCCCCTCTTGCGCAGGAAATCGAGCAGGGTGCGCTCGATGTCCCAGTCGCTTTGCAGGCGCACGTAGCGGGCGGCGTTGGCATTACACCAGGACTCGGTCTCGGCTAGCCAGGCGGCTATGCGACGGTCGTACTCCTGCAAGCTGGCGGCACCCAGGTGCACGTCCAGATGCTCGCCCGTTTCGCTGTCCTCAAGCTGGAAATCGCCATCTTCCGAGGGTGCCAACTCTTCGGGGCTGAGCACGTGGAGCACGGTGACGCTGAAGCCGTGCATGACGAGATTACGCACCCCGTCGCGCCAGCCGTCGAGCAGCAAGTCGGATACGATCACCGCAAGCCGGCCCACCGCCCCGCCACCCATGCGCTCGGCGCTCCACCCCCTCATAATGCCATCGAAGTCCGTAGCCTGTCCGGCGTTCAGGTCTTGCAGGGTGCGGAACAGGCCGGGCGATTGGCCCCTGCCCCTGAACGGGTCGGCGCTAAGTCTGTTGTCAGCACCCGGCGCTGCCAGCACCACGCTGTCCAGGTGGGACAACGCGATATAGCCCAACCCAGCGGCGAGGCGGCGGGCTGACAGGAACTTGGTCGGGGTACCGAAGTCCATCGAGGGACTGGCGTCCACTAGCAGGAATAGCACCGTGTCGTGCTCGGCCTGGGCCTGGCGAACGTGCAGGGTGCCCAGGCGGGCGTAGGCGTTCCAGTCCACCCGGCGCAGGTCGTCGCCCGCGCTGTACTGGCGGTAGTCGGCAAACTCGATGCCGGAGGTGCGCCGCGTAGAAAGGTGCTCGCCCATCAGCCCGTTTATGAGGTCGCGCCCCAGCGTGAGCGAGAGGCGGTCCAATTTGCGCAGGAAGTCGCCGTCCACCACGTTATTGTCGGTGACGGGCGCGAATATGGGTGCGCGCTTAGCGAAACGACGGCCTAAATTGCCCAATGTCGCCCGTATACCGCCTGCCGGTCTCAAGGCTGTACCTCTTCCAGCACGCGGGTGATGATGGTGTCGGCGTTGATGCTCTGTAGCTGCGCCTCCACGTTGAGCACCACGCGGTGCCGCAGGGAAGGCAGGGCTACACGCTTCAGGTCGTCATACGAGACGTTATAGCGGCCCGACAGGATGGCGTTCACCTTACCCGCGAGCACCAGCGACTGTATAGCGCGCGGGCTGGCCCCAAACCGCACGAACTGGCGAGCCGAGGGGCTGGCGGTGGCGGTCTCCGGGTGAGTAGCCATGACGAGATTGGCGGCGTAATCGAGCACCTCATCGGCCACTGGGATGTCCCGCACGATTTGCTGCAAGCGCACCAGCGTAGGCCCGTCCATCACCTTGCGAGCGTTCGCGGTGCGGTTGCCGGTGGTGCGGCGGGCGATCTCCTTCAACTCGTCGCCCTGCGGGTACTCAACTATCAGCTTGAAGAAGAAGCGGTCTAGCTGGGCCTCCGGCAAGGGGTATGTGCCCTGCAAGTCTATCGGGTTCTGGGTAGCCATCACGAAGAACGGCTCAGGCAAGGGGTGGCTGGTGCGGCCCACAGTGACAACGTGCTCCTGCATCGCTTCGAGCATGGCTGACTGCGTGCGGGGCGTGGCGCGGTTGATTTCGTCGGCCAGCACCAGGTGGGCGAAGATCGGCCCCGGCTGGAAGGCGAAGGCCCGCATGCCGTCGGTCTCGTTGATGATGTCGGTGCCCACGATGTCGGCGGGCATCAGGTCGGGGGTGAACTGGATGCGGCTGTAGGTGAGGTCCAAGCACTCGGCCAGGGTACGCACCAGCAGCGTCTTGCCCAGTCCCGGCACGCCCTCTAGCAGCACGTGGCCCCCGGCGAGCAACGCTGTGAGCACCCCGCGCACCACCTGGCGCTGCCCGACGATCACGCTGCCCAATTCATTCTCCAACGCGCCAACAATCTGCTGCACGCGCTCCCCTAATCCCGCCGCCTGCTCAGGCGTCCAGGCTTGCATAGTATCGCTCAATCTTTATCCCACCTTCTCTAGGTAATTACGAATTACGAATTACGAAGTGAGAGTTACGCGTTACGTGTTACGTGTTACGAGTACCCGTTGTAATTCGTAATTCGTAATTCGTAATTCGTAATTACGATCTCAGTCCCACCAGAAATACCATACGCTTGCATCGAGCAAGGTTGCTGCCAGGTCCAGGAGGCCACCGTCGCCCTGGTCTACGATGTCGGCACAGTAGCCGTATTGTTCCCTGGCGAGGTTGAACGCACTCAGCTTGCTGTTCGGCGGGCGTGTCACACCTACTTCGAGCACGTCATGCGTCAGGCCCACCACCTGCGCGCCGTACGACGCGTTCCAATGCTTCAGCACGGCTACATGTTCCTCGGGTGACGGGCAGTCGTTCCAGGTGCCGAACTTCAAGTAAGCAGGCACTTCCCAGCTTGAAGTTGTGGGCACCAGGGCCAGGACCACGCTGCGTAGCGGCTTGAGCCTGGTATAGTCGCCCGTCCATTCGAACGGGATGGAAAAGTAGTTGTGCGGCTCCGTAGCATGCGGCCACTCACCGGCCCTTTCTCGGAGCAGTTGCTCTAACACCGCTTTGCGCCTGCCCGGTACCTTATCAATGTGCGCGGCCCACTCAGACACTACGTCGATGTAGCCGCCCTCGCCCAGTTCATCCGCCTTGCGCGTGAGCATCTCTGAGAAAGCTTCCCACTCATCACCTTCAAGCTCAACGAGACTGAGCAGGCGGTTCTCCAGGAGCCTGTCAACGTCTATTGCCTCAGCCTTGCCAAGAATCTCCCGTACCGAGACGCGGGCGTAAGGCTCTTCAATCGACTGCCGGTGGAACCTTAGCTCCTCCTCAGCGCCGAGGATGACGGGCCAATGTCCGGTCTGTCCCGATAGGTCGCGCAACCGGCCCCACGTGGTGAGGGCGCGCTCGCCGGGCAGGGTGAGGCCGTAGACCTCGTGCCCGTCAGGAGAGAATAGGAGATCGAGGCTGGAGGCGTCGATGCCATGCGACCGCAACACCCCCGCTAGTTCCTCTTTAGACACTTTCCATCCTTTGGGAGCGAGACCACGTACGGCCCCGATGTTACCTGCCGTTGAAGTATCGCTGCACCACGTCCCAGCGCTCCACCGGCACTCGGCTGTTCTCGCCCGGCACGTTGCTGGCGGTGCCCTGGTCCGCCGGGGCCGCCGTATCAGACTGCCGCCCGTCGCCTTCCACCGAGAGGGCGGGCTGGTTGCCGTCGCTTGGGTTGCCGCCTTGTGGGTCCTTGTTGCCCTCAAGCTCGAACGGGTTAGCCACGCCGCCGTTCACGCCGCCCGGCCCGGTGGGTCCGCTCTCGCGGTGGCCGTCACCCGCGCCTGGGCTACCCTGCCCCTGCTGCTGGTTCTGGGCTTGCCCCCCACCCTGCTGGCCGTTCCCGGACTGGCCTTCGCTGCCCTCCTGGCCCTCTCCGGCACCTGCCTGCCCGGCGCCTTCCTCGTCTCCGGCTTGCCCCTGGCCCTGCTGGTTGCCCGATTGCTCGCCTTGCTGGGCCTCACCCTGCTGGCTCTCGCCCTCCTGTCCTTCCTGCGCGCCCTGGCCTTGCTCGCCCGACTCAGTGCCCTCTTGACCTTCCTGACCCGCTTCACCCTCTTGGCCTTGCTGCCCCGATTGCTCGCCGCTCTGCTGGCCGTTCTGGCCTTCGGAAGGACCAGAGGGCGGCGCTTGCTGGGAGCCACCGGCGGCTGCCGTGGGTGAAGGGAAGGCCCTAGCCATCTCCTCCTGGGTCATCACCTTACCGGCGGTGTCCTGCACGCCTTTACCCAGGTCGGCCAGCGCATCTTCTATGTCCTCGTACTTGCCGTTACGTAGCGCGTCGGCGGCCTGGCGCTCCTTCCATCGCAAATCGTCCGTCGTGTTGGGGTCGTCGGAGGCGTCGTCTAGCGCCTGGGCCAGGTTGCGCTTGGCCTCCTCAGAAAGCTGGTCGTTCTGGCGGCCCAACTCCTCAAGCTGCTTGGCTGCCTCGTCGTAGTTGCCATTGCGCAGGCTGTCCGCGATGCTCTGGGTCGCCCCCTGCCCGTCGAGGGACTCCCCTAGTGTGTCGAGGCTCGACTTCGCCTCCTGCGACTCGGCCGCTTCCTCCTGGGCCTGGGTCTGCTCGCCCGCACCGGGGGTAGGGTTGGGAGAATTGGCTTGCTGGGTCGCCTGCCGCTCGGCTTCCGGCAGCCCAGTCACGGCCGTGGGCGTGGCAAGCTGCGCAAGCTCCTCCGGGGTTTGGGGAAGCACGCCTGCCTGGTACGGCACGTATTGCCCGCCCGTGCCCTTGAGCACAAACACGGCAAGCGACAGGCAGAGCAGCCCGGCTGTCAGCGCCAGCGAGGGCCGCATGCTCCTGATGGGGCTGACGACCTTGGGGTCCATGCGCGAGAGGAACCGCGCGGAAGTGGTCACCTGCGTGGCATCCAGCAGCCCCAATTCCGGCTTGCCCGCGAGTTCTAGGGCGGTCACCAGGCGCTGGCGGTCGTCCAGGCGCGAGTCGAGGATGCGGGCGGTGGAGCGCAACGAAGGGCGGGTGATAATCTCCGCCAGCAGCGCCAGGAACGGCACGGTCAGGGTCAGCCCGACAGCCAGCGCGAGCAGCACAGGAGGGGCCATATCGGCCGCGTACAGCAGCGACATGGCTATCCACATCACGCCAATACCGATGCAAGCTGCACCCACAAAGGCCCTGCGCCTGTCGCGCCCCAGCCGGTTGCGGTAAGCCCGCAAGGTAGCGGCCAGCATGTGAGCCTCGCTCGAAGTGTCACCGGCGGAGGGCGTGCCGTATGCCTGGCCTCCCATTTCGTGCGCTATAGCCAAGATGGGTTCTCCTCTACGTAAGGACGCTGCTTCGTAAGGTTGCTTCGTTTCTGCATGCGCACCACGGCCATGACGCCCACCGCCAGGGCCAGCACGCCCAGGCCGAGCGCCCCAAAGCCCGCGAGCCTGCGATACTGCCAGGTGCTGGAAAGGATGCCGTTCACCTCGGCCACGCGCTGGTCATCGCCAAGCGTCACGAAAGCATCCGCCGCGCTCCGGGCCGACAGTTCCGCCGCTGGCAGGTTCCAACCCGAAAGGTGCTTCTTCGCCTGCTCCAGTTGGGATAGGGCGTCCACGCCCCGCTTTGCTAACTCGGCGGTCTCGGCGGCCCTGGTCGCTTTGCCGTCCAGGTCCAGGTTGCCGTAGGTGCTGCGGGCCTGCGTGGCGTAGTTGAACGCCTGGGCGTAGTCGTGCGCCCTCAGAGACTCGGTGGCCTGGCCTACGAGGTCGTTAGCCGCGTACGCCTGCCGCGAATTCTCTAGCATGGTTGCTATTTCGTTGGCTTTCTCCACCTTACCGAGGTCGCGGTACAACTTCTCGGAGAGGGCGAATTGTTCCTCGGCCTCCTGGAATCGGCCCGCGTCGTACAATGCCTGGGCGGGGGCGAGGTCGTAAGCCATGAAGAGATTGGTGCGCCAGCCTGTGTCGAGGAAGCCGGGCAGCCACTCGAGCCACTCCTGCTCCAACTGCTGGCCGGTCTTGGAATAGGCCCAGGCTATAGAGTCGTCCAGGTCGGACCCGTCGCGCAGGTTGTCCATCATGCGGGCGAAGGTCGCCATGCCGTACGTCTCGGCAAGGAAGTGCATCACGCTGTAGCTCTGAGGGTAGCCAACGTCCACCACCCTGCGGAAGGTCTCGCCGTCGTTCAGTTCCTCCCAGGTAAGCCAGGGGTCGCCCTTAGCCTTGATCTGGCGCATCATGTTAGCGACTTCCTGCCCCCTGGTGGTCGATAGCTCGTTGTACTGGGCCAGCCCTTCCTGGAAGCCGACGGGCATGTTATGGTCTGTGAGATGGCCCGCAATAATGTGGGTCACCTCGTGCCGGAAGCTTTCACGGGCTATCTCAGGGGGCACCTGGCGCAAACGCTCCACAGCCACGCCTATCTCGCGCTGCTCCGGGATTGCGTGTGCCATAATGCCGGGGTGCACTTCGGCCATAGGGTTGGCCTGCCCGTATTCCGACTCGGTGTTGAAGATGAGCAGCTTCATGCCCTGCACCGGCTCAGAACCGAGCAGGTCGGCCACGGCCTCGTTCACCTCGTCCGCGAAACCGCCATACCAGGCAGCGGACTTCTCCTCCGCCGGCGGGTAGTAGATGGTGAAATACTTGGTGCTGAGGACCTTGACGTCATTGCGCTGCGCCAGGGCACGCGCAGGCGAAAGCACAAAGAGCAGAAGGAAGAGTGCGGAAAAAATGGCTCGTACATTCGAGCCGTGGAGCAAACCGGGTCTCATCATAGCACGCCGTCGCTAACTAGCCGGGAACTGGGAACCGGGAGCATGAGTAGTGGAGGAGCCGCTGGTCGATGTCAACGGTAGGTGGGCTTCATTAGTATACACATTCCACATACTTATATGCAAAGTTCGCGCCAAGGGTTCACGCGCCGCCCTCTCCCACTACTCGTATACGCTGCCGGTAACACTTGTGGCGTGTGAATAGACGAAAACGCAAAGACGCAAAGGACGCAAAGGACGCGCAAAGATGAAGATTGTATGGCTTGTGTGTCGTACCAATCAGGTAGACCGCTGTTGAAGGCTATATGCTGTATCGGCACCCAGAGTCCCCCCTGTCATTCTGAACGCAGTGAAGAATCTCGTCCTCCAGCACCTAAACAGCCCTTTCTTACAGCTACCGTGTCCCGCAAGAAAGAGGAAACATCGTGCTGTTGGACGAGATTATTCGCTGCGCTCAGATTGACAAAGCGGAGCAGGGGTCGCTGCTATTCGGCAAAGCGCTCATTCCGGCTGCATTTGGCAGAGTACGGGTGTGCGGTGTAAAGTAAAACCATGCCAGCAGCACAGCCTACCAAAGCCGGGAAGAGCGCACGCGGCATAATACTCACTTGCATGGTGTTGCTATATATGCCAACGACCCCGGACTCGCCACGCGCTCAGGCACAGCCACAGGGCTTCCTTACCCCACACCAGGCACTGGTACAGCCTGTAGCCCCAGGCACGACTATCAAGCCGCTATTGAGCACGGGCGACGTGCTGTCCAACGGCTACCAGATGGCGGGCCGCCCCGACGGCCTGGGTGCCTACGACAACGGCGATGGCACGTTCACCCTCTACATGAACCACGAGCTAGCCCGCTCCGAAAACATCTCCGACGCCCGCGTGTCGAAGCTGAGACTGGACAAACGTACGGCCGCCGTGCTCGATGCGAAGTACGTCGTGGACGGCAGCGAGGGCTACAAGCATTTCTGCTCCGGCACCATAGTGGGCCTGCGGGAAGGCTTTGACCGCCCCTACTACCTCACGGGAGAAGAGAGTACCACAGGGAAATACGGCGGCATGTCTATCGTAATTGACAGCCGCAACGAACGGGTCACTCCCCTGGTGTACGCAGGCAGGCTGAAGTGGGAGAACCTGATCGCGGTGCCCGGCTGGCCCGGCAAGTCGGTCTTCATCGGCTTCGATGACATAGTGCCGGGAGGCATCTACATGTACGTCGGCAACACTCCCGAAGATATGTGGACGGGCCGCGCCGATATGTACGTATTCGTGGCAGACGGTGGGGTGCGCAACGAAAACGCCGTGAGCAAGGACAAGCCGCTGTCGGGGCGCTTCGTGAAGATAGATAAGCAGAAAGCCTCCGCGAGCCGCGAGGGCACAATAGCGGAGTCGGAGAAAGCAGGCTATTTCTGGTTCAGCCGCCCCGAAGACGGTACCTACGACCTGAACGACCCGACGGCGTTCTACTTCAACGTCACCGGCTGGCCGGAGTACATCGACAACGGCACGGACAAACCGTACAACGCAAAGGGCCGCCTCTACAGAGTGCAGCTTGACGTGGCCGACCCCACCAGGGTAACGGAGCTAAAGGTGCTGCTCGACGGAGACGCGGGCGACGACATCCTCAGCCCCGACAACATAGCCGCCAGCCCCACTCACCTGATGCTACAGGAAGACATTATCGAGCACTACGAAGGCATGAGACCGGCCAGGGTAGTCGCTTACGAGATCGCCACGGGCAGGGCCACGCCAATAGCAGAGGTAACCCAGCGAGACTTTGCGGGCCGAGCCATACCCAACGATAAGCTGGGCCTCTGGGAGAGCAGCGGCATAATCAACGCCTCAGACGTGCTGGGCGAGGATATGTGGCTCCTGGACGTCCAGCCGCACGGCTACAGCGTGCCCCAATTGGGCGGCACAGACACAGCAGGCCAGCTACTCGCCATGAAAGCACCCGGCACCGCCCCAGTGCAAGTCAACACCCCCGGCACACCCGCCACGAATCCTGCACCGGCGCACAAACGACGGTCTCGTTGAAACGCCAAGACGCGGAGACGCCAAGAACGCGCTAAGGTTTAGGAGTGTGGCTCAAGCAAGAGGGGCAAGGTACAACATCATGTGCCCTGCCCCTCTTGCTACTCTATAAACCGTAATCTACCTTGGCGTGGTCCTTGGCGTCTCCGCGTCTTGGCGTTTAGCTTTAGTTGCTCCTACCGTGCCGCGCCTATTTCCTCCGGCGCTTCGTCGGGTTGGCGGATGATCTCGGCCAGGTGCTTGTCGGGCGGCCGCAGGAGGGAGGCGACTACGGCGATTGTCAGCACGGAGGCGACCACCACCAGCGATACCCAGGTCTCTATGTGGACGACCGCTTCTAGCAGCATCTTGGCACCCACGAAGCCCAGCACTACCGACAGGCCCAGCTTGAGGTAGTGGAACCTGTCCATGATGCCGGCCAGTGCGAAGTAGAGCGCCCGCAGGCCCAGGATGGCGAAGACGTTGGAGGTGTAGACGATGAACGGGTCGGTGGTGATGGCGAAGATGGCGGGTATCGAGTCGAGGGCAAACACCAGGTCGGTCGTCTCGACCACCAGCAGCACGATGAACAGGGGGGTGGCGAGCCGCTTAGCCCCTTGCCTGACGAAGAACGAGCCGCCGTGGTACGACTCGGTGACCGGGAAGAAGCGGCGGAACAGCCTCACCACGGGGTTGCGGTCCGGCTGTACCGCGTCGTCGTCCTTTTGCAGCGCCATCCTGATGGCCGAGAGGATGAGGATAGCGCCAAACACGTATAGAATCCACTCGAATGCCTTGATGAGCGCCGTGCCCACCAGGATGAGCGCGCCGCGCATGAGGAGCGCACCTAGGATGCCCCAGAACAGCACCTTGTACTGGAACTTCGCGGGCACGCCGAAATAGCTGAACATCAGTATGAATACGAAGATGTTGTCTATGCTGAGCGAGCGTTCTATGACGTAGCCGGTGAAGAACTCCAGCCCCTTCTCAGCGCCGCTAAAGTAGAAGACCCCCGCGTTGAAGGCTATCGCCACCAGCACCCAGATGCCGCTCCATATGAGCGACTCCTTCACGCTGATAGCATGGTCGCTCTTGTGGAACACCCCCAGGTCGAGCGCCAGCATCACCAGCACGAAAATGTTGAACACTATCCAAATCGTGAGCGTATCCACGAACTAACTACCTCCTCACAAAAAAGCGAGACCACCACGACACAAAATCGTGATGGTCTCGCCAACAATGCATCGCTGCAAAGGGAGCCGACCGAGAGCTTGCGCTCTGTACTGACGACCGGCTCACCCGAACTTTCGGGTGGCTACTCCCCAACCGCTATATTGTATTGGAAAACGGACTTTGTGACAAGGAAAACAAGCAAATTACGTCCTCCTGCTTGTTTAGTTGTTCTGGGCACAACCGCTAGCCGTCAATCTCCACCTCGGCTTCGCAGTTCACCGGGGCGTTTAGGGGAATCATCATCCCGATGGATGAGCGGGCATGCGCCCCAACCTCCGGCCCATAAAGTTCGAGGATAAGGTCTGAGTAGCCATTCGTAACCAGGGGAGTCTGGTTGAACCCCGGTGCGACGTTGACCATAGCGTACACCCGCAGCCAGGCCGTTACGCGGTCGAGGTCTCCCAGGGCGCGCTTCAGGCTCGCCAGGTGGTGTAAGGCCACCAGACGCGCCGACTGGTACCCCTCCTCCGCCGATACCTCCGCCCCGACTTTGCCCAGCGGCTGGGCAATCGAGCCATCCGGGTTCACGGCTATATGCCCGGAGATGTATGCGCGGTTGCCCCGAACGCGCACCCAACTGAACGGCATCCGCAGGCCCGCAGGCACTTGCATCGGTTCCGGCAGGACGAGCCCAAGAGCCTCCAACTTGCTTTCTATCAGCATCGCACTCCCCTCTTGCTAAAGTCCCACGTCCGTGACCTATCCCCACAGTAGAAAACGCGGAGATAGTAGCAAAGCACAGCGCATGTGGTTAGTGTGAAGGCGGCACACGCGCTGTGCTTCTGGCTATATCATGACTCCGAACGCGCAGCAGTACATCACTCATTTCAATTAACTTTACGTTCAACTAACATGATGATGCCTGCCTGCCGCGCCGTCGTGTGCCTTAGACCTACGGGTGCATGCCGGTGCCGGGGAAGTAGTCGATCTTCATGGCCCGGCGCACCATCGCGACCGTCTCGTCGGCCACCAGTCGCGTCCTGCGGGTGCCGTCGAGCAGCACGTCGCGCACGTAATCGGGGCGGGCCTCAAGAGCGGCGCGGCGCTCGCGTATGGGGTCGAGGAAGTCGTTGAGGGCTTTCACCAGCGACCGCTTCACCGCCACGTCACCGATGCCGCCAATGCGGTAAAGGCGCTTCATCTCCTCGACCTCGTCGCGGTTGGGGTTGAAGGCGTCGTGGAGCGAAAAGACGGGGTTGCCCTCCACGTGGCCGGGGTCGGTGGCGCGCAGGCGGGTGGGGTCGGTGTACATGCTCATCACCTTGCGCTCGACGGACTTGGGGTCGTCCTTGAGGAAGATGGCGTTGTTGAGGCTCTTGCTCATCTTGGGCTTGCCGTCGGTGCCGGGCAGCTTGGGCACCTCCCCGATGAGCGCCTCAGGCTCGGTGATGGTATGTCCGTAGACGATGTTGAAGCGGGCCACAATGTCGCGGGTAAGCTCGACGTGGGCCTTCTGGTCCTCGCCCACCGGCACAAGGTCGGCGTTCACAATCGTGATGTCGGCGGCCTGCGACACCGGGTAGCCAAGGAAGCCATAGGTGACGCTCTCCTCCATGCCCTTCTCGCGGATCTCGTCTTTGGTGGTGGGGTTGCGCTCCAGCCGCGACACGGTGACCAGGTTGGAGTAGAAGACGGTGAGCTCGGCAATCTGCGGCACGAGCGACTGCACGAAGATGGTGGCGATGTTCGGGTCTATGCCCACCGCCATGTAGTCCATAGCCACCTCGGCCAGGTTGTCGCGCACCTTCTGCGGGTCGTCAAAGTTGTCGGTGAGGGCCTGCACGTCGGCTATGATGATGTAAGCGTCGTACTCGTGTTGCAGACGTATGCGGTTGGCGAGCGAGCCGACGTAGTGGCCCAGGTGCAGCGGCCCCGTGGGGCGGTCGCCGGTAAGGATGCGCTTTTTAGGCATGGTGGTCTTTCTTCCCTCTTTTTGCGGATATGCTGATAGTCGGCATATTATAGCAGGGTGGGAGAAGAGGGGCTAGCTACTTCAGCCTGTTGCGCGGGTAGCTCATATTGGTACCAGCTCGTGACGAAGTGACTGGCCCACCACGCGCCAAAGCCTGAGATTGGCGCCGGGCTCAGCAGAAACCCTAAGAGACTGGGGTCGCGCGTCTGTGGAGGTTCAGGATGTAAGCCGGGAACGAGTAAGTAAAAAACCATTACGTAAATTGTGGCAATTGCGGCGATGGCGGCTATCAAACTTGCGACCAATCGGTAGTACCTGTATTCAGCCGGAGGATAGTAAGCCAGGATAGTCAACGGGCCTACGAGCAACCCGCTCACAAAACCTGCGGCCATACCGAAAATGGCACCAAAGATGCCGCCTGACATCGCCATTAGAAGCCCGGCCAGGAATAGTGCAAATACTACGAAGACCACAACCTGCCCCAGGTCGAAACGCAGGTTCTGAAAGGGTGAATCACGACTCAAAGGATCGAGCATCAAGATCAACATCCAGACCCAGAACAAGAAACCATAGATGGCACCGAGCAGCGCGCCCGCCATGCTAACGCGGAGTGTATGTCGCACCACTATCTCAAATAGAATTCGGACACGCTTCATGATGCCAGTCTACCATGTCTCGATTAAACAATAAATGCCCTAAATAGAGCATTGGAGGCTCCGTGACCGTCCTTATACAATGCACCGGCTGCCGGGCTTTGGTACCAGACATAGACGGCCCCACCCACAGGTACATAGGCGCGTCACCCGGCTGCTGGCAGTCGTACGGCGAGTTGCTGGCGCGTGGGTACGCGCTGGACAGGGATAAACCAGGCTACGGTCCCGCACACAGGCTCGTAGTGGATACGTATGCGGCGCAACACCCAGGAGTGCCCGGCAAGCAGTCGAGCCAATCCGTAGCGGCGCACCTGTTCATTCTCTGCCTCGTGCTCGAACGCGGCGTTGACCCTGCCTTCTCCACTCGCGCCATCACTCAATTCGTGGAGAAGCACAAGGCGCGCGGACTCACTTGGATGGAACCCCCGCCCTCGTTAGGAGAATTGACGGTGCTGGACGTGATGAGCGCCAGCAGCGCAAAGGACCACGCCAGCAAAGTGATGCGTTGGACGGAGTCGGTGTGGCAGGCATGGAAGCCCCATCACGTAAAGGTAAGAGCCTGGGCTGACGAGTTTGACCAGAAGCCATCTCATAAATAGCAGCCCGAACACTGGCGACAAAGTCCACCCCTTTGTCATTCTGAGTACATGACCAACAAAGTTATTACCAGAGAGGCGCAGTGCCCGGAGGGGCAATTTGTAAGGCTAGCCCGTGGTTTCAACCGCCCGGCTAAATGTACACAACTTAGTTGGTGTTGTACTGAGCGCAGCGAAGAATCTCGTCCTCCATCGGGATGTTTCGTCTTTCTTCTGGGACTCTGTTGCTGTAAGAAAGGTGGTACTTAGGTACTGAGGGACGAGATTTCTCACTTCGTTCGAAATGACAAGGACAACCTTTGGGTGCTCATCTCCGCACCCCTATTTGTGTGAGGGCTTCTACTGAGTTGCCTTTAGTTTCGTTTTGGGTGCGTCGGGCAAACAAAAACGGGCCTGCCCATGAAAATCCCTTAAGTTGAGCAGGCCCGTTTCGCGTGCTAAGTGCCTGTAACGGCTGTTACTCCACGTCCGGCCCGGTCCACCCGGCGGCTTCAGCCTTCTGCACGACCTCACGCCAGTGCTCGGACAGCCCTTCGTCCGTCACGCCGTAGAAGACACGCATGGAGCCATCGGGGTAGCGGCTGACCAGGTCGAAGCGAACGGCACCCGCGCGCTCGTCCCTGCGCCACACGCCGATGGGCAGCGTATCGTGCCAGAGCACCTCGGACAGGGCGGGATTGCCCCGCTCGTTCTGCGTTATGGCGTAGTGCCACAGGCGGCGGGCCGACTGCTTGGTGACGTTACGTACCGTCTGGCCGTTGCGCAGGTCGCGCATCGTGTGGGAGGTAGAACGCTCCCCGGCCACCGAGTCGATGATCTCCACGCCGGTGGCGGGAGGTGCGGGCGGCTCGTCGGCCACCATGTCGGCTATGGGTGCGGCTTCCGCGACCGCCTCCTCACCCTTCTTGCGTCTGCCTCGCCTGCTCCGCGTCGCGGTGGGGGCAACCTCCGGCTCGGGCGCGGGCGTGGCCTCGGCAGGGGCAGGTTCTTGCGCGCTGCTATCCGCCAGGTCAACCCCGGCCTCGGCTGCGGCGGCCTGCACCGCAGCGCTCTTGCGGCGAGAGCGGCCCTTCTTCGCGGGGGCTTCGGCGGGGGTCTCCTCCGGCAGCTCGGCGGGTATTTGCGCGCCAGGCTGCGTCTCGGCCTGGACCAGGATGCCCGCTTCGCCCGCTTCGGTGGCGGCAGCTGCGGCGGTGGGCGCATGTACCTCAAGCTGCTGCTCGGCCTCAGCGTTGCGCGGCTTGCGAGAGCGGCCCCGCCCACGCCTGGGTTGCTCGGCCTCCGCCTGCACTATGTCCTCGCGGCTGAGGTGCTCGGCGGCTACACCGGCCTCCATTGGCGCGGCAAGCTGCATCTCCACAGGCGGCTCGGCGGTGGCTGCCTCAGCAGTGACTTCCTCGTTGCGCTCCACAGCAGCCTCCGCGCTCGACACGGCGGCTTCCTCGCCCTTGCGGCGACCGCGTCCCCGGCGGGAGCGCGCGGGCTGGGCGGCTTCCTCCGGTGGTTCGGCTTGAGCGGCCGGGGCTTCAGGTTCGGCGGCCTGGGCTGCTTCGCTCACAGTGGCAGCGGGCATCTCCCTGGCGGCCTGCTCCGGTATGGCCGAGCCGGGCTTGCGGCGGCTGCGGGTGCCTCTCGCGGGGGCCGCAGGCTCGTAGCCGACTTCCAGCCGTTCCGTACCCTGGATGACCGGGGTTACGTCTTCCGGCAGGTCCGTAACGCCAGAGGTGGCCTCAATTATCGCCTGCTCAAGCTCAGGAGCCACTTCCTGGGCGTCCGTCGCCTCTACGGCGTGGACGGCGCTCTGTGGAACCTCCGCAGGCTCAAGTGCAGGTGCAGGTGCGGGCGAGCCGCCGGTGCGGGACATAGGCTGTACTTGCCCCTTGATCTTCTCAGGGGGAAGCTCGTGCAGCGAAGGTATGCGCACCGAGGGCCGACTTATAGCAGGTTCCGGCGTTGATGTTGCCCCGGCGGTCGAGGGCTGGGCAGCAGCGCGGCGCTCCTCACGCAACGGCGGTGTGACGGGGGCTGGGGCTGGGGCCTCCTCAGGAACTTCAACTTCAGCAGCAGGAGTCTCAGCTGCATCACGCTGGGCGCGGCGTTCCTCATTCCGCTCCCGCCAGGACTTGCGCTCTTCTCTAGGCGGTTGCTGAGACTCTGGCTCCGCGCGGTCTTGGCGCTGCCTGTCGGGGCGGTCTTGCCGGCGCTCCTGGGACTGCCGGGCGGAGGGAGCGTCATCCGTGCTCGAAATCGCTTCTCCGGCGGGCAGTATGGGCCGGGCCTCAGGTATCGTGGGCACGGGCGCAGCCGTAGCCGCCGGGGTGGTGATAGGCTCGTGGGTGGTAGCAGAGGCAGCTCCCATCGTGGCAAACGCCCCGCGCGACTTCTCGGCGTCCACGACAAGCCGTATCATCTCCGAGCGGGTGGCGAGCAGACTTTCCCCACCCTCACGAATGTATATCTGGCTGGTGGGCGCGAAGACGTACGGGCGATTGTCGCCGCCGGGCACGTTCATCACGACGATGGCCTGGTCGCTCATGGAGCCTGGCTTCACGTCGAAATTGACGTCGAGGCGAGGCTCTACCATCCGCTGTACGTCATCCCTGAGCAGGCGTATCACCTCCTCGGGGCGGTCCACACCCTGCACCGGCACCTTGGTATCGGGAGAGACGCCGATGTAGATGATGCCGCCGTAGCCGTTGGCGAAGGCCACCACGTCCTGCAGTATCGGACGGGTGCGGTTGTGGACGTGCAATGCCCGCTCGTGGAAGGCCACTATCTGGTTCGGCCCCTTGACGCGGGCTGCCTCGATCCGCTCCCAGGCAGGGTTAGACCTGTAAGGGCGGATGCGAGTGAAATCGTCGCCGGAGAGCACTTCCTTGAGGGCCGCGAACGAGGCCTCCCGCATAAGCACTTCGGTGATGCGCGCGCCCACACCCAGGCGCTTGTTGTTCGCGTCCGACTGCTCCGTCTCCAGCGAGTGAGCGTCCGAACCCTGGATGCAGTGCATCCGGCGCGGGTACTCGGTCTTGGTGCCGTTGTAGAAGCCCGCCGTGGAGCGCCTACCCGTTACTTCGAGGTCGGTCACTTCGAGGGCTACCAGGTTGGGGTCCTGAGTGTAGGCAATCTTGGTCTGCCCGCCAAAGGGGAAGCCCTGCATCGCCACCCCGTTCGAGGAATTGGCGTGGGCCGCGATTGCCATGCCGCCCGCCCCCGATATCGCAGCGTAGGCGGTGAGCACGTCGTCGCTGGAGCCTACGTCGGGCGCGCCGCGCACCATCTTGTCCTCCGGCACGTTCAGGTTCAGCAGCAGGTACTCCAGCTTGCGGACCGAGGTGCCTTCGGGGAAGATGCCGAGGATGTGGAAGCCGAATGTGGCCGTGAACTCGAAGGCGGGGAGCACCACGAGCTTCTTGAGCAGCCGCCGGTACTCGTTCAGGGTGGCTTGCTCGTCGTCGCTGATGCGATTCAGCCTCTCCAGGAGCGAAAGGGTCTCTATCTCCTGGTGCATGGCCGCGTAGCCCGACACGGTGTTATGGTCCGCGAAGGCGATCATGTCGAGACCTTTTTCTTCGGCCTTCTTCAGGATGTCCAGGTATGTGACACCGGGGTCCCGGTAGTCGGAGGAGGCGGGCGTGTGGAGGTGAAGGTCTAGCTTCTTCCACGTCAGCCCGTTGGCGGCGGGTCGGTTGCGGGCGATCTCAGAGTCCTGCAAATAGGGGTCGGGCCGGTCGTCGTAACGCTCGCGCCTGACGCGGGTCCCGCCCCCGCGCACTATTGGTCGTCTGTTGTTGTTCATTTATGCCTCAAATCTCTGTTGAGACGCAATACCGTTCCGTAGGGCAAGCAGCTACAAGGCCCAGGGCGCGCGTAAATCGTGACCGGCCCGGACCGTTCGTAAAGCTGCAATGCTCGTTGGAAGTTCGGTGCGTCTATGTAAATAATGGGGCGAGGCTGGTCTGGTAGGATTTCGAATTTGGAATTTCGAATTGCGAATTTATTGGATATCTTCTAAATTCGCAATTCAAAATTCCAAATTCGAAATCCGTAATTACTTCGTCCGTCTTGATTTCGCTTGTGCGGCTTTGGCGGTGGGCTGCGTCTGGACGCTAGGCGAGGGAGAGGGCACGTGGCCCTGGTTCTTTCGCCTGCCGGTATTACCGGCCGCCCTGTCGGTTTCCGTCTCCGCTTCCGCGTCCTGGGCCGAGGGGTCTACCTGGGGCACCGTGGGCACGGCTGTGGAGGCCTGGGTGTCGCGCAGGGCCAGGGCAATCACCTGGTCCATCGACTCCACCCACACAAACTCCATCTCGGCGCGCACGGCTCGTGGCAGTTCGGCCCAATCGGGCTTGTTCGGCATGGGCGCGATGACGTACTTCATGCCCGCCCGGTGAGCGGCCAGTGCTTTCTCCTTTAGACCGCCTATCGCCAGCACCCGCCCGGTGAGCGTAATTTCGCCGGTCATGGCGAGGTCACTTCTCACGGGCCGATTAGTAATGGCCGAGATGAGCGCGACACCCATCGTGATACCGGCGGACGGCCCATCCTTGGGGATAGCGCCTTCCGGTAGGTGGATGTGCAGGTCCAGCTTGTCCAGGCCCTCAACGTCAATTTGCAGTTGGGAAGCCCTGGAGCGGGCGAAGGTAAGCGCCGCCCGCGCCGATTCCTGCATCACGTCGCCCAAGCGGCCCGTGATGGTGAGGGCACCACGCCCTGGCATCGCGGCCACTTCCACCGGCAGCAACTCGCCGCCGTGCTCGGTCCAGGCCAGGCCGACGGCCACGCCCACCTGGTCGTGCCGCGCCTCTACGTCCGCCCGGAAACGCGCGGGTCCCAGGAACTCCTCCAGGTTATGCTGGTTCACCCTCACGCGCGTGATGCGGCCTCCCACTACCCTGCGTGCCGCTTTACGGCAGACAGTAGCCAATTTGCGGTCCAGGTCGCGCACCCCAGCCTCGCGAGTATAGGTGCGTATAATGGCCCGCAGCTTGGCGTCGGGTACTTCCAGGAAGCCGACTTCCAGGCCATGCGCTTCTACCTGCTTTGGCAGCAGGTGCCGGCGCGCGATTTGTACTTTCTCTTCCTCCGTGTAGCCGCCTATCTCTACGATCTCCATCCTGTCGCGTAGCGGCCTCGGTATGCTGTGCAGGTTGTTGGCCGTGGCGATGAAGAGCACGTCCGACAGGTTGTACGGCGCATCCATGTAGTGGTCAACGAAGGTGTGGTTCTGCGCGGGGTCGAGCACTTCGAGCATGGCCGCCGCGGGGTCGCCGCGCATATCGGCGGTCATCTTGTCAATCTCGTCCAGCAGCATCACGGGGTTGGTGGTACCGACCTGCTTCATCGACTGGATGATACGGCCCGGCATCGCGCCCACATAGGTGCGGCGGTGGCCCCGGATTTCGGCTTCGTCGTGTACGCCACCCAGGGACAGGCGTACGAACTTGCGGTTCATTGCCTTGGCGATAGACTGGCCCAGAGAGGTCTTGCCCACCCCAGGCGGGCCAACGAAGCAGAGGATAGCGCCTTGCTGCCGAGCCTGCTCGGACGAGCCATCCCCCTTGGCCTCGGACCGCCTGCGCATGGTAAGCTGCCGCACAGCCAGGTAGTCGAGTATGCGCTCTTTCACCTGGCCGAGGCCGTAGTGGTCCTCTTCGAGGATCTGCTCCGCGAGGGGCAGGTCTATGCGGTCCTCGGTACGTTCCGTCCACGGGAGGGCGAGCGCCCAATCGAGGTAGTTGCGCAGCACGGTGCTTTCAGGCGAGACGGAGGGCATCCGCTCCAGACGGCCCACCTCTTTGAGCATGCGCGCCAGGATTTCGGGCGGTAGACCCCTCGCCTCGAGCTTCTCGCGCAACTCGGCCATCTCGTTGCCGCCCTCGCTGGACAGTTCGTCGTGGATCGCCTTGAGTTGCTCGCGCAGGTAGAACTCGCGCTGGTTCTTGTCGAGGGAGGCCCGCACTTTGTCACGCACCCGCTGCTCGGTCTCGATTATGTCAATCGAGTTGATGAGCACCCCGGCCAGGTGTTGCAGGCGCACGCCCTGGTCGGCCATTTCGAGCACCTTCTGGCGGTCGTGCACGTCCGAGATGAGGTGGGCGGCCAGCAGGTCGGCCATGTAACCGGACTGTTTGGCGGCGCGGATATGCTCAAGCGCGTCGGCGGGCACCTTGTTGTTGAGCGAGGAGTACTTGTCGAACAGTTCGACCAGTTGCTGCATCAACGTCTCGGTGTCGCGGCCTGAAGCGGGCTTCTCGGATATGAACACAACCGAGGCGGTGAAGCAAGGCTCTTCCTGCACGATGGTGTCGATACGCACGCGGCGCAAGGCCTCCACTTCGACCTGCAAGGTCGCGTCGGCCTGGCGGCGCACCTGGCGCACTTCCACCAGGGTACCTACGTCGTAGAGGTGCTCCGGCTCCGGCTCGTCCGTCTCGATTTCGCGCTGGGCGTCCACGATGAGGCAGCGGTTGCCGCTCATCGCCATGTTGAGGGCCTGGACCGAGCGGGTGCGACCAATCGTCAGGTTGACGATGGTGCGCGGGAAGACGACTACGTTCTTAAGCGGGAGCAGGGGGTACTCCACTATGTCCTGGGAAGAGTCCTCGGCCATATCAGTTCGTACCATGTAAAGTGCCTACCGCCTCTACTGTTGCGTGCAAGTGTGGGAAGAGGTCCAAGTGGGGACTTTCGGGCGATGCGGTTGCCGCATATCCCTGCCGGCTACGCCCTTTGAGCCGACTACCACTCAGGCGATTATAACACAAGGCGGAGCAGTAAGTCTATAACGATGTGGGGTAGTTCGGTACTACCCTGCCCTGTTATTGGTCCTGAATGGATGGGACTTTCTAAACGCCAAGACGCGAAGACGCCAAGGACCAGTCCAATGGTGTTAAGGTTTAGAGGGTACAAAAGGACCAGGGTACAACATAGGTAGCCTGGTCCTTTTTCTCGTTAAACCTTCGCCTTCTTGGCGCGGCCCTTGCGTCCTGAGGGCTTGGTGCTTTGAGCCTTAGCAACAACAAGATTGGGGGTAGGCGGTTGCTCCGGTACCTCAAGCACGCTGTCGAAGCCGCAGTACTTGTTGGGGGACCGCACCGGGTTGTCGGGGTCGGCCAGCCAGTAGACGCCGCCGAGGAGGAACCTGTAGGTGTAGCGGCCCGGCTGGAGGTTGTCTATGTGAGCGCGCCAGATGTTCGGCAGGATCTGCTGCGCCTCCACGCCCGGCCCTTCCCAGTCGTTCCAGCTACCCTGCACGTGCACCGAGTGGGTGTGCCGGTCGTACAGGTAGAAGGTAACGCCGTAGGGGCTTACCTGAGGCGACATAGGATAGCCCGCGAGCGGGACACCCTCCACCCTCACGGCGGCAGCCAGGGCGAGCGTAGAGTTGAGCGCACCTGCCCCTTGCCGCTCCAGGTCTACCCCACCAATCGGCTGCGCGCTGGAAGTGAGTACCCTACGTACCTGCGGGGGCGTGAGGTCGGGGTTGGCTTCCAGCAAGCAGGCCACCACGCTCGCCACTATGGGCGCGGAAAAGCTGGTGCCATCTACGTGCTGGTAGTGCGGAGTGATTAGCTTGTGCGCGGCAATTCGTGACTCGGTTTCAGGCTCGCGCAGGTGCCGCCTGGCGAACAACTCGCGCGCTTCTTCGTCCACGGTGGAGCCGGGCAGCACGGGTGCCGCCACCCAGATGCTAGGGGCGACCAGTTCCGGCTTCATGCGGCCCGTGACGGTCTCACCGTAGTTGCTGTGCCACAGGTCTATGTCTTCGGGGTCGAAGTTGTTGTGGTCGTCCAGACCGCCTACGGTCAGGGCGTCAGGGGCGGTAGCCGGGGGCACAAGGTCGCGCGTGCCCGCGTTACCCGCCGCTGTGACGACCGTTATGCCTTGCTTGACCAGGGCGGCGATAGATTCGTCCACCGGGTTGCCCGCCAGCCACTTGACCGGCTCGCCTGCGACCGAGAGGCTCACGATGCGCACTCCCAGTCCGGGCCCATGTTCCTCCAGCCAGCGAAGGGCGCGGGTAATCGTCTCGCTGCTGATGCACCCATCCTTGCCGCGAGCCTGCACCAGCACCACCTGGGCCTCAGGGGCCAACCCCCTGTAGAGGCCGTGGCTCAGGTAGCCGTTGCCCGCGGCCACGGCGCTGGTCATCGTGCCGTGCCACTGCCAGTTGGAGGCGCTGTTCCAGCCGGGCCACTCAGGCTGGTCGTCCTCATCGAAAAAGAGGGCGCTCACGGGGTCGGTGGTGGCGTTCACCCAGGCACGGATGCGATTGCGCGGCGTAGTGAGGTCCGGGTGGGGGTAGAAGCCCGAATCGACCAGCGCCAACGTGACGCCCCGGCCCTGGTATCGCTCATCCACGTGCAGGCGCATATGAGTCGGCAGCACGCCAAAGGCCAATTCGGGAGCAACGGAAAGCTCGGTGAAAAACGCTTCCGCCAGCTTCTGCTCTCCCTTGGTCAGCAATACCTCACACATAACGCGCTGCACGCAAGCAGGGCAGGCACCATGCGCAAGCTCCCACAACGGATGAAGCTCTTCGAGTACGGCCACGGCTACGGGAGGCAGCCATGAAGCCTCAGCAAGGTCTGACTCACTAGTCGGTGTACCGCAGAGCGGACACAGAGATGGGCCAGATAGTAGCTCTTCTATTGACAATCGTTCTTCTAATTGCATGTTTCTGATATTCTCACTTTTTCTTTCTTATGCCTGTGTCACCTAATCTATTATGTTAACTATACCGCATCACCCAGGTGGGCCGGGGGCTTTCCACACGTAAATCCACGCACCTTTAGACTTGTCTACCGACAGTAACTTTTAACGTCTCCTTGCTACAGTCATCTAAACACCGAGAGTGTAGCGGCATCGTGCACCATACCCTCTTCTATTCCCAACAGCACCACATTCAGACGTACAGAACCAAACACCCCATTGTCATCCTGAGCGTAGCGAAGGATCAGTAGCCCGTGTTTGACTCTTGCTGTTGTGGCACCAGTATTCCTATTGCCAACAGCATCCACAACGTTGAGGACTCTCGCCTACCCACCTGATCCTTCGCTTCGCTCAGGATGACTAGGGGAAGTTTGGTCCTGAATGTTGAAGCATGGCCGCAGGGGCCTTCAAGGCAGGATGCAATTTGCCGGTAGGCAGAATCTCTTCAACATCTTAGGTTGATGCCTTTAGAGAATCGAGCTTCAGTTTGTCGCGTTGAAGGTTGTATCCGGGGACACGGCGTGGTTGTTGGAGCCGGTGTTGCCTTGCCGGAGGAGGTCGCGCACCTCATCGTCGGTAGTGGGGGAGAAATCTATGTACCACATGCCTACCGCGTAGAACATTTCGGGCGTGAGCAGGCAGACAATCTCATCTACCTCGGCCCCAAGCTCGCGGCAGGTCTGCGGGGAGGATACCGGCACGGCGATTACGATGCGGGCGGGCGCGTACTGGCGGAGGGCTGCGGCGGCGGCGCGCATGGTGGAGCCGGTTGCCAGGCCGTCGTCTATCAAGATCACGGTGCGGCCCTGGACCTCCGGCGGCGGTCGCTCGCCACGGTACTCACGCTCCCGGCGGGCGAGTTCCTCCCGCTCGGCAGCGGCCACCCGGTCAAGCTCCTGGCGGGTGATTTGCAGGGCCTGCACCACGCTATCGTTGAGCACGATCAGGCCGCCCGTGGCGATTGCGCCCATCGCAAGCTCCTCGTGTCCGGGCACGCCCAGCTTGCGCACCATGAAAACGTCGAGCGGCGCATTAAGCGACTGGGCCACCTCAAACGCCACCGGCACGCCACCCCTGGGCAGGGCGAGCACCAACACGTTGGCACGATTCGCGTAATGTTGTAGCGCCGCAGCAAGCTGTCGGCCCGCGTCCCGCCTGTTGTCGAAAGGTGATGTCATAGCTCTGCCGCCCCCTCTCTTGTGCCGCCCATTCCTAACCTCAGGCTCCCTTTAGATACCCCATGCTCCCTGCAAAACAAATGCCACCTGAAATATCGGCAAAGGGACAGGGCTAGATACCAGAACCCTGCCGCCCTTTAGCATTCTGAGGGAAGTGCAGGATCAGGTAAGGACACTGTTGAACCACCGAGACCAACTCCCGCCCTTGTCATTCTGAACGCAGTGAAGAATCTCGTCCTCTATGCAGGTGTTACAACTTTCTTCCAAGAGAGTGCTTCCCACGGAAAGGTGGCAATTGTGTGGTGAAGGACGAGATTTCTCACTCCGTTCGAAATGACAAGGTGGGGATTGGATGCTCTAGGAAAGGGGCAACACCTGCATGAGGGACGAGATTCTTCACTGTGTTCAGAATGACAAGGGCGGAACAGAGTGCCCAAACTCGATTCCTGCGCCGCCAGAATGGCAGCATCGGCATGACGGAACTTAACTGCTCGGACCTGATACCCCGTGGCACGCATCTGGATAGGACGGCAATTACCGGCTATGCAAGGTCCGTACACCGGGATGTTCACCTGGCCCGGCTACAATAGAGAGGCGGGACGGCGCGGGTAATCGCCGCCTTAGCAATACGAATATCACATTGGAGACTACACAATGACCACTGCCAACAGACCGGCAACAGACAAAGCACACGACATACTGGGCTACGGGAGGCACCCGCTCGATGCCATTTTCGCGCCCAAGTCGGTAGCCGTGATCGGGGCCACCGAGAAGGCGGGCAGCGTGGGGCGTACTATACTTTGGAACCTCATCAGCAGCCCGTTCGGCGGCACCGTATTTCCTGTAAATCCGGGTCGGGCCAGCATCCTCGGCATCAAGGCGTACCCCAGCATGACCGCCGTGCCCGACCCGGTCGACCTGGCGGTGATTGTCACCCCGGCGACTTCAGTGCCCGGCATCATGGCCGAGTGCGTGGAGATGGGCGTCAAGGGCGCTATCGTCATATCGGCGGGCTTCAAGGAGACCGGAGCGCAGGGCGTGGAGCTTGAGCGGCAGGTGTTGGAGCACGCCCGGCGCGGCAAGATACGCCTCATAGGGCCAAACTGCCTGGGGGTGATGCGGCCCATCAGCGGCCTCAACGCCACCTTCGCCAACGGCATGGCGCGTCCGGGCAGCGTCGGCTTCATCAGCCAGAGTGGGGCGCTGCTCACCGCCGTGCTCGATTGGAGCACGCACGAGAACGTCGGCTTCAGCACCTTTGTGTCACTAGGCTCGATGCTCGACGTGGGCTGGGGCGACATGATCTACTACCTGGGCGACGACCCGCACACCCGCAGCATCGTGATCTACATGGAGACGATAGGGGACGCCCGCTCGTTCCTGTCGGCGGCCCGCGAGGTAGCCCTCACCAAGCCTATCATAATCATCAAGCCGGGGCGCACCCAGGCGGCGGCCAAGGCGGCGGCCTCCCATACCGGCTCGCTTACGGGCAGCGACGAGGTGCTGGCGGCGGCCTTCGCGAGGGCGGGCGTGCTGCGCGTGGACACGATAGCGGAACTGTTCTACATGGCCGAGGTGCTGGCGAAACAGCCTCTCCCCAAGGGGCCGCGCCTGACAATCGTCACCAACGCGGGCGGCCCCGGCGTGATAGCCACCGACGCGCTCATCACCGAGGGTGGGGAGCTTGCCGACCTATCGGACGAGACTATGCAGGCGCTGGACAAGATATTGCCCGCCGCCTGGAGCCACAACAACCCGGTGGACATCCTGGGTGACGCCCCGCCCGAACGCTACGCGCAATCGCTGGAAATCGCGGCTAAAGACCCCAACAGCGACGGCTTGCTGGTCATACTCACCCCGCAGGCGATGACCGACCCTACCGCTACCGCCGAACAGCTAGTGCCCTACGCGAAGATAGAGGGCAAGCCGGTGCTGGCTAGCTGGATGGGTGGGTCGGACGTGGAGACTGGGGCGAGGCTGCTCAACCAGGCGAACGTGCCCACCTTCCAGTACCCCGACGCGGCGGTGCGCATGTTCAACTACATGTGGCGCTACAACGACAACCTCCGCGCCCTATACGAGACCCCGGCACTGCCCGCCGACACAGAGAGCGCCACCAACCGCGAGCAAGCCACACAGATTGTCGAGGCTGCCCGCTCGGAGGGGCGCACCCTGCTCACCGAAGTCGAGTCGAAGCAGCTACTGGCGGCGTACGGCGTGCCTATCGTAGAGACGCGCATTGCCCGCACCGAGGAAGAAGCCGTAAAGTGGGCCGACGAGATTGGCTACCCCATCGTAGTCAAGCTCTACTCCAACACCATCACTCACAAGACCGATGTGGGAGGCGTGCAACTCAACCTGGTGGATAGCGAGGCTGTGCGCCAGGCGTATAGGTTGATAGAGCAGTCGGTGCGAGAGAAGGCGGGGGCCGAGCACTTCC
>DASVVE010000028.1:0-29282 GCA_036386675.1 Chloroflexia bacterium | reverse complement strand
TGCCTGTTTTGGGTTTCTGTGGTGGGAGCAGCGGCCTGAGCCGTTCCCACTGTTCATCTGTTAGCTCATGTCTGCGGGGTGGTGTTTTCGGACTCATGAGCTTAGTTTATCAACTTTTCAGGGTTTGCAGATAGGCCCTAGTCTTCCGAGTAAATATCGAGCGTCTTGCTGCCCAGCTTCGGATCGAAACCGGGGAACGGCTTGCGGGTGTCCCACTGTTTTAAACGCCTGGCCTCGTCCCGAGTATACACGTCCTGCCCCTGCATCGCATACTGGTCGAACACCGACGAGTAAGCCCCGCCCGGCGCGCCGTCGTGCCGCATACCGTCCGAGCCATACGTCCCATAGTACACCACAGTCTGTGGAGCCTTAGCCTCGGCCGGGATAACCGTCTCCTGCAACGGCTGCCACATCCCCGAATCGAGCCACTCCTGCTCCTGCCGCCCGCGCACCGTGACGACCCGGAAGACCTTCGTCTTCTTCCCCTTCTTCACCGCATACTTGAGATCGGGGTCGCCCGGCTTAGCCTCAACCCACTGCCCATCACTAACAGGCTTCTTCCTAAACAGCGGCATCTCTCACGCCTCCCGGAGAGCGGTCGCTCCCCACTCCCAAATAGCTACTATCTCGCGCAAACCAGAATACGTACCAACCAGGATGATAGCACGCCCCATGCCACTTGTCAAAGCTTTCACAATCGGACGATGGACGATAGGAGACGGAACCGCCAAGACGCCAAGGACGCTAAGAGCGCGCCAAGGTTTAGGATTGTTGGCAAGATTGCTGACAGCAACTCACAACTCATAACTCACAACTCACAACTCACAACTGGTCCCCCTATCCCCACCGCGTCAAAATCGACTCCCTCTGAAAAAACCCCACCGCCAAGTTCATCACAATCGCCGCCACCACGACCAGCCCCGCGGCCCCCACAAGTACAACCATCGGCCCCAACACCAGCACCCCGGCTAGCTGCGCCACGATCAACCCCATCATCGGCAGTATCAACACCACCGACACCTGCTGCGCGCTCCGGGGGTCGTTCGCCTTCGACGATATCAGCACCGTCAGTCCCACCGTAATCAGTGACAACAACGGCGCCCACAATAGCAGCATCAGCAGCCACGTAGGCGACACCACGGCGACATAAGCGCGTGCCGACACCGCCGCCGGTATCATCCCCAGCGCGAACAGCCCCGCCGCTCCCCATGTCATCACCATCCCCGGCAGCACCGCTGTGATACTCTTCGCCAGCAAGAACTCCAGCGTAGTCACCGGTGTGGCAAGCACCGGCTCCAGCGTCCTGCTATTCTTCTCCCCCACAATGCTGTACGACGCTATCACGCTAGGCAAAATCATCGGCAGCAACAAAAACATCAAGCTAATCTGTTGCCCCACCACCGCCTGCCCGAACTCCAGCATATTCATTCCCGCGAACGCCGGGTTGATCTCCAACAACTGCCCGAACTCCGCCATCTCCCCCTCTATATCGCTCAGGTCCGCCCCCTTAATCAAAATCGCGAACAACAGCGGCCCCAACGCAAACAACAAGGGCAGCAGCCCCGTCGTCAGCAGCAACACCTTCTCCTGCCGCAACTCCAACCATTCCTTCTGCAAAATCACCCTGATCTTCTTCACAATCTCATCTCCCAATCAAGTGCCGAGCACCGAGTATCTAGTTCCGAGTAGCACCCATCCCAACAACCCTAACCTTGGCGCGTTCTTCGCGTCTTAGCGTCTTGGCGTTTCCGTCTCTTTGCTCGTCACGCTTCGCTAACAAGCTGCAAATACACATCCTCCAACGAATGCGCCGAAGGCTGCACGTACCGCACCCGCGCCCCCGCACCCACCAACGCCTGCACCAATAGCGGGTTCATGCTCTCCGGGTCGTCCAGCGCCACCGACAACGTCCCGTCATGCGCCGTCACCTGCTTCACGAACGGCAGCCCCCGCACCACACCCGCCCACCTCTCCGCCTCGTTCGCCACCGTCACCAGTGTCCCCGTCCCAAACAACCTGCTCCGCAACTCTCGCGGCGACCCCACCGTCAGCAGACGCGTCCGAAACACCCCAATCAAATCGCACAATGCGTCCGCCTCCGACAAATTATGCGTCGTCAAGAAAATAGTCCGCCCCTCCGACCGCAAGTTCCGAATAAAATCATGCACCGTCCGCGCCGCCTCCGGGTCCAGTCCCGCTGTAGGCTCGTCAAAAAATACCACCGCCGGGTCGTGCAGCAACGCACGCGCTATAGCCAGCTTCTGCCGCATACCCTTCGAGAACCCGCCTACCTTGTCGTCTCGCCGCCCCCACAAATCCATCAGCCTCAGGTACCGCTCCGCCGCCTGTTTCGCCGCCTGCTCCTCCACCTCGTACAGCCCCGCGAAAAACACCAGGTTCTGCATCGCCGTCAGCTTGTCGTACAGCCCCGGCGTCTCCGTCAAAATCCCCACCGACCGCCTAATCTCCCCGTTCCCCTCCCCCAGCGCGTGCCCGTTCACCAGCGCGCTACCCTCCGTCGGCTCGATAATAGCCGCCAGCATCCTCACCGTCGTAGTCTTACCCGCCCCGTTCGGCCCCAAAAACCCGAACACCTGCCCCCGCGGAACCGCCAGCTCCAGCCGGTCCACCGCCACCCTCTCCCCAAACCTGCGCGTCAACCCCGACGTCTCAATAGCATTCATCTACTCTCTCCACGCTCTCCACAAATATCCCAACCCACTATATAGTACCCCCACTCCCCACCCACCATCCACACCGCACCTCTCCCCCTCAAAGGCGCTAAGTTTCTCAAACACCCTCTAATAACTCGTAACCCGTAATTCGTAATTCATAATTCATAATTCATAATTCGTAATTACCCCCACCCCCTCCACATTGACTCTCCACCCCACACCCTTTACCATACACATAGCGGCCTGAAACATGCTAAACAATACCCACAGAAGCATCCTGCCCGGACCCAAAACACAAACCACCCCAGGACAAAAAGCCCACTATGGCATTTGGTCTCATTCTAACGGTAGTACTCGTCCTCGTCACCGCTTTCTTCGTAGCGGCTGAGTTCGCCTTCGTCAGCGTCCGCCGCACCCGCGTGGACCAGCTAGCCTCCGAGGGCAGCCGCCCCGCCAAAGACCTCCAGCGCGCCCTCCACAACCTCAACACCTACCTCGCCGCCGCCCAGATAGGCATCACCATGGCGACGTTGGGCCTCGGTGCCCTGGGCGAACCTGTTGTTGCCGCCGTCATCGTCCCGCCCCTCGAAGCCATCCTGCCCCACGAGTGGGTCGAGCAGTTCGTCTCCATCCACGGTATCGCCTTCGTCATCGCCCTACTGCTCGTCACCATAGTCGAGCTTATCTACGGCGAGACCGTGCCCAAGATCTTCGGCATCCAGCGCGCGGAAGCGGTCGCCATGGCCGTCATTCGGCCCATGAACCTGATGCTCGTCATCTTCAAGCCCCTCATCTGGATCATCAACACGTTCAGCAACGCCACCCTGCGCCTCCTCGGCCTCCCCCAGGACAAGGGACACGAGACCGTCTACAGCGTCGAAGAACTGGAAATGCTGGTCGTATCCAGCCGCAAAGCAGGCGTGCTCGACCGCGAAGAAGAGACCATCCTGCGCAACGTGTTCGACTTTGGCGACCTCACCGCCCGCCAGGTCATGCTCCCCCGCACCGAGCTAATCGGCCTGCCCGTGGATGCCACCCTCCCGGAAGTGCTGCAAACGATGGTGGAGCACCGCTACAGCCGCTTCCCCGTCTACGACCACGATCTCGACAACATTGTGGGCGTCGTCCACGTCCGCGACCTGTTCATCCAGCTAGCCGAGGCCACCGGCATCTCGCCTTCCCCTTCCGCCTCCCAACCCTCCAACGGCGACAGCGCCACACAGCCCCGGCCCTCAACGGCACCGCCCGGCACCCTGCTCCCGGCCCTCCCCGCCAACGGCCACTTCAGCGTGCGCGATCTCATGCGCCCCATACACGCCGTGCCTGAGACCATCGACGTTGACGAGCTACTCACCTTCATGCAAAAACAGGGCGTGCAGATAGTCCTCATCGTAGACGAGTACGGCGGCACCGCAGGCATCGTGACAATGGAGGACATTGTGGAGGAAATCGTGGGCGAAGTCCGAGGCGAGTTCGAGACCGAGGACCAGCGCTCCGATTTCACCGTCACCCCAGAAGGCATGCTCATAGACGGCCTCGTCCCCATTGACGACGTAAACGAAACACTGGGCCTCCATATAGCGACCGAGGCCACTACCCTCGGCGGCTACGTATTCGAGCTACTGGGCCGCAAGCCCGAGCTAGGCGACGAAGTTGAAACGGAGGGCACCCACTTCCGCGTAGAAGAACTCGACGGCCTGCGCATCGCCACGGTCCGCGCCCACCTCCGCAGGCACCCAAACTCCAACTCCAACACTCCCATTCCCGAACTAGCAGGTGTAAACGATGAAGAAGGATAACTGGAAAAATAACCCCAACGACCTGCCCCGTTGGAAACGTCTCTCCCCCGCCGACCCTGATGCCGCAGCTTCGACGCCGCCCACCCCCCGCGACCCCACCTCCGGCGAGCGCCTCCAAAAGATACTCGCCCAGGCCGGTATCGCCTCTCGACGCGCCGCCGAGGAGCTAATAGCTGCGGGCCGCGTCACCGTCAACGGCGAGGTCGTCAAAGAGATGGGTGTCCGAGCCGACCCCGCCTCCGACACCATAGCCGTAGACGGCAAGCCCCTCAAGCTACAAGCCAGCTCGGGCCGCGCCCAGAAGTTCGTCTACATCGCCCTCAACAAGCCCCTCGGCGTCGTTTCCACCGTCAAAGACCCCGAGGGCAGGCCCACCGTACTCACCCTGCTCGCCGCCGCCAAGCTCACCGAACAGGGCCTGCGCCTCTACCCCGTCGGCAGGCTCGACACCGACTCCACCGGCCTACTCCTCCTCACCAACGACGGCGACCTCACCTTCCGCCTCACCCACCCCCGCTACGAGGTGGATAAGGAGTACCAAGTAATCGTGCGCGGCAGGCCCAACGGTGAAGCCATCACCAAGCTCCGCGAGGGCGTAATGATCGAAGGCGGCCTCACCGCTCCCGCCAAGGTAGACGTGCTCAATCGCAACGAGGGCAATACCAGCCTCCGCATCACCATCCGCGAAGGCCGCAAGCGCCAGGTCCGCCTCATGTGCGCCGCCGTCGGTCACCCCGTGCTAGAGCTTACCCGCGTCCGCTTCGGCCCCATCGAGCTAGGCGACCTCCAGCCCGGCAAGTGGCGCAACCTCGCCGTCCACGAGGCCCACGCCCTCCGCAAAGCCGTCAAGCTCAAGTCCGCCTCATCCAACCAGGTGGCGGCTCCCATCCCGGCCCCCTCGGCCCCTGCCAAGGTCAACGCCAGGACGCGCCCCTCCCGCCGCCCGCAAGCCCCAGGTGCTCCCCATCCCCAACCCGGAGCGCCCGCCCGCACGCGCCCCTCCTTCGGTCCTGCGCGGCCCGGCGCCACTTCCGCGCCTACCCGGCGGCCCACACGCGGCGCACCCACAGGCCCACTCCAACCCCCGCGCTCCGGTCGATCCAGGCAGGAAGGCCGCGGCCCCGGCACGGCCCCAAGGACCGAAACGAGGCCCCGCCCCGCCGCCGAGGGGAGAACTAGGTCCGCCCCCGGCAGACCCATCGGCACCAGGCCCGGCACCCGAGGCCCACGAACAGAAACAGGCGCGCGGCCCACGAGAGGCCCCGGCTCTCCCACCGGCCAACCTCCAAGCCGCACCGGCCCAGGTGCGCCTCCCTCACGAGGCACGGGTACAGGAGCACCACCGCGCCGCACGGGAGGCCCAAGGCCGCCAACGCAGCAACGCCGTCCAGGCTCAGCACCACCACGCCGCGCAGGCTCCTCGCCGCCGCGCAACAATAACACCGATAGGAGAGGTAAATGACATCCACACACCCCAACGGCACTAGCGGCCAGCAGGGGCTACCTGAAACTATAGCCATTGACGGTCCGGCGGGCGCGGGCAAGAGCACCATAGGCCGCCTCCTGGCTCAGGAGCTAGGCTACCTGTTCCTCGATACCGGCGTCATGTACCGCGCCGTCGCCCTCGAAGCCCTGCGCCGAGGCATCTCCGCCACCAACGAGCCGAGCCTGGCCGAGGTAGCCGAGACCCTCCCCATCCACGTCCGCGTGCCCTCCGACACCGAGAACGACGGCAGGCTCTCCACCGTCCTTGTAGACGGCGAAGACATCACCTGGGAGATACGCCGCCCCGAAGTAGAGGCCGTCGTCTCCGAAATAGCCTCCCACCCCACCGTCCGCCACGCCCTCGTGAAACAGCAGCGCCGCCTCGCCAAGCGCGGCCCGGTCGTCATGGTAGGCCGCGACATCACCACCGAAGTCCTCCCCGATGCCGACCTCAAAATCTACCTCGACGCCTCCCTCGAAGAACGCGCCCGTCGCCGTCACGAAGAACTCCTCGAACGCGGCCGCAAAGTAACCTACAAGCAAGTAGAAGCCGAAATCGCCCACCGCGACGACCTCGACATGCACCGTGCCGCCGGTGCCCTCCGCCAGGCCGACGACGCCCTCCGCGTCTTCACCGACGGCCACACCGTAGAGCAGACCCTGGAGAAGATATTGAACATAACCAGGGTCCGCGCTTCCAAGACGCCATAAAGGGCACGCAACCAGAAGTTCATGCAAACAAAGCTACATGGGCCTCTCTCTGTTGCTTGCCGGGCACGATGGATAACCCATTACGCGCGAAAGGACCTGCTTGAGCCACCCCCTGTAACGTCACGCACGCCAAAGGGCGTAGCTTGGGAGTGTCAAACGAAGCGTGCTCCTTTTGCTACACATTGGCTCTTTTGATCGTCACTCAGGTTGCGCACGTTCGTGAAGACCGCATCCTTTAGCAATGCGGCGGCCTCGGGGTTCGCCCCGTTTAGATCTACGTTGATGAACTGCGCCCCGCTAAGGTCCGCTCCCGTGAAGTCAGCACCTGCAAGGAGCGTCTCATCTAATATCGCCCCCGTTAGGTCCACATTGCGCAGTTTCGTGCCTTCCATTCGCGCCTTGGTTAGAAATGCCTGTTTCAGTGAGGAGTTGTTGAGAGTTGTCCTCTGAAACTGCGCGTGACGCAGGTCTACGTAGCTCAAGGTAACGTCTTCCAATTCTAGCTCTTGCATCTGGATGCCCACGGCATCGAAGTTCCTTCTTTTGCGCTCTCCTGAGTTATTATCCCCAGGTCTCTTGGGGGGTACCACATATGGGTTCTGGACCCTGTTTCTTACCTTCGCGGCCTCGCAAAAGAGACGGCTGAGGGATGCCTGTCGAAATTTCAGGTTCCGATCGTTGGGATCATAACGCAATTCCCGCAACTGAGAAAATGCTAACGCAAAGACTCTGCCGTAAAACTTCTCGTATCCTGGCCCCAAAAACGTGTAGAGAGCCTGGGTTGAAGCCATCACGGCACCGTGATCCCCGGTCAGACCCTTGCTCGCCTCTTGGAACAACTCGTCAGTGTGCTTCTCGCGATCGGCGGCGCGCTCCTGGAAGAAGCGCCATATACCGAACAAACCCACAAGGACCGCGCCAAGTGCCGTCACCAAGCTTACTAGATTGCCCCACAACCAGCTGGTTTCCTTCTCCAGTTTAGCTACTTCGAGAAATGCCTTCTGTTTCTGAAGCGCCAGAACGGTAATATCGGGAGTGGCGGCTGCCGGGGTCGCAATTATCGCCGTAGGCGTGAGAGTGCTGCTGGGGCTGGGGGTTATCTGAGGAGTGCGTGTCAATTCTGGGCTGAGAGTTGCCTCAGGCGTCCCAGTTGCTTCGATGGTGGTCCCTACCTCAGGGCTGCCTTGCCTTGCCTGGTCCTCAGGCGACCGCGCCGCTGCCGTCAGTGGCATATTCCACATGCCAACCGCTACAAGCATCAGGGTGCAAACGAACTGGAAGGCCCTACGCTCCATCGTGGTCAATGCTCTTACCTCCTCGCTCTGGAGACACATACGCAACCCTCGCACTTTGCACTCAATATCGACGGCATCCGGCAGCCACCGGCAGCCACCGGAATTACTATTACTTATACGCTGCTCCCTATATTAGCATAATAGAGTTGAACTATATTGTCGAATCTCCTACGACTGGTCCTGTCCGTCCAATACTCACTATCTTCATGATCTTCATGTACGCTCTAATCCACCGACCTGTACTCTCTCAACGACGGCACCAAATACGCCGTCAGCCCCGCCACCACAATCACCGCCGCACCCCCCAGCGCAATCGAAGGCCCGAACCCGATCAAAGCCGCCGCGATACCCGCCTCCACCTCCCCCAACTGCGGCCCCCCTATATAGAACAGCATGTTCACCGAAGTCATCCGCCCCCTAAGCTCGTCCGGCGTGTTCAACTGCCGTATCGTCTGCCGCATCACCATGCTCACAGTGTCCGCCGCCCCGGTCCCCGCCAGCCCCAGCACCGCCAGCCAGAACGTCCCAGACAGTCCGAACAACACCGTCGCCGCCCCGTACGCCATCACCGACACGATCACCAGCAGCCCCTGCCGCTTCACGTTCCCCACCCACGACATCACCAGCCCCGCCACCAGCGCACCCACCGCGGGCGCGGCGTACAACACCCCCCAGTACAGCCGGTCCACCTTCAATACCGTCTCCGCGAATGGTGGCAACAACACCATCGCCGCCCCGAAAAACGTCGCGAAGAAGTCCAAGGTCATGGTTGACATAATTATCGGCATCTTGCGCAGGAACCGCAGCCCGTCCAGCGCCGCCTTCATGCTGACGTCCCGCTTCGCCCCCTTCTCCGCCCGCGCGTGCATCAGCCACAGCGCCGCCATGACCGCCCCGAACGATACCGCGTCAACCCAGTAGATGATCGCGAACCCCGCCGCGCCCAGGAACAAAAACACCCCGCCCAGGGTAGGGCCGACAATCGTGGCGATCTGCCATACGATGATGTTGAGCGACAGCGCGTTGGGCAAGTGCCGTCGCTCAACCAGACTCGGCACGAACGCCGACCGCGCCGGGTTGTCAAAGGCAGTAGTCGCCGCGCTCAACGCGCTCACCCCGTAAATAATCGCGGGCGAGATCCACCCGAACTGCGTGCTCACCGCCAGCAACACCGACGTAACCGCGAACACCCCCTGCGTCAGCAGCAGCAAGCTACGCCTGTCAAACGAGTCCGCTATCACCCCGCCGAACAGCGACAGCAGCAACAGCGGCACCAGCTTGAACACACCCAGCAGCCCCAGCGCGAACGGGTCGTGCGTCAGGTCCCACAACTGCACCCCGATAGCCACGATCCGCATCTGGCTCCCGGTCTGCGACACAAACCCGCCCATCCACAGCAGCCGGAAGTCTCTATACTTCAGCGCAATCCACGGCGAAGACCTGCGAGGTGTCTCCTCCATCACGGGCGGCGTCTCAGCGGTAGACACCGCCGCGTTAGGTGCGTTGACACCCATAGAAGGCCCAACCGGCCCCGGCTCAGCCGTATACTTATCCCGCTTCGAATCCTGCTCGCTCACCCGAAAAGTGTACAGCAAAGAAGCAGCCCAGGTCCAGACACCACCTTCATCCCCAACCCAGCCCCACCCTTAGTGCACCCAAACTCCTTTTTGTCATTCCAAACGCAGTGAGGAATCAGGTGGGTAAGTATGCAGCCGAATTACTGCGATTAGGTTCCAACCTGCTACTTCGAACGCAGTGAGAAATCTCGTCCTACACCACCCAAAACACCCCCTTCTTACAGCCAGACCGGTACCATAGACGAAATCACCGGTCACCGCTCCACCGACATCGAAGCCGGTTGGCACCGGACCGAAGACTACTTACGCACCGCCTACCGCAGCAGCGCCGCCCTCATTTGAGGTAAAATAGGCCGTACCAGGACTTCAAACCATGCCCAAGGAACCGACCAGCTTCAAATACTTCATGCGCATGATGCGGGGCCAGGTCGGCAAAATCGGCATCGGCAACACTCCCGAAGATGCCTTCTTCGCCTTGCAACCCCACGCCGCCAGGTACATACACGAGCTCCTGGCCGAGTTCCAGGCAGAACAAGCACCAGGTATACGCTTCTGGCTTCTCGAACTCATTGCCGAAGCTCAATCTCCCAAAGCCCTCCCCACCCTCATCGAGTGCCTGCGCGGAGAAGAAGCAGACCTCTGGACCCGGGCAATAGACGGCCTCCAGAAACTAAACACAAGAGAAGCTCGCAGAGCTTTATGGGAGGCCCGCGGCTACACCAAAGCCACCCCCGAAGCCACCGCCCACTTCAAAGCGCGACTGCCCCCCGAATGAGCACCTCACGCTACTCCCTACCGCAGCATCGCGGAGGTGATTTGACGCTAATCAGGCGCTCAGGACCGTGCGCTGAAGTAAAAGATTGCAGCGCCTAACCTGGCACTTTGATGCTCACAATAAAAAGACCTTTGCTCCGTAGCAAAGGTCTTCCACGTCAAACCATCACAAGTTGTGTTTGGCTGCGGACCTACTTCGCTTGTATCGCCCCGCCGCCCGCTCTACTCTCCAGGAAGCCCCGCGTGCGAGCAGGCAACTCCTCAAGCTTAGACTCCTTCTTCGCCTGTAGAAACTGCTTGAAGAACTCCTCGAACCCTGGTAACTGCGCCTCGCTCGTCTTTCGCATCTGTAAGTATGCGGTAGCAGCTTTGATTCTGTTAGGTGCCCACGTCCTCGTTCTCACTATGATCGCCGCGACTATAATCACCATCACTATCACGCTAAGAATGGGGATAATCCCCAGCCCATCGGCAGCGTAAGACAGACCCGCTATCACCAGGCCCGCCACCACAGCGATGCCAATTTGCAGCCAGGCGGCAGTCCAGTTCGGCTTGACCGACAGGTCTGCTTCCGTGTAAGTACCAGTGATGCCCTGGTCGTAGGCTGTTGTCGCCGCCTGGAGGTACTGGCCGTATACCCGCCGGATCGACTCCTCTCGCTCGATGTGGGCCAGGTCAGCAGCGGCCTTCCCCGTATCGCCGGTAAGCTGGTACAGATTGGCACGAGCCTTGTAGATTTCGAGGTTCTGCGGGTCCAGCTCTATTACGCGAGAGTAATCAGCTATCGCCCTCTGCGGGTCGTTCTGCGCCGCGTACAAGACCCCCCGCCGGCTGTAAGTCGTGGCGTCCTTCGGTTCCAGGCTGATTACGTGCGACAGGTCTTCAATAGCTTTCTGCGCATTGCCTTGCTTCTCATAGATACTCGCACGCACGCGATACTTAGCCGCGTCACCTGGGCGAATGCTTATGGCCCGTTCGATGTTGCGAAGTGCCTGGTCCAGGTCGCCCAGGCGTTCCAGTCCGACAGCCTGCCAGTAATAGCCCTTGTCGTCCCTCGGTTCCAGCCGGACGTATTCCGAGAAGTCGCGCAACGCCGCCCCTATGTCGTTCTGCTGGAGGTAACACTTGCCCCGCCCCAGGTAAGCAAGGCCCAACGAGCCTTCCTTGCCTGCCGCTCTCGCACCTTCAAGTGCCGCGGAGTATGACGCAATTGCCTCACCGTTCCGGCCCAGCCCCTCAAGGCCGCTCGCCTTGTAGAAGTGGCCCATCCACTGTGCCTCCCTGTCATCCATAGCGATGAGGCTGTTACCTGAAGTCACCGCCGCCTCGTATTCGCCTTTTTCCAGGTGCTGCTGCGCTTCCTGCCTCGTCCTTGTGGCCGCCTGGATCTTCGCCTCCCTTTCGGCCCCCGCAGCCTCCGCATTCGCCGCGGCCGCTTTAGCAGCCTCGGCAGCCTTAGCCGCCTCGGCAGCCTTAGCCGCTTGGGCCGCTTGAGCAGCGTCATTGGCTATTTTGTCGTTCGTGAACATCTTGCCTGCATCTTGCCCGGCGTCCTTTGACATCGATTTCTCCTCCCCTCATCACAGATTGACCCACCAAAGTTTCAATAGCGAAAGAACAAGCCAGAACCGCTTCCTGGTCGTTATTACCCGCGCACCTCTACAGGGAGATGGCCCTGCATAGCACGTCCGGTGACATTCCAGCTACTGGCTTTCCTATAGTACACCCGCAGCACTCCCAACGCTACAGGTAGCTACATTATACTTGCTGTCTCGTCGCGGCGGTCGTCACAAAAATTGTCACAGAACAAGACCGTCCGGCAAGCAAAAGCCGCGACAATCCCGTTATCGCTCCTTCCGCTGGCACCTCAGCCCCCCACTTTGGTATGACCCTTGACTGGTGCCCATTTCGCACCGGCAGGAAAAGTCATCAACCGCCCCCGCTGCACCGACACCGTAGACGAAATCACCGGCCACCGCTCCACCAACGTCGAAGCCGACTGGCAACAGACCGAAGACTACCTCCGCACCACCTACCGCAGCCTCGCAGCTGTGCTCTGACGATGGACGGTAGACAAGAACAATACGTAACCCGTAACCATTGGCGGTTACGGGTTACGTGTCACATGCCGGGCTAACCACTATGGACGAGCCTATCGTCCATCACCAATTACACACTAATCGCATGCTCAAAATATGACCGTACCACCGGATCCAGGGAACGCCCGGCAGAGCCTCTCTGCAGCGTCACAGGAGTCCCGACAGGCAGACAACATCAGAGGATCATTTGCGTACTTCATGCCACAGCCAAGGTTGCACCCTAGTTTCTTGATCAAGCAGAGAGTGTCATTCTTCGTAGCGCCTCCTTTTGGTCTCATTGCGACCTGTAACATCGATTCATTCTCTCCCTCTCCACACCCACAACCTTCTCCGCCCGACGCAAATATGGATTTGACGGTGATATTCTGCCGCACCACCACGCGAGCCTCCTCGCTAACGAACACCTCTGAAGGCTCCGTCGGCTTCTCTCCTTCAACAAAATAGACCACGTCCTCCCTGTTAAGTTCGATGCAGCTTTCCATGTTCAGGTCCAGATACAACTCGATTTTGCCATCAGCGCCATCTCCGACGTAGCCCACGAGCTTCTGTACCCTCCCCGTAGCATTGTTCTTGGCGGCTTCAATAATCGGGTTAGCTTTCAGCCTTGAATCACGTTCGACCATTTCTCGCCTCCTTAACTACTAATAGTGGTCAGCACAGTCGAAAGTGACGCTAGTATAGACATGCCGTCAAAGCGTGTCAAGGCCAAATGTAGAACCCAGCTCGACGTACGTGTGTACACCACCATCGTCCATCGTCCATCGTCCCACTAGCACCCCCATCCCCCACTTTGGTATAATTACAAGCTGGTGGCTATTTCCCACCGCCCAGGAAAAACACCAACTTGCGCGACACCCTAATCAAAGTCGATATGCACTGCCACACACGCCTAAGCGCGGACTCCCTTAACGACCCGCGCCGCCTTGTGTACGCCGCCCACGCCAAAGGCCTGGGTGCCCTCTGCGTCACGGACCACAACGGCCTCGCCAACTCCCTTGCCCTCTCGCAGATGCCCGACCTTCCTATCAAGGTAGTCGCCTCCGAAGAGGTCAAGAGCAACCAGGGCGAGATAATCGGCTACTTCCTGACCGAGCTGGTCCCAAAGGGCCTCACCCCCGAAGAGACCGTCATGCGCATCAAAGACCAGGGCGGCCTCGTCGGCATCCCTCACCCCTTCGACACCATGCGCTCCGCCAGCCGCCTGCAAACCCCGGCCCTGGAACGCCTGGTCGAACAAGGTCTAGTAGACATAATAGAAGTATTCAACGCCCGCTCCATCCGCCAGGAGGACAACGACCGCGCTCTTGCCTTCGCCCGCGAGCACGACCTCGCCATGTCCGCAGGCTCCGACGCCCACACCCTCGTCGAAATCGGCCGCGCCTACGTAGAAATCGCCCCCTTTGACACCGCCGAACAATTTCTCACCAACCTGCGAGCCTGCAACGTAGCCGGCCAGCTAAGCAGCCGCCTGATCCACCTAGGCAGCACCTGGGCCAGGGTAGCCAAATCGATACCTGTAGTAAGCAATAGATGGAGGAACTAAATTTGGAAATTGGAATTTCGAATTGCGAATTTGTTTAGAGTTCATCTAAATTCGCAATTCGAAATTCCAATTTCCAAATCCCGTCATGGCTCAATACAAATCCCAAGGCAGAATAGACAAAGTAGTGCCCGGCTCCCCGGCCTCCCGCGTGGGCATCGTGCCCGGCGACAGGCTGCTCGCCATCAACGGCGTGCCCGTCGCGGATGTAGTCGGCTACCAGTTTCACCAGGTCAACGAGCGCCTCGCCGTCCAGATCGAGCGCGCCGGTGCCCCCGCCCCGCTCACCTTCAGCATACGCAAGCCCGAACAGCAGGACCTCGGCCTCGAATTCGTGGACCCCACCTTCGACGGCATCAAGCGCTGCAACAACCACTGCCCCTTCTGCTTCGTGGACCAGAACGCCCCCGGCCTGCGCCGCTCCCTCGACATCAAGGACGACGACTTCCGCTACTCCTTCCTCTACGGCGGCTTCATCACGCTGACCAACCTCAAAGAGCAAGACTGGCAGCGCGTGGCGGAGGAGGGACTATCCCCCCTCTACGTCTCCGTCCACGCCACCGAACCCGAAATGCGCCGCCAGCTACTCGGCAACCCACGCGCCCCCGAAATAGTCCCCCAGCTTCAGCGCCTGGCCGACCTCGGCGTCAAGGTGCACACCCAGCTAGTGCTCTGCCCCGGCCTCAACGACGGCCCCCAGCTAGACCGCTCCATCAGCGACCTCGCCGCCCTCTACCCCCACGTCCAGACCGTCGGCGTCGTCCCGGTCGGCCTCACCAAGTTCCGCCGCAACAACCACTACCAGATCAAGATACCCCTGCGCCCCTACACACCCGCCGAAGCTGAAGCCGTCCTCCAGCAGGTCGAGACCTGGCAGCGTAAGCTCCATCGCGAGCTGGGCACCAATTTCGCCTTCGCCTCCGACGAGTGGTACATCATGACCGGCCGCCAAGTCCCCCACGCCCGCCATTACGAAGAGTACCCGCAGCTAGAAAACGGCATCGGCATGGTCCGCCAGCTAACCGACGAGTCCCGCCGCACCGCCCGCAAGCTCCCCGAAGCCCTCGACCGCCCCGTTCGCGCCATCGTAGCCTGCGGCGAAATGCCCGCCCGCGCCCTAGACCAGGCCCTGGCCCCCCTCCGCGCCATTCAAAACCTCGAAATCCACGTCCTACCCATCAAAAACACCACCCTCGAAGGCAACGTCTCCTGCTCCGGCCTCCTATTCGGCCAGGAAGTCGCGCGGAATTTGGAAATTGCAATTTCGAATTTCGAATTTACAGAGAAATCAACAAATCCCCAATCAAATTCGCAATTCGAAATTCCAAATTCCAAATCCACACCCACCCTCGTCTTCCTCCCCCGCCGCATGTTCGACTTCCAGGGCATCCGCACCCTCGACGAGTGGCGCATCGAAAACTTCCAGGAGCAGCTAGGCGTCCCCTGCATCAAAGCCGAGTGGACCCACCAGATGTGGGACGCCATCCAGAAAGCCGCACGCGGCGAAGAATGCTGGTCCCACACCGAAGAACCCCTCGCCCTCACCGCCCTCGGCTAGTACTGCATGGCAAGGCGCACAGCAACCCCGCGACCGCTGCTCGTCTCATGCGCGTCAACGGTAAGGTAGGGCTGCCCAGGCGCGAGTTCTTGCTGCTCTGGGTGGCGGTCAACGCCCTGGCGCCCATCGTCTACAGCCTGCTCGCTCTAACTACACGCGCGGCCGGTATAGACCTCGGCGTTCTAGATTTTGCCTTTACCTTCGCCTTTCTGATCCTGCCCCAGTGGTTCGTTCTGAGCCGCTACCTGCTGCACTTCTCCGCCTGGGAGTGGTTGTGGCGATATGGACTCGGCTTGCTGCTGGGCATTATCGTGGCAGCACTCGCGTTCGGCAGCCTTGTAGTGGCCGGTAGCGTACTACCTGGAGCCGTTAAAGCCGCGACGGAGACCCAGGTCAGTGTGTTTGTCACTCTAGTCGCACTGTTCCTTCTGATAGGCTTCGCGGTGGGCCTTGCCTTGTGGCCCATGCTGCGGCGCTACGCCCCCGGCCAGCCCTGGCAACCCTGGGCAGTCGCCAGCGCAGCCTCCTTCGGCCTCGGCGCGGCTCTAGCTCAACTCGCCCTCCTCCTCGGCTACTCCGGCCCCCTCAAAGACATCCTAACCACCCTCCTCGGAGGCGTCCTGGGCGGCCTCATCACCGGCTACGTCCTCCTAAAAATCCTCCACCAGCCCATCTCCCTACAATTACCCACCCCCACCTACACCCCCAAACCCAACAAAAGACGCCACCGAAAATAGACGGAAACGCCAAGACACAAAGACGCCAAGGACGCGCCAAGAATACGATTGTTCTTTCAAGCAAAGAGGACCAGAATACGACATCACGTACCCTGGTCCTTCTTGCACTCTCCAAACCCTACAAATCTCTGCGTAACCTCCGCGCTCTCTGCGCCTCCGCGGTGCAATCCCTTATTTCTCTTGGCGCGTGCTTGGCGTCTTTGCGTCTTGGCGTTTCCGTCTATCCTATTGCTGTTGCACTGGAGTCCCACAATCAGCACAGAACTTCTTCCCCGCCGCCACCTGCGCTCCACAGTTCGAGCACGTCACGCTCTGCGCCACGGGCTGCGTCATCTGCGAGCCGCACTCGTCGCAGAACTTCTTCCCCGCCACCGCCTGGTTGCCGCACTTCGGGCACGTAGCCAGGCTAGCCTTCGCCTTCTCCTGCGCTATGCCAATCTGCTCGCCCGCCTGCTTGAAAGCGTCCGTCACCCCGAATATGCTCGCCACGCCCTTCACGAACCCCGCCGCCTGCGCGGCCTGCGCCTCCGCGATCTCCTGCTTGCGCGGCGTATCGTCGTTGCAATACCCCGACTGCATATCGAAGTCCGAGATGCACACGATCTGCTGGCACGTCGGGCACTCGCGGAAATACTGCTGCACCTGCCCCCACGCCCCGTCAAGCTCCTGCTGCGACATGTCCGTCCGGTAGCGGTCCTGCTCCATATTGTCCGCGATCGCGCTACCCACCAGCGGCACATTGCGCAACAACCCCCCGAACGCGCTCTTAGCCACGTCCTGCTTCACCGTGTTCGCCACGTTAGGCTGGCTCCGGTACTCCCTGTTGCACTTGTCACAATAAAAGATAGCATAAGGCCCCATGCCGTCATTGCTCACGTTATACCGAGGCATGCGCATACCACTAACCCTCCTATCCAACAACCAAACAACACCACTCCCCGGCCCTACATCACGCCCGGCCGGGCCATTACGCCGTCTAGTATAAAATGCCCAAACACCCCCGTCAATAGCCCATTTTCCGGTCGGACTGCTTTTACGCTACGCTGTTCCCAACAACTTCATTCCTGTATAATGTCCCAAGCTCAAGTACCAGCCTCGCTCCTGCCCTGGGGAATCCTCACCCCGAACAAGTGGATCCAACCTATGCGCGTACTCTTCACCAACCAACCCGGCTTCGGGCATTGGAACCCCCTCGTGCCGCTTGCCCAGACGCTCATCGTCGCCGGGCATGAGGTCGCCTTTGCCACCGCCCCAGGCTTCTCTTCCACCATAGCTATGAACGGCTTCCAGGTCTTCTCCGTGGGTGCCGACGACACTCCCGAGAGTCTGCGCGAGCGGCAGGAACGCCTGGCAAGCTCTCCCGGCGTGGACCAGGCATTCTTCATATGGACCGAGCTATTTGCCGGGAGCCGGGCTAGGACTGCCCTCCCAGACCTCATCGCCTTCTGCCGCGAGTGGCACCCCGACGTCATCGTGCGCGACCTCACCGAGTTTGCCTCTCCAATCGCAGCCGAGAGCCTGGGCATCCCCCACGCCACCGTGCAACTGGCCGCCTTCAGGTCCGACCTGCACACCGCCATCATCCCGCCTCTCAACCACCTGCGCGGCATGGCCGGGCTGCCCCCCGAGCCTGGCTACGATTGGCTGTTCCGCTATTTGCTCCTTACCCAGTTCCCGCCCGGCTACCAGGACCCCGCTATGCCCCTGCCGCCCACTACCCACTACATCCGGCATACCGGCTTCGACGGCTCCAGCATGGGACAACTGCCCGCCTGGGTCGGGTCCCTCCCCGACCGCCCCACCATCTACGCCACCCTCGGCACCGTCTTCACCCAGATGCGCGACGTCTACCGCGCCATCATCGATGCCTTTGCCGCCGAGCCTGTCAACCTCATCCTCACCACCGGCGACCTGCCTGCAACCGAGTTCGGCACGCAGCCGCCCCACGTCCACATCGAGCGTTACATCCCACAGAACCTCCTCCTGCCCCACTGCGACCTGGTCATCACCCACGGCGGCTCAGGCACCGTCAAGGACGCCCTCAGTCACGGCCTCCCTATGGTAGTCATACCCATCGCCGCCGACCAGCACGCCAACGCCCGTCGCTGCACCCACCTCGGTGTAGCTCGCGCTATCCCACCCGACCGGCGCACCCCCGAAACCATACGCGCGGCCGCATTGGATGTCCTACAGGACCCCTCTTACGGCCAAAATGCCAGGCGCATCCAGGCCGAGATGCAGTCCCTCCCCACCCTCAACGAGGCCGTAACCCTCCTGGAGCGCCTCGCAGCCACCCGTTCTTGACAGCCTCTTCACCAGCACCAAGCCCCTCTTTGTCATTCTGAGCGTAGCGAAGAATCTCGTCCTACAGCACCCAAATAGCCCCTTTCGTCCAGCAACTCGCATCATCGTGCACCACGTTGACATTCCACTCCCGCTTGTCTAAGATGCACCTATTACCGGCAATCACACCAAGAAAGAGGCCCACCCATGTCTCCCCAACCCATCACCGACAACACCCTCTTCTACGGCGACAACCTCGACATCCTCCGCGACTACATCCCCACCGCCTCCGTAGACCTCGTCTACCTCGACCCGCCCTTCAACTCCAACCGCAACTACGAATGTGGGCATTGTTGACATTGAGGCTATGGTCGTCTAACATAGCCTCAATGTAGGTATCGGAGGTATACGTTGTGGCTAATGGACAGGATTTTCGCCTGATAGATCTATTTGCAGGTGCTGGTGGTATGACGTTGGGGTTCACACCCGCGTTCGGGAACAATTTCGTGCCGGTTTGGGCCAACGATAACAATCGTGATGCCGTACGGACCTACAATGCCAATTTTGGCGATCATTGTACTGAGGGTGACATTGTTGACTTGTTGCGAAATCCTGAGATTGTTATCCCACGTGCGGACCTAGTGATAGGTGGCCCTCCGTGTCAGGGTTTTAGCCTTCTAAACAAGAACCGGGATGGCGATCCAAGAAAGCAACTATGGCGTCCTTTCTTAGAAGTAGTAGAGCGATCCGGTGCCTCGGTATTTGTCATAGAAAATGTGCCCCAGATATTAGGCTCACCTGAGCATGATCAAATCATCAGGGCTGCAAAAGAGCTTGGGTTTCAGGTTACATGGGCGAAACTACATGCTGCTGATTACGGAGTTTCGCAACTCCGATGGAGAGCTTTCATTGTTGGTTGCCGTTTTACTGATCCATCGACATTCTTCCCGCCTAAGAAGACACATTACAACCCAAACTACGGGGCTTCTTTTACCATTTATGATGCGATTGATGACGCGCCAAGGCGGCTCGAAAAGTGGCGCACAGTACGTGATGCAATTGGCGATCTGCCGGAGCCACTAGGAACTGAGATAAGGGAAGTTCCTCCGCCACTTGATCTACACTTTGGCCGGCAGCCGACACAAACCAGTATTGAACGTTATAAGGCAATACCTGACGAAGGGATGAATCGCTTCGACTTACAGCGGCGTGCTCCGCATATTACTCCTAAATGCTGGATTCGGAAGAAGACAGGCGGCACTGATTTATTCGGCAGATTATGGTGGGATCGTCCAGCATTCACTATTAGGACGGAGTTCTTCAAGCCGGAGAAGGGACGCTATCTACATCCATCTCAGCACCGACCAATAACTCATAGAGAGGCAGCGCGCCTACAGTCCTTTCCTGACTCGTTCAGGTTCTACGGTAGCAAGATTGAAACTGCAAAGCAAATCGGCAATGCAGTACCGCCTCTATTAGCCGCAAGTATTGCCGAAAGTGTTACTGCATTGCTCTCAGCTAGAAAAGAGGCTCAGGTTGCCTGACACCTTTTCTAAGGTCAAGCGTAGCGAAATCATGGCGCGGGTACGAGGACAGGATACGAAGCCGGAATTGGTTGTTCGACGTCTCTTGCATAGCATGGGATACCGCTTTCGCTTGCATCGCAGAGATTTACCAGGTAGTCCGGATATAGTTCTCCCTGGATATCGGAAAGTTGTGTTTGTACATGGTTGCTTCTGGCATGGGCATGAAGAATGCCATAGGGCCGCTCGCCCGACCAGCAACGCTGAGTTTTGGAATCGAAAGCTGGATGGTAACAAGCGGCGCGACATCGAAACTCATCAACAACTTAGTAGTTTGGGGTGGCAGATTTTAGTCGTATGGCAATGTCAAGCTAAGAACACTGATGTATTGCGTGAGCGGCTTCAGACATTCTTGCGTTCTGAAGGAGAAAGCTTTGGCGAAGATGCAGCCCAGTGCCAGGGATAAAATACGCGCTTTCTTTGAATCTCGCGTAGGCCAGGTAGTCACAACCCATGAAATTGCGGAGATTGCAGGAATAAAAGACTACCCACGTCGCATACGTGAGCTACGCAACGAAGAAGGCATGCAAATCAGCTCATATCGTGATCGTGTTGATCTCAAACCTGATGAGTATGTGCTTGAAACCCTACAGCTCCTTCCGGCAATTGCACGAAACATCTCGGAGAAAACGAGAGCTGAAATTCTGGAACGGAACGGTTTTACTTGTCAGATGTGTGGGGCCGGGGCAGGTGACCCTGATCCATACAACCCTCTCAGGAAAGTACGATTGGTAATAGATCATCGTATCCCGATTAGTCAGGGTGGTACTGATGACCCTGATAATCTGCAAGCGGTATGCAATAATTGTAATGCTGGGCGTGCCAACATATATATGCCAAGCGAAGACGCAAAGGGTTTGCTCGCCAGAATTAGACGCTCACCTCGAAACGTGCGCCGCGAAGTGTATGAAGCACTTAAACGTTCTTTCGGTGAGGACTAGATACGTAGAGAGGTCTGACATCACCCACCTCTCCATCGCCCTCCTCAAATACCGCCTCACCGACATGTTCCCCGGCATCAAGTTCCGCGTCGTAGGCGATCCGCAAGACCTCGCCTCCGCCCGCCAGCTAGCCGCCGAAGACCGCTACCAGTTCCAGTGGTGGGCTTTGTCCCTCGTCCGCGCCAAGCCCCTCGGCGGCCAGGAAGGCAGCAAGACCGGCAAAAAAGGCTCCGACAAAGGCATCGACGGTGTAATCACCTTCATCGACCACCCCGGCAAGGCCCAGCGCGTCCTCGTCCAGGTCAAGTCAGGCCACGTCAAGTCCGGCGACATCCGCGACCTCGTAGGCACCATCGACAGCGAAAAAGCCGCTATGGGCGTCTTCATCACCCTCGAACCCACCACCAGCGAGATGACAGCCGCCGCCCTCAAAGCCGGCTTCTATCACTCCCCCGCCTGGGGCCGCGACTTCCCCCGCATCCAAATCCTAACCATAGCCGACCTCCTCAAAGGCACCGAAATCAAAATGCCCCCAGCATACGGCACCTTCAAACAAGCCCAAAAAGTCCTCACCACCCCCGAACGACAGGCCGCCCTCGATTTGGAGTAGCACGGCCATTCTTATTGACATCTTTGTTCACTGAAGCTATACTTGGCAAATCCTGCAGGGCCTTCTCATAAGGCTATCTTGCCTATCATTGTTCTTTGCACTGTTATTTAGGTGTAGTAGGAGGCTCGCATATGGATGTTTGGTTAGATGGAGTGCTTAGCTTCTTCAACAAGTGGGGGGGGGTCTGCTAACATTTCTAGCCCTGCTATTGCTTTTGCCACCGTTCAATAGAATTCTGACACGGCTGAACAACTGGTGGGACAGCCGTGCCACCCGACGCGCGCTAAATTCTGTGAAGAACGCTAAAGCACAAAAGGAATATTTGGAGTCCAAGCTGAATTTCGTTGTAGAGCTATATGATGACCCTGTCAAGCTTCAACTATACTTCTTCAGAACTATGCTTACTTCTCTTTTTTATGTAACTATAGCTCTGACTGTCGCAATATTTTCTTCCAGCGGTCTGCCTATGAGCGTAGTTACAAGCATTACCGACATGCCTCCTACAGTTACCGTGATTTTCAGTCTCTATCTGTATTTCTTCCCGATAGCATTAGTCTGGATAACTATTCGGCGTCGGCGCGTACTAGATTACTTGTGGGAATACGAAGAATTCAAACGCGACACTGAGATGGAAATAGCTGCTCTAGACACAGTTATCCGGGCTTCGCAACTACCCCAAGGGGTCTCAAGAACAGCTAATGATGGCAGTAAGTGAGCCCAGTTGTGCCTATTCCCCGTGTTCAGCCATAAGGAACTCCCTGTTGCAATATCAGCTTCTGAATCTATTTTTACCGTCACGGTTAATATTGAAGGCACTTTCCTATTCAAGCAATAGTTTCAGAGTCTTCTGATAGCTGTCATCTCTTTCAATCTCGACACCAATCATCGCATTCTGTTGTGACGATTTGAGGGAATATTGGTCGTTAGAGCGTTGTGAAGGCCAGCCGATGCACCTTGCTGGCCTTCCCGCTATTGCACCGGTGCCCGCGATGCGTCCTGGGTTGTCCCCTACTCTTTTCTTGCGTGAGCCCCATTCTAGGCCAGCAAAAAGGGGCCACTCCGGCCCCTCTTCACCACTAACCATTAACCACTACAAGATGTCCTTCGTCAGCGTCCCCAAAAACTCGTTGTTGTCCTTCGTCTTCGACAGGCGGCCCAGCACAAGCTCAAGCCCCTCCGTGCCACCCAGCATGCCCACCATGCGCCGCATCGTCCACACCTGCTTCAGCGTGCTCTCGTCCATCAGCAGCTCCTCGCGCCGCGTGCCCGACTTCTGCACGTCAATCGACGGGAAGATGCGCCTCTCGGCCAGCTTGCGGTCCAGGTGCAGCTCCATGTTGCCCGTGCCCTTGAACTCCTCGTACACCACGTCGTCCATGCGCGACCCCGTATCGACCAGGCACGTCGCTATAATCGTCAGCGACCCCCCCTCCTCGATGTTGCGCGCTGCCCCGTAGAACTGCTTCGGCGGGTACAACGCTATCGGGTCCATACCACCGCTCAACGTCCTACCAGAAGGCGGCATCATCAGGTTGTACGCCCGCGCCAGCCTCGTCAGCGAGTCGAGCAGTATCACCACGTCCCGCCCGCTCTCCACGAGCCGCTTGGCCCGCTCCAGCGTCATCTCGGCCACCTTGGTGTGGTTCTCCACCGGCTCGTCAAACGTCGAGGCCACAACTTCGCCCCTCACCGAGCGCATCATGTCCGTGACTTCTTCCGGCCGCTCCCCGATCAGCACCACCATCAGGTACGCCTCGGTCGGGTAGTTGGCCGTAATCCCGTTCGCGATGGACTTCAGCAGCATCGTCTTCCCCGCCTTGGGCGGCGACACGATCAGCCCGCGCTGCCCCCGGCCAATAGGCGAGACCAAATTCAGCAGCCTCGTGGACAGGATATTGGGGGCCGTTTCCAGGTTGTACATCTCCGTCGGGAAGATAGGTGTCAAATCCCCGAAGTGCGGCCTACGCTTGGCGGTCTCTGCGTCCAGCCCGTTCACCGCCTCCACCCTCAGCAGGCTGAAGTACTTCTCACCCTCTTTAGGCGGCCTCACCTGCCCGACCACTTCATCCCCCGTGCGCAGGCCGAACCGCCGTATCTGGCTCTGACTCACGTAGATATCGGTCTGCCCCGGCAAATACCCCGACAGCCGCATGAACCCGAACCCATCTTCCATGATCTCCAGTATGCCGCGCTTGAAGATGTTGCCTTGCTGCTCGGTCTGCGCCTGCAATATCCTGAACGCCAGTTCCTGCTTCCTCAGCCTGCTGTAGCCCGATATATCCAGCTCCTTCGCCATGTCCTGCAACTCGTCCAGGTTCTTTCCCTCAAGCTCCGCCAGCGTCAGCGCTACGCGCCCGTCGCTCAGCGCCCCGTTCGCCGCCTGCTCGGCCGCCCCGGTCAGCGTCTCTCTCGGCAGCGTGGCCGTACCGTCACCCGACGCATTCGCCGTGTTGCCGTTCCCATTGGCATTCCCGTTGATGTCGCCACGGTTGCGGTAGTTGCGCGGGCCTCTGTTGCCTCGGTCGTCGCGATTGTCCCTCTCACCCCGGTCGCGGTATACCCGGCCCTCGCCGTCCTGCGTGTTGCGGTTGCGATAACCCCTGTTCTGGTTAGGTCGTCTTTCCATTTGTAGATTCCTTATCCTATTCGGGACAGCTTGTCCCCATGATGTACTGCTCTGATATATCGTATGGTGCCCGAGCGCGAGCGCATGACCACCGACTCGGTGATAGCCGAGGTCCCGGTAATCCTTACCCCGCGCAATAGCTCGCCGTTTGTGATACCCGTCGCCGCGAAGAACACGTCGTTGCTGCGTACCAGGTCGTCCATCTTGAAAATCTGCTCCGGGTCCGCGCCGTGCGACATCGCCAGCCGCTTCTCTTCGTCGTTGCGGAACACCAGCCTGCACTGCATATCGCCGCGCATCGCCTTGAGCGCGCAGGCCGAGATCACCGCTTCCGGCGCGCCTCCCGTGCCCATCAGCATATCCACCCCGGTGCTTTCGTCCGCGGCGGCAATGGACCCGGCGACGTCCCCGTCAGGGATGAGTCGCACCCGCGCCCCGGTGTCTCTGATCTCTTTGATTAGCTGCTCGTGCCGTGGCCGGTCCAGCACCATAATCGTGATGTCGCCGTTCTCCCGGCCCATCGCGTAGCTCACCGCCTCGATGTTTTCCGGCACGCTCTTGCGGATGTCAATAGCTCCACGCGCCCGGCGGCCTACCGCTATCTTCTCCATGTAGTACACCCCCGGAGGGGCGCTGTACATGGAGCCGCGCTCTGCCAGTGCTACCACCGCCACCGCGCCCGGCATACCATAGGCAAGCAGCCTCGTGCCGTCCACCGGGTCCACCGCTATGTCCACCCTGGGCGGCCGCCCGTTGCCAAGCTCCTCACCCACGTACAGCATCGGGGCCTCGTCCTTCTCCCCTTCCCCGATCACCACGATGCCGTCCATATCGATACTGGCGAGCACCCGGCGCATGGCGTCCACCGCTTTCTGGTCGGCGGCGATCTTGTCGCCCCGCCCCATCGCGTCAATCGCGCTCAACGCCGCCGTTTCGGTCACCCTCACCAGTTCGAGGGCAAGGTTGCGCATCATTTGAACTGCCATAGTTCGCTTACACTCCTCCACGCTGAGGTATTCATTTGGTTGTCGTCCGGGGAATAAAAGAGAGCATAATCGCTGTGTTAGATGCTATATCGTGACGCCAGCGAGTGTGGCATTATGCACGACGCGGGAGCGGGAAGAGCACGGCGCACTGCCTCCAGGTCGCATCATACGCAGAGGAAACAGTCGCTCGCTATCAACAATTGGAGTATGTCATCTGGGAAGTGGCACGCACGTAACGCATGAAACTCATGTAGCCCATACGCTGCCCAATGCGAATAACAGTAGCTCTAGAAGACGCTCATGCGGATGAACGGAGGTAAGGAGCGCCTCAAGCACACGAAAAAGACAGGGACCAGGAGCAGAAGGTAGGGAGCCGAACGTAGACCGAAGTGCAATCACATGGAGGGCGGGGAGATAGGGATTCGAACCCTAGAAGCAGGGATTACCCCGCTTAACCGCTTAGCAGGCGGCCCCATTCGACCTCTCTGGCATCTCCCCGCGCTGGTTTAAAGCCATGCGCGTCTGGCTGTAAAAGATTATAGCAAATCCCCACGTCTAATGCAAGGTGGAAAACCTCACCCCGAGGATATGCCGACCTGGATTGATAGCATTGATAGCATTGATAGCATTGATAGCATTGACACTATTGATGCGCAGTCTAAAATCTGCTATACTCGCCTCAGTCAGGAGTTGCTTACTCGCATTTCCTCAACTTGTATGCAGGGGAAACCCACTTGCATATATAGCTGTCGGTGTTTTGCAGTATTCTCCAAACTCTATATCTGACTCCTGACAGGGCGCTACCGACATCCCAGCCCCTCGTACATACCCTCCGTTCTAGCCCCGCATACCGAAACCCTATTTGACAATCACTTGTGCCCAAGCTTCAGGTCCAAGTGATTGTATCAATTCTGTGCGCGCGTCCCGGCTTACGCTCTTTACGCTCTTTACGCTCTTTCGGTAACTACAAAACATTTGAAGGTTGGTTCATCAGTCTCAGCAAGGAATGAAAGGAGCTTCAGGTATGTCCTCCCAACCAGTGAACAGGAACAGAATGGGCGCAACCATGCTGTTACTCGCCTTATTCTTTGGGGCAGTACTTACGGCAAGTGTGGCAATCGCGGGTGTGCCTGCCAACCAGGGTAAGGGCCAGTTACCCCCAAAACAACCCGAACACCCCTCAAAGGGTAGCGAGAAACCAGCCCCGCCCAACGCCATCAACATACGAGGTGGCGTGCAGAGTAGCGTGCAGGAACCTTTTGGAGGCGGCGCTTGCGGGCCTGGCTCCATCCAGTTTGACGCTGAGCCAAATAATACCATCACCAATTCTCAGATGCTCTCCGACACATTCGACTCTGAGATACGCGGCTTCATAGACTACGGGGGCGACGTCGACTACTTTGCCTTCACGGCCAACGCCGGTGACCGGGTGTGGGCGTACGCCTTCACATTGGGTGCCGTCAGCAGCACAGACACCCAGTTGCAACTGTACAACGCTATGAGCCAGACCGTGCAGTTTGACGATGATAACGGCTCCCAGGCTGACCTGTCTTCGGCTCTGGCGGGTGCCGTTATCACACAGACCGGTACTTACTACTTGAGGCTCAATGCGTTCTCGAGTACCGCCACGATACAGGGAGCGGGCTACCGCCTTTTCCTTGACCGCACCTCAACCGCCGCCGTAGGGGAGATAGAGCCTAACAACACCTTCACCCAGACCAACCCCTACATCATGGATTCGGTGGTCACGGGCACCATACCTATCACCACCGACCTGGACGTTTACGCCTTCGAGTTCCTCGACGACGACCGCTATGTCTTCCATGTGGACGGAGACCCTGAGCGTGACGGCACCGAGTTCAACCCCAATTTCGACCTGATGAACGCCTCGGGAGCCGTGCTGGTGACCGTGGACAGTGATAGCCAGTTCGATGTGAGAGAGATCAACTCGGAGAATGCCGCCTTCTTCATCGACACTGGCGGCCCGCCCACATCCACCTTACTACTGAGGGTGAGAGCGGATGGAGAAAGCACCGGCTCCTACAGCCTGCACATCTGGCGGGTGGGCGAGACGGTTTGCGGCAACACTCCTACCCCGACGAATACCCCAACGGCTACCCCCGTGTGCAACACCTTCATCTCTGAGGTGGAGCCTAACAGCACCATTACCAACTCTCAGATGTTGCCCACCCTGAACAACCTCGAGGTACGCGCCCCCGTCAACCCTGCCGGGGATGTAGACTACTTCAACGGCAACGCCACTGCCGGGCAAAAGGTGTGGGCTTATGTGTACACCGGCCAGTCAACTTCTGGCGCGGACTCCGAGATGCGGCTGCTCGATGCCATGAGCAATACCATCCAGTATGACGATGACAACGGCTCGCAGACCGCTGCCTCATCAGGTATTGCAGGCGCGCCCATCACGACGTCAGGCACTATCCACTTCAGAATAAACGAGTTCAATAACGACGGCACGATCACGCCCTACCTGCTGTTCGTTGACCTTACATCGTCAACGCCAAACGTAACGGAGGTAGAGGTCAACGATACGTACACCCAGGCCACCATGGTCACAGTGGGCGACCTGATTACGGGCAGCATACCCATCAGTACCGACCTGGACGTATACGGCTTTACGGTGAATGCGGGAGATCGCATCATCTTCCAGGCCGACGGCGACCCTGAGCGCGACGGGGTACAGTACAACCCCAACTTCCAGATACTCGATTCTACTGGTGCTCAATTGATAGCAGTTGACAGTGACAGCACGCTTGGCGACAAGCGGTCTGAGCACCACGCCTTCACGTTTGGGTCAGCAGGCACCTACTACGTGCGGATGAGTGCGGACGTATCAGGACCGGACTCCGGGACCTACAACCTCCACCTGTGGAGGACCGGCAATCCCCCTTGCTCCAGCCCCACACCTATGGCTACCAACACATCAACTATGACACCTACTTTTACAGCGACAGCGACACCTACTAGGACCGGCACCCCAACAAACACGGCCGTGCCACCCAGTGCCACACCTGATCCGACAGCCGTGCCGCCCACGTCCACCGGCACGGTAACAGCAGTAGCCTCCGCCACGTCAACGATCTGCTCGACTGCGGTGAACCTGGTGTTGGACGATGGAACGGTGGAGAACAGTGTCGGGTGGACTAACTCTACGCAGAGCTTCGCAGCCATCTGGATCAACAGGTCCTCTCCTCCAGCCGCCAGCTTCCCCATGAACCTTACCCAGATCAGTATCAAGTGGCCCAATGACTCTACTTTAGTGGGTAAGACGATAGCCCTGCTCGTCTACTCCGATGTAGATGGTGACGGAGACCCTGCTGATGCGGTGAAGGTAGCCCAGGTGAATGGGCAGACTATCACTGTAGCTGACGCGACGACATTCCAGAACTACCCTGTGAACATCAACATCACAGGACCAGGAGACGTGTACTACGGGTTCTCGGACACGTACAACAATGGAGGGGTAAGCCCCCGCACCTTCCCTTCTCCACTGGACACCAATGCCTCCCAGGGTAGGAGCTTCGTAGCAGCACAGGACGACAGCAGCAGCCCTGACTATGACAACCTGAGCAACAACGACAACCTGGGCACCATAGACAGCCTATCAGGTGGAGCATACACGGGCAACTGGGTCATCCGAGCCACCGGCACAGGGGGTTCGTGCCCGACCGGTACAGCAACAACTACGGGCACCAGCGTACCCGCTACTAATACCTCTACGGCAGTAGCCAGCAGCACGGTTGTGGGTGCCACCAGCACACCCATGGCTACAGCTACTGTGTGCACGGTCAACTTCCCCGACAACCAGCCGGGTGACACTTTCTACGAGTACATACAATGCCTCGCATGTAGAGGCATCGTCACCGGCTACCCTGATGGCATGTTCCACGCCGAGAGGAATATAACCAGGGGGCAGATCTCGAAGATGGTGTCTAACGCTGCCGGCTTCAACGAGGACCCAGGACCTCAGATTTACCAGGACGTA
>DASVVE010000027.1:0-21988 GCA_036386675.1 Chloroflexia bacterium | reverse complement strand
GGTGTCTAACGCTGCCGGCTTCAACGAGGACCCAGGACCTCAGATTTACCAGGACGTACCCCCAGGCTCTACTTACTACGAGTACATCAACCGTCTCACCAACAGGGGCATCATGTCGGGCTATCCATGTCCTGAGCGTCCTGAAGGTGACGACTGCGACCCTGACAATCCCGTTATCTTCTTACCCAACGCTAACGCCACGAGAGGGCAGCTAGCCAAGATCGTATCCAATGCCGCTGGCTACAACGAAGCAGTGAGCGGGCAGTTCTACGCTGACGTACCACCTGCTGGGCAGGGCAGCCAGTTCTACGAGTGGATCATGCGCCTGACCAACAGGGACGTGATGAGCGGCTACCCCTGTGGCAGCAGCCCCGCAGAGCCATGTGACGGGCAGAACCGGCCATACTTCAGGTGGAACGTCCAGGTCACAAGGGGACAAGCTTCCAAGATAGTGGCTAACACCTTCTTCCCTAACTGTGAGGACCCTATTCAGCAATAACAGGTCGCCACGGCAGGATGGTTCGTAAAGAGGGGGCAGGCTTGCAACACCGGCAGCCTGCCCCCTCTTCGTGTCTGCCCGCTAGTTGTGAGGGCCAAGCGCTTCATGTTACAATAACGCGCCGCGTCAGCAGAATGCAGCCCCGATTACGCAATACGTGTCACCAACAACATACCCCGGAGGTCGTGTTTGAAGATCAATACGCTGTCGGTCGTCATCCCCGTGTACAACGAAGAGCGGACGATTCGCCAGATCATCGAGCAAGTCCGCGCCGTGCCGTTGGGGGCCATACAGAAGGACATCATCGTGGTAGACGACTGCTCGACCGACGATACGCCGGCACAGTTGGAAGCCTTGGCCCGCGAAGGGGCGATCCGCCTGTTCCGGCACAAGGTGAACCGGGGCAAGGGCGCGGCCTGCCGCACCGGCATAAAGCAGGTGCAGGGCGACGTGGTCATCATCCAGGACGCCGACCTCGAATACGACCCGGCGGACTACCCTAACCTGCTCGCGCCGATACAGAAGGACCGCAGCAAGGTGGTCTATGGCTCGCGCTTCCTCGGCCCGCACAAAGCGATGTATTTCTGGCACACGCTGGGCAACAAGCTGCTCACCCTCATCACCAACGTCCTGTTCGACACCACGCTGACCGACATGGAGACCTGCTACAAGGTTTTTACCGCCGACATAGCCCACAAGCTACATCTCAAGTCCAACCGCTGGGGCTTCGACCCCGAGATTACCGCCAAAATGCTCAAGATGGGCAACCGCATCTACGAAGTCCCGATCTCCTACACCGGCCGCGAGTTCTGGGAAGGCAAGAAGATCTCCTGGAAGGACGGATTTACGGTAATCAGGACGCTGATCAAGTACCGCTTTAGCGATTAGTGGTTAGTGGTTAGTGGTTAGTGGTTAGTGGTTAGTGGTTAGTGGTTAGTGGTTAGTGGTTAGTGGTTAGTGGTTAGTGGTTAGTGAGGTGAGTATGGACAGTTTGTCGAAGGTACGCAACTATAGAGACTTGATTGCATGGCAGAAGGCGATGGACTTGGTTGAGCATATCTATGTCGCCACTCGTAACTGGCCGAAGGCAGAACTCTATGGTTTGACTAACCAGGTTCAGCGTGCTGTAGTGTCTGTGCCTTCCAATATTGCTGAAGGGCAAGGCAGGACATCTACAAAAGAATTCCTGCATCATCTGAGTATCGCGCGCGGTTCGCTCTTTGAAGTTGAAACTCAGGTGCTCATTGCTCAACGCTTAGGCTATCTCACAAAGACCGATGCTGATACCCTATTGTCCGATACAGGTGAAGTTAGCAGATTACTGAGCGGTCTGATGAAGGCGCTGAGTAAGTCTAACCACTAACCACTAACCACTATGAACATCATCGGAGTGGACGTTGGCGGGACGAAGATACTCAGCGTCCGCGCCGACGAGAAGGGCAACATCCAGGCTCGCGAGCTTTGCGCCACCGAGGCGGAACGGGGGTTGGACCACGTTGTGGGGCTTATCGCAGGCTCGATAGAGACGTTGGCGGCCGGTGAGACGATAGAGGCTGTGGGGCTGGGAGTGCCTGGGCCGCTCGACCCGGTGAAGGGCATTGTGTACGACCCCCCCAACTTGCCCGGCTGGGACGACGTGCCGCTTGTCACCTTGTTGCGCAAGAAGCTCCACACGTTGCGTGACGTGCCCGTGGTGCTAGTTAACGACGCCAACGCCGCGGCCCTGGCGGAGTACCACTTCGGCGCGGGCACCCGGTATAAGGGCGAGATGCCTCTGAAGCACCTGGTTTACCTCACTATCAGCACGGGCATAGGCGGTGGGGTAATCACGGACGGCAAGCTGCTCGTGGGCAGTACGGGTATGGCGGCCGAGCTTGGGCACATCGTGATAGACGCGGGCGGTCCCCGGTGCGGGTGCGGCAATCTCGGTTGCCTGGAGGCGTGCGCCGCCGGTCCGGCCCTGGCGCGGGAGGGCTACCTTATCGTCAAGTCGCGCCGCCCCACAAAGATGGCACAATTGGTAGACGGTGTGGCCGAGGACGTGACCTCCGAAATCGTGGTAAAGGCCGCGCGCCAGGGCGACCACGAGGCTATGATGCTGATGGAGCGAGAGGGTATGCTCGTGGGTGTGGGGGTGGTGAACTGCATACACGCCTTCAATCCGCAGCTTATCGTGCTGGGTGGGGGCGTCACCAACGCCAAAGAGCTGCTGTTCGACCCCGTGCGCGCCACCGTCGAGGACCGCATCATGCCCGCCTACAAAGGCACCTATCAGATAGTGCCCGCCGCCCTGGGTGGTGATGTAGGCGCGCTCGGTGCCGTAGCCGCCGCCCTGGTGGAAGTAAGAGGCAAAGCTCAGGACGCATAAAGTGGCGTCACCTAACGGCTGTGCCACTGTAGGATATTAGAACCCTGCTCCCCCTGTCATCCTGAGCGCAGCGAAGGATCTCAAGAAGGTGAGCAGGGATGATGTTGAACACAATGCACCAGGGTTGCTAGGGTTCAGCCTAGGGATAAGGCCAACATCTGAGATCTTCGCTGCGCTCAGGATGACGGGGGGAACAGGGTAATGCAGGGGATTCAGGTTAGCAGAAGGGGAGAGTGGTCGCATGGATAGCAGCCGCATGGTGGGTAAGCCGACACTGATGGCGATCTACCCACAACGGTACGAGGCGTCGGCCATATTGGACAGTCTCGGCAGGGTGGGTTATCCTTTGAATGACGTGTCGGTGTACTACCGGTTGAAGGGCACCGACCACGTGGTGGACGCGACGACCGGGCAGGTGGCAGCCGGTCAGTCGGTCAACCAGGCAGAAATCACACAGGAAGGGCTGAACAGCGCCGAGACGGTCGTGCTGTTGCACCCCGGCACGGAGGTAGTGCAGGCGGTGGCGAGCGCGCTCGGTCAGGTGGGCCAGCCGACCATCCTCTACGAAGGCGAGACCGGCGTGGAGGGCAACCTGGGCGGCTACACCCGCATCGATGAGACGCACAACACGGAGATACCCAACAGCTAAGAGAGCAGGCTTATGTTTGGAATTGAGTTCGATGAGATAAGGTTCTTTGGCTTCATGCTGGGGTTCGTGATAGGCACCACCTTTCACGAGTTCATGCACGCCTATTCCGCCTACCTGCTTGGTGACGACACGGCGCAGCGCCAGGGGCGTATCACGCTCAACCCCGCCGCCCACTTCGACCCTTTCGGCTTCATCATGGGCATCCTGCTTGCCCTAGGCGTCGGCCTGATAGCCTGGGGCCGCCCGGTTCCGGTGAACCCCTACGCCCTCAAGGGTGGCAGGCGCGGCATGGCTATCGTGGCGGTGGCGGGGCCTATCTCCAACCTGGTGTTCGCCGCGGCGCTCACCCCGTTGTATCACTTCACGCAGGGTGTGTTCTCCACCCAGGTGAGCGGCGTAATTGAGTACATGATCTACATCAATGTGCTGCTCTTCTGCTTCAACCTGATACCGATACCTCCGCTTGACGGCTTCAACATCCTCGTCGGCATCCTGCCCAACTACTGGAACGTCATACTGGAACCGATCCGGCGTTACGCCCTGCCCATCCTGATTGGCGCGGTGTTCCTCGTGCCGTACGTCGGTAGGCTGCTTCTTCGCATCGACCTGAACCCGGTTTCGGAGATAATTGGCCCTGTAGCACGCGGACTCCTCCAGGTGCTCGGCCTCGCGTGACGTTCCTATGCGGTCTGGTGTGCTAGGCAGGTGGCTCTACAGGGCGAGGCAGTTCTTCGCGGCGCTGGGGGTTGGGGCCAAACTCAGCCGGGAGGACCTGGCGGAGGCCCGGCAGGTGCTCGGCCCCGACCTGTACCGGGTATTCGCCGCCATGCCCTCAGCATTTAAGCGGCACGGCCTGAGCGTTTACAGGAAGGTGCTGTCAGCGGGAGGCAGCGACGAGACCCTGCTACAGGCGGCATTGTTGCACGACTCCGGCAAGTACGACCCGGTGAGCGGCAGATACGTAATGGTGCTCCACCGGGTAGCCGTAGTGCTGCTAGAAGCGGTGCAGCCAGGGCGGGCCGCGCTTGAATGGCTATCGAGAAAGAGACCGGCAAGTGGGCTTGCAGGCTACCTGCTCTACCCGTTCTACCTCAGCAAGCACCACCCACGGCTAGGTGCTAAGACTGCACGCGAGCATGACGCTTCACCCGAGCTGATACGCCTCATAGCCAAGCACCAGCACTATGACGCCACAGACGAGGCATTACGCCGCCTCCAAGCGGCAGACGACCGGAGCTGAGGGTAATTACGAATTACGAATTACGTTTTAGCCGCCAAGTGTAATTCGTAATTCGTAATTACCCAGAGGGGGCCATATGGAAGTTGTGAACCTGGCAGAGAAGTTCAGCAAGTTTGAGGAGCACTGGAGTCCCAAGATAGTGGGGGAGTTGAACGACTCCCATGTGAAGCTGGTGAAGGTGCAGGGGGAGTTCGTATGGCACCACCACCAGGTGGAGGACGAATTGTTCCTGGTGGTGAAAGGGCGGCTGCTCATACGGCTGCGCGACCGCGATATCTCGCTCAACGAGGGCGAGTTCGCCATCATACCCCACGGCGTGGAGCACCAACCCTACGCCGAGGAAGAAACCCACATACTGCTCCTGGAGCCTGCGGGCACGGTGAACACCGGCAACGTGCAGAACGAGCGCACCGCCGTAGTGGAGCGCATATAATCGTTGGCCGATGACCCTGTTTTGTCCTACAGAACCGCGCCCCCTCTGTCATCCTGAGCGTAGCGAAGGATCAGGTGGGTAGGCGAGAGTCCTCAACATTGGGGATGATGCGGGCATTAGGAACATTGGTACTGCAACAGGGAGAGTCAAGAACGGGCTACTGATCCTTCGCTACGCTCAGGATGACAGGGCTACTTTAGGTCGCCGCATCAGCAGGTGAATCGCACGACGCAGGTATGATGATTACAGACGCAGATCCACAACCGCAGATGAGCGAGGCCGCAGACGGTGCCACCGAGGATGCGGGCCCCGGTGAGCAGCCCGCCAACGTAACATTCCAGGTACGCCTGGAGGTGTTTGAGGGACCGCTGGACCTGCTGCTTAAGCTGATAGAGCGCAGACAGCTTGACATCAGCAAGGTGGCTCTCTCAGAGGTGACCGACGCCTTCCTCTCCTATATGTCGGCCCACCCCGACATGCCCCCCGCGCCAATGGCCTCGTTTGTGTGGGTGGCGAGCAAGCTGCTCTGGATTAAGTCACAGATGCTTCTGCCGCGCCTGCCTGTAACGCGCACCGAGGACGACGAGGAAGACCCCGGTGACGAGTTAGTACGCCGTCTGGAAGCCTATAAGCGTGTGCAGGAGGCCGCCAAATGGCTACGTAACCGTGAGTTGGCGGGTCTCCGTTCCTACGAGCGTCCCGCTTCCCTTGAGATGCAGCCTGTTGCTCCTAAACCCAAGCTCTCCGCAGAGGAGATGGGCACCGGCCTAGAAGGAGTGACCCTCACGAAATTGGTGAAACTGGTGCAGAAGCGGATGCAACTCGGCATGCCCGTGATACCTATCGGCACCGCCACCAGAGGCCATACGATCACGGTGGCCGAGAAGGTGGTGCACCTGCGCAGGCGACTATCACCCCTCAAGAAAGAGGAGCGCCTGGCGCTGGGCATAGAGTTTGCGGAGGCAGCCATGCGGTCGCGCACGGAGCTTGTGGTGCTTTTCCTGGCCGTGCTGGAAATCATACGCCGCAATATGGGCGTAGCCGAGCAAGACGAGGCATTCGGGGAGATTTGGCTGCGGAAAGCGGAATAGACGATGGACGATGGACGATGGACGATGGGAGTGATGAGGACTGAGGACTGAGGACTGAGGACTGAGGACTGAGGACTGAGGACTGAGTAGCTGTCAGCACTTACCCCAACAACAATCCTAAACCTTGGCGCGTCCTTGGCGTCTTAGCGTCTTGGCGTTTTCGTCTCCTACCATCGTCCATCGTCCATCGTCCATCGTCCATCGTCCATCGTCCATCGTCCATTACGCCCGGAGGGCAGTATGGGTATCAACGTCTACGGGAATCTGCTGGCGGGGCTTGAGGATCGCCTTCAAAGGATCGAGCACCCGCCGGTGATTACCCTGACCACCGATTTTGGCACGCATGACGGCTATGTTGGGGCGATGCGGGGCGTGATACATACGCTGCTGCCCGACGCCAAGGTGGTTGATATCAGCCACGACGTTACGCCGCAGCAGATACAGGAGGGGGCATTTATCCTGTACCGGGCTTACAGGTACTTCCCGGCGAGTGCTGTGCACATAGCGGTGGTAGACCCCGGCGTGGGTAGCTCGCGGCGGTCTATCGTGTTGAGCACGCGGCACGGTACGTTCGTCGGCCCCGACAACGGCATCTTCACCTACGTGCTCAGGGCGGAGCAGGCCCCGGTAGCGAACGCTGAAGTAGATAGGATGCCCTGGATCGGGGGCATGTGGGGTGTGGCACCCAACTGGGCGGGTGAGTTCGAGCTTGAGGAAGCCGGAGACTCGGAAGACGACCCGGTAGCTGGGGAGGTGCTGGAGGACGACCCTTATGCCTACTCCGGTGAATCGCCCACCGCTTACCACCTGGACAACCCCGACTACTGGTTGGCTAACGTCAGCAACACCTTCCACGGCCGCGACGTATTCGCCCCGGTAGCCGCCCACCTCGCCAGCGGCGCTCACCCCAACCGCATGGCCTCCCCTGTCAAGCTCGACAGCCTGGTGACGCTTCCCTCCGCCGCGCCCAGGGTGCAGAAGTCCGTCCAGGGCACCACCACCATCGTTGGGCAGGTGATCCATATCGACCGCTTCGGCAACATCATCACCAACCTGCCGGACAGGCTGCTGGAGCCGCTGCTGGAAGCCACGGACGCCACCGCCATCATCGAAATCGCGGGCTACAGCATAAAGGGCCTGGGCCACTCCTACGCTGACGTTCGGCGGGGGCAGGCATTGGCCCTCATCGGCTCCGAGCGCCTGCTTGAGGTGGCCGTCCGCAACGCCAGCGCCGCACAGCGTATGAAGATCAGCGTGGGCGACCAAGTGCGCATTGTGGTGAAGGGTACGTGAAGGTAAGTGGGCCGTAGGTGGTGCATGATCCCCACGCGACAGCCTGCGATAGGCATCGTACATGGAATGATGCAAAGGACTATGGGTGGTGATTAGTTACAGTAAGAGGGACAGAGTCGCAAGGGGGACGATAGTACCCATGTATGGGCAGAGATATATGCCCCTGCGCGTTCTTCGCCACTTATGATTGGTGCTATTTCAACCAGCGGCCGTCGTTGAGCCAGGTAGGCCTGATAGAGAAGTACTACTCACGTGAGCCTGTGGATACCCGGTGGAAACCCTGCTATATGTTCTAATCTCTGCACGTATTCCCCACCACGTCTTCCACAAACCTTAATTTACGCACGACCGCCTGCCCCTCCTTCACATAATGTGCTACGTAATTAAGCGTACTTTTGCTGTATAGTAGTAGCCCATGGCATAGCTTGTTCTTGACATCGCTTTTGTACGGCTGGTATCATACGCCTTGCGTCTGCGGAAACGTAGATGCTTTGCCCCTAACGTAAACGGGGCATCATGGGCGCGAGACAATATTGCCGGAGTGGCTTTGTGCTGCTCATCATTGCTAGTCCTGCTGCCCATAGAGGTCGCCTATACGGCCTCTATTTTCTGTTTACATACAGGAGGATACCGCTACATGTCACGAAACCTGTCCTACAAGGGCAAGGGTCAGGACACAGGGCCGGTGGCTCTTCCGGTCGGAGACGACCACCAGGATACTTCCCTCGCTAAGCGCAACGGGAAGTCCGCCAGCCGCCTTTCACTCAGCACCCCCTCTGCGAGGCGCACAGACCGGGCTATAGACGACGCCCAGAGCAGCCTCGACTCCCTGATTAAAGCTCCATACTCGCATACCGACCGCTCGCGACCCCAGGTCATTTCCAGTTCGGGCCGCGTGCGCAACGAGACCAGGGGCCGCATCGCCGCCCCCTCCTCCCTCGCCAGCGACACTCACTCTGCTACCAAGACCGCTCGCCCCCTCTATATCCTGGGCGAAGGTTTGGACGACGGTGATGACAAGGCGCTGGCTATCGTTCCCGGCACCGTGCCCCTCTACGGGCCTGACGGCGAGACGCGCGAGGTGCCGAATACCGCGCTAGGCAGGGGCATGGCCCTTGCTACCGGCACGTTGCAGACGGCTAAAGAGCACGCGGGTCTGCTGCTGGGCACGCTGGACACCCCCAACGGGCTGGGCCTGGCCGACGCCGAGACTTTGCACACTTCCCGCCGCGCCGCTTCGCAGTGGGCCACCCGCTACGCTACACACCTGGTGGTGCTGCTGGTGGTAGGGGTGCTGGTGGCGCTTGGCGGCCTCAGGGCGCTCACCACGGAAGGCTCTTACGCCTCCGACCTGCACTCCGCCGAGGAGTTGGGCACCGACCATTTTCATGACGCAGAAGCCGAGTTCGGCGGTGAGGCAATAGACAGCCCCGACTTCGTGATCGCCCTCCCGCGCACCGAGCTAGGTGGTGCCGACGCCGCCGCGAACTCCATTGTCGCGCCCCTTGGTCCTTCCGGTGAAGAGGCACAGGTCCCGCCTCAGCAGCCGCAGACCCAGCCCGCACCCGCTCCCATCGGCAAAGTGACCGAGTACACGGTGGCTGCCGGAGACACGGTTGGTTCGATAGCCGCTAAATTCAACGTGATGCCTGAGACCGTCATGGGCTCGAACGGCATCTACGACAGCGAGGAAGTGCTGGCTACAGGCCGCGTGCTCGCGGTCCCGCCGATTGACGGCATGCACTACGTCGCCAGAGAGGGCGACACGGTGCAGAGCATAGCCGACCGGTTCCAGGTGGACGCGGAGGTGATTACCTCCTTTGCGGGCAACAACCTGGCTAACGGCACGGTGGCGGTGGGGCAGGCAGTGATAGTGCCCGGTGGCATGATGCCTCCTCGCGATGTAGCCCTGCTCTACACCGTGCGGAAGGGCGACACCCTCAAGCGGGTAGTCGCACGCTACGGCATAGATGTGCCGACCGTGCTCCACGCCAACGACATACCCGACCCGGACAACCTGAGCATCGGCTCGGAGTTGCGTCTGCTCCCGGTGTCGGGCCTGGAATACGAGATACAGAAAGGTGATACCATCTTTTCTATCGCGGACAAGCTTGGCGTCAGCGCCGAGATGATCCTCGACTACCCGCCCAACGGCTTGAAGGCCGACAGCGTGCTGCAAATCGGCGCGAAGATAATGGTGCCCGGCGGCAGCCCCCCGGTGGTGATGGCGGCGCGTGTGGCCCCTCCTGCCAGCAAGGAAGAACCCGCACCCCAGCCCTCGGCCAAGCAGAAGCCAGCGGAGAGCAAGGCCGCCGCAAAGCCCGCCGCTCCTGTTAAGCCGCCTTCCAAGCCGGAACCCGCGCCCAAGCCTCCTCCTCCCGCGGCAAACAAGCCCAAGGCGGGCACTGGGAACATGGTATGGCCCGTACGGGGCAGGATAACCCAGTATTTCAGCGGCCGCCATAATGGCCTCGACATAGCCACTAAAGCAGGCACGCCCATTCACGCGGCCGACTCCGGCAAGATTATCTATTCGGGTTGGCGAACCGATGGCCTGGGCTATTGCGTGATAATCGACCACATGAACGGCATCACCACTATCTACGGCCACATGATCCGCCAACCCCCGGTGCGCGTCGGCTCGTACGTCGACCGCAACCAGATAATCGGCTACATCGGCTCTACAGGACGCTCCACCGGCCCGCACGTCCACTTCATGGTGAAGACAGGCGGCGGCAAGACGTACAGGAACCCGTTGGCGTATTTGGGCAAGTAGGGTTCTGAAACGTGATGCGGTAAGTGGAATAGGGTTCTGTAAATAAACAGAGGCGGCTCATGTTGGTTGAGCCGCCTCTGTTCATTTCCTTGTATATGTGACACTTACCGCATCACGTTTCACGTTTCACGTTTCAGAGCCACGTTTCACGGCACAAGTTTCGCCAACTCCGGCTCCACCTCGTCCAGCGTGAGGCCGCCCTCGAAGCGGGCGGCTACTTTACCCTGGCTGTCGAGCAGGAATATCCAGGGTTCGCTTTGCAGGCCCCACTCCTCCATCGTCTGCGTGTCGGGGAGGAGGATGCCGTAATGGCCGGGGTTCTGGCGGTGGGTGGGTTCCACGGGCAGGGTGTGCCTGTGGTCCTGGATGGTGTTGGGGGTCTCTATGTGGATGAAGTTGACCTTGTCCCGGTACTTCTCCTCCAGTGCCTGGGCGATTTCCAGGTTGGGGCCGCAGGTGAAGCTAGGGCAGAAGCCGGGCGCGGCGAACAGGATGAGAGTTGGTTTGCCCGATTTAGCGGCGTCCGCGATGGTCATGTTGTGCATGTCGTCGTGGGGCTGCGCCGAGCAGATGTAGTCGAGGGTGGGGTCGTCCTTGATCGTCTGGTTCTGGCTGAGGGGTGGCACCTCACCTACCATCGGCACGGCGCTGTCGGCCACCACTTTGAACTCAAGCCTGCTCTGGTAGGCCTTTTGCCCTTCGCGCTGGATGGTGAGCAGCGCGCCCCAATCGCCCGGTTCCGGGAAGTCGGCCTGGGCGACAAACAGGAACGCAGGCAGGTTCTCACCATGCGCCACCACGTTGGCGTCGCTCATCTTGGTGGCCGTGCCGTCGGGGTGCACCCTGAAGAACTGTATGGTCACCTGGGGCGTGTCGTTTATGGGCTGCCCGGTGGTCTCATCTGCCAGGCCGAACACGAAGCGGTTGCGGCCAACCACCAGGTCGGTCACTGCGATGACAGGCATGGCGATCTTGGGGGCTGCTTCCGCCCCCAGCGTGGCGGTGGGCGCGACGGCGGGTGTGGTCCCGCCACCATCGCCACAGCCTGCTGCCAGGAGCAATGCTACTATGCCGAGGGTAGCTACAGTCCTACCCAGATGTTTCATTTGCATGTTGAGTCTCGGTTTCCTGTCTCGTTGTATGGCTTTCAGCTTCGCCTTTCGCTCGCGCCACCGCTTCCAGCGCCTTGTCTGGGATGCCGTGCTGTCCGAGAAAAAGACTCAGTTGGGCCGCGTGTTCCTGGACGTGACGCATGTTGTAGAGTTGAAGCTCAAGGTAGCTAACTGCCTTTCCCTCTGCCCAGGGGTACTCGACTATCCGGCGCGCCTGTTCATCCGTCAGGGCGACCAGCGTGGTGTGGCACTTCCGGCGCGTGGACGCAAGGTAGGCGCGTAGTTCCTCCCTGGTGTAGGGCTGAACAGGCACCACCCACGGGAAGTCAAGCTCAACCCAGGTGAAGGGAGCCGGGGGAGCAAATTCCTCCTCCCTGGAGCCGGAGAGATACAGGTCTAGCCAGAAGAGCGTATGGTACGCCTGGTACCAGAACTCCGCAAACTCCGGTGGCACGGAGCCGTCCGAGCGGACGCTCCAGAGGCGCTGGCGCCAAAGCGAGTCCGGGCAGGCCACCAGGGCCTTTTCAAGTACATCTATGGCCGCACCGAACTGCATCCACAGAGCAGTGTTCCACGAGTTCTCCATGTGTCCTCCAGGGATGCACGCTGCCCCTACTGGTTAACTACTCTTGCCCGTTACAACGACTACTCGGTATCAGTGCATTTGGGGCGAATGACTTCCAGGCCGCCCATGTAGGGGCGCAGCACGCCGGGGATGATGACCGAGCCGTCTTCTTGCTGGTTATATTCGAGGATGGCGGCCCAGGTGCGGCCCACAGCCAGGCCCGAGCCGTTCAGCGTGTGCGCGAATCGGGGCCGGGCCTCGGCGTCGGGGCGGTAGCGGATGTTGGCGCGGCGGGCCTGGAAGTCCTCGAAGTTGCTGCACGACGATATTTCACGGTAGGTGCCCTGCCCGGCCAGCCACACCTCCAGGTCGTAGGTTTGGGCCGAACTAAAGCCCAGGTCGCCTGTGCACAGCGACACCACACGGTAGGGGAGGTTGAGTCGTCGCAGCACCTCCTCGGCGTTGGCGGTGAGGCTCTCAAGCTCCTCGTAGCTCGTCTCAGGGGTGGTGAACTTCACCATCTCCACCTTGTTGAACTGGTGCACCCGGATTACCCCGCGCACGTCCCGCCCCGACGACCCCGCCTCGCGCCGGAAGCAAGGGGTGTAGGCCGTGTAGTTGATGGGTAGCTGGTTGGCGTCCAGTATCTCCTCGCGGTGCAGGTTGGTGACGGGCACCTCGGCGGTGGGGATGAGGTATAGTTCGTCGTCCGAGAGCTTGTACATATCCTCTGCGAACTTGGGAAGCTGCCCGGTGCCGGTCATGCTCGCCTCGTTCACCAGCACGGGGGGCATTATCTCGGTGTAGCCATGCTCGGTGGTGTGTAGGTCGAGCATGAAGTTGAAGATGGCCCGCTCCAGCCGAGCGCCCAGCCCGGTGAGAACGTAAAAGCGAGAGCCGCTTATCTTGGACGCCCGCTCGAAGTCCACCAGGCCCAGGTTCAGGCCGATGTCCATGTGGTCCTTTACCTCGAAGTCGAACTGCTTTGGCTCGCCCCAGGTGCGCACCACCACGTTGTCTTCTTCGCCCTTGCCAACAGGAGTATGCGGGCCGGGCATATTGGGGATGCCCAGGACCACGTCACGTAACTGGGCTTCCACGGCGTCCGTCTCGCGTTCCAGTTCCGAGATGCGCGGACCTATGCCTTTCGACTCCTCGATAAGCCTGTTGCGCTCGTCGGCCTCTTTCGTCTTGGGCACCTGCTTGGATAGCTCGTTGCGCCGGGCCTGTAGTTGCTCCTTGTTCACCAGTATGGCGCGCCGCTTCTCGTCAAGCTCCAGCACGCGGTCCACGACTGCCGGGTCTTCGTTGCGGTTGGTAAGAGCCTGACGTACCCTGTCCGGCTCCTCTCTTATCAATCTGATGTCCAGCATCAGGCCCCCCTTTGGGTAATTACGAATTACGAGTTACGAGTTACGAGTTACGTGTCTTGGTCCCATAAATATAAAGGAAAAGCAAAACCCCCGCACGTGGGTGACGTGTGGGGGCGTGGCCGAAGCGCAACCGGCTTCAGCCTAGTGGCTGGCGGAGTACTGCTGGTATTTCTGCATGCCGGGCAGGTAGAGCAGCCACTCGTCAAGCGGGCCGTTCTCCATGTAGCGGTAGATCATGTGGTAGACGTTGGCCCTGGGTTCTTTGGGAGCGCGGGCCAGGGGCATGCGGGCTTCGGCTATCGTCTTGCCGCCCTTGCGGTGGTTGCAGTTCTTGCAGGCGCTCACCAGGTTCTCCCAGGTGTGGGGGCCGCCCTTGCTACGGGGAATAACGTGGTCCAGCGTCAGGTCGCGGGTGCGCACGCCGCAATACTGGCAGGTGTAGTTGTCGCGGATGAAAATCTCGCGACGGCTGAGGCGGGCGCGGGGCTGGGGGCGGCGGATGATGTGAGACAGGCGAATGACCGAGGGGCAGTGGATGCTCATGCTGGGGGTGTGCACGATTTGATGGTTCAGCTCAAGCACCTCAGCCTTGCCGCACAGCACGAGCACCAGCGCGCGCCGCGCGTTACACACGTTCAGCGGCTCGAAATTCTGGTTCAACACCAATACGGGGGCATTCTGATGCATCTGCCTCTACCCTTCTCTACTCTCTATCCTCTTCCCTCGAATTCTAAGGTATGTTTCACCTGGGGCTGTGCAACTCTTGTGCCCTCTGCTAGTATTTTACCATGCGCGTAAAGGCCGCTGCAATAATGTGAAAATCTCTCGGGGTGAGTGGTTACAGCTCCCAGGTCCAGCTTACGTCTTATGTAAGGCTGGGCTTATTTTCGCGCCGGGGAGGATGTGTCACAAAGCCGTTTGCGGTGGTGTTAACAGGGTAGAGGGGGCTAGACCCATCACATGAGAGAAGGGGCGATGACCGACTCGGATAGCGTACTACTGGACCGCATGCTCCAGGGCGACGACCTCGCTTTAGAGGCCCTCTTCCTGCGGCACCATGCCGGGGTGTACCGGGTGCTCTACGGTTTGGTGCGCGTGCGGGAGTGGGCCGAAGACCTCGCCCAGGACACGTTCCTGGAGCTTTACCGCAACCCGCCCAGGACGAACCAGGGCAGTAGCTTGCTTGCCTGGCTGTGCCGCGTGGCCCTCAACCGTGGCTACAACTCGCTCAAAGGCGAAGGGCGAAGCAGGCAGCGCGCCGAACGTGTGGAACGCGTAGAACGTGCGGCCGTACACGCCCAGCACCCCGACCCCGCGATAGAAGTGCTACGCGCCGAGGAGAACAGGCGCGTGCGTGAGGTGCTGGCCTCATTACCCGAGCGCCAGGGCAGGCTATTGCTGCTGCGGTATGCGGGCCTGTCTTACGCTGAGTGCGCCGAGGCGCTGGAGGTGGCCCCCGGCTCGATTGGCACGCTGCTGGTGCGGGCCGAGAAGGCTTTTCGTGTGGCTTACGGCTCGGGAGACGAAGCGGGGCAGCCGGGGCAGGTCTTGCTGGAAAGGACAGTCAAATGACAGGGCTTATTGAAGACACCATGCACGATGAAGGTAGGCTGCGGGCCTATCTGGACGGGGAGTTGGCAGGCCCCGAATCGGCCGAGTTGAAGGCCCACCTGGAAGGCTGTGCCGGATGCCAGGCACAAATTGACGGGATGCGCAAGAGCGCAATCGAGGTGAGCGGCTTGCTTGGTATGGCGGTGCAGACACCCGACGCACATGCCGCGCTATCCAGCCTGCGCAAGGCGCTAAGTGACGAGGCGGTGAGTCCCGGCCCCGTCACACTAGAGACTCTACAGGAACTTCCCACGCCACCCGCTCGGTCGCACGTCTCTGTGGGCGATCACTCCCGGTCCGGTTGGTCGCGGATAGCACGAAGCGGGGTGGGTGTTATGCTGGCGGCGGGCCTTGTGTTGGGGCTGGCGCTGTTCTGGAGCGGGTTGCCAGGACGCGTGCCGGTGAAGCCTGCGCCGCTGGGCACTTCTGCGTCTCCACAGGCAACGCTCATCGAGAACGGGGCCGTCGCCAACCACGAAACCCCCACGGTTCAGGCTGTCTCATCCCGGTCGCCTTTGATACCGGAACGAAGCGAGCTTGCACCCCCGTATGATGAAATTCGCCAGCACGTACACGATTTGGTCGTGAACAGGGACAAGGAAAAGGACTTAAGAGTTGATAAGCACGGCTTCGGCAACAGGGAATTGGAAGCGGCATTGGGTGAGTATCAGCTATCTCTGCGTGGAATGAAGGTCCAAAATTGGAAGGGCTGGATACGCAAGATCAACTCTGACAAGTTACAAGATCCTGAGGATGACTACATTATCAATGTCTATGTTACTGATCCGGAATTGGAGGTTAGCCCTCGCGCATACGCGGACTTATTTGATGTCTCACGTGAGCAGTTAGAGAGGCTCATAGCAGCACAAGCCTCGGAAGGAAACAGCAGACCCTGGTATAGCGTGGTATATAGTGGCACGCTGGTAGGCGTAACGATTGGTGCACAGGTAGTTATCTATGATGCCTCCATTGAAATAAATACTCGACCCTAGTACTGAGCGCCTGTCTTATAACTGAGTAGTGTGGCAAATTGTCGGTTACGCTCCATCCGCTATCACGAGTTACGCGTTACGCATATGGTGTGAAATACGTTGGAAGGGAACTGGACCTCACCACCCCTGGAAACGAGGGGAGCCTCAGCAGGGCCTTTACTATGTCCAAATCGGAAGGATAGGTGCTGTCGGAGCAGGACATTACCTTGGGCGCTTACCCCGGCAAAGAGTACCGCCTGCGCGATAGTGAAGGCAACTACCGCATCTGGCGCGTGTACGCCGCTCAGCAGCGAGTCTACGCCGTCTTCGCCATCGCCCCGACGAGACCACCGAAGCCGGCACCATCCGCGCCTTCTTCGACTCCTTCAAGCTCCTGAACCCCTAGGCAACTCGCCACAATTATAGCGTTCGCCATGTAGTAACAGGAGAAACGGAAACGCCAAGACGCGGAGACGCCAAGAACCACGCCAAGAGTGTAGAGGTTTGGAGAGTGCAAAGAGGACCAGGGTACGACAGTTCGTACCCTGGTCCTCTTACTTGCGAATCAAACAATCCTAATCTTGGCGCGTTCTTGGCGTCTCCGCGTCTTGGCGTTTCCGTTTCTCCTTATGGCCCCGCGTTCTCGGCGTAGTAGATGCTGTAGATCACGTTGGCCGTATCGTCTGTGACGAGGAGGGAGCCGTCAAGGGCGGTCATCACGTCCACGGGGCGGCCAAAGGCGTCCTGGCCCAGGAACCAGCCGGTGGCGAAGTCCTGCACCATCTGGTCGCCCGCCGAGGTGTCGGGTTGGCCGTCCTTCATCTGGATGCGCACGATCTTGTACCCTGTTGGCACGGTGCGGTTCCAGCTACCGTGGAAGGCCACGAACATGTCGCCCCGGAACTGCTCGGGGAAGCTCTCGCCTGTGTAGAAGCCAAAGCCCAGGGGTGCCGAGTGGGCCTGCATTTGCACGGCTGGTATCCCGGTCTTTTCACAGTAGCCGGCAGGTGGGTTCTGGCTCGCGTCGGGTATGCGCTCGCCGTAGCAGTAGGGCCAGCCGTAGTCGGTGTCCTCTTTCACGTTGTAGATCGTCTCAGGCGGTACGTCGTCGCCCAGGCTGTCGCGCCCGTTGTTGGTGGCCCAAAGCTCTCCGGTCTGGGGGTGGAACTCCAGGCCCACCGCGTTGCGCAGCCCCTTGGCGTACACCTTCTCGAATTGCCCCTCAGCCGAGTAGCGGAGGATGGACGCGCGCTTCGGGTCGTCTTCCACACATACGTTGCACGATGAGCCTGCCGACACGTACAGTTGCCCGTCGGGTCCGAAGGCGAGGGTCCGCGTGGCGTGTCCGCCGCCGGAAGGCAGGTCGCTGGCAAGCACCTGGCGGTCGTCGGCCACACCGTCGCGGTCGCCGTCTTGCAGGCGGATAATCTCGGTTTCGGTAGCCACGTACACCGCGCCGTCCTGGAACTCAATGCCATGCACGCCCGGAAGGTTGTCCGCGAACACCTTGACCTCGTCGGCTACTCCATCTTTGTTAGCGTCCGGCAGCGTAACCACCTGGCCGTTGCGCCTCACCGTGGCGTAAATCACACCCTCCGGAGACAGCCCAAGCCACCGCACTCCACTCAGCCCGGCAGCGTACACCTTGATATGGAAGCCGGGTGGCAGGTCGATGCTACGCTCCTGTGCGAGGGCACCCTGTCTAGTCGTGTCGTTGGTCTCCACCGTGGCGGGCGCGAGTTCCAGCGGGCCATCAGGCGCGGCTTGCGTTGTGGGAGACGGCTCTACAATGGGGCTGGGTGCCTGCATTGGCTCCTCGGTAGGCGGTGTCGTCGGCTCTACCGGCTGCGGGGGTTGCGTGGCAGCCGGTGTCTCTACGCCTGTCGCCGGGATGGTCGCGGTAGGGGAGGGCGTTGCGGGTTCCTGGTCGCATGCACTCAAAAGGATGAGGCCGGACAGGGCGAGGCCCAATAGCATTCTTGATTTCACTCTTGCATGTTCTCCTATCTGTTGTAAAGGGAAAGGGCAACACGTACTGTGCAAGTTCTGTTCCGAGGGGACGATAGGAGTGATGAGTGATGAGTGATGAGTGATGAGTGATGAGTGATGAGTGATGAGTGATGAGTAGTGGATTGTACCCTTCCCAACAACAATCCTAACCTTGGCGCTATCCTTGGCGTCCTTGGCGTGATGCGGTTCCGTCTCCTAATCCGTCCATCGTCCATCGTCTATCGTCCTCTGATGGTATAATGAGTTACCGCGTGCAAAAGTCCCCAATCCTCTGTTTTCCAAATCTCCTTTTTGCGTAGTCAGGAGCGAATAATGCATTTGAAGCAGCGTTTCGCCGCTTTATTCTTCCTTGTCGTGCCTCTCGTGCTGGGCACTTTCAACGGTAATTCAGGGCTAGCCTCCGGTGCCGTCAGCCTGCGTGCGAGCCAGCAGACGCAGGCCCAGCTAGTGCAGTCGGTGGTCGGGCAGGTGTCGAACGATGAGTTGCTCGATTTGGTAAAGCGGCTGAGTGGGGCCTTGCCCGCGACGGTCGGCGGCAAGGAAGTCGCTTTCCAGACCCGCTACACCCCCTCCGAGCATGGCGTGCTCTCCGAGCAGTACGTCTACGAGTATTTCCAGGCGCTGGGCCTCGTCAGCAGCTACCACGCCTGGTCGGGCGGACCCTTTGGTTGCGCTGCTATCAACGGGCGCAACGTGGTAGGCGAGATACCGGGCAGCAAAGAGCCGGGCCGCATCTACATATTCGGCGGCCATCTCGACAGCACGGCCCCGGACACGATGAAGGCCCCCGGCGCTGACGACAACGCCAGCGGCACCTCGGCGGTAATGCTGGCCGCCAGGATATTCAGCAAGTACAAGTTCGACTACACCGTGCGCTTCGTGGCCTTCACCGGCGAGGAGAGCGGGCTGTGCGGCAGCAGAAGGTACGCTTCGGAAGCCAACTCCAGGGGCGAGGACATACGCGGCGTAATCAACGCCGATATGATCGCGTACGATGGCAACGGCGTCAGGGACGTGGAGATACACGCCGGGGTGCGGCCCGATTCGCAGGCCATTGCCGACCTGCTGGTGTCCAACATCGACGCGTTCGATCTCGACCTGGTGCCCAACGTCTATACCGACGACGCAACCGACCGCAGCGACCATGCTTCTTTCTGGGCCAACAATTACCCGGCCGTGACGGTCGCTGAGAACGTCTTCAACGGCGACCCCAACCCGTACTACCACAGCGTAATCTGCTGCGACACCTGGGACCACATGGACCTGTCGATGGCCTCCGACCTGACGAGGGCCATAGTAGCCAGCCTGGCGACTATGACCGGCATGCAGCCCCGCCCCGCCCCGACGCCCGTACCCGTGGAGCCGCTACCCGGCACCGGCAGCTTTAAGTTTCCCGAGACCGGCAAGACCGTGACCGGCATCTTCCTCGACTACTGGAACAGGAACGGCGGCCTGGCCCAGATAGGCTACCCGATCTCGGAGGTCATGGGCGAAGTGTCGGAGTTGAACGGCAAGCCGTACACCGTGCAATACTTCGAGCGCGCCGTGCTGGAATACCACCCGGAGAACCAGCCCCCATACAACGTGTTATTGTCGCAATTGGGCACCTACCAGTACAGGAAGAAATACCCCAGTGGCGCGCCCAACCAGCAGGCGTCCAGTGTGGGGCAGGTGGTGAAGTTCCCGGAGACGGGCAAGGCGGTAGGGGGCAAGTTCGTGGAGTACTGGCGCTCGCACGGCGGGGTGGCCCTGCAAGGCTTCCCGATATCGGAGGAGTTTGTGGAAGTAAGCCCCCTCAACGGCAAGACTTACCTGGTGCAGTACTTCGAGCGGGCGGTGATGGAGTACCACCCGGAGAACCAGCCGCCGTATGACGTGCTGCTGTCGCAATTGGGCACCTACCAGTACAAGCAGAAGTATAACGGTAGATAGCACGCACGGGTAACAAGTCGGGCTGCGCCAAAACGATAATCTCACCATCGCGGCGACCATACTCCCCCTGTCATCCTGAACGCAGTGAAGGATCAGTGGCCCGTGTTTGACTCTTGCTACTGAAGGACCAATGTTACTAAGGCCGATATCATCCCCAATGTTGAAGACTCTCGCATGCCACCTGATCCTTTGCTGCGCTCAGGATGACAGGGTGGCGCAGGGTTCTACACTCCTACTCTGATACAGCTGTAAGGGCATTACTGCGATGCTCTAGCCAAGCGTTAGAGGCAAGCACATGCGTATTGAAAGCATCGCAGACCACCCTCACTTGATCGACACAATCGCTCGCTGGCACTGGGACGAGTGGGGCCACCTCGACCCTGGTGGCACAGTGGAGTCGTGGGCGGAAGGCTTGCGGGAGCGCACCAACCGCGACCGGGTGCCCACCACCTATGTGGCCCTCGAAGGTGAAGACCTCGTCGGCTCGGCAACGTTGGTGGACAGCGATATGAGCACCCGGCCCGACCTGTCACCGTGGGTGGCCGGGGTGTACGTCAAGCCTCAGCTACGCGGGCGGGGAGTGGGCAGCGCTCTATTGCGCCACGTTGTACGCAAGGCTGCTGAGATGGGGATTAAGAAGCTCTATCTTTATACCGGCGGAGCGCGAGTGTTTTACGAGAAGCTGGGGTGGCGGTACGTGGAAAGCGAGTATTACGAAGGTCGAACAGTCTCGATAATGGAGTTCGACACCGCCCAGGCCGAGGGCTAGCCCCTGCCTCCCGCGAGCCGACGGGCCGCCGGTAGCCGCCTGAGAGCTGACATGGCCCAGATGCCAACCGCCGGGCCAATCGCCAGGAACGCGAACGCCAATTGCCAGCCCAGCCACTGTTCCAGCGATGGAATGAGGCGGATGGTGATGGTCGTGAGGAGGAAGCCCAGGCTGGTTTGCAGGGCCAGGGCCGTGCCGATGTACTCTCGCTCGGATAGCTCGCTGACGCAGGCCGAAAACTGCGCCGAGTCTGCGATGACCGCGAAGCCCCACACGAGGCATACCAGCACGAGCCAGATTGGACTGCCGCCGTAGAACAGGCCCACCAGCAGGGCACACGCCCCGCTTACCAGCAACGAGGCGATGGTGATGGTGGTGCGGCCTATCCGGTCGGCCATCTTCCCGGCGAGCAGGCTGCTCAGGCCCCCGATGCCGATTACGGCAAAGGCCGAGAGGCTGGCCCACTCCGCCTCCACACCCGCCGCCCTGAAGCTGGCGAGCAGGAAGATCGGCACCCAGGCCCACATGGCGTATAGCTCCCACATATGTCCCAGGTAGCCGACGTTCGCCAGCACTACCTCTCGCTGCCGCAGTATCTGGCCCACGTACCGCCAGTTGAAGGGAGGCGAAGCGGTCCTGTACGGCCCTTCGTCAACGAACAGGGCTGCTATCAGCCCACCCAGCGCGGCCAGCGCCGCCGCCCCGTACAGCACTACCTTCCAATCGCCCGCGCCCCCAAAGGCGTTGATGAGGTGCGGGGCCGCCGAGCCGAGCGTGAGCGCACCCACCAGCAACCCTATGCCCAGGCCACGGTCCTCACGCGTCCAGGTAGCCATGATCTTCATGCCCACAGGGTAGACGCCCGCCAGGAGAAGGCCCGTCAGGAAGCGGAACACCAGGGCGATGTCCAGGCTGCTGGCCGTCAAGGGAATCAGGGCCGTCGCTATCGCCGCCAGCCAGGCCGATACCGCGAACAGCCAGCGCGTCGAGATGCGGTCGGACAGGTTCAGCACCGCCGAGCCGAAGGCCCCCACCACGAAGCCACCCTGCACCGAAATGGTGAGCAACGCTCGGCCCCAGTCGTCCAGGTGCCACTCAGCCGCCAGGGCGGGCACCACCGCCGACGCCGAGAACCACACCGCCATGCCGAGCAGTTCCGCCAGCGCCAGCAAGAGCAGGGTGCGCCACTTATTCGGTTGTACGTATCCCGTGCGCATCGTCACCTCGGATGCATTCATAAGTGCCGTGAATGGCTAATATGGAATGAGCAGCGCCAAAGCCCCCTCTGTCATCCTG
>DASVVE010000026.1:0-20545 GCA_036386675.1 Chloroflexia bacterium | reverse complement strand
CACCTACGCACCACCCCGCGACCTGGTGGCGCTCACCCAGCGGCTCAGGCTGGGCGGTAACGGCACCGTACCCCAGGTGGTGAACAACACCCCGCCTAACTACCCGGTCGGTACGCGGCACGAGTTCAACGTAGCCAACGTAAGCAACCGCAACTACTTCACGGTGACCGCCACCGTGCGATATGTCACCCCACACGCCTACTGGTACGTACGCGACGGCATGAACGTGAACATGACGAGTCTGCGGGCCTCCGCGGACCTGTTCGAGACGAAGATTTATCCCAAGAACCGGCAGGTGTTCGGCCAGGAAATCTCGCCCGGCGTGGATAACGACGAGCATATAACGGTGCTCATCACGCAAGTACCGGGGGTCGGTGGCTACTTTTCGGCGGCGGACGCGTTCCCCAGGGTCGTAAACTCATTCAGCAACCAGCGCGACATGATCTATATGTCCACGCTGCCCGGCGGCAAGAGCGGCGGCGCGGACAACTACTTTGAGGCCACGCTGGCCCACGAGTTCCAGCACATGATCCAGTGGAACGTGCATCGCAACCGGGACATCTGGCTGGACGAAGGGGCTTCGGTGATTGCCCAGTGGGTGAACGGCTACAACCCCGGCGGCGTAGACTACTCCTTCACCACCAACCCTGACACTCAGCTCAACGCATGGGACGAGGCCGGCAGCAGCTCGGCCCATTATGGGGCCTCGTATATGTTCCTGCGCTACCTGATGGACCGCTACGGCGGCGAGGCCTTCATGTCCAGGCTCCTAGGGCACGACCTGCCCGGCACAGGTGGCCTGGACGCGGCTATCAGGGAGTCGGGCAACGCAGCGGGCTTTGAAGGTGCGTTCCAGGACTGGACGATAGCAAACGTGCTCAACGATAAGAAGCTGGAAGGCGGCCGCTACAGCTACAGCCAGGGCGGTAGGGTCAAGCCGGGTCGCACTTTGAGCCGCTACCCCGCCACCCGCAGCGAGTCGGTGCACCAGTACGCCGCCGACTACATCGCCCTCACCGGAAACAGCGGTGCGCTGACCGTCTCATTCAAGGGCAACTCCACCGTGCCCGTAGTGGCGGCCAATCCGCACAGCGGGCAATACCACTGGTACGCCAACCGGCAGGACTCGGCGGACGCCACGCTGACCCGTGAGTTCGACCTGACAAAGGTGACCAGGGCAACCTTGCAATTCTGGACGTGGTACGACATCGAGCGTTTCTTCGATTACGCGTATGTCGAGGCATCAGTTGACGGCGGCAAGTCGTGGGCGGTGCTCAAAGGCAAATACTCCACCGGGGACAACCCAAATGGGAACAGCTACGGGCAAGCCTGGACCGCTAAGAGCGGCCTGGCTGCCACCTCCAAGGCCACCCCGAAGTGGGTGCAGGAGTCGGTGGACCTTAGCGCCTACGCGGGGCAGAAGGTGCTTATCCGTTTCGAGTACGTCACGGACGAGGGTCTCAACCGCCCTGGCTTCCTAGTGGACGATATCAGCATCCCCGAAATCGGCTACTCCGACAACGCCGAGGCCGACAACGGCTGGCTGGCTGAAGGCTTCGTGCGCATCGGCAGCCACGTACCGCAGAAGTGGTTCGTCGCCCTCATCGAGCGTGGCAGCACCAACCGGGTGCGCGTGATACCCATTGACGCCAACGGCAGCGGCCCCATCACCCTCTCCGGCCTCGGACGCGGCACGCAGACCAGAGACGCCATCCTGGTAATCTCGCCCCAGGCCCCAAAGACGACCGAGCAGGCGAACTACACAGTGACTGTGAAGAAGCGGTAGTTCTGAAACGTGAAACGTGATGCGTGATGCGTCTTGCTCAACAGGGTACACGAATTCAACTCTGCTCGTATGTCGTTACCCTGCCCCACCTTGTCATTCTGAACGCAGCGAAGAATCTCGTCCCTCACCGGAATATTTCCTCTTTCGTAACGGGACTCTGTTGCTGTAGGAAAGGTGATACTTGGGCGGTGAGAGACGAGATTCTTCGCTGCGTTCAGAATGACAGAGGGGGAGTTGGTCCTGTATTACCAACTTCCCCCATTCACGTACCAAACATCACAAGCCGCATCACGTTTCACGTTTCAGCCCCCACTCTCCGCAGGTCGCTCTCCGTCACGTTGTAGCCGGGCCAGCTCTTGCCGAGGAGGTAGCACAGCACGTAGTGAGCGTCCTTCTGGATGCGGGCGTTTCCAGTTTGGCGGTAGAGAGTCACTAACTCGGCGCGGTGGGTAGTGTCGCCCAAGAGGGAGAGGGCCAGCACCGAGTAGGAGTAGCGGCCAAGCTCGCCCTCCAACCGCCACCACATGGACCAGTCGCTCGCCTTTAGGGAGGCACCCTGGTCGCCTTCCAGCAGGCGCAGGGGGTTCTCGCCTTCGGGCACCTCCGCCATCTCCCGCAACTGTGAAAGCAGGGTCTCGTCCCGCCTGCTGCCCTCTATCGTGGAGTAGCGCGCCGATCCCGCCACGCCCAGGATCGCCAGGAAGTTGCCCAACCAGGCTTCGGGGCTGCGCTCGTCCATCATAGCCAGGGGGCTGATTTGGAGGTCGTCCTCTACAACTTCGTCGCTGTCGTCAGCCGAGGAGGAGCTCGACGATTCGCCGGAGCCGCTCGGCCGGAAGATCTGCATCAGTTTTGATAACGCCTGTTTCGGGGTCCAACTCGACATCAAGTATCTCCTCAAATAGCTCTTGCTTGCGGTAAAGCACGTCCAACACGCGCTGCTCGATGGTGTTCTGCGCGATCATATTGATCACGTTCACGGGCTGGGTCTGCCCGATGCGGTGAGCGCGGCCGATGCGCTGCTCGACGCGGGCGGGGTTCCACGGCAGGTCCAGGTTGATTACGAACGACGCCGCTTGCAGGTTCAAGCCCAACCCGCCAGCGTCGGTGGATATGAACACGGCCGTCTGCGGGTCGGTCATAAACTGCTCTATAATCCGCTGTCGCGCCCTCATGCCCAACCCGCCGTAGAGCCGCACCGTCTTCACGTCGAGTCCCGCCAGGGCTTGCTCGGCCAGCCGGGTCATGCGCTCCCACTGGGTGAAGATGAGCATCTTGTGCCCTTCCAGCGCGATTTCCTCCACCAGGGCCGGTAGCTCCTTCAGCTTGCGCGATGAATGCACCTCCGGGTTGACCAGTTGCGCCGCCGTCGCCGCCTCCCGTAATAGCGTGATGAGGCGCAGGGCCATCGCACTGGCAGCCGCATCCCACTCAGGCAGTCGAAGCAGGGCGGTTAGTTGCTTCTCCAGGGGTCGGTAGAGTCGCTCCTGCTCCGGTTCAAGCTCAAGCCAGAAGTCGTTGTCGATGCGCGCAGGAAGGTCTTGCAGCACGTCAGCCTTACGCCGCCTGAGCAGGATGGGGGCAATAGCCCGCCGCACACCAGCTAGGTCCTTGTAGCCGATGATACCGCCCCACTCGTCCTTGACCACGTGCTGCGCCATGAACTGCCAGGGCGGGCCAAGCAGCTTCTCGTCCAGGAACTCCACTATGCTATAAAGCTCCTCCAGTTTGTTCTCAAGTGGCGTGCCGGTCAACACAAAGGCGAAGGGGTGGGGCAACTCCTTTATCGCCTGGCTGGTCTTGGCCCGCCAATTCTTGATGCGCTGGGCTTCATCCAGGATGACCAGGTCGGCGTTGAGGGCGCGGATGTGGTCGAGGTCGCGCAGCACTAGCTCGTAGTTGAGGATGGTAAAGGTGGCACCTGTGGCGTATTGCTGCTCCCGCTTCTGCTTGCTGCCGGTGACCACCACGTAGCTTTCATCGGAGAAGCGTTCTATCTCGCGGCCCCACTGGTACTTCACCGAGGCAGGAGTGATGACGAGCACTTTCTTGATGCCGTGCCACTCCTGGAGCAATTTGGCGGCTGCTAGGGCTTGTGGGGTCTTCCCTAAACCCATATCGTCGGCCAGCAGCGCCTTTTCGGTAAACGCGAGGAATAGCGTGCCCACCGCCTGGTAGGGGTAAAGGGGCAGCTTCAGCAGGTCCAGCCGTGCCTCCCCGGCCTCCACGCGGTCCATCAGTTCGCGGCGGCGGGCGTCGCGGGCGTTGCGGGTCTTCACCTGCTCGGTGTAGTCGTACACCTCCGGCTCGACTATCACCTTGCCGCCGAAGTCGTCCACCTCCTCCACGAAACGCTGCATTCGCTTGAGGAAGGCGTCGGGGTCGTCCTCCAGCACGGCGAGGTAGGGCAGCAGGTAGTGGTTGATGAGGCGCAGCATGCCGGGGTCGAGCGCGTGGTCGTACACCGGGGCCGCAGTCCAGGTGCCGTCGCCCACGTAGCGCAGGGTGACGTAGACCGTCAGCCGGTTTATTTCCAGCAGCTTCGGCTTGGCGGCCCTGAGTTGCGAGGGGTGCTTGCGGCGGATGTAGCCAAGCACCGCCTCGATATGCTTGCAGGTTCCGAGGTTGTTCGACTCGTAGTCGAGGCAGACGCAACGGTTGACGTGGTGCTCGGGGTTGGGGTCGCGCACCAGCACGTCGTACTCGCGCCCGCTCTCGCCCGTCACGCGGTACATGCCCAGCACCTTGCTCTCCGGCTCGCCCCTGCGCGAAGGACTCACGTGCTCGATGCGGAAGAACTCGCGGCGGGCGCGCGCCCTCCTGGCCTCCACCGCCATCTCGCGCGCGATCATCGTGCCGAGGCCGCCGTAGTCGTACTCCGGGCGGTCCTCCGGTAGGTCAGCCGCTTCTTCTGCGTCTGTGCGTCTGCGTCCGCTCATGAAAGATTGTCCGCTAGCTTAACGAGCTTAACATTCCACCTTCGGGTCATCCGTTGAAAGCCTCTACTACGTGGGGGCGGCAAAGGTAGTAGAAGGCAGCACCACTCAGTAATATGGTAGTAATTGCGGAGCCAAATAGATGGCGCGAGCCAGCCAGTGCGAGCAGGGCCACTGAAATAATCACGCCAAGGAGTACAAGCGCCGTTCCCCTCCCCCAACTCCTCAGCCTCCACAATCCAGTCCCCGCGATGAGAGTCGTGGCTATTCCAAGCTGGAGTGGAAACATCCTTATGGGCCGTTCCTCCATAATCCTACTTTGTACGCCCCCGGACCCATAGGCAGGCTCCGGCGGATAATAAATGAGAAAATACACCGACAGCAACAGTAATCCTGTACTTATAAAGCAGAGTACGGCCAGGACAGTGATCCCTGGTGGCCGCACCCTCTTGGATCGCGTTCCAGTAGGGGCAGAAGGACCGTAGCTCAGTGAAACTCCGGATGTTTGTGATGAGTTAGGATCCGTCATTGCCTCCTCCTGTTCAGTGGCAAAACCCTACTACGCAACTATTCCCACGCTGGTTTATAATGGTACTCCTATTATCCCACAACTTGCACAAGATAGTACGAGAACATGCAGGAGGCGTACCTTTGGCGGAGCCTAGATACAATTTAGCCATTCATAACACCCTCACCCGCGAGAAAGAGACGTTCGTGCCGATGCGGCCCGGCGAAGTGGGGCTTTACACCTGCGGCCCGACCGTGTACAACTTCGCCCACATCGGCAACCTCCGCACCTTCATCTTCGAGGACGTGCTGGCTCGCGTGCTAAGGTACGACGGCTACGAAGTGAACCACGTCATGAACATCACCGACGTGGGCCACCTCACCTCGGACGCGGACGAGGGCGAGGACAAGATGATCAAGGCGATGCGCCGAGAAGGCAAGAGCGCCTGGGACATCGCGGAGTTCTACACTGATGCCTTCTTCCATGACACCGAGCGGCTCAATATCGTGCGCCCCACTATCGTATGCAAGGCCACCGACCACATCCAGGAGATGATCGACCTGATCCAGTGCCTGTTCGACAACGGGCACGCTTACGTGATCGAGGACGGGGTGTACTTCGACGTGGCTTCCCTCCCCTCTTACGGAAGGCTGTCCGGACAGACCCTTGAGGAGCTTGTGGCAGGGGCGCGCATCGAGGTGAACACGGAGAAGCGCAACCCCGCCGATTTCGCCCTCTGGAAGAAGGCCGACCCCAACCACGTCATGCACTGGCCGTCGCCGTGGGGCGAGGGCTTCCCCGGCTGGCACATCGAGTGCTCGGCCATGTCGATGAAGTACCTGGGCAAGACGTTCGATATGCACTGCGGCGGGGTGGACCACATCCCGATACACCATGAAAACGAGATAGCGCAGTCGGAGGGGTGCACGGGCGAGCAGTTCGTGCGCTACTGGCTGCACGCCGAGTTCCTGCTGATAAACGCGGGCAAGATGAGCAAAAGTGCCGGGGCCGCCGGTGAGGACCGCGACATGGGTGAGGGGATAGCTCCTCTGAACCAGTCGGGCGGGTTTCTCACCTTGCAGAGCCTGATAGACCAGGGCTTCGACCCGCTTGCCTACCGCTACTTCTGCTACACCGCCAAGTACCGCTCTCAACTGAACTACACCGACGAGGCCATGCGGGCCGCCGCCAACGCGCTACAGGGGCTGTATGACTTCGTCTTCCGCGCCTCCCAGATGCCCCCCGCCGACGGCACGCGCAGCGACGAGTGGAAGCAGGCATACAAGGACCGCTTCGTTGCCGCCATCAACGACGACCTGAACATGCCTGGCGCGCTGGCGGCCGTGCACGAGCTTATAACGGAGGCCAACCGCCGCGAGCAGCCGTCGGCCATCCTGCCCACCCTGCACGATTGGGACACCGTGCTCGGCCTACGGTTCAAGGAGCGCGCCCAGGAGAGGCTGTCGGACACGCTGCCCGCCGAGCTGCGAGCGTTGGTTGACGAGCGGCAGACCGCCCGCAAGGCCCGCGACTTCGCACGCGCCGACGCGTTGCGCGCCCAGCTTCGGGAGGCCGGCATCGAGATAGAGGACACCGCACAGGGCGTGCGCTGGAAGAGGGTTTAGCATGAGGATACTCCTTACCAACGACGATGGGGTCACCTCGGAGGGCCTGCTGGCGTTACACACCGCGCTTGCCCCTGAGCACGAGGTGGTGATTATCGCCCCGGACCGCAACTGGTCCATTTCCGGGCACAACCGGACGATGGACCGGCCCATCCGGGTGAACGAGGTGACACTGCGAGACGGCACCGCCGCCTACTCCACCGATGGCTCTCCCGCCGACTGCGTTGCACTGGCCGCCCTCGGTTTCCTCCCGCAGAAGCCTGAGCTGGTTATTTCCGGCATCAATAACGGCTACAACCTGGCCGACGACATCACCTATTCCGGCACCGTGGCGGCGGCACTAGAAGGCATCATTTCCGAGATACCCGCCATCGCTGTATCGGCCGACACACACCCGGTGTGGCAGATTGAGGTCGCGGCGGGCGCGGTAGCCAGGCTGGTGCAGCAGGTAGCGTTGCGCGGCCTCGACAACGACATACTGCTCAACGTGAACGTGCCAAGCCGGACTTTCGAGGAGATCAAGGGTCTACAGGTTACGCGTCTCGGCAAGCGCGTGTACCAGGACAAGCTGCTCGAGCGACTGGACCCACGCGGCCGCAAATACTACTGGATGGGTGGCACGGAGGTGTTGAGCACGCACGAAGAGGGCACCGACGCCACCGCCTGCGAGCAGGGCTACGTTTCCATCACACCCATCCACCTCGATCTTACCAACCACAAGCTACTCGACAGGCTGCGCTCCTGGGATTTGAGGTTCTAACGTGCCCGCAGACGCTAACACCACTGACACGGCTGATACCACCAACACCAGCACCAGCACCAGCAGCACCAGCACCAGCAGCACCAGCACCAGGAGTGACAGGGCGCGCCTCTTCGTTGCGATAGAGCTACCGCAGAACATCCTGCAAGTGCTTGAGGGCATCCAGGCGCAGACGCGGGAAAACCTGGGTGAGGCCGCCAGCCTCATGCGCTGGTCGCGATCCGAAGGCATACACGTGACCCTGCAATTCCTGGGAGATGTGCCTGCCTCGCGCGTACCGGAGATTACACAGGTGCTGCAACAGGCGTGCGCCGGAAAGGCCGGGTTCACGCTGGAAGTGGGCGGCCTGGGGGCTTTCCCCAACGTGCGCAAGCCCCGCGTCGTGTGGGTCGGCCTGGGAGGGGATACACCGGCAGCGGTCGAGCTTGCAGAGGCAGTGCAGGAGGCCCTCGGCGGGTTAGGCTTCAAACCGGATAAGCCCTTCAGCCCCCACATGACGATAGGCAGAGTGCGCGAAGGCATTGGCATTGGGCGGCTTGCACCCCTGTCGCGAGTGCTTTCTCTGACGAGGACCACTCTGCCGGAGGAGGCTAGCTTCGAGGTGAGCGGGGTTAGCCTGATGCAAAGCTTCATGCAGTCGGGTGGGTCGGTCTACAAGCAAGTGGCTCACGTCGCGCTCACCCCTGACGACCCGGCAACGGCTAGCGACTAGAGGTCTTACCAAAACGCGCAATTCAGCGCCGGTCGAACCATTGATGCAAGCAACGACCCCTTCCCAGTAGGACTGAGGGCTATCCAACTCCAGAGGATATACTACTTGCGCGCGCTCTGGATTTAGCGGATAATTGCTTGCAAAATAGCAGTCGGCTCGGTCTCTTATGAGACCAGGAGACTCGACGTTCCTGCATCTGAGGTGAGGGCGAACCTTCGATGACATGGCGAGTGGAGCCGGCTGCCTATCCCATATACTTTGTGTAGGAGAGACCGGGCATGACCAGTCCAGTTTCACAGCCTGCCGGTTTCGAGCGGGTCCCAACCGGCGTTCCAGGCTTCGATGTGCTGCTGAATGGGGGCTTCCTCAGGGGAGGCATGTACCTCATCAGCGGGCAGCCCGGCTCCGGTAAGACTGTGTTCGGCAACCAGATGGCGTTCAACCACGTTGCGAACGGCGGCCGTGCGGTCTACGTGACCCTACTCACCGAGACCCACGCCCGCATGCTCACTCACCTTAGCGCCTTCTCCTTCTTCAGGCCGGAACCCATCGGGGATAGCCTCTACTATGTGAGCGGCTACCAGATGCTCCAGGGTGGTGCCCTCACCGCCTTGCTCGACCTGTTGCAGGGGGTTATCCGAGACCAGCGCGCTACACTGCTCATAATGGACGGCCTGGCGGCCGTGGACGAGAGCACCGGCTCGGACGTCCTGGTGAAGGAGTTCCTCCAGCGGCTGCACGTTTACGCCGAGGCCCACGGCTGCACCACCCTATTGCTCACTCACTCCGACCCCGGCACCCGCTCGCGGCCCGAGTTCACTATGGTGGATGGCCTGGTGGAGATGGCGGCTAGATACTTCGGCTCGCGGACCATCACCGAGGTCGAGGTAAGCAAGCTACGCGGCAGCAAGCATCTCAGGGGCAAGCATAGCTACGAGATTACCGATGAAGGCGTTGTGGTGCATCCTCGCACGGAGTTGGTGCTACGTGGCCTAACGGCAGCCACGGGGCAGAACCGCAAGCGACTAGCCTTCGGCATCCCAGGTCTCGACCAGATGATGCATGGCGGAGTGCTCACAGGCTCGAACACGGTCCTCTACGGTGTCCCCGGCACGGGCAAGACGATGCTCGGCCTGCATTTCCTCCAGGAGGGCGCGCGCAACAACGAGCCTGGCTTATACTTCGGCTTCTATGAGACCGCCGAGCGACTAATTAATAACGCTGAAGACCTGGGGTTCGAGTTCGCGTCATATGCCCGGAAAGGGGACATCGAGATTGTCTGGCAGCCGCCGCTAGAAGGCAATCTCGACCACCTGGCCGAGCAGCTTATCGCGGCGGTGCGCAGGCGGGGGGTAAAGCGTCTCTTCTTGGATGGGTTGAGTGGCTTTCAAGAGGCAGGCTACCCGGAGCGACTCGGCAGATTCACGGTAGCCCTGACCAACGAGCTACGGTCCCTGGGAGTAACTACGGTGTTTGCCGTAGAGTTGCTAGACGTCTTCGGGCAGGCCCTCAACCTGCCTTCGGAGGGTGTTTCTTCGAGTTCTGAAAACATCATATTGTTGAGGTTCGTTGAGTTGCACTCGCAGCTTTACCGGATAATCTCCATAGTCAAGATGCGAGAGAGTAGCTATGATTCGTCGGTGCGCGAGTTTATGATTGACGGTAGCGGCATAAAAGTTGCGGATACGTTCAGAAGTGCTGAAGCAATTCTCACGGGCGTCGCTCGCCCCCAGGGCCATGGGCAGGCGGAGAGAGACGACGAATACGCGCGCGAAAGCACGACTGACGGGTAGGGATGGCAACAATTCTGGTCGTTGACGACGAGCCTGCGATAGTAGATATCCTACGCGCCATACTCGAAGAAGAGGGATACGACGTAATCACGGCGTCCAACGGGCGGCAGGCCCTCGACTTGATGGCGGCCCAACGCCCCGACGCGGCCATCTGTGACATCATGATGCCGGTGCTGGATGGTCGCGCCTTCTGCCGCGCCGTGGAAAAAGATCCTCTGCTCCAGGGTGTCCCCATCGTGCTCATGAGCGCCGTGCAAGACCTCGTCAGAAAGAGCGATTGCAAGTACGCGGCCTACATCCAGAAGCCTTTCGACCTGGACACCATGCTGAACACGCTGGCCCGCGTTCTGGGTGAAGAACCGGGCATAGGCCAGGCCGCCTCCTAGCCCCACATTTTTACCTTCCATCTTCCTGTAGGGCACAATTCACGGTCCCTACGTTGGTGTAGTCCCTCTGCGCCAGCACCAGGACCAAAGCCCCACCCTGTCATCCTGAACGCAGTGAAGGATCTCAGATGCTCCTTGTACCCTCACGCTGAACTACCGGCACTATGGTCTATAGCATTCAGCAGCATCCTTTACCACCTTCTTGAGATCCTTCGCTACGCTCAGGATGACAGGGTGGGGCTTGGATCTTGCGCAGGGTAGCATCGAGGAATACGGAGCGGGCGGGATGTAGCATGCTAACCCCTCTTGTGCGTCAGCCTAGCTCTTGGCCGCACCCTTTTCCACGCTGACAAAGCTCTCCTGGTGTATCTCGTAGGCCGAGCGCAGGCCCGACTCGATGGCCCCCTGTATCCAGGCGTGGCACAGCGATGTATGCTCCCCTGCGAAGTAGAGGCGGCCCTCCGGCGCGCTGATATGCTCGTGCAGGAGGCTCTGCTGCCCTGGGTCGAAGAGGGCGAACGCCCCGCCCGCGAACTCGTCATCGTGCCACATCTTCGAGGTGCCCACCTCGAACTCCTCCCTAATCTGGGGGTGGATGCAGGACAGGTTCTCAAGGGCTTGAGACACGCGGTCCTCCGGCGATAGCGAACCCCACCGCTGCGCGTCTTCGGCCCAGGTATAGCTTGCCAGGATAACGCCCCTACCCGTTTCGCGCCCATGGTCCGGGTAGTAGACCGTGCGGATGGGGAGGTCCGTCATGGTGCCGCCGCCGAAGATGCCCTCGTCCTCCTCCCAGAAGCGCCGCTTGCACTGGAACAGGATTTTGGCCGAAGCGTCGTAGTGAAGCTGGCGGATGGCGCGTTGCTTGTGCCGTGACAACGGCTTGAGCATCTCAACGTGGCGCAACACCGGGAAGGGCACGGTGATGATCGCGTAGTCGCCCACCTCCGAGAAGCTGCCCGCCCGCGTGCGGTAGTGTATCGTCACCTGCTCCGGCGACTGCTCAATCGCTATCATCTTAGCGCCGAAGCGAATGTGGTCCTTCAGCGCGGGGAGGAAGGCCCTGGGGAGGTTGTCCATGCCCCCCTCGATTTCGACCATGTTTGTGTAATAGTTGCCCACTTCCTCCCGCAATAGCTCCAGGAACGAGGAATTCATCAGCGCTTCCTGGTTCGCCAGCAGCCCAAAGCGCTCGATGGCCCCTTCCGACCACTTGAGCGTCTCCAGGAACTCCCGTGTCGAATACTGATCGTACTCGGCCACGAGGTCAGGCCAGCAACCCTCTCCCTCCTCTTCCAGGCGCTTGGCGAAGGGGCGCAACGCGTCTGCCCACAGGTCGTCCAGCGACTTGCCCTTCTCGTGCTCGGCCACCTCGAAGCCCAGGCAGTCAGGGTCAACGTCGGTGTCCTTCACGCGCCACTTGCAGCCGTTGATGAAGTAATAGGCGTTGCGGTTGCCCATCGTGAAGTCGGTCACGTTGATGCCGAACTTGTTCACGTAGGCCATCGTAAGCTCGTGGGCGCGGGGGATGCGCATGGCCCCGCCCTCGGCATAAAGGCCCGGTGCGAACGGCTCTCGCAGGGTGTAGACGCGGCCCCCGACCCGGTTCTGGGCCTCCAGGAGGATGGGTGTGTGCCCGGCGCGCAGCAACTCGTACCCAGCCGCCAGCCCGGCCATACCCGCGCCCACGACGATTACCCGCTTGGGCGCAGGGGTCTCGCCTTCCAGGCCAGAGTCGATGATTTTGAGCATATCTATTTCAGGTGAAGAGGCCATACATAGTACCTCCCTACAGAAGATGGTGCGCCCATGATAGCAAAGTTTTGGGCGTAAGTAAATCGAATCTGACATTCTAATATTGTGTCAGTTTTCGCGACATTAGACGCCCGTCGACTAAAGTCGAGGGCTACACCTACGTAACCTGTAGCGTTCTTATGCCTATCCTTTCCCACCTTTTCCAGCCCTTCTAGCGTCTCTTGAAAGAAGAACGACCGCACCCTGACACACTAATTAGCCGTCTGGCATAGGGCTTGCACTTATAGGTAGCAATCAACAACGGGGCACGCCCCCGTGCAGGCTGCCCTGACCAATAGGCAGTACATGCTAGCGATCTACTAAGGTTATTGGAGGGGAAATAGATATGGACCAGCGAGACCAGTATTCCGAAGACAGCACCATAGACGGATTCGCGTCAGGCAGCGACGGCGCGACCATTCAGTTCGACGCAGTTGAGTCGAACGGCGGCGGTTCCGGTACGGGCCAGGACATAGGGGGCACCGTCAGCGACACCGTCCAGCAGGTAAAGGAGACGGCGGGCAACGTCGCAGGTCAGGCCCAGGAAACCGTAGGCAGGGTAGCGGACCAGGTACGCCAGACCGCCACCACCCGCATCGAGGACCAGAAATACCGCGCGGTGGAAGGCATCTCCAACGTGGCCGACACGATGCGCGAGATGAGCCTCAACATGCAGGACCAGGGAGCCGTGGCCGAGTACATGGACCGGGCCGCCTGGCAGCTACAGCGCGTCTCCGACTACTTGCAGGAGAAAGACCTGCGCGACATAGCGATTGAGGTGGAGCACTTCGCCCGCCGCCAGCCGACCATGTTCCTGGCCGGTGGGTTCCTGCTCGGTCTGATCGGTGCGCGCTTCATAAAGAGTTCGGCCCGACAGGTACAGGCGCAGGGTGCCACAGGCACGCAGGGCGGGAGCGCCCGACCGGAGATAGTCCACTTCACCACGCGCGGCGATTACACGGTGGAGGGCCGGTCGGGTGAGGGGCTTGACGCGATGGGCGCGGGGGAAGATGACGGGCAGACGTTCCGGTCCACCCACGTGTTCACTCCGCGCGATGGCGGCTCGGAGGGCTAAGCGATGCAAGTAAACCAAGACGACCGCTCGCTAGGAGAGCTTTTTGCCGACCTTGCCAAGGAATCGAGCGTGCTGGTCCGCCAGGAGGTTGCTCTCGCCAAGGCGGAGATGACCCAGAAGGCGGGGCAGGTCGGCAAAGATATCGGCTTCCTCGCCGTCGGGGGCCTCGTGCTCTACGCCGGGCTGCTCGCCATCATCGCGGCGATTATTATCGTGCTCGGCACCATAGGCGTGCCCTGGTGGCTGGCGGCCCTTGTGGTCGGCGTGCTAGTGGCAGGCGTGGGCTACTTCCTGGTGCAGAAGGGTATGCAGGCCCTCAAGACAGAAAATCTCGCCCCCAAACAGACGATTGAGACCTTGAAGGAAGACGCCGAGTGGGCGAAGGAGCAGGTGCGATGAGACCTTACGGAGCTATGGACGATGACGATAACCGCGACGCTACGCAGCAAAGCGGTGGAGAGGACTCCAGCGTAGTGGTCTACAGGCCCTACGCCCCCGACGACCAGCCGGCCTCCACAACCGGCGCGTCAGATGCAGGCGGGATGGACGCGACTTACAGTGCGCAAGCGGAAACGCTGCCCTGGCCGCAAATGCAGGATATGCCCGACCCGGTGCTCGAAGCCGACGAAGCGATTGTCACCGACGTCGATTCGGGCCGCGACCTGGGACAGGATACGGGCGACGACTGGATAGCGCGGGTGCCGGTGAACCCACCGATGCCGGTAGTCCCAGTACCGCATGTCGCGCCGGTAACATCAGTCGCGCAGGTGCTGGGTGCTGACGATGCAACTTTCACGTCGGACGCGGATGGGTCTTCAAACGATGATCTGTCAGCAGGCGACGACGTGACTATTCCGGACGACCCTGACGCGATCAGGGCCGGGATCGAGCAGACCCGCGCCGAAATGAGCAGTACGATCAACGCCATCCAGGAGAAGCTGAATCCCCAGGTGTTGATGGACCAGGCCAAGGACACGTTACAGGACGCTGCCAGCAATATCATCAGCACGGCCAAGGACAGCGTTCGAGAAGCAACAGTTGGGAGGGTTGAAGACATGGTAAGCAACGTTACGGACACGGCGAAGGACACCGGGGGTAACTTCGTCCAGATGGTGAAGGACAACCCCATTCCGGCGGCCCTGGTGGGTCTCGGCCTGGGCTGGCTCTTCACAAGAAACAGCGGTTCCTCCTCAAACAGGGGCCAGAACTACGGCTATTACCCCGACTACCCGGACTACGACCGGGGCTACCGCGGTGGCGGTGGCGGTGGCTACCAACCTCAGAGCTACGGCAGGCAAGGCTACTCCTACGGCGGCTCCAGCCAGGGCAGCCAGGGGTCGAGCGGCATCGTAGAAGGGGTGACGGACCGCATCAAGCAGAACCCTGTTCCGGCGGCGCTCGCGGGCGCGGGCCTGGGATGGCTGCTCATGGGCGGCGGTGGCAGTGGCAACCAGCCTTCCGGCGGCCGCTCCTACTCGCAATACGGTGGCAACTATGGCTACCAGGGGAGCCAGGGCAGCCAGGGCAGCCAGGGCGGAGGCATCGGTGATGCGGTCGGCCAGGTCCAGAATAAGGTCGGTGACGTGGCGGACGAAGCGCGCTACCGGGCACAAGAGGCAGCAGGGACCGTAACCGATACCGCTGGCGAAGTCGTCAACAGAGTTGGTGAGGTCGCCGGGCAGGTGCGCGATACCGCAGGCACCGTGGCAGGCCAGGTCCGTGACACGGCAGGCGATGTAGCTGGCACGGTGGCTCACACCGCCGGGGATGTCGCAGGGCAGACCGGCGATGTGGTGGGCCGCTTCCTCAGGACGCTGTCGGACAACCCGGTACCGGCGACGCTGGCGGGGCTGAGTCTCGCATGGCTTTTCATGCAGAGCAACAGCCAGGGCCGCTACAGGCTGAACGAGGCCAGGCACGTTGCCGGTGACGTTGCATCCCAGGCGGGCGACACGGTAGGGCGCTTGGCCGAGACCGCCGGAGATACAGTGGGCGGCGTGGCGGAAGGCGTCAAGTACCAGGCTTCCGAGACGCAGAGCCAGTTCCAGCGCATGCTGATGGAGAACCCGCTGGCGGTGGGCGCAATCGCGGTAGCGGTCGGCGCGGCTGTTGGCCTGGCAGTGCCTGAAACGCCCCAGGAGCACCAGTTGATGGGTGCGGCCCGCGACAAGCTGGTTGACAGGGCGCAGACGGTGGCCCAGGACACCATCCAGAGGGTCCAAGAAGCCACGGGTGATGCCATGCAGCGCGTAGAGGAAGTAGCGGGCGACGTACAGAGCACCGTCCAGGAACGCGCCTCGGAGATCGGCCAGGCGTAGGCACCCTCGAACGCTACACCAACTAGATAGCGAAGTCCAACAAGCCCCGTCCGATATATGGCGGGGCTTGTTGGTGTCTGCCCGATGTGATACGCTCCCACTACGACGGCTGAGAGATGGAGAGCAAATGATAAGGTTCAAAAGGTCATCCGCGCCGAAAGGCAAGGCCATAGCTAGTCTTGTTTGCCTGGTGTTCTGCTTGCCCCTCCTTGCTAGTGCGGGAACAACCCGTGCGGCTCTGGCCCCGCTACAAGCCCCACCGGAAGGCTTCGCTCACGCCACTATCAAGCAGACCTGGGAGCGAGACGACGCGGCGGTGGCGTTCGGCAGAGTGACAAGGCCCTGGATGTGGGGTCCCGGTCCCTTCTACACCAACTACGAGCCTTACGTCGGGACGCCTGGGGCCAGCCACCTGGTGCAGTATTTCGACAAGGGCCGCCTTGAGGTCAACGACCCGAATGCAGACCCGCGCTCCCCCTGGTTTGTCACCAGCGGACGCTTGGTCAGCGAGATGGTGGCAGGCGAAGCGGAAGTTGGGGGCGGGCGGATGTACCGGCTTGGCCCTGCGAACGTGGTGGTCGCGGGTGATGGTGGCAACGCTCAAGCCGCCACTTATGCAAGCTTCCAGGGCCTGTTGGCCGGTGTGCCTGCCGCCGAAGGTAGAGTAGTAGATGCGCTACTCGATGCGTCCGGCAAGGCTACTACCCTGGGCGCTCCGCCCGCGAAGGTTACGCTTGCTCGGCGTGAGTCAGCTACGGGGCATCACTGGGCCGAGGTCTTCTGGCGGTTCGCCAATTCGCCGGACCGCCCCGCTCGATTCGACTGGCTCTATACGCTCGGCTACCCCATCACGGAGCCACACTGGGTGCAGGTGCAGATATCGGGCAAGCTCCAGACTGTGCTGGTGCAGCTATTCGAGCGGCGCAGCCTGACGTTCAACCCCGCCAACCCCGCCGCGTTACAGGTGGAGATGGGCAACGTCGGGCGGCATTACTTCCAGTGGCGCTACTCACAGCTTGCTCCCGCAGACCTCGATGCCAGCTACCAGGCTCGGGTCGAGGTAGGTCCAAAACCGGGCCGGACTACCCGTGTGCAGGAGCATATAGAACTGGTGAACAATACGGGTGCGCCGCTCTCCAACGTCATGCTGCACGCGCCGTGGAACCACTGGGAAGGTGCGTTTCGTCTGCTGTCCATTGCTTCTGGTGGTCAGCCCCTGGAGACGGCATGGCGTGAGGGAATTAGCCTGGATGTGCGGCTCCCGGTGGCGGTTGCACCCGGTGGGCGGGTCGCACTGGACCTCAACATGGAACTCTACCCTCGGCCGGTCGGCGGTCGCACCGGGTATGACACCGCCAACGACATCCTGGGCTTGGGGGATATGTTGCCCATCGTGGTGCCCTGGGAGAACGGTGGATGGTCCATCTACCCCTACTCCGAGCTTGGCGACCTCGGCTACTACACCCACAGCGACTACGATGTGGAGATTAGCTCAGCGGGAGGCGAACAGTTGGTGGCCGGGGGCACTGGCGACACTGTTGCCTACGACGAGCAATCAAACACTTGGCGGTTCGAGGCCCCTGATGTGCGCGACGTGGCATACGTGGTGTCGCCGCGCTTCGTCAACCCGCTGTCCGATAGCAGCATGCGGCGGCAGGTGGGCGACACCAGGGTATTGGCGTACTTTCTTCCGGAGTACCGGGAGCAGGCCCGCCAGCAATTGAACATCGTTGCCCCGGCGCTGGAATGGCTGGACAAGACCCTGGGTGACTACCCGTTCAGCACTTACACGGTGGCCCAAATGGGCGTGCCCAAGCTCAGGAGCGACAACTACGCGCAGGAGTACCCGACCAGCTATTTCATACCCACCAATTGGTTGAGCCTGGACACGACGCCTGGCACCTGGCCCTGGTACACCCCGGTGCACGAGGTGGCCCACCAATGGTTCTACTCCACCATCGCCAACAACCAGCTTGCCGACCCCTGGCTGGACGAGGCGCTCGCCACCTACATCACCGCCGAGTACGTGCGCGCGAACCACCCCAGCTACTACAACGCATCTTATTCTTCGATGACAGGCAATGCCACGCGCGCCCTTCCCGTTTCGGCGGGCATATTCAGCGGCTTCGCGAACGAGGCGCAATACTCTGCCACGATCTACGACAGCGGCACGCTGATGCTGCACCGAGTCCGAGGGGCGATAGGCGACGGGCCGTTCTACGCGGCACTCCGCGAGTACTACGAAACCTACCACTTCAAGAAGGCCAAGCCTACCGACCTGCTATCGCTGTTCCAGAAGCACTCCAAGGCAGACTTGCGCCCCATATGGGACGAATACCTCGCGTACTACTGAGCCGGTCCCACTTACTCGGTTCCAGTTCGCAATATAGTTCGTGACTGCATAGAATTTGAATTGCAGCACCATCTTCCACTTTGTCATTCTGAACGCAGTGAAGAATCTCGTCTCTCAGCCTTCCACTTTGTCATTCTGAACGCAGTGAAGAATCTCGTCTCTCAGCACTCAAGTAACACCTTTCCTCCAGCAGCATTGCACCGTAAGAAAGAGGAAACATCCGGGTGTAGGACGAGATTCTTCACGGAGTTTACCCTGAGCGTAGCCGCATGTTCAGAATGACATAGAGGGGGCTTGGTCGATTTATTCCACGTGCGAAACGATTGTAGCTATGTTGCGCGACAATTGACAAAGCCAGGTACCTCCGGTACAGTCTACTGGTGAAGCAGTTGAGTGGCGCGGCTGGGGATGTGCTGAGTTCGGGGCGCGTGCGTAGAGTGGCGCAGGTGCTGCTCGTGCTCGTGGTGGTCGTATTCTTCGCACGCGCAGTCTACGATCTCCTGCCGCAGGTGCTCAACTACAGCTGGGTGCTTGAACCCGTTTACATAGGCATCGCTGCCATGCTGCTATTGCTGCGCGGGCCAGTGCCCGTGTACGCATGGGCGAAAGTGCTGGAGAAGCTAGGGCACATGCTGCCGTGGCGGGTGAGCACACAGGCGGTCTACTATTCGGGGCTGGCCGGGTTCGTGCCCGGTTCGGTGTGGCACGCAGTGAGCAGGGTGATGCTCGTGGAGCGCCAGGGGGTGCCCAGGCTCGTCTCTGCCATCAGCGTGGGAGTGGAGAGCGTGCTGGTGCTGCTGGCAGCCGCCATTGTATCCTCGCTGACCCTTTTCGCCTGGCGTGACGCTCCAACATGGCTCGGCGTAGCTCTAATAGTAGGTCTATTGCTGCTAATAATGCAGCCTGGCTTGATGTTCCGGCTGCTAAACTGGGTTTTGGCCCGCCTGAAGCGCAGACCAATCGAAGTCAGGCTCACGGCGCGTGACATGCTGTTGCTGCTAGTGCCGTACCTGCTCAACTGGCTCATCTTCGCGGCCATCTCCTTCGCGCTGGTGGCGGCCCTCTACCCCGACCTTTCGCTCTCCTCGGCTCCGGTGGTCGGAGGAATATTCACGGCTTCGTGGGTGGCGGGCTACCTCGCCGTGTTCGTGCCACAGGGGCTTGTCGTGCGCGAGTTCTTTATTGTGAGCCTGCTCACCGCGCTCGTAGGCGTGCCCGCGCCCATCGCCGCCGCTGCCGCCCTCCTTTCACGGGCGTGGTCGATGCTCGGCATAGTGCTCTGGGCTGGGATAGCCAGCAGGCTCTGATTTATTTCGGGGCGTACCTTCAAGTATGCGCATACTGCACATCATATATGACGACATCGGGAACCCCTGGGTCGGAGGCGGGGGGGCTTATCGCACGCTCGAAATCTACGGGCGCATCGTTAGAGGCGGTGAGCGCATACAGGTAGTGTGCGGGCTGTATCCCGGCGCTGACATTACCGAGAATCGCGCGGGAGTGCAATACCGGAGGGTCGGCAGCAAGCGGTCCTACGTGCTTAGCAGGCTCACTTACACCCTGGCCGCCGCTCGCTTGATAAAGCGTGGGGGCTATGATATAGTCATCGAGGATGTCTCCCCGTTCTCCCCCGTGGGCGCGCCGTTGTGGTGCGGGCGCACCCCCTCGGTGGCGAGCGTACAGAACGTCTATGGGGAGCACGCCAGCAAGAAGTACGGCCTCGCCGGTTGGGGCCCGCGCCTGGTGGAGCAGCCGCTGCTCTCGCGCTTCAAGAACTTTGTGGCGACGTCCAACCAGGTGGGCGAGCAGCTAAGGGAGCTAAAGGGAGCGCAGGCGAACATCCAGGTGATCCGCTACGCCGCAAGCCCCGTTTTTTTCAGCGCTGGACAGATGCCGGGCGGTCCCAGGCCGGAAGACCCGTACATCCTGTCCATCGGCCGCATCGACGTGTACCAGAAGGGCCTCGACAGGCTGGTGGCGGCCTTTGACGAACTGGCAAGCCGGGTTCCCACCGTGCGCCTGCTGATCGCGGGGGGCGGCTCCGGTGCCCAGACGTTCGCGCTGGATAACCTGGTGGCCCGCGCACGGTACCGCAATCGCATCCGGTTCGTGGGCCAGGTAGACTCGGTGCGAGCGGCAGAGCTGATGAAGCACGCGCTTTTGGTCGCCATACCTTCAAGGTACGAGACCGGCCCGATAACGGCACTCGAAGCGGGGGCGGCAGGTGCGCCGGTGGTAGGCACGAACATTGCGGGGCTGCGCGACAACGCGCCACCCTACCCGGCAGGACACGGAGTGCTGGTGCCCGAAGACGACGTGCAAGCCCTGGCGGATGCCATGCGCCGGGTAGCCACAGATTTGGACCTGCGGGAGAAACTGGGAGAAGCAGGCAAGACCTGGGCAGCCCAGTTCACCTGGGACGCCATTGCCCGCGAGCAACTCGATTTCTACAAGGAGCTGGTGCTGAAATGTGAGTAGTGGTTAGTGGTTAGTGGTTAG
>DASVVE010000025.1:0-77796 GCA_036386675.1 Chloroflexia bacterium | reverse complement strand
TTCCATCATCTAGAAGGTTTGTTGCCGAAGGCGTAGCTTCACCCTTGTGCCAAGCGGCTCATACTTAGTAGTGCATATTGCAAGTATATACCCCTCCGCGAGTGATAGCAGCCAAGCTGGGTCGGTAGAAGACTTTCAGAGAGGTGAAAGGGTCCCGCTAAGAGCAGCTTCGACCTGCAAGTATCTTCCACTCGCAGTAATGCAGCCAAGGTACGCTATGGCCTTGGTCCTGCTCGAGGTGCCGGCTGTTACCAGTGCCATAAACTATGAAATATGTGTCACCACGGCCATAAACTATGAAACAGGCTGCCAAAAACTGTGAAATGGCCGTGCGTAAGAACGGTGCTAAGGCTGCCATAAACTATGAGATTGACCAGGGAGAACCTGTCGTGCCGGTATGATCCTGGGCAAAAAGAAACCTCAGACGATCTTTCAAGGGATCCTCTGAGGTCTTTACATCAAGAATGAACCCGATGCCCCATTATATTAGCAGATACCTGGGGGCTTGTCAATAGGTTAACACAATGAGTTTTCAGCCAATTTCCTGGGACTTCACCTGCGAGGTGGTACCAGTCGCGCCGTTCTGCCGCACGGAAGCGGTTGGCGGGCTGGAACCGGCATCCTGCGCGGGTGCAGCCGCTACGCTGATGGGTTGGAACGTCACTTCGTGCTTTGCCAGGTTCACCTCGGATACGCGCCAGCCCGCCTCCAGCCACGCCTTCGACTGCGCCTCGTTCGGATTGCTCGACCACCAACTCTGGTGCTTCCTGGCGGCGGTGGGCAGCGCCCCTCCGAGCAGGGTCTCTATGTCCCGGAAGTTGACTCTTATACCCATAGGGTCCTGATCTTGCCGGCTCAACCACTCCCTCAGCGGATCGTACCTCTTGCCCGGCACTGCTCCCGCCGTCTGGGCGCGGTCTACGGTGAGCCGCCGCGGGCCTGAGCCGTCGGCCTGGACAGCGCCCGCCCTGGTGGCTAGCCAGTCCACGGCGTACTTGAGGGTGGTGTCCTGGATCTGGTCGGCGTTCCCCCTGAAGTGGGCGAGGATGTTACGCACCTGGCGCACCCGGTCCATGAGGGATGTAAACAGCTCCAGCGGTTCGAACATGCCGTTGAACTTGGGCCAGTTTTCTTCATGTTTTATGAGGAATATCAGGTCTGCCATGCTGAGATGGTTGAACTGCTTCTTCGGCTTGGTGGGGTCTTTCAAGTCGGGGCCTAAGGCCAGGATGAGGGCCTGGTCCATAGACGCGTCATCGGGGAAGGCATCGCGGGCGCGCAGCCGCAGGGTCACCTCTATGTCCTCTATTCGTATGAGGTCCTCAGAGCGGTAACGAAAAAAGTCGGTGAGGTCTCCCGCGGTAAGCAGGCCCACCGGCTTGCGCCCCTCGACAATGACTGTGGCGCTATCGTCGGTCCGCAGTTTCTCACACGCCTCGAACAGGTCGTCTTCAGGGGTGAGGGGATCGACCCGCACGAGGCAATGGTCTACCGTCAAATCCAGCAGGGGCACCTGCCCGCCGAGCAGGAAATAGGTCTGCGCAATTGTCTTGTAGGAGATGATACCGAGCAGGTCGCCGTCTGCCTCGATTACGGGTAGCTGGCTGAAATCGTGCTTCATCATCAGTTGCAGAGCGTCCTTCACGCGCGCGGTCTGCGGCACGCAAACCGGAGCAGGACGTCCTTCGAGCAGTTGCTTGATCGCGAATAGCATAGTATGTCCTCCAAGAGCTTATGCCAGGAAGGTGTGCCGTCTGTGTTGGTGACAAAAGCGCAGCAACATCCGGCGGTGCAGGTGGCTCATTTTACACTATTCGCGGGTCCAAAGCTACCGAGGACCGGCCCTCAAGCTCACCTGGGGAACACGCTCTCCAGTTGCTCCCTTTGAGCTTGCAACAACTGGAACGCCTCGCTCCGACTCCAGTGCAAAGCCTGCCATTCGCGCCAGGCGGGATAATCTTCCATGTACCGCAGCCGGTTCCACAGTATGCGGTTGAGCACGTCGAGCTCCTGGCCCTGTGCGTAGTCGAGCGCGGGCAGCAGACTGGGTATCGCGTCTTCCGATAGTCCCGCGAGGTAGTAGACATCCAGCTTGCCGGTGGTCCGGTAGCGTTCGAGGTTTTCACGCGCTATAGTGGCGTCGGGATTGGCGAGGTTCAGGGTCGCCAGGAAGCCGAGCGCCGCTACGAACGCCCCAATCGCGAAACGCTTGGGCTTCCACCAGAGGGTCAGCAGGAGCCACCCGAATGTCGCCCCCAGCCATAGCTGAAACACCTCCACGTAGAGACGCAGGTGCGTGTATCCGTACGCTTGCTGGTAGAGTGACATACGCCAGTAAGCCGAGGCGAGCAGCACCAGCACCAGGGCCACCATGAGGCTGCCCATGACGTTGAACAGGAAACGCTCTCGCGCGGTGTCGCGCCGCGTAAGGTGGTGCAGGCCCAGTATCAGGCCCATCGTGAGCACCGACACCGCCACAAGCTCGAAGAAGCCGCGACGGGCGTATTCGGCATACGTAAGGCCCGCCGCGCTGATGTTGCTCTCGCCCCCGAACAGGTAGGCGAACTGGACCAGCCCAAACGCCAGGAACAGGCCGCTCACCAGCACCAGCACCGTGGTCACCTCCACGAAGCCGATAGAGATACGCTGGGGCACGGCATCCATCCCGGCCTCCCACGGCTCTTCGTCGCCGGACGCGGCTCGCTCGCGCCTGCCCACCGCGTAAGCCAGGCCGCCCGCCAGCACCCAACCGGCGGAGAGCGCGAAAATTAGCTGGGCGAAAAGGTCGCTCATATCAGGCAGGAAGCCGAAACTGAGCAGCTCGCCCAGCAGGTGCGCGAAGACCATGTCGGCCGAGGAGAGCAGGACCGCGAACACAAGGAGCACCGGGGCCGCCAGCAACACTCCGCGTAGCACCGGCAGCCACCTTGACCGCCGGAAGCCGAGCGGCTGCCTGCCCTGCAAGCTGCTGGGCACCACCTGGAAAGGCAGGGTGAGCGAATGCAGGCTCGCGGCCATCAAAGACAGGACGTAACCCAGGATGCCGAGCCGGTCCAGTCGCCCTGCTGCGTAGAAATAGGCCAGCAGCGCCAGGAGTCCCATTACGGCTACCACGTTGAGAAAGGTGAGAAAGCCCTCCGCCCGGAAGTAGATCATCGCCGCAAAGAAGAAGAGCGGCAGGATGATCCACAGGTTGCGAGTGCGCGGCCGTACGTCCTCCTGCCGCCCCAGCCAGAAGAGCACGCCCACGATAGACCCCACGAACAACGGCACGGAAATGCCCAGCATTTTCTGGTAAAAGAGTACGTCGAAAGCCATACCCAGCCCGAACCCGGCCATGAGCACACGAGAGGGCGAGGCAAGATTGGGCAGCACCCGCATGCTCGAGGGGTTGGGTGCCGTTGCCGTTGCCGTTGCGGGGGTGCTAAGAGGGGAGTCGATAGTCAGTTGGCTAGCCATAGGTCTTCCTCCGGGTGAATGGTGCTGCGCGCGGCGAGCGGGCAGGGCGTCCCGCGGGGTGTCCCCAATGTAATATACCCGGCTGCTTTTCACGGTTCGACCCTCCAAGAGCATCTATCTACGCACATAGGTGCTTGACATCGTCCACTCCGCGTAACGGTGCTCTGCGCCCCACATGGGCTTGCTAACTATCATTTATCAGGTTAGCACCTGCGTGCTTGACACCGGCCCCGGCGTCTGATACGCTCGACTCGTGGGAACGGCATCCCGGTGCCCACATTTTACAGCAAATACATGCTGACTACTAGTCAATTAATTACGGATAGGCGAGCACCGATGATAACGATCTTGAAACTGCTGATTGTTGAAGATAACGAGAGATTGCGCACCGCGCTCTCCGAGGGACTGAACGCCACCGAAGCGGTAGACGTAGTACGTGGCTGCGAGAGCGGCGAAGAGGCGATTGCTTACTGCCTCGAGAACAAGCCCGACATCATCTTGATGGACGTGCAGCTCGCGGGGCCGAAGAACGGCATCGAGACCGCGGTAGCGATACGGCGGGAGTTCCCGCGCTTGCCTGTGGTCTTCTACTCGATACAGGACGACGAAAGCTACTACCGAGACTTCCGCCGCTCCGGCATCCTTAGTCACTACGCCTACGTTCGCAAGTCGAACTACCTGCTGCCGCACATGATCCTGCCGCTGCTGAAGGACGCGGTGGCGGGGCATAGCTTCATCGACCCGGAGATCGAGTCACGTGTGCAGGAGGTGCGGCACAAGGACGAACAGTCGCCTATGTCGCTGCTGGAGCCTAACGAGCAGGCGGTGGCTCGTATGCTGGCGCAGGGGCTGACCAACGAGCAAATAGCCGAGCGCATGGGATTCCGCGACAAGCGCACGATAAGCCGCACCAACGGGCAGATCTATTGCGCCTGGGGCCTCAACTTCAACAACACCGACGAGAAAGTGGCCCGCACCCGCGCCTCGATTATTGTGAACGTGGGCCGCCTGCTAGCGTGGCGTGATGATGGCACCCCCCTGGCGATGAACGAACGGGGTGAGTGGGTGGAGTGGACGGAGTGGACGGGGTAATATGGTTTGTAAGACCTGAAGCACGGTATATTTATTTCTTGGTTTATTGCTAATGTGGCTAAATTACCAACAAAAGTATAGACACAGGCATGGGAACACATACCGTGCAGGAGACAAGCACTAATCACACGACCAATAATGAGGATGGGAAGCGGCCTCGTTTTCTCTTGCCATTACTTACATTTGGCTTCTTCCTGCTGAGTAATAGCTGCGGACTGGTCTATCTGTTTCTGAGCTACTTGCTGGTGGACTACATTGTTGGTAATCAGCCATACCAGGATAGTGTCTTAGCCTGGCTAGTTACCCTCTCTGTAGCTGTGTTCAATGTGCTTTATGTAGTTATCCTGTGGAAGGCATGGATAGATACGGGGAACGGGCGCTTGGGCAGACGACAAAAGAGGGCAGTAGCGATTTTCATTCTGCTAGGCCTAATCATAAACTTTAGCGTTTCCTCTTGGGTGTTCCGCAACTTTGGCTAGATACTCCCAATATTACTTTTCAGGCAGTTGAGTAAATTACCTCACGTGCAGTGATATCTGCTCAAGCATCCAGGCAAAGTTGATAAAGGGAGTCAAGTAACTTGTTCGAGCATCTGCTGAACCCAACCGTGCTGCTGACATGGGCTGCTATGTCGGTGTCGCTATTCGACACGGTGCTGCTGCTGTGGCTGGGGCTGACGGTGCTGCTGAACGCCGAGCGCAGGACCTGGGGTATCTGGGTGGCGGGGCTGGGGCTGCTGAGCGGGGCGGCCTTCTTCATCAGCCATTCGGCTATGCTGGGGCAGGGTCTTACCTATGTAAGCTGGGGCATGGACTTCTGGTGGCATGCCGGTTGGGTGCCCGTGCTCGCCTCCCCATTCGCCTGGTACGTCGTGATGCTCTGGTACGCGGGCTACTGGGACGATCCTCACTCGGCGTTGCGGCGCAGACAGCGGCCCTGGCTCTTTATCGTGAGCTTGCTGGCGTTCGGGATGTCGGCCTTCCTGACGTTTGCCAACCCGTTGCCGTCCTACTGGCAGCTTGCGCAACGCAATCTTTCCACTCCCTACTCGTACAACGGCGTGCCGATGCTGATGATAGCGTTCCCCGTGTACATGGTGCTGTGCATCGTGCTGTCGATGGACGCGCTGCGCAAGCCGGGACCCACGGGCAGGCTCATGGGAGAGGTGGCGAGGGAGCGGGCGCGGCCGTGGCTGGTGGCGACGGCGGGCGTACTGCTGCTGGTGAGCGTGCTGGTCACCTGGGCGATGGTGTGGATAGTGCTCCACGTACGCGAGACGCCCTTCTACAACCTCCCGGCCAACGTTCCGCCAGAGACCCTGCTGAATACCATCGCGTTGTTCGACCTGCTAATAGCGGCGCTCATCGGGGTGTCCATCGTGTTGCTTGGGCAGGCGGTGGTGGCATATGAGATCTTCACGGGGAAGGCGTTGCCGCGCAGGAGCCTGCTGTTGCAGTGGTGGAGCGCGGTCGTGCTAGCGGGTGGCTTCAGCACGCTTATTGGCTACAGCCTCACCGTGGCTACCCATCCCATCTACAGCCTGGTGCTGGCTACCATCCTGATGGTGGTCTTTTACGCGGTCTTTAGCTGGCGTTCTTACGTCGAGCGCGAGCGTTACATGGACCTGCTCAGGCCCTTCGTTACGGGCCGTAGCCTCTACGGCGACCTGCTGGACCAGTCGGGTGCCGCCCCTACCTCGCAACAGTTGGAGATTGCCGGGCCGTTCAGAGTGCTGTGCGGGGAGGTGTTGCGGGCGAGAGTGGCTTACCTGGCGGCGCTGGGTCCGCTGTCGCCGCTGGTGGGGCCGCCGCTCGTATACCGGGCTAGCGAGCACAAAGAGGGCAAGTCGCAGGCCGAGGGGCACGCGCAGCTTCCGCTGGCCGACCTGACGCCGCAATTTACCTCTCCGCAGGTGATGTGGGTGCCGGTTGACCCGCAACGCTTCGATGGCGCGAGCCTGGCCGTGCCCTTATGGAGCGAGCGGGGCCTCATTGGGGTGATGCTGCTGGGAGAAAAACGGGACGGCGGCCTCTATACGCAGGAGGAGATAGAGATCGCCCGCGCTTCGGGCGAGCGCATGGTGGACACGCAAGCAAGCGCCGAGATGGCCCGCCGCCTGATGAGCCTGCAACGCCGCCGCCTGGCCGAGAGCCAGGTGCTCGACCGGCAGGCCCGCCGGGTCCTCCACGACGACGTGCTGCCCCTGCTCCACACCGCCATGATAGCCCTCAGCAGCCGCAAGGCCAGGGTTTCCACGCCCAGTGATGATAAGACAGCTACCCTGTTAGAGTACCACGATACAGGCCCCTCGAACGGGCACAGCGCGGAGCAAGATGCCCTCACCCAATTAGGCGAGGCGCACCGGCGCATATCCGACCTGCTGCGCGACATGCCTTCGGGCGCGGCTCCCCAGGTGGCGCGGCTGGGGCTGCTGGGCGCATTGCGCAAGGCCGTGGACGAGGAATTTGCCGGCGCGTTCAACGATGTGGCCTGGCAGGTGGAGCCGCAGGCCGAGCAGCAGGCGGGAGAAGTCGCGCCCATGGCAGCCGAGGTGCTGTATTACGCGGCGCGGGAAGCGGTGCGAAACGCCGCGCGCTACGGCCGGGGCGGTGACCCCGCGCGACCACTCCACTTGAAGGTAGCCGCCCGCACGACAGGTGGCCTGGAGTTGGCCGTGGAAGATGACGGGGTGGGCATGACCGCCTCCATGCGAGATAGTGGCGGGAGCGGGCAAGGGCTGGCGCTGCATAGCACCATGATGGCCGTTGTGGGTGGATCGCTGGCTACCGAGAGCGTGGCTGGTAAGTACACGCGGGTGACCCTGACGCTTCCCACGGTGTAAGCGTGTGCCCTAGCGCCCGTCTAGCGTGATCTCCCCGACGCCGCTTTCTATTGTCACGTCGAGACCATACCGCGACCGGATGCCGTTGGTATAAGCCTCCCCCTCCAGGGTGAGACCGTGCGCGGTGACTTTGCCGAGACCGCCCGTGACGGTGACGCGGGTTGACATGCGGTCGCCTATTTTCAGCGTCAGCTTGCCCAGGCCGCCGGTGATGTGGGCGTCCACGTTGTTGCGGTAGTCGCCGCTGAGGTCGGCCTCGACGTTGCCCGCGCCGAGGTTCATGCTCAGGCCGCTGATTTTTAGGCTGGAGAGGTCTATACGGGCCTCCCCCAGGCCAAGGCGCAAGTCGAGGTCGAGGGGCACCTGGTTGCCCAGCCTGATCTCCCAGTCGTTCACCGTGCTCGCGCTAAGTGCCGGCAGATTGTTCCTGTCCACGGGCTGCACAACCGAGAGCGTGCCTGGCGTACGACTCACGTCATAATCGATTTTAGGCCGCCAGTTGGGCACGTTGTACTGGAAAGTTGCCTCCATCAGCTTGTCGGTGCCGTCTGCCAGGTCCAGTTGGCCGGTAGCTATGTCGATGCGGACGCCGGCGGCGGTGGCGGTACCATGCTCGATGGAGTCGCGCGCTGTCTGAATGGCGCCAACGGTACTTTGCGCTCCGCAGCCCGCGAGCGCCAGCGCGAACACAAGCCCGCAAAGCCGCACAAGTAGGGCTGCCTTACCATGGCCCGCTTTCATCAGGAAGTCCCTTCAGTTAGACGGTTTCGCATACGCGACGAGTCCCTCCACAGTAAAGCCAGGATAGAGCGACGACAGCGGCGCAATAGGCGCTTGCGCCTCCGACGATGACCGCCCGCCAGGTCTTCTTCGGGCAACGAAGGAGCGAACCGGTACAAGTTCGCGCGCTAGTCACAGTATACACCACGGGCAGACGCGTAAATCATTTACGCGTATATAACCTTGCGGGTGCAGCACATATCGCACGAACCCAGGCCCAATCTAGGGGGCCTGGGTTCGTGCGAATGTCGCGAGGGACTCGGTTCTAATACCTGGGCAGCGACGGGTCCACGTCCTCGGCCCAGGCGTTGATTCCGCCGCGCAGGTTCCACAGCTTGCGGAAGCCAAGCTGCCTCAATTCGTTCACGGCGCGGGCTGAGCGGGTGCCTGCCTTGCAATAGACCACCATCTCGTCGGCGGTGCTGAGTTCATGGACGTGGGCCGTTACCCGGTTCACCGGGATGAGCTTCGCGCCTTCGAGGTGGGCTATGTCCCACTCGTGAGGCTCGCGCACGTCGAGCAGCACCAGTTTCTGCCCCGCGTCGAGGCGGGCCTTGAGGTCGCGGGGAGAGATATCGAAGTCGGTCTCACCGCGCTCGGTCTGGGCATTGATCCCGCAGAATACCTGGTAGTCTACTAGCTCGGTGACGGTGGGGTTCTCGCCGCACACCGGGCATTCCGGGTCCTTCCGCAGGCGCACCTCGCGGAAGCGCATATCGAGGGCGTTGTAGAGCATCAGGCGGCCAATCAGCGGCTCGCCTATGCCCAGCAGCAGCTTTATCGTCTCGGTGGCCTGTATGGTGCCAATCGTGCCGGGGAGGATGCCCAGCACGCCACCCTCGGCGCAGGAGGGCACCAGGCCCGGAGGGGGAGGCTCAGGGTAGAGGCAGCGGTAGCATGGCCCGTGGCCCCCGCCTCCGGCTCTTGCCCAGAATACCGACGCCTGTCCCTCGAACCGGAAAATCGAGCCATACACGTTCGGCTTGCCCAGCAGCACGCACGCGTCGTTCACGAGGTAGCGGGTCGGGAAGTTGTCGGTGCCGTCCACGATCACGTCGTACGGGCGGAATATCTCCAGCGCGTTCTCCGAGGTGAGCGGGTATTCGTAGCTGTCCACCTGCACGTTAGGATTGATGTCGAGGATGCGGGCTTTGGCGCTCTCCAGCTTGGGCGTACCGATGCCGGAGGTGCCGTGTATCACCTGGCGTTGCAGGTTCGACTCGTCCACCACGTCGAAGTCCACGATGCCGATGCGCCCCACGCCCGCGGCCGCCAGGTACAGGGCCAGCGGCGAGCCAAGACCGCCTGCGCCTATCAGGAGCACGCTGCTCGCCTTGAGCTTCTTCTGGCCTTCAAGCCCCACTTCCGGCACGATTAGGTGGCGGCTGTAGCGGCGTATCTCGGCGTGGGACAGGGTCTGCTCCTCGCCGCCCGTAGCTACCGGCGGGGGAGGGGAGTCGAGCATAGCACCGGAGGCCCCGCCCGCTATGGCCGGGATGATGGAGATGGTGTCGTTATCGCTGACGGGGGTGGCTCCCTTCTGGAGGTAGCGCACGTCGTCCTCGTTGAGATAGATGTTGACGAAGTTGCGCAGCTTGCCGCTCTCGCTATAAAGCTGCCTGCGCAGGTCAGGGTAGCGGGTGGAAAGCTCCTGCAACACCTCGTCTACAGTGCCGCCCTGCAATGCTACCTCGCTCTGCTGCCCGGCATACTGCCGCAGGGCCGTAGGTATGAGAATGGTTGTCATGTGTGATGTTCTCCTTTTTTGTGGCGTAAGTGCTGAAATATGTTCTTCATTTTTACCGCCCGGCCAGCAGACGGTATCTGTAAATCCGAAACCGGTAGTAAATGGTGCAGCCCACGCAGTATCCCGCAAGAGCTACGCTGGCGGCAATCGCCACCATGAGGGCCAATGCCCAACCTACCGTGGCCGAGCCGAAAAGGAACGCCACCTGGGCCGCGCCTAGCAGCAGCATGGCTATCGAGTTGTTGAACCGCATCAGGCGGCGGTCCACGCCGGGTGTGCCTTTCTCCGTACCGGGCAGTACGCGCCTGCCAAGCTGGAAGATAAGGCTGCCACGCTGCCCGTACAGCACCGCTGGAACTAATATCAGGAACAGCACCGTGGTGAATAGCGGTTGCTGCAACATCAAGCCGCCCACAATTCCGAGTACCAGGGTCCATCTGTTGAGATTTACTATAGGCTGAGGTATGTCGTCCTCGCAACCTTGTGCGTTTACTTGCCCGCTCTTGCTAATCGCGCTCATAACTCTTCCTCCTATTACTGCTCTCTCTTTACGTCCTGCTCGTCGCACTTACTTCTACTTCTTCTTCGTCATAGGCGCTGCGGTCTTCGCGTAGCTTCCAGGCCCGAATACCGGCGGCCTTGCCCTCCTGCACGGAGACGATAACGTAGCTCCAGGTGGTCCAGGCGGCGTGGTCGCGGTCGTACTCCGAGGGGCGGGCGGGGGCGTTCGGGTGGGAGTGATACACGCCCAGCACGTCCAGGCGGTCGTGCCGCGCCAGCCGCTCGGCCCGGAACATGTCGGCTGGGGTGATAAGGAAGCGGTGGTACTGCTCGTCCTGCTCGAAAGAGTTCTCTATCGGCATCGTCAGGCGGATGACGCGGCGGCCGCCTTCGTCCTTGCCGAGCAGGATGCCGCAGACCTCGTTCGGATAGCCGCCCTCACCATGTTGCACTATCGAATCGCGTGCGCAGTCGTCCAGGTATAATGTCATTCTTCGGTCCTCTTGCTGTTATTGGTTAGCCGTAGATTGTGTATCTCTCGCGCCCACTGCCGCCTGGAGCGCCTGGTCAATATCCTCTATTACGTCCTCTATGTCTTCTATGCCCACGGATACCCGGAGCAGGCCCGGCGTTATACCCGCCCGTTTCAGTTGAGCAGGTGCCCAGTCCCGGTGACTCGATATAACGGGGTACGACACCTCGGTGTAGACATCGCCCAGTGTGGTGGCGGGTATCACCAGTTCGAGCGAGTCCATGAAGCGTAGCACCTCATCCTTGCTCGCGCCCGCTATCTCGAAGGCCAGCATCGCGCCCATGTAGGGTGGAGTAAAGAGGCGAGCCGCTACCTCATGTTGCGGGTGGTCGGGCAGGCCGGGGTAATGCACTTTTGATACAAGAGGGTGCTGTGCGAGCCACCGCGCCAGAATAGCCGCGTTCTCGCACTGCTGCTTGACCCTCACAACCAGCGTCTTCACGCCACGGATGGTGAGGTATGCCTCGAATGGTCCCGGAACGGCACCCGCCAGCCTGGATATCTGCCGGAGGGTAGGCTCTAACTCCAGGTTGGAAATCGAGACGTGGCCGCCCGTTACATCGCCGTGCCCGCCAAAGTATTTTGTGTCGCTGTGCATCACGATGTCCGCGCCAAGCGCCAGTGGCTGGATTATTGGCGGGGGTGTAAATGTGGCATCCACAATGCTTACAACCCCCAGCGAGCGGGCAAGCTCGCACAGCCGGGGCACGTCGGCCACTTTGATGAGCGGGTTGGAGGCGGTCTCGAACAGCATGGCGCGCGGGCGCGGCTCGGTGCGAAGGGCCTGCCCCACGGCCTCAAAGTCGGTCATGTCAGCGAAGCGGGTCTGCACGTCGAACTGGCCGAACAGGGTAGCTAGCATCGTATGGCTCGCGCCGTAAAGGTCGCTGCCTGCGAGCACTGTATCGCCCGGCTCCAGTTCGCATAGCAGAAACGCCGCGTGCAGGGCTGCCATGCCACTTCCGAAAGCCACGCTTGTCGCCGCGCCGTCGAGGGAAGCCAAAGCCTCCTCAAGCGCGGAGACGGTGGGGTTGGCGTAACGGCCGTACACATAGCCGGGCCGGGTGCCTCCAAGCACCTCGTCCAGGTTCGCGGCGTCGGGGCTGAGGAAGCTGCTGCTGGCATAGATGGGCACGTTAGAGGGTTGGGTGCCCCGCAGGTCTACGTGCGACCCGGCGTGCACGGCCCTGGTGCCCGCACCTCTCCGGGCTTTCCGCTCGCTCTTGCCCTGGTCGTTGCTCGAGCTCACCGTTCGCCGCCCTCGCTCTCATCCCAGAAGGTGTCTTGCAGGTAGCGATTGCCGCCGTCGGGCAGCACCGTCACCACGACCCCAGAACGCAGCGATCGTGCCACGCGCACCGCAGCCAACACACCCGCGCCGCCCGAAGGTCCGGCCAGTATGCCCTCGTAGTGGGCGAGGGCGCGGGTCATGGCCTGGGCCTCCTCGGTCCCCAGCATGAGGCTCTCCTCGGCCAGGTTGGGGTCGTAGATGCCGGGCACCAGGGCCGACGGCATGTGCTTCATCCCTTCAAGCCCGTGGAACGCGGCGTCGGGCTGCACCTCCACGATACGGATGCCGGGGTTGTAGTGCTTGAGGCGGCGGGACGTGCCCATGAAGGTGCCGCTGGTGCCGACCACGGCCACGAAGTGGGTGACGCGCCCGTCCGTCTGCTGCCAGATTTCGGGAGCCGTGCCGTAGTAGTGGGCCTGCCAGTTGGCGGGGTTGTTGTACTGGTCGGGGTAGAAGTAGCGGTCCGGGTGCCCGGCGTAGAGACGGCGGGCCTCCGTGATAGCTCCGTCGGTGCCGTCAGCCGGGGGCGTGTCGATGATGGTCGCGCCGTACAGCTTCAGCAGCCGCTTCCGTTCGGGACTGGCCGATTCGGGAAGGCATATCTCCACCGTGTAGCCGAGGGCAGCGCCTATCATGGCGTACGCGATGCCGGTGTTGCCGGAGCTAGCGTCCAGGATCGTCTTGCCGGGCGTGAGCAGCCCCCGACGCTCGCCGTCGCGGACCATGTAGAGGGCCGCGCGGTCTTTCACCGAGCCGCCGGGGTTGAACCACTCGGCCTTGGCGTGCAATTCAACGCCCTCAGCCAGGCCGTACTGCTCCTCGATGCGCGCCAGGCGCAACAGGGGCGTGTTGCCTATCTGCGCGACGATGTCTTCGCGTCCGGAGCGTATTAGCGTGGATGCGGATGTTCTCGTTAGGAGCTCCAATGTAGCCTCCGGTAATTTGTTGGAAACAAAAAAGGCCGACCATTCCGGTCAGGCCCCATGATGTAGCTGCTGGTTGCTAATTACCATGCAGCGTCATTGCTGTAGGGTTAGTGTCACACGTGGGGAGCCGGACCGTCGCAAGCTGAGGCCGCGCAACAACAGGGCGCAGCCTGACACATACAGGCGCAGTCTTTGCTGGTGCTGGCCGAAAAAAGCTGTGCGATTCTCATATCCGGGGTGTTAGTCATTGTGTGTTATACGTTTCGCAGCTCAAAATAGTTTAGATACTAACTATTATACCAACTGAGTCAAGTGCAGACAACTTTTGATGCCTCGCGTAGCCGGGTGTCTAAACGCCAAGACGCGGAGACGCCAAGGACACGCCAAGTTAGTTAAGGTTTGGAGAGTACAAGAAGGAGCACGGTACATGTGATTGTAACCTGCTCCTCGTTCCGAGCGCATAATCCCTAACCTTGGCGCGTCCTCTGTGTCTTGGCGTCTTGGCGTTTAGACAATTAGATGTGGCAGGTGGATAGGCCGCGCTTCTCCAGGTATTGTTGGTGGTAATCTTCTGCGGGGTAGAACTGTGACGCCGCCTCAATCTGGGTCACGCTGGCCCTGCCGTACCTGCCGCTGCTGTCGAGTGCGGACATGGAGTCGCGGGCGGCAGCTTCTTGCTCCGGCGTGTGGAAGAAGATGGCCGACCTGTACTGCGTGCCTATGTCGGGGCCTTGCCGGTTCAGGGTGGTCGGGTTGTGGTTGTCCCAGAAGACCCGCAACAGGTCGTCGTAGGATACCCTGGCGGGATCGTAGACGACTTCAACCACCTCAGCGTGTCCGGTGCGCCCGGTGCAGACATCGCTGTAGGAGGGGTTCTGGTACTCTCCGCCGCTGTAGCCCACGGAGGTCGAGATGACCCCCTTGACCTGGCGAAACGCTGCCTCTACACCCCAGAAGCAGCCCGCTCCAAATGTTGCCTTTGCATTTTCCATTCTGTTGCTCCTATCTACTGTCTCTTATCTACTAACGCACAGTTTCTTGTGTCCCAAGCTTATCTTACGCAGGGCCGCCGGCTGGCCCCTTCTTCTCCAGCTTGAGTGACGCGGAATTGATGCAATACCGTAGACCCGTGGGCGCGGGGCCGTCATCGAATACGTGGCCGAGGTGGGCGTCACAGGTGCTGCATAGCACTTCGGTGCGGCGCATCCAGAAACTGTTGTCCGACTCCACCTCTACGTTCTCCTCCGCGATGGGGGCGTAGAAGCTAGGCCAGCCTGTACCCGACTCGAACTTGGCGTCGGAGCTGAACAACTCAGCGCCGCAGCATACGCACTTGTAAACGCCCGCGTCCTTGTTGTGGGCGTACTCGCCCGTGAAAGCTCGCTCCGTGCCCTTCCGGCGGGCGACCCGGTATTGCTCCGGGGTTAGTTGCTGCTTCCACTCTGCATCAGATTTTACTACTTTGCTTCTCATTATTACACCTCCTGGTATCCAAGTAAAAAACCTTACCCATATTGTATCTCATAAACATTACGCGAAGATTTCACGGATTTCGCCTGTGTTATGGTCTGCCTCTATTTGTGCTTAGAGAACTTGCCGGGATGGGTGCTCTTGCGCTCGGAAGCGAGTTGTTTCGCGCCCGGCAGCCTACGTGGCCGGTAATTTGCTAGAACATGCCTCATGAATACCTGAGTGGCCGCATTTTCGTGCGTGGAACTAGCTACCCAACCTGTTCATGAGCTGACTTCTAATAAGCTGCATTGAGCCACACATGACGCTAATGCGGCCTCAATAATTTTGTGCTATGGCTCCGGCACTGGAGGTGACTATGGATGTAAAGGACTTCGGCTTTACTCGTGACGAGGTTTACTCCCAGGGGGTGGAAGAGTACCTCAATCCGCTCCCGCGTTCTGTGCTTCGCCCGGACGATGTCCAATTGCTAGACGGTGTATGGCGGTTTGACCTGGACCCTGAGGACCAGGGTCTAAAGCAAGAGTGGTTCGAGCATCACGATTACCAGCGTACCGCAGATTGGCCGACTTCAATTGAGGATTATATGGCTAAAGCCGTGGAAGAGGTCAGGATTACCGGGTCACTTACCCAATACACGCCGGAAAACCTGGTAGCCTGGTACGAGCGTGAGTTCACCGTACCTGAGTCGTGGCTGGGCGACTCCGGGTGCATCGTGCAACTCACTTTTGGGGCGTGTGGTTATGAAACCCGCGTGTGGCTGAACGGCATGCAACTGAGCACGATAGAGGGCGAGCCGGTGCACTACGGAGAGTACACGTCCTTCAGCTACGAGTTGCCGCCGGAGATTTTACGGCCCGTAAACCGCCTGACCGTGCGCACCGCGGACACGCTGGACGCTGAGATTACGCGAGGCAAGCAGGAGTCGCGGGTCTACAAGCGTGGCGGTATATGGTACCAAACGATCAGCGGCCCGGTGCGTAGCGTCTGGATCGAGCCGGTGATGCTCAACAGGCTGCGCTCGCGCCTTGAGGTAATCAGCAGCATCGAGGACAGGCTGGTGGAGTTCGTCATCACTACCCGCACCGCTACGTCCGGCACGTACAACCTGCGCCTGGTGGTCACCTCGCGTGAGGAAGCCATGTCTCCGGTTGTGTCCGAGTTCCAATTTGAGTTGGCGCAGGGTGTGAAGCGGCAGCGGCTGGTGATGCACCTGCCGGACGCCGGGCTATGGTCGCCGGATGAGCCGAACCTGTACCAGCTTACAGCACAGCTTAAGACGCCCGGAGGAGACATATCCCAAATAGCCACGCACTTTGGCCTGCGCAGGATAGAGGCACGGGGGCGGCACATCTACCTTAATGATCAGCAGACCTACCTGGACGGCATCCTCTACCAGCCGGGCACGTCCACCTACGAACAGATCGCCAGCCACATGCACGCGATGAAAGCCCTCGGCTGCAACCTGGTGCGAGTGCATATCGCAGGCATAGACCCCCGCATCTACGACCTGGCCGACGAGGTGGGCGTGCTGCTGTGGGTGGAGGTGCCCAGCCCGCACGTCTCGACGCAACGCAGCCGCGACAACCACTGGGCCGAGCTTATGCGTATGCTGCCCATCTTCTGCTCGCACCCCTCGGTGGTGATCCTCTCGCTGTACAACGAGGACTGGGGCGTGCAGGACATACAGTTCAACGCGCTTACCCGCGAGTATATAGCGCGCACCTGGGCTTATCTCAGGGTGAACTACCCGCAGCTACTGGTGGTGGACAACGACGGCTGGCGGCACGTCTCGACGGAGGGCAGGGTGGAGTCGCACTTGCTGACGGCGCACATCTACAGGCAGGAGTTTGGCGAGTGGCAGGAGTGGCTCGACCGCCTGGTCGCCGGTGAAAACGAGGGGGTGGCCCCGCACCCGCTGGTGGTGGGCGACCCTTTCTTCTACAAGGGGCAAATACCGCTGGTGGTCAGCGAATGGGGCGGGTTCGGCTTCTCCGAATACGGAGGCGCGGAGCATATGTCGGAGCGCATCGCACAAATAGAGTCGTTCAAGCACGAGTTGCGGCGGCGCCCCATAGCCGGGGATGTGTACACCCAGGCCACCAGTATCGAGGACGAAGTCAACGGGCTGATAGACCCGACCACCGGGGATCTGCTGGTGCCGGAGGGGCTGCTTTTCTCGGCTCCTGTAGGGATGCAGCATGAGGGTAGGCACAATGGAGCAAGAGACCTTGAGGAATCTAGCTAGAGTCATATCTGCAGGCTATGACCCGAGGAGAATGGCAGCTATGGTCAACAACGCCCGGTAGTTCTCTGCTCATTTCTCGTATCTGGTCTCTATCCTTCGATACTGCTTCAGACGACTGATCAGGCGCTCCACACGATTGGGCTGGCGGTAGCTGGTCCAGTAGATGGGCTGGTTGAAAGGACCTGTTCTGGTTTGGTTGGATTTGCTTGGTATCATGTAGTTGTGTCTTTGATGCCCTTGCGGCGAAGGAACTCACGGATCTTGTTGGACGAGTATCCCTTATCTCCTACAATTCTGCTTCGCAATCGCCTGGGCCTGCCTCTCTGCCTCTACCTGCACGTTTGATGGCTCCTCCCTCCATCAACTGCTCGAATACAGTGGACTCGTTCTGCTGACTACAAGTAAGCACATAGTACACAGGTTTACCTTAGTTTGCAGATAGACACCCTCGAGTTGTGAGAAGGACTGGGTGCCCCGGAAGCACTGACCTCATCTCTTCTAATTAGGGCTTGCGTCGCTCTTTTAGAAGAGTATTCATGATTGACCATCTGTATGGGTGCTCTAACCGCCATCTTAGCTGCTCTCGCAGAGTTGCTATCATTGCTACGGTAACTACCAACGATATAATAGAATCTACTGTAAGGATGAGCCACCAAAGCATAGGCTCCTTGAAATGGTCAATCGAGAGCATCACATAAATCGTGGGTACGATGGTGAGTGCAATAAACAAGAGCCATCGGCCCGTTGAGAGAACAAGCTGGGCCGAAGGACTCCAGACAAGCATATTCTTGAGGACTCTGGCGTCTCCGAGGAAGAACTCTTCTTCAGTGTAGCCTAACACGTTTTCCACGCGTCTTCTCAAATCCTCGTAAATATAGGACCCGATCCCAAAAATCATTAGTTCGTTATCAAAGAACATAAAGGCAAGGGGAGCGATGGCTACTGGCAGGAGAGCGATCAGTAATGCGATCAGGTCAAACTTCGATGCATCTGTGGGGAAGGTTGTGCTCGACGAACTCATTATTGTTCCGATTATCGACGCCGTAGCAGCTAGTATGATGGCTACAAAGTTGAAAGTCTGATTTTGGCCCGTTATGCGCTGCTCTATTTCGCGCTTCAGATTGTTGTACTCAGCCTGGTAAAGCTTAAGAGTTTCTTCATCTCTGTTCATGTAAGGCCCTCCGTACGGCAACAATGACGTACCTTTATCGACACAATTGGCGTTCCGTTACACTAAACGTTGATAAGGCGGACGGCTACAGCTGACCCCATGAATGTAGCTTCCTTGCGTTTGGCTAACGAACTCCCTCATGGCCCACACCTTTACCACATTTCATCCCCCACCCGTTTAATGCGCCCCAAGTGCAAATAGCATTATACTAGTACTAGACATATTGTCAACATTATGGCTTTATAATTTACCTATCATCTCCTCTGCTGCGTTGGCTGATCAGAAATGACGACCCCCTTCCTGCCCGCTTCCTCTTTGGCGGCGCATCTAACAGCGAATATCCGACCTCGAACAAACCCGACCCACAGCATTTGTTGTGCAGCTAACTGCGCCTTATTTCCACAGGGTTTATACATCGGGGCGGGTAGTTGACTCCTCATGCTTCATCTTATATAATGCTCGGCTATCAGAGGTAGATGAATTGTTCTACCCCTGCAAAATTTAGCAAGGTAAGGTGCGGGCCGCAAGGGGATTGGCCCTGTAGCAAGACGCCCGTTTGCTTCTTCCCGGCGCCCCCACAATCGGTGTGGGTAAGCGGCAGGGAGCCTTGCCGTTGACGGCCCAGGTGCGAAAGGAGGGTGCGCAAGCTCGGCGGGGGACAACACTAGAAAGAATTCCGGTGAGTTGCAGTGGCCGGAGCTGCACGTAAATGTGAGTTGTCGAGGCGCATAAGGAGGAGGGCGCGGATGTCAACTATAGAAACTAGCGCAGGCCCGGCGGCGAGAGAGACGGGCATAGCGCGGTACTTTGAACTGGCACGCTACAACGTCACCATAGGCAGCGAAATCATGGCCGGGGTGACCACCTTCCTGGTTATGGCCTACATCGCCTTCGTGAACCCCGGCATCCTGACCAGTGTCACCGACTCGGCGGGCCTCAAGCTCGATTTTGCGGCTACCGTTACCGCCACCTGCTGGGTCGCCAGCTTCCTTTGCATCCTGATGGGCGTGTTTGCCCGCAGGCCCTTCGCGATGGCCCCCGGCATGGGCCTCAACGCGGTGGTCACCTTCCAGTTTGTGGCCGCCCAGGGGCTGACGTGGTCGCAGGCGTTCGGCATCGTGGTGCTCGAAGGCATCATCATCACGCTGCTGGTGCTGACCAAGTTTCGCCAGGCGATACTCGACGCGGTGCCGATGGACCTCAAGCGGGCCATCGCCGCCGGTATCGGCCTTTTCATCCTCTACATCGGCCTCAACCAGGGCGGGTTCGTGGCGGGCAACCCAGTCTATGCATCGGACCCTACGGCACCCCCGGTGCAACTCGGCAACTTCGGCACGCAGACTATACTCGTGTCGGTGTTTGGCGTCTTGTTAACTGCCTGGCTGCACGCCCGTAAGAACAGGGCGGCTATCCTGGTGGGCATACTTGGGGCGACTGCGTTCGCCATCGTGCTCAACTACCTGAACATGGCGCTGGGCAATGGCGCGCTCTACACGAACAACATAGCTCAACTGCCGGGCATGCCGGTAGCCGTGCCCACTATGCCCCACTTCTTCGGTCTCGACCTGAGCGCCTTTACCGCGCGAGGTGCCATTACAAGCAGCCTCGACACCTTCTCGATCATGCTGAGCGACTTCTTCGACACAATGGGAACCTTCGTCGGGATAGCCTTGCTAGCCGGGTTCCTCACGAAGGACGGCAAGCTGCCCGACGTGCATAAGCCCCTGCTGGTCGATTCGGTCGGCCCGGTGGTGGGTGGGGCGTTCGGTGCCAGCAGCGCCACGACCTACATCGAATCGGGCGCGGGCGTGTCGGCGGGCGGACGCACCGGACTGGTCGCGATAACGGTGGGCGTGCTCTTCCTGCTCGTGCCGTTCCTCACCCCGGTCATCGGTGTTGTGCCCCCGCAGGCCACAGCGGCAGCGCTCATCATGGTCGGCTTCTTCATGCTGCAAACGCTGAAAGACGTCGATTGGGCCAACTTCCGTGAGGCGTTCCCGGTGCTTATCACCATGATAGCTATGCCGCTCACCTACAGCATCACCAACGGCATCGGCTTCGGCTTCATACTCTTCGTGCTCATGTCGCTCTTCACCGGGGCTGCCCGCAAAGTGCACTGGCTCATGTACCTGTGCGCGGCGGCCTTCCTCCTCTATTTCCTCTCCGTGCCACTGCGTCACTGGCTCGGTGTAAGTTAAGGGACGGAAACGCCAAGACGCGGAGAACGCGCCAAGGTTTAGAAGGTTTAGAAAATAATAAGAGGAGCAGGGTACGTCATGATGTACCCTGCTCCTTTTGCTTGAACAACAACACTAACCTTGGCGTGGTCCTTGGCGTCTCCGCGTCTTGGCGTTTCCGTCTCCTTCCCACCTGTTTGGGTGGTTGAAAGTAACGGCCTCTACATGTAAAGTGGAGCCTGGAGGTAGGACGTAGATGGAAGGGTTCAGCGGGGAAGGGTTCGCAATAATCCTGGCGCTTATCGGCGTGGTCATTATGATCGCGGCGCTCATATCGGGCTTGATCGAGCGCAGCAACCTGCCGCAGGTCGCCGTGTTCCTGGCGCTGGGGGCGGTGCTCGGCCCTCCGGGGTTGGGGATAGTGAATATCACCCTCGACTCGCCGGTGCTGCGGGTGGTGGCTACCCTCAGCCTGACGCTGGTGCTCTTCACCGACGCGCTCAGCCTGAACATCAGGGAAGTGCGCAAGCAACTTGGCCTCACAATGCTGGTGCTCGGGCCGGGCACGTTGCTCTCGGCTGCGTTGATAGCGGCTGCCGGTTGGTGGCTGTTAGGTCTGCCGCTCGCGGGGGCGGTAGTGGTGGGCGCGGCCCTCGCTTCCACCGACCCGGTGCTGCTTCGGGGCTTCCTGCGGCGGCGTGACATACCCTCCACCGCACGCCAGGCCCTGCGCCTCGAAAGCGGCCTCAACGACGTGGTGCTGCTGCCCATCGTGCTGGTGGCTATGACTTTCCTGGGGAGTGCGAACGGCTCAGGCAGTACGGCGGAACACACCGACTGGGCCAGGTTAGCCATAGATCTGCTGCTATTGGGGCCGGGCGCTGGCGTGCTGATAGGTCTGCTCGCCGTAGCTACCCTCGACCTGGTGCGCCGCAGGATAGGCATTCGGCGGGACTACGAGTCGATTTACTCGTTGGGTGTGGCTTTCGCGGCGTTTGCGGCGGCGGAAGCGGTGCACGGCAGCGGCTTCCTGGCGGCTTTCGCGGCGGGCCTCACAATCGCGGCCCTCGACGTCGAATTGTGCGACTGCTTCCTCGAGTACGGCGAAACCACCGCCGAAATGGCCTTGCTGTTCACGTTCGTGCTGTTCGGTAGCTCCCTTATCTGGAGCGCCTTTACCGTGTGGAGCCTGGCCGCGGCTGTGTTCGCGGTGCTGGTGCTGGTCGTGCGCCCGCTCGCCTTTTCGTTGGCGCTGGCCCGCACCCGCCTGGACAGGTACGACAAGGTGCTGATCTCCTGGTTTGGACCGCGCGGCCTCAGCACGTTGCTGCTGGTGTTGCTGCCCGTGTTCGCCGGGATGGAGGGTGGCGCTCAGATGTTCGCTGTCTGCTCGCTAGTGGTGCTGCTATCGGTGGTGGTACACGGCGGCACGCTCATGCTGGTGGGGAAGGGCAGGCGTGGCGACCGTGCTTCGCAGGGTGGCACTACCCTCCCATCTGGTACGTTGCAGCCCATGCCAGCGGGGGGTGAAGTAGCCCCGCTCCCCCTCATCGCAGGTCCTGCCGCTGATACGATCACTCCCGATGGCATTGCAGGCGACCGGGCTACAGGCAGCCTAGTGCCACCCGACGGGCGTGCGGACGGCATCATCGATGGCGCGCAACCTACTGATGAGGATTCACAGGCTGAAGAGCAGGACCGCATAAGCGTGGCACAGTTACAGATGTTGCAACAGGAGGGCCACCCGGTAGTTGTGGTCGATGCCCGCACCGAGCGTACCTTCGACAGCAGCGAGCTACAGGCACAGGGCGCGGTCCGCATCATACCGGGAGCTGGAGGTACGGCTCCGGGGAGCATTATTGACCAGGCAATTCAGTCACGCATACCGCGAGAGGCCTGGGTAGCCGTCTTCTGTGCTTGAAGGAACGAAGCAACGAGCGCCCGTGTGGTGCGAGAGCTACAACGAGCCGGCTGGACGAGGGCACGCGCCCTGACGGGAGGGTGGGAGGCGTGGCAGGCGGCAGGGCTTCCGGTGGAGGCCAGGGCTGCTGCCTGAGACAAAGGAAAAGGTCCGCTCGCCGCAGGCCAGGGATAGCCAAACATTTCACGGCGAGGAGACCTGCACAAAAGGTAGCACAGCCGCACCGGACCGCGCCGAGTTATCCACTGTGCTGGGACACGTTGCATCGTACCCTATCACCTTACTCCCTGTCTCAAACCTCCAGGACCAAGCCCCGCCTTTGTCATTCTGAGCGTAGCGAAGAATCTCGTCCTTTAGCACCCAAGTACCACCTTTCTCGTGCGGCACTCTTTCATAGGAAAAAGGGAACAAAGCGGTAGAGGACGAGATTCTTCGCTACGCTCAGAATGACAGAAACGGGGCTTGGTTCCATCCCTTGAACGGAGGGGCTACTCAACGGGGCATGGTGCACCGTACCCGTACGATTTAACGGTCGCGGACAGTGGCAAGCTCCTTGTGGTCGCGCAGGGCGGCTTCGAGGCTGGGGAGCGGTACCGTCAGTTGGGGTGCCGGGTAGTCGAGTAGCGGCGGGTGCGCGGTTGGGGTGGCTGCTGATGGGATGTATTGCTCGTCCCAGGCATCGCGGGCTAGGTCGGTGACGATGTCATCTCCGGTGGCCTCGGCTTGCGTCGCCGCAGCGGGTGCGACCCTGGCCTTCTGGGGTATGCGTTGGGCGGCAAGCAGCATCCCGGCCAGCAGCGCCAGCCACAAGAGGCTCGTCCAACTGAACAGTTCGCGGCTGACGTGCTGGAGCAGGCCCTGCAAGGAAGTCAGCAAGGTGGCTTGCTCCACGGGCGCTGCCACCGTGGCGGCCACCGGCACTACTATCCCGCTGCCCTGTGGCTGCTGCCCCATCTGGTTGGCGACCTCGCCCTGCACCAGCCTTACCACCAGGCTGTCGAGGTTTTGTACGGTGAAGTCGGACGGTACGTCGTGCATCGTGGACGGCCCCGGCTCGCCCGCTACGCCATTCTCGTAGGTCAGGAAGACGAACTGGCCCATCGTGACTTGGGCGAACTGGCGGAAGACATATTCTCCCGCGCTGTCCAGATTGCTCGCCCCGATTGGGAAGATTTTAATGCCTTTGGCGACGGCCTGTTGCAGGAGGTCGGGGTAGGCGTGGTCGTTGGGATAATCAATGTGGGGTGGCGCATCACCGACCAGCACAATCATGCGCAGGCGCCGCCCGCTGCTGTTGTCGGCCCAGCCTGGCAGGTTGATAGCCTGGAATAGACCGGCGTTCACCGACTCCGGTGTGTCGCCGCCACCGCCCGCCGTGACGTTAGCCAGGTTGATGCCGAACTGGCCGACGTCGCCGGTGAAGTCCCACGAGCGCGTCACGTAGTCGTCACCCAAATCTCGGAAGGCGACCAGGCCGAAGCGCGGGGTGGTGCTGCCCGGCAGTTGTTCTATGCGGCGGGCGATGCTAGCCACGGTCGCCTTGATTTCCGCGATCTCGTCGCCCATGCTGCCAGTAGCGTCGAGCAGGAAGACCAGGTCTAAAGCGACGGGGCCGGTGTTGTCTTTCAGGTCGGCCATCGTGATGGTCTGCTCAGGCCCACCCATATTCGCCTGGGCCTCTACCGCTGAGTTGCCCCGGCTGACCACCGCGCGCAACTTCTGGACCTGTGCGGCGTCGGCCATGCTGGGGAAGAAGAGCACCCGGCCATCGCTCACCGTCTGTCCCTCGTATAGCCGCCGCTGCCCATCGTAAAGCTGCACGGTAGCCCCTGCTACCGGCCGCTGCTCGCCGTCGAGCACCCTGAGGAAGAGCCGCTGCGAAACGTCCATAGGGATTGCGGCTTCGCCCCGGTGCCTGCGCAGGTAGTCGAGGTACTCCTGGAACCTGGCGTTGTCGTCTACCTGTCCTGCTGTGAGTGACGACTGGTAATCGGCCGGGGGCAGGCTGCCCGTGCGCAGCTTTTCGTCACCGACCTCAGGACCAGCCAGCGTATCGCCGTATCCATCCGAGACATCCCTCTCTTCGAGGGCGGGTGCTGCCTCCTCAGGCATGGCCGAGGCTGTAGTGGCTGTAGTGGCTGTGGCCGAGTTCGTAGCTATATCCCGCTCTCCCTCGGTCACGGGATAGGCCTCATTCGCGTCTCCCCTGCCAAAAGTGGCACTGGGAGCAGCACTAGAGCCTCCACAGGCCGCCGTGCCCAGGAGCACGAGCACTAACACCAGACAGTTGAGCAGTCGGTTCGCGCCGAGTTTGCGATGCTTTACCATAGTGGGCCTCCTCAGGCTACACAGAGTAGACAAGTTGCCGAAAGTAGTGGATGAACGCTGGGAGGCTGAGGAATGTTCCCGTTTGGTGGTACTTTGTTCCGCAAGAGTGAGTTAACCGAGGCTTTGGTTGGTGGATGCCAATGTCTGATATAGTAGAACGATAAGGGCGATCACCTTCACAGTTCACGGTCCCGGCATTCACCGGTCAGGAGTTCACCATGACCTCGCCTGAGCACACAGCAACTCGGCACGGCCACTACGTACAGGCCCACGGCCTTGACATCTACTACGAAGAGCATGGTCAGGGCAAGCCCTTGATCCTGATACATGGCGGTGCCCTCACCGGCGAATCGTGGGAGCCATATGTCGGGGCCTTTGTGGAACGCTATCGCGTCATAACGCCCGACAGCCGAGGTCATGGCCGGACCGCCAACCCGACAGGCATGATGAGCTTCCGCTTGCTGGCGGATGACGTGGTGGCGCTGGTAGAGGTGCTTGGTCTGCATAAGCCGCTGATCTGCGGCTACAGTGATGGGGGACAGGTTGCGCTGGAAATCGGGATGCGCTATCCCGACCTTCCTGAGGCCCTCGTTATCGGTGGAGCCCATCTCGAACTCACCGAGGGGTCGCGCAAATGGGTGCGCTCCATACTCGGTGATGAACAGTTAGGAGACATCGATTTCGAACACTTCGGGCGAGAGTACCCGGACTTCGCGGCAATGCTCCAGCAGCTCCACGGACCTGATGGTTGGAAAACGTTGTTGAAGCAAATAAAGCCGATGTGGAACGCGACGTTGAACTATACCCCGGACGATTTCGCCAGGGTCGTGGCTCCCACACTGGTCCTGCTGGGCGATCGGGATGGCTTCGTCCCCGTCGAAGATGGAGTCGCCATGTATCGCCTGCTACCCAACGCCGAATTTGCAGTGATTCCCGGCTCCGAACATGGCGACTTCATATTCTCATCCGCGAAGGTAGCACTCCTCCAACCGCTCATATTGGATTTTCTTGAGCGGCACTGTGGATCAAACGATCAGACTGTCACTGTCGGGCGTACATCCTAGTGCTCACCCGCCTCCTGGTCGGTTGACCATTGGGTAACCAAATTCCGTCTCACCTCACTAGAAGCCATATCGCAAATAGCAGCCGTGCATACTGGCGACGGAGTTCGCCCTTGTCATTTCGAACGTAGTAAGAAATGACAGAGTAGAGGCTATGTGCTCATCTCCTCATTAGTATTGGTGAGACGGCTTCTACTTACGGTTGCAGGTGCTTCTTGAAGAAGTCGGTGATAGCGTTGTAGCAGCGGACCTTGTTCTCGTACTTGATGACGTCATGTCCCTCGTTCTCGAACACCAGGTACTCGACGTCCTTACCAGCCGCCCGTAGCGACTCCACCACGTCCCGCGACTCGGCCTCTATCACGCGGGGGTCGTTCGCGCCCTGGATTACCAGCATAGGGGCCGCGAGGTCGTTCATGTAGGTCTTGGGCGAGCGTTCGAGCAGGAATTCGCGGTCCTTCACCGGGTGGCCCAATGCCTCGTGGAAGTAAGGCTTCCAGGTCTCCGGGATGCGCTCCAGGAAGGAAGTTACCAGGTCGTAAGGTCCGAACATGTCCACGGCGGCTTTCCACAACTCGGGGTGGCGCATCGCCAGGGTCAGCGTCATGTAGCCGCCGTAGGAGCGCCCGATGACCCCGGCGCGGCTCACGTCGATACGCTTGTCCTTGGGTAGCACCTCGGTCATGGCGTATACGTGGTCTAAACGGTCCTGCCCGCCCCAGTCTTTATCCACACGCTTGGTGTAGCTGAGGCCGTAGCCCGTGGAACCGCGCGCGTTGGGCACGAACACCGCGAAGCCGTTGAGCGTGAGGAACTGGATGATCGGCATGGAGAACCATGCGAAGTTGGGCCTTTCCTGCCCCTGCGGTCCGCCGTGTATGTAGTAGACCAGCGGGCGCGGACCCTCGAAGCCAAGCTCCTGGGATGGCAGGTAGAGGCGTGCTGAGATCCTCAACCCGTCGTGGCTGACGAAGGACGCGTCCTCACCGGGGGCCATCTGCGAGTGAGGCGTGCCCAGGATGCGCTCGTGGGTGTGCCGCCGCACGGTCTTGCGGTCGGGGCCTTCCACCGTGTATATCTGGGTGGGGGAGGTGGCGGTTGAGAAGGCCAGCACGAAGCGGTCGCCCTCCCTGTCGTAGTGCATCGCCTCAAGCACGCCGTTGGCAAGCTCGCCCTGGCCGCATATTACCGCCTCGACGGAGAACTTGCGGGCGTCCTGGTCGAAGCTGCCTTCGTAAACCCAGCTTGCTCCATCGATGTTGTAATGCAGGTGGTAGCGGTTGCCTATCGTGTGCTCGGCGTATTCAAGCTCGCCCGCGCCGGTATGGACCAAACCCTCGGTCTCCACCGGGACGATCACACCCGGCTCACGCAGGTCGAGATAGCCCAGTCCGTAGGTGTCCTCGAACAGAGATGTGGTGACCAGGAGGCCCCGGTCGCCCTCGGTGAACTGCATGCTGCCGAAGCCGCTGAGGGGCACTTTCTGGCCCGGCTCCCGCTCCTCAATCGGCGTGCCGTAAATCACCTGGGCCTCGTTCTTCTCCAGGTCCGCCAGCCGGAGTATGACATCGCCTACCGTGTAGCCCTCGGCCAGCACCAGCAGCGTCTCGGCGTCATTCACGTCCCCGCCATACGCGCCCCACTTGCTCTCATACACTTGCCTGGCCGAGCCGTCTTCCAGGTCGCCCACGTAAGCCCAGTTGAGCGCCTCCTTGAGACTCTCGCAGGTAAGGTAGAGGCGGGTGCTGCCGTGCGGGCCATGCTGGGAGAAGATGCGGGTGTCGGTAATTTGCGGGAACGCTTCCTCCGGGAAGCCGCCCTCCATCGGGATGAGCATGGGCCGGTACTTCTCGTCGCCATCTTTGTCCACGGTGACCATGATCTTGCCTAGCTTGGGGAAGACCCAGTAGGAGAGGCCACCCAGGAGTTCCGGGTTTTGCAGAGAGATGTCGGGCGGCAGCAGCGGTTCGGGCACGCTGCCACCGTAGTCCATGACGTAGAGGCTGAACTTGCCGCTGATGTTGCTGATGAAATAAATGCGGTCCTTCCACAACTGGGGCGCGAGGAAAAGCCGAGCCGAGAGTAGCGACTCAATACGGGGCATGTTTGTGTCTCCTTCAGGGAAGTTTATAGTTGCCGCTGCAAAGCCAGGTAGACAGAATGCTCAAATGCCCCAGCAGTATAGGTGCTGTCCCGCAGGAGGGACAAGGGACTGTGGTATGAGATTTTCTGCACTACAAAGTCTGATCGTCATTTTAGCCCCAAAGTATACGGTTGGCGAGCAGATGTATCTTGGATGTCCTTGCGAACGTAGTGAGGAACCTCGTCCTACACTAAGATGTCACTTCTTTCTCATGGTAGCGTGTGGCTAAAGGACAGGTGGTATCCAGGCGCAAAGGAACGAGATTTCTCGCTGCATTAGAAATAACATCGGTCCAGTTCTGTAGCCAGTAACTGCCGGACAGCAATAGTGTGAGAAGACCTGTCTGCGGGTGAAGCTACATATCCCCTAAGCTACAACCATCACAATAGATTCTTTAGGGAGCAACGGGCTGCGTCAACTTCGAGTGAACTGAGACCCAGCACTCTCCCGACAGATCGCCAGGGCAGGTTACTCGCCATGCCTGCTCGTCAGGGGAACGTCCTGTTACCAACAGGGTCTCACCGGCTGGTACTTCCGTGACCGGGTTGGAGCCATTGCCGTAGTACCTGAACAGTGGCACGCTCGCCAATGTGACTACCTGCTTCACATCAGTTTCCAGTACCGGAAGGGGTAGCTTCAGATTGGCCGCGATGTCGCGCATGTAAGGCTCGAAGCTCTGCACCTCTTCGTCGGAGCGGAAGCTCGTGTGGCTGCGGGGGTCGTAGTGGGGCGTGAGGATATAGAGTATGCTTCCATCGAACGTGGCGAAAGAAATCCACCTTTCCAGCACCTTGCTCTCTTTGTCGTTCACCACAAAGCCGTAGCGCAGGCCGGGGATGTCAGCTATTCTGGCGTCTTGTGTCTCCAGGCGGGTGTACGTGGCAGTGTCTCCGTAGGTGAGCCGCCGGTCCTCCTCGAAGGTCTTGTGATAGTCTTCAACGAACGTCCGGAGCGCCGCTATGATTCCGGGGGCCTGTTCGCTATTATGGTAGTCTATCGTACCGGCGGTGAGTCCCTCGCTCTCCAGGGTCTTCTGGAAGTCGGGGAGGGTCTCCAGGTGAGACATGAATAGCTCGGCCTGGCCCACAACTTCGCTGCCCTCAAGCACGCACAGCACAGGGGCGTCCCAGTCGCACGGCGCTACCGTAAGACCCTCCGGCGCGTCTGCCTCCCCCAGGATGAACTTGAAGAGGTTGCTGCCCACGACATCGGTCCCGACCCCAGGATTGTCGTCGGTCGGAGGTGTGGTCTCGCCTGGCACCGGCGTTTCCCCACCATCAATGACTTCAGTAGCAACGGGCGTGACACTAGCCGAGGGCTCTGCCGTAGGACCAGGTGCTGTAGCACTCGCAGTGACCGTCGTCGCCTGCGGGGTCGGGGACTCGCTCAGCGTGGCCGTGGGTGCCGCTGGGGTGTTGGTCGCTAATAGCTGGTTGGTAGGTGCGCCACAGGCTGCTAGCAACATGGCAGCGAGAACCAGAAGTAGATATGCTGTGATGTGTGTCTTCATTCCTTTTTGCCTTTCTCTGAATAGATGTCCCTTTCTTCGGTGGTGGAGCACAATTCACCACCTGGGCTGATTCTACCAATAGTGGTGTTCCGGCATCATTGGGCGCATGGGGTATATACCGCTACAACAAAGGGCTTAGGCTAAAATTCAGTCCAGTTGGGGAGCAGGCGTGATCGGGCAAGCGGCACTACTCACCTGTGTGGAAAACCTCACCAGACGCTGGAACAAGCGATAAAATGCCCTTAGAATTACTTCCTAGAATGGTTCTTCTGGAAAGTAATAACACTTTGTGAGAGCAGGGCATGGAAGAAGCCATAGACGATCTTGATGATCTAGAGTCCGGGGAGCGCATGGGCCTGGTGGTACTGGAGAGGGCGGCGCTCCAGCCTGTAGACGTCCCAACCGCGCACAGGCACCCGGCGAGAGTCTACCTGGCGCGGTTGGCGGTGGGGTCGCGCCCGGCGATGCTGGGGGCGCTACAGGTCGCCGCCGAGCTACTATCGGGAGGGAGGTGCGATTGGGAGACGATGCCCTGGCACCTGCTGGAGGCGCAGCACACTAAGGCGTTGAGGGCTGAGCTGGCACACAGATACGCCCCCAGCACGGCCAACAAGATGCTCTCTGCTGTCAGGGGCGTGCTGCGCGAGGCGTGGGAGCTGAGCCTCATGCCCGGCGAGCAGTACCACAGGGCCGTTGCCTTCCGCTCGGTGCGTGGGGAGCGGTTGTTGCGCGGCCGGGCACTCGGAGGGGGTGAGTTGAAGGCGCTGTTCGCCGCCTGCAAGGCCGACATGCAACCTACCGGCGCTAGAGACGCGGCTCTCATCGCGGTGCTGTATGGGTCGGGGCTGCGGCGTTCGGAGGCGGTGGCCCTGGACGTGGCTTCCTACAACAGTGAAGAAGGCAGCCTCACCGTTAGGGCGGGCAAAGGTAACAAAGACCGCATTTGCTACACAGCATCCGGGCAATCCAGGCTCATCGATGCATGGCTCAACGTAAGGGGCCGGCACTCCGGGCCTCTGTTCTGCGCGATTGCCAAGGGAGGCAAGATCAAGGAGCGCAGGCTGACCGACCGCGCGGTGCTCTACATCGTGCAGCGTAGGGCGAAGCAGGCGGGCGTGGAGCACTTTTCGCCGCACGACCTGCGCCGCACCATGATAGGCGATCTTCTGGATGCAGGTGCCGACATCTCAACCGTGCAGAAGCTGGCCGGGCACGCCAACGTCTCGACCACCGTGCGCTACGACCGCCGAGACGAGGCCACCAAGAAGCGAGCCGCCAGGTTGCTCAACATACCCAATTCCGAGTAGTAGTGCGTGCTTAACTTGGTAGCTGGTTTGATGTGTAATATGTAAGTTGTGGAAGATAGCTTTTGGGATATATAGCCTCAACACCACCCACAGTCAAGCGTTCCTTAGTCTGCTCCTAGACCGAACGCGCTGTGAATGCACTGCACCGTCTTGTTTTCATCGGCGGTGGAGAGCACAAACGACAGGTTCAACTCCGACGAACCCTGGGCGATCGCCAGCACGTCTATCTTGCCTTCGCCCATCAGGCTGAACACGCGTCCCGCCACGCCCGGCTTGCCGCGCATGCTCGCGCCGATTACTGCCACGATGGACACCCCACTCTGCACCAGTATGCCCTCGATGAGGCCCTGCCCTAACTCGTTCGCAAATGCCTTCTCCAGCGAGCGCCGGGCGCGTTCGCTGAACTGCTCCTCTATGACCAGGCAGATGTTGTACTCGGAGGAGGACTGCGAGATCATCAGCACGTTGATGCTCTCCTGCGCCACGGTAGAGAAGACCCTGGCAGCCACGCCCGGCAAGCCAATCATCCCCTTCCCTTGCACGGTGAGCAGCGCCAAACCCGAGATAGATGTGATGGCGCGCACCTCGTGCCCGTCATCCACCGGCTCCGCGACCACGCACGTACCGGGACGCTCAGGGTGGAAGCTATCGCGGATGTAGACGGGGATACGTTGCTCGACGGCCGGGGCTATCGTCTTGGGGTGTAGCACCTTCGCGCCGAAGTAGGAAAGCTCCGCCGCCTCCCCGTACGAGATTTGCGGCAGGGTACGCGCCTCGGGCACGATCCGAGGGTTGGCGGTCATTACTCCGTCTACGTCGGTCCAGATGATGATCTCGCGAGCGCCCAGCACGCTGCCGATGATGGACGCGGAGTAGTCCGAGCCGCCCCTGCCCAGTGTGGTGGTATAACCTTCTTCGGTCGCGCCAATGAAGCCTGTGACGATAGGCACCACGGAACGAGAGAGTAGCGGACTCAGCACCTCCGCCGCCTTGTGTCGCGTCTCTTCCATGAGAGGGTAGGCGTTACCGAAGGTGTTGTCGGTCACAAGGAAGCGCGTCGCCTCCATAGCCTCAGAGGCGCAGCCCGTGTCGCGTAGTGCGGCCGCCATGAGCCTGCTGGAGAGCCGCTCGCCCACACCTGCCACGTAGTCCAGAGTACGAGGGGTGACTTCCCCCAGGATAGAGATGCTCTGCACGAAGTTCTGCAACTCGCCTATTATTAACTGCACGTCGCCCCGCAAGAGCGCAGCCTCGGACTCGCACAAGCCAAGCCCCTCGATGATGGCCGCGTGCGCGCTCCGTATTTCGAGCACCAGTTCCAGCGCCTCGAAGTGCTCCCTGGCGGCGGCTTTGCGGGCGGCTGCCAGCAGCTTGTCCGTCACCCCGGAGACGGCTGATACCACGACCACCACCTTTTCTTCGGTTGCATAGCGGGCCGCGATCTGAGCCGCACCCTTGATCCGCTCGGCGCTGCCCACGGAGGTGCCGCCAAACTTCATCACTATCACAGCACGCCCCCCAGCCTTAGTATGTCGCCCAGCACGCCGGAAGCGGTGATCTCCGCCCCCGCGCCCCTACCGCGCACAGCCAGGGGCTGGTCCCCATAGCGCCGGGTGTGGAAGACGAACAGGCTCTCGGTGCCGCTCAGGCTCCCCGCCACGCTGTTTAAAGGCACCTCGCGCAGGGCCACAGAAGCCCCGGAGCTATCTATGCGCGCCAGGTAACGCAATACGTTGCCCCGCGCCGCCGCCTCCGCTACTCTAGTCATATATTCAGGGTCTGAAGCAGGTAATTGGTTCCAGAAAGCTGTCAGGGATATGTCATCTAGACCGGGCGGCACCAAGGACTCTACCTGTATGTCGGCCATGTTGAGCCGCATACCGAGTCGCCGCGCCAAGATCAGTGCCTTCCGCCGAGCGTCAACGCCTCCCAGGTCATCGCGCGGGTCCGGTTCGGTGTAACCGAGGTCCTGGGCCGCCAGGAGGGCCTCACTGAACGGCACACCTGCCTGTATCTCAGTGGATATGTAGCCTAAGGTGCCGCTGATGGCGGCGTCTATCGCGGTCACTTCGTCGCCGGTCTGTAGCAGGGCGTCGAGCACGTTGATTACGGGCAGAGCCGCGCCCACGGTTGTCTCGTAGAGGAAGCGCCCGCTGCCACCATAGACCAGGGCCTCGTAGCGCTCGAAGTCTTCCGCGAGCGCCCACTTGTTGCAGAGGACCAGATTAGCGCCATGCTGCCGGGCCTGAAGGAGCGTGTCGTAGGCCTGGCGCTCGGCGGTAACGTCCACAACCACTATCTCACCGGCAGACGAGTGGTTGCCTGTCGAGAAGACGGGGTCCAGGGCAGGCAACGGGGAGTCTGAGGAGGCGGGAACGAAGGTGGCGCGGGTGCCGAACGCCTCAGTGAGGTCCGCAAGTCGTTTGCCGCTGCCCTTATCGCCGAGCACCATTTGCAGGTCTTCTAGACTCCAGCCACCTTCCAGCAGCAGCAGGCCGGAGCGGTCGGCTATGCCCTCGTAGCTGAGCCAGGGGTAGCGTTCAGCCAGGTTGAGGTAGTGTCGCACCAGCGCCTGCCCTACCCCGCCGAGGCCAAGCTGCACTATCCGCAAGCGTCTTTCTCCACCTAATGTCTGATTTGCCATACATGTCGCGCTTTCTAGCCGTTGCAGAGGACTTATTTAACGTAGCCTTCGGATTTGAGGAGTTCGGCAATCAGCAGCACGCCACCCGCCGCGCCGCGCACCAGGTTGTGGCCCAGCAGCGCGAACTTCCAATCGAGCAGAGGACAGGGCCGAAGCCTGCCGATAACCGTAGCCATGCCACCCTCTTCGTCACGGTCGAAGCGAGGCTGCGGGCGGTTCGGCTCGGTGCGCACTACCAAGGGGCGAGAGGGAGCGCTGGGGAGGCCCAACTGCTGGGGTGCGGGCCGCCAACTCTCCCACGCATCCACTATCTCCTGGTGTGTGGCCGGCGTCCTCAGCTTGACCGACACCATCTCCATGTGCCCGTCGGTAGTCGGCACGCGGGTGCATTGGGCGCTCAGTCTCAGGTCCTGGGGCGGTGTGATATACGAGCCGTTTTGCTGCCCTTCGGTGAGAGTGCCCAGCAGCTTTAGCGGCTCGGTCTCGATCTTGTCTTCCTCGCCCCCGATGTACGGCACGATGTTGTCCACCATGTCGAGGGCGCTCACCCCGTTGAAACCGGCCCCGGAGATAGCCTGTAGCGTGGTTACGTAGACGCTCTCCAGGCCGAACGCCCGGTGCAGAGGGGCCAGGGCCAAGGTCAGACTGATAGTGGAGCAGTTGGGGTTGGTCACCAGGAAGCCCGACCAGCCGCGCAGCCGGCGCTGCACTTCGATCAGGCGCAGGTGGTCGGGGTTGACCTCCGGCACCATGAGCGGCACGTCTTCTTCCATGCGGTAGGTGCTGGCGTTCGACACCACCCCGATGCCCTGCGCCGCGAGCAGTGGCTCTATCTCTCTGGCGGCATCTGAGGGCAAGGCGCTGAACACTATCGCGCACCCGGAGAAGGAAGCCGGCTCCGGGCACCTTAGCTGCATATCGAGCAAGGCAGCCTCCACGTTCCCGGCAATCGCGGGAGCGGGGCGCATTACGTCGCCGTATCGCTTGCCCGAAGTTCGCTCCGAACCTGCGAGCGCCACTACCTCGAACCACGGGTGCCCGTTGAGGAGGCGCACCAATCGTTGGCCCACGGCCCCTGTCGCTCCCAATACGCCTACTTTGGTCCTATCCATCAACTTTCTCTCTTTCCGGCTCCACATGGGGAGCATTATGCCGTGAGCGCCACCTGCCCGAACAGCGCGTGCATACCTTCGAGCGCGCCCGTAAGGTCTCCCCGGTCGCAGGCGGTGCTGAACCGCAGGTAGCCCTCACCTGAGGGGCCAAAGATGACGCCGGGCGCGGAACCGATCTTGGCCTGCAACAAGAATTTGGTCATGGCCCAGGAATCGCTGCTACCATCGGGTGCGGCCCAACCGTCCGCAATGCGTACGAAAGCGTAGAATGCGCCCTTTGGAGGCGTGCCACGGAAGACGGGGAGGTTGGCAAGTCCTTCGTAGAAGAAGTCACGCCTGGCGCGGTACTCATCTCGGAAGGCGGCGACGCAGTCCTGCGGCCCGGTGAGCGCGGCCACGCCACCCCACTGCGTTATGGAGCTAACCCCACTGATGGTGTAGAGCGCCACCTTTTGCAGCCGCTCCATCAGATGCTTGTCGGGAGACACTACGTAGCCGAGGCGCAGCCCCGTCATCGCATACGATTTACTGAGGGTGAATACGCTGGCGGTACGTGCGTACATACCCGGCAGCGAGGCGAAACTGACGTGTTCCACGCCATCGTAGGTGATATGCTCGTACGCCTCGTCGCTGATTACTGTGACATGAGGATTGTCCTCTACGATGGCTGCAATGGCTTGCAGGTCGGACAGTGAGAGCACGCCGCCCGTCGGGTTGTGCGGGGAGTTCAGCATCAGGCCGCGAGTGCGAGGGGTAATAGCCTGGCGCAACTCATCCGGGTCAAAGGTCCAGCCGCGCTCCTCGTGCAAGCGGACGCGAGTGACCACGCCGCCGCACAGGGTAATCAGGTGCTGGATGCTCGTCCAGGTGGGGTCGGGTATCACTATTTCGTCGCCCGGCTCGATCAGGCTCAGGAAGAGGCAATACAGCCCGTGCATACCACCGTTGGTGATGAGCGTCTCGCCCACGCCCTCCACCGGGATGCCGTTGTCGGCTCTCACCTTGTCCACCACCGCCTGCCTCAACTGGGGGACGCCGGAGGAGGCAACGTAATGAGTCTTGTTGTCGTGGAGGGCGCGCAGCATGGCCTCTTTGATGTGCGCGGGCACGTCGAAGCTAGGCTCGCCGCTCTCCAGGCGAAAGGGCTTGTCGAGCTTCAGGAGGGCGTCACGTAGTACCGCGATACCAGACAGTTCGACCCGGTCGATCACTTGAGCCATTTGCCGGTTACCTCCTTACGCTCTATGCTTCGATGTACGCATAGTGCGCCAACACGCCCGTGAGTAGACCACCCGGACGGCAGCGGCCAGGAAATAGCTTGCGACTCTGCAAAGCGATGGGGTGCTCAACGTGCGATACAAGGTCGAGGCTGAGCTATCGTGTGCCACCTTGCTTCACGTGCGCGGGGGTGCGCCTCTGGTTGGTCTGCCGGACTGCATCGGCGTGGGCAGACGACGGGTTATACCCTTGCTCCGTGGCTGATGAATGTACTTCCCCGGCGTCCAGGGCCACCTCTCGGCTTTTGTGGCTCTCTGCGCTTCCATGCCGGGTATGGGTCTCAACCGCAATCTGCGGTTTACCCTGGTTGTGCTGATTGTATATCAGGGTCCAACCAGTGTCAAGACATACCTAATTTTGCTGTTAATAATCCCCCATACCTGTTCGGAAAGGATAGATTATGCTCTGAGGACAAAGGTTCCGTGTGTAAGCCAGGCCGCTAGGGTATCCCATTGATGGGATCGTTTTGGGAGTATGTGTAACGATTGAGCAACTGTTGAGCTTCGGTATACCCGGCGAATGGATATCGCTACTAAGACCGTCGTATTTGTAGCGGGTTTTTAGCTGCCTCTTTGGAGCTTTGGGCTTTACCCGACCGTTCTGCGGCAGTATCTCAGGAAAGTTGAGTAGGCTACCCATGGAGATTGCCAAGTTCCATATTTGACATCCAATTGGCCTATCCGGTACAATGTCTAAGGCTAGTTTGAATATGCACTTGTCATACATGGCATTGTGTGGCACGAACTGTATAAACGGCCCTTTCTATTTAGGGGCCGTTCCCCTTCGTGAAGTTCCCTCTTAGACTTTATATTCAGGTAGAAACTCAATAGGTATCATAGCTGCTGGGTGCGAACCTCTTTCGCACCCCTTAGCTTTGTTCTGCCAAAAATCAGGTAAGGAACAGAAAGTCAGCAACTCGGAACTCAGGAAGGAAAAAATCTAAATGCTTCGTCGTATATCTCTTCGTACCCCTGCTTCGGCCACACTTAGCTCCCTTTCACATACAGATACGGCAATATCACGCCACACTTCTGATAATACTAACAATACTGATGTTGCTTTTTACCCAATACCTCGGGTTCGACTTCAGTCCAGGTCTCGATACAGATTTGAGGGAACAACCAGAATGTCCATGATATCTGACGCTACAAAGAGAGCCTTTACAACCAAACGCATCCATCGACGTATCAGCGCCTTTCTAGTGCTGCTCCTGGTGGCTACTGTTCTCCTGGGCCCTTTCAGCTATGGCTTCAGAAACGTTGCCGGACAGGAGACAGGCTTGTTCGGCGCAAACTCTGCTTCGGCGGCCGCGCTTCAAACAAGCACCAACCAGGCTGCACCCCTGCCCCCGGCACCTACCGGCAGCCCTGTAGCCGTTGTGCCCACTCCTGATCCTGGTGTCCGTACTCCCTACTTGATAGTGGATACCAGGGTAGCCCCTGGCACTTTAGCAGTAGGTGACACGTTCACTGCCACGATATCCGTGCATAACCAGTCGTCCAATTCGGCCAGCAACCTCTCAATTTCACTCCCACTACCTTCTGGTGTCCAGCGTGCGTCCGCTCCGGGTGCCGGTGGCTCTAGCGGTTCCGGTGACTATTCCTGGCAGCAGACCACACTAGCAGCCAACGCTGCTTTTACGGCAACCGCCGCCCTGCGCCTCACGGCACCACAGCCGGGTGATGCGGTGCTGCTCAAGCCCGAGGTCTCTGCCGGCAACTTGCCCACTGACATTGTTGACGTAGCCGGTGCCATTGTGGTGCCTGCTAATGAAGGGCCAACCAGCGCCACCTTCCGCCCAGGCTCTCAAGCTACCCTGCGCAGTGTGGATAACCGTGTGACGGTAACTCTTCCGGCCAACGCTTCGACCAACGCCCTTACATTGAGCCACGACAAGAAGCCAAAGGCTGGCTCCAGGGACGAGGAGAAGGCAGCCAGGAAAGAGAATCAGGCCGGCATGAAGAACGGCCTACCTACCTTCTATCTGAACGCCAAAGACGATAAAGGTAAGGACGTACATGAGTTCTCCGCACCCGTCACCATCAATGTGAGCTACACTCCCCAGCAGTTACAGGCACTCGGCATCTCCGAGGGCGACTTGACCCTTTTCTGGTTCGATGCCGACAATAAAGACAACACAAATGCGGATGGTACGCCCGCAGGTAAGTGGGTGTCCATCGACACCGATGTCGATACTCGTACCCGCACAGTCACGGCCAAAGTGGACCATTTCTCCGGGTTCAAGCTAGGCGACGGCTCCTCTCCCTCCGATGCCTACATCCCTTCACTCCAGGGTTGGCAGGTAAGCCTGTATACCGGTGCTGCTTCATTCCAGTACCCTATCGAGGTACCGGCAGGTCCCGGTGGCAACAAGCCTGCGGTATCCCTCAGCTACAGCAGTGGCTCCTCCGATGGTGGTGGCGGCGAGCGCGAGCAGCAACAGGCAGGCTGGGCAGGCAAAGGCTGGAGCCTCGATACCGGCTCGATAGCTCTCAACAGGCGTGGCAGCGACCGCACTGCTTCCAGATATTACACGCTCGTTTTGAACGGCCAGGCATATGACCTTGTCAGAGGTGCCGCTCGTGTTGGAAGCCCCTCTCTGACCAACCCTACACATTGGGAGTGGAAGAGCACCGACGAGTCGTTCATCCGGGTACGTGCCGAGGGGAATGGTCTCTCCACCGCTACTCGCGGGGGATATTTCGGTGCTACTGCCTTAGCCCGCTACAAGTGGCAGGTGTGGACCCCGGACGGCACGCGCTACGACTTTGAAGAAGATGCCTGGCAAGGCTTTGTGACTCAGGACCCTGATGGCTGTGCTCCAGGCCAGAGCTTCATGGAGACGTACAAGTGGCACCTCACCCGCGTGGAGGATACACACGGTAATCGCATCAACTATGGTTACGCTCGCGATTCCGGGTGGCGGGCAGGCGCATGTGATGGCGTGCAGGGTACAGTCGACTGGACTGTGTGGCCCACCGAGATCACCTGGGGCCAGAACATCAACGTGGCAGGCTCTATCGACCGCTACCGGGTAGGCTTTGTCTCCTCTGATCGCACTGTAGATACTCAGTGGGATGGTGCCCCCAACCAGCTTGGTCCCGCTCCCCATGAGAAGCGTCGACTCGACGTAATCAAGGTACAAAGCAAGCAAGCCACAGCGTGGGAACTGGTGCGCGAGTACCGCCTGTGCTATGCCGGCATGGTGGCTCCCTGCCCTTCTGCGAGCAACCTGCTCTCGGACGACTCTGTTGACAACGGCAACGGTACCTATTCGGCTAACGCAGGTTATCCCAAGATTACCCTCACAGGTATCCAGCGCGTGGGCAATGATGGAGAGACGGCAAACCCTCCTACTGCCTTGCCACTTACCACTTTCACCTATGGCACCAACGACAACGACAACAACGATCGGGGTACAGGCTATTATCCGAAGGGCGACTGGAACCGCCTCACTGGTGTGAACAACGGGCAAGGCGGCACTATTACCTTCAATTACGAGAACATTGGCGCTGCCACCAACATAGGTCTGCTACGCAACTACAGGCGCGTCACCAGCAAAGTGGTCACTGACGGGCGGGGCAACAGCTACGCCTGGAATTACACCTACACCGACCCTGCGATGAACACGATAGGTGCCCTTGTAGACGCAGGGCACGGGCCTAACCAGTACCCTAACTCCGCAACTGTCTGGTTCCACCGCTTCTATCCTGCGACCAGCATCAATGGCGATCTAATCCACAAGGCCAAGAGCGAGTTCCGCGGTCACGGCAAGGTAGTCGAACGGGACCCGAACAACAACGAGACGGAGCACTTCTTCTACCAGGGTGACGTGGGGTGCGCTCCCAGCACCAGTACGTCGGGCAATGCCATCACCAACGATGCCTGTTTCCAGCAGATGCGTAGCAGGGAGTTCCTGAAGGGACGCGAGTACCAGACGATAACCCACCAGGGTCTCGCCAGTGGCCCCAAGCTCTCAGAGGTGGCGCACACCTTCTCGGTCAACTTCCTGAGTGACGGTGCTGACGCATATGCCGACGACCGCTTCGCCGGGTTGTGGCGCGCCTACTCCAATGAGAGCGAGACGACCGAGAAGACGTGGGAAGGCACCACCACGCCTATCAGCAAGAGGACTACCTACCAGTACGACTCCAGCACGGGCAATCTGCTGTCCACTACTGAGCACGATGCCACAGGCGCAGCCTACCGTACCACTGAGCACAACTACAAGACCCTGAATACCGCCACTAGCTACATGCTCGACCGCAAGCGCAAAGACACCGTGCGGCAGGGTGGCACGACCGGCCCCTTGCTGGCACATACCATTTATGGGTGGGACGGCTCGCCGGGTGGCCCGGAGGCACTCACCAAGGGTGAGCTTACCCTTGTTCGCAAGTATCACAACCTGACCGTACCGCCGAGCACCAGCTTCCCTGCCACGGGCCTGAGCACCGACACTAGCTACACCTACGACCCCTACGGCAACCAGAAGACGGTGACCACCTATACCGGCTACGGCCAGACCACCGGTATGAACACCACCCCCTCCTATGGAGTGGCGGGTGGTACCGGCACCGCGCGCACCATAACCACCGACTACGACACCACGTTCAACGCGCTGCCGAAGAAGATAACCCCGTCCGTCGCGGCCCTCGCGGAGACGGCGAATTACGACACCTTTGGCATGAGGATGGGGTTGATCACTTCAGTGGTGGGCCCTGACGGCCAGACCACAAGCGCTGAGTACGACGCACTTGGCCGCCAGCGCAAGCTCATCAAGCCGGGAGATACTAGCACCTCTCCCACCGTGAAGATGACCTATGACGATATGGCCTCTCCCTTCCGGTATATCGTGGAGCCGAAGGACAACACAGGCTCAAGACCCACCATCAAGTTCTACGACGGCATTGGGCGTGAGATCCAGACCAAGAGCGAGAGTGTAGACGGTCTGAAGCATATTGTTACTGATAAGCAGTACGACGGGCTTGGGCGGATGCTCAAAGATTCCACTCCCCGCGAGGTGAGCAATCCCAGCTACGGAGATGCCCAGTACTGGGGCTACACTGCTCCCGATGGTTCGGTGCTGTGGACCACGGCCCAGTACGATGCGCTCGGTAGAGCCACCAGGGTGACCAGCCCCGACAGCACCTACACGGAGATGTCCTACGGTGTGAGGGGCAACCAGCGCAAGACGGTCACCATCGATGCCAAGCGGCACAAGAAGGCTCACTACTCGGACGTGTTTGGCCGCCTCGTAGAGGTAGGCGACTACGTGAACGAAGGGGATGCGAACGCCCACTCCACCACTACGTATAGCTACAGCCCACTGGACCTGCTGACCTCGGTGCTCGACGCCAACGGCAAGTCCACCACCGTCAACTACGACTCGCTGGGCCGCAAGACCTCCATGTCGGACCCCTCCATGGGCACCTGGAGCTATACGTACCACGCGAACGGCCAGCTTCAACGGCAGAACGATGCCAAGGGGCAGTGGGTTGAGTTCGACTACGACACGCTGGACCGCCTGTGGCAGAAACGCTACTCCGACAGCACTCGCGTTCAGTACTGGTACGATGGTGGCGTTGCGGGTTACTACAACGCAGGGCAGCGAACCACTATGGCACGTTACGCCGCGAACGGCCATGAGGTGACCGCGGCCTGGTTCAACTACGATGCACGTGGCCGGCAGGCGAAGGTAGACTACAGAACGGGCCAGCTATCCGCAACCCTGAGAACTTTCACATGGGCGTACGACAGCGCAGACCGCGTGACCAACATGACCTATCCCTCAGGGGAGGCTGTCACCTACACCTACGACGCGGCGTGGCGGCAGACAAGCGTGTGCGGCACGACCTGCTATGCTTCGGGCGCTCAGTACACGGCGCTGGACCAGCCTAAGAGCTTTACGTTGGGCAACGGCCTGGTGCAGGGCTACGAATACGAAGCAGTCATGCAGCGCCTGTGGAAGCTGAAGGTGGGCACAACGGCCAACCCCACGAGTGTGAACAGCCGCACCTACGGGTACGATGCCGTGGGCAACGTAGAGGACCTCAACAGCACCACTACCAACGAAAATCAGCACTTCACCTACGACCACCTGGACCGCCTGAATGGCTGGACCGTCGCCAATGCTGCTAACGGCACCACCACGCTGAGCCAGGCGTACACCTACGACAAGCTGGGCAACATCCTCACCAAGGGCGGTACGGCGGCACCCACCACATACAACTACAACAGTGCTGCCACCTCCAACGGCGGACCATACGCTGTGCGCAGCCTCAACGGAGGCACTCAGTTCGCTTATGACGCCAACGGCAACCTGACCTCCTCTCCCTCCACGCCATTCGGAGACCCAGCACGCACCCTGTCGTGGAACGTGGAGAACCTGCCCGCGAGTATTACATCCGGTGCCGTTACCGAGAGCTACACGTACGATGCTGACGGAGAGCGCGCCAGCCGTGCCGTAACCCAGAACAGCGTCACCACAAGCACTTACTACTTTGGAGGCATGTACGAAGAGGATGCACCCTCCGGCAACGCTCGCTCGTTGTACACTTTGAACGGGCAGGTAGTGGCGCAGAAGGAGTTTGTACCTGCTCCCCCTACCCCAACCAACACGCCTACTCCTACCAGCACTCCTACCCCTGTGCCTAATAATGCTCAAGTCATTTTCCAGGGCGTTCCCCATTCAGTTCAGATAGGGCAACAGTTCCAGGTAGAGATTACCATGAAGAACACAGGCTCTAACATCTGGAGCGAAGCTACCTCCCACAGGCTGGGGTCCCAGAACCCCACCAATAACGTCACTTGGGGTACGGACCGGCTGCAACTGCCCACGGGTGTCACAGTAGCGCCTGGGCAGAGCTACACCTGGTTGGTCAACCTGACCGCCCCGTCCACCCCAGGCACCTACAACTTCCAGTGGCGCATGGTGCAAGAGTGGATTGAGTGGTTTGGGGAGTTGACGCCTAACCGTACAGTCAATGTCCAGGCATACTGTACAACAAACTGTGATGAGATCGACCCATGTACAAACCCAGCCGACTGTCCCGATAGCCTGCCTGGCCCCGGTGGTGCTGAATTGTCGTTGCAAGCTCCCACTCCAACCTCAACCACAGCGGTAGAACTAGAGGTAGAGGTAGAGGTAGAGGTAGAGGTAGAGAAAGTCGAAGTAGCGGATGTCGAGAAAGCTGGTACAGGTACAGATATCGTAGGGGCAGCGAACCCGCAGAACTTAGATAGCGTGACCAACGTGACTAGCTTGTCTGTGCCTGCACTTACTAGCGCTAACCAAGCTAACCTGTCTAACCTGTCTGCTGCGTCTATAACTGCCATGGCTGTTACTGCCGTTACTGCCGTTACTGCCAGCCCCACTACCGCGAGCAATACCGGCAGCACAGGGAGCACAGGGAGCACAGGGAGCACAGGCACCAAGCGAGGAACATACAGCATCCTACAGAGCAGTGGCACAGCGACCATCGTGTACATGCACTCAGACCACCTGGGCAGCGTCAGCACGACTACCAATCAGAGTGGGGCAGTAGTCTCCAGCCAGCAGTTCGACCCGTGGGGTAAGGTGCGCTCTGGCGGCATCAGCGTCACCAAGCTGAACTACACAGGGCAGCGTAAGGACGACACGGGGCTGCTGTACTACCATGCTCGGTATTACGACCCCTCTCTAGCCAGGTTTGTGTCTCCTGATAGCATTGTGCCTGGGACTTCATCTGGTGTGGGGGGTGCTGGTGGTACTCTCGGCGTTGGGCAGAAATCTAATCTCACGGTAGATTTCCATGAGAGTGGATTCGTAAGGTCCATGAATGGCGAAAGTAGGTTTACTCTGCAAAAGGGGTTCTGGTTCCAGTTGAATAATCAGGACCGTCAGAAAGCTAAGAATCCTAATGGGCCAACTAACCCACTGGCGCTCAATCGCTACAGTTATGTGCTTAACAATCCGCTCAGGTACACGGACCCTACTGGTCATGCAGAATGTTGGGATAAGCCCGGATGCGGAGGTGTAGTCTATAATAAAAGCTCAAAAGGTGTGTATGTCTATGGCAATTACATAGACAAGAAAACCGGTGCGAGAACAGAGGGTTGGGTTTACGTACCACCTGGAAGCAACTCTGCTACGGAAGGAGTCTATGATGCCGATATGGTGCAAGCTGTGCCAGGCGGACGTATCTACGACAACCAAGCACGAGGCAACCATTGTATGCCAATCTGGTGTGACGCGGTAGGCCCTGGACACGACTCAACGGAGGTCTATAAGATTAATAGTGGCGAAGCTGTCACAATAGAAGATAGACACCATAGGCAGGATCCCAATGGAGCACCTGTACAAACACTACGGAGTGAACCTAATTATATTGGGACGGCGATGTGTGTTGGTGGTTTCATGCCTTGCAGGATGCTATATCTATTCGGTGAGCGCGGCTGGAAGACATGTGCTGATGAAGCAAATTGTCGGAAGGAGCCTTATAACTGGAAATAGTGCAAGCTATTCAAGGCATGTCCTGACATCGTGCCCTAATGGCTACATAGTTTGGGATAGTAGGGAGTGCCCGGGCACTCCCTACTATCCCAAGTTTGGAGGCAACAATGACTGCTGACTCTTTGCTGCGAGCACTTGCTGCAGTGGTTGCGATTATCTGTGGTATAGGGCTTTGCGGCCTTGCTGTACTATTCTCAGTCGCACCTTTAGATCCAGAGTTTCGTAATGCATGGACATCGTTGGCAATCTTCGGTGGGTTCTTCTTTCTTTCTGGGCTGTTCCTCATATATATAGCTGTTAACTATTTGAGACGTGAAAGATCTTGATGCCTTTGGCATGACCTTTCTCAACACTCTGCGGAGGAAAACTGAGGAATAGCGGGTTAACCTTCATTCAGGTAGTCCTGTTCTAGAGCGTGTTTTGAACTACACAGGGCAGCGTAAGGACGACACAGGGCTTCTGTACTACCATGCCAGGTACTACGATCCTGGTATTGCCAGGTTTGTGTCTGCGGACAGCATCGTGCCTGGGGCTGCCTCAGGTGTGGGTGGTGCTGGTGGTATGGTGGGTACTGAGCAGAACTCCAGGCTCACTGTGGACTTCCATGAGAGTGGGTTCCTTAGCTCTGTCGCGGAGGAAAATGCTCTTACTTTGGAGAGGGGCTTCTGGTTCGAATTGAGTGCGGGGGAGAAGCAGAAGGCTGGTGATCCTTCTGGACCAGCTAGTCCACAATCCCTAAACCGCTATGCGTACACGCTCAACAACCCGCTGCGTTATATCGATCCGACTGGACACAGATCCATATACATGAAGGTTGGATCACACGCCCATAACACTTTCTTGGCTAACCTTGCTACTGAAGCAGGAAAAATCAAGGGTCGACTCGCATTTCTTATGGGTGCTATGGTCAAGCACTGCAAGGGGGAAAAAGCGGTTGGCGCATGTGGTGTGGCAGTTTTACTCAAGCTGATTGCTATGTCCGAGGACATTGATAGAGCAAATGCCCTGTTGACACAAGCTGCCTCAGCTGCTGGACCAGGCGGCACGGTACAGATCTACATTAACGAGGACACTGGTGAAGTCACTTACTTTGGTTACGATCACACTGGCAAGAAAGTCTATGAGGAGAAGTATCGTGGTCGTGGAGGCATGTCAGGCGAGGAGTTGTGGGATTTCCTTTATGTACCTACGTATTTCCAAACCTTGGAAGATCTAGGTCTTGATCCTAATGAAGTTCTCGGGCCATATATTGGTATATGGCCTTCAGATCGCGACACATAGGAGGTGTAAGCGCGGAGATTTAGTATAATAATCGCATGCAGGTCAAGTTGACCTGCATGCGATTATTATACTCTTGAAGGTTGCTCCTATAGACAGGAAAATGTTGAAAGGAAAGGGTAGCATGACCCCTCGCGGACATCCTAGCTGGCTAGTACTTTTATACTGGCATATAGCGAGACCTCACACGCTAAGAACTTTCCAGGAAGGACTCCTTGCGTCGGATACATTGCAGTTGCGTCGTGGGACTGCTTGGTTGGCCAGTCTGCTCCTGTCCGCACCTGTCGCTCTAAGTGCATTACGTGCTGTCTTTGATTCGGGGCTTACTCCTGACCAATTTCCCGGTACTGGCTTTGACTCTCCGTTCACAATTCTGCCCAAAATATTTATTGAGGACTTGATGCTAGGTACCCTGGTTCTCCTGATAGCGTTCACTTGCCTGACTCTACTGACTTATGGAAGCCTTGTCGTACCTGAGAAGGCAGCAGGATTGCTCATGCTCATCATATTTTTGGGTGGCAGTATCCTGTATTTGAACATTGGCGCTCTGTGGGGTGTGCAATTATATGATGGTATCTTATCAGGAGTAATACTTGGTATTGAACTAGGTTTGCCTCTTGCTTTGTCGTTGATTGTGACCTCTAGCATGATCATACCCAGTAATTGGCAGAATACTATTTACGGCAGCATTTTGATAATTATGGCCATGGCACCAATCGCAGGTCTTCCACTTTCCGTCACTATGAAGGCAGCATACCCCGCCAACTCAACGAGTGCATTTCTAATCACGTACTTTGGCATCGTTGCATTAGGATTTGCGCTCAATCTAAGGAACAAGAGAATTCTTCATAACCGGACAACATCCATATTATCAAAGCGTGGTCATGTAAAAGAAAGCTAACTTCACAAATTCATTAGCGTAGTTAGTTTTGTCTACCTGGCACCCCAAGTTAAGCTACCTCAATCATAACGTATCTGCACGCTGCCAACATGTGCAATTCAAAAAGTGATAACTCTTGCCGTATTTGACATCTGCGCTTGACAGCAAGGCTTCTACATTGCACACTCATGAGGTGAGCTACCCACTAAGGTAGGGGAGGCCGTATGGAACACCGCATGCTGGGCCGGAGCGGCTTGCAAGTGCCGGTGGTAGGCATGGGCACCTGGCAGACGTTTGACGTACGCGGGGCCGCAAACGAGAAGGCCCGTGCCGCCGTGGTGGAGACCGCTCTCTCAGAGGGCGCGAACTTCTTCGACTCGTCGCCTATGTACGGAGAGGCCGAGCGGGTGCTTGGTATGGCCCTGGGTGACAAGCGAGACCAGGCTATAGTCGCCACGAAGGTGTGGGCGGCCAGCCCCGCGCAGGGCCAGGTCCAGATGGAACGGGCGCTTCAGTTCTTCGGCGGCGCGGTCGACCTCTACCAGGTGCACAACCTGCTGGCCTGGCACGACCAGCTAACCCTGCTGGAGCGGCTGCGCGACGACGGTAGAATACGAGCCATAGGCGCAACCCACTACAGCCACACCGCTTTCGGGGAGCTTGGCACCGTCATGCGCACCGGGCGCATTGACGCCATACAAATCCCCTACAACCCATTGCAGCGAGAGGTAGAGCGCGACATCCTACCACTCGCCGCCGACCTGGGGCTGGGAGTGGTGGTGATGCGGCCTTTCGCAGAGGGCACCCTGCTCCGGCGCGAGCCAACCGAGTCGGAACTGGCTCCTCTCCGCGACTTCGGCGTGACCACATGGTCCCAGGCGCTGTTGAAGTGGATCCTGAGCGACCCGCGCTGCCACGTAGCCATCCCCGCCACGTCTTCAACCGTACGCATGCGCCTCAACGCCGAGGCAGGCAACGCGCCCTGGTTCGGGCCGGAGGAGCGCGACCTGGTGTTGCGCCTGGCCCTCCGCTAACATGCGGCAGTCGGTGCGTCTAAACGCCAAGACGCCAAGACGCAGAGAACCACGCCAAGAGTAATGAGGGTGTTGCAAGCAAGAGGACCAGGGTACGACATTACGTACCCTGGTCCTCTCTTTACCCCGAACCCCTAATCTACTTGGCGTGGTTCTCTGCGTCTTGGCGTCTTGGCGTTTAGACGCACCGACTCCTACTTGTTGCCCTGCGCGATGTAGACCACCTTGGCCGCCTGGCCGCGAGTGACGTTGTCGTTGGGGCGGAAGTTGCCGTCGCCGTAGCCGCTGATGAGGCCGCTACCGTAGGCCGTCTCGATGAACTGGAAGTAGGTGGAGCCGACCGGCACGTCCGCGAAGTGGGCTGTGTTGCCGGGATTCATCTGCATGTCAAAGCCCGACACCACCATCTTGGTGAACTGGCCGCGGGTCACCTTGCCACCGGGCCGCAGGTAGGGCCGCTTGTTGCTATCGCAAGGCTCGCCCGTCCCGCCGCAGGGGTAGCCGGAGATCACACCGCGAGCGGCTGCCGTCTCAACGTACCTGTAGAAGGTAGAGCCGACCGGCACGTCCGCGAAGGTGTTGGTGCGCGGTTCGAGCAGGTCCCAGCCCGCGCCTAGCGCCACTACCTTGACGCTCTGCGCCCGCGTCATGTTGTCGTAGGGCCGGAAGCAGGGTGTACCTTTGTCGCAGGGCGGGTTGGCGGCGTAGCCTGAGAGCACACCTTCCCTGTTCAGCGACTTGACCGCGTTGTAGAAGTAGTCAGGCTCGCAGACGTCCACGAAGAGGCACGCCGCGGGGGGCGCGGTGGGAGTAGCCGTGGGCGCGGGACCGTCGGTGATGGAGAGAGATGCGTAGTAGTTCTCCTTCAATGTGTCGTCGCGGTTGGATCCGAAGACCACGTGCGCGAGGCCCGTCGACGTCTCGATAGAAGGTTCCTTGGCGAAGCTCGCACCATTCCAGGCGGCCCAGGGGCTGACGGGGGTGCTGAACGTGGTCCCCTTGCCGGAGACGTACATCAGCAGGAAGTTGGAGTACTCTCGGCCCGTGGTGTCGGACCAGATGATGTGAGCCGTGCCAGCGTTGTCCACCGATATGTCGTTGTAGTACGAGTGGCCCGCGTTGTTCACGACGCGCACCAGGGGCTTGCCCGCCCAGCCGGTACCGGGCGACCATTCGCGGTAATAGATGTCGTTGTAGGCCAACTCCTGCCGGGAGTCGCAGCCCTCGTCTGACCATGCCATGCGAATGCCGCCGTCGGGGGCAGCCGCCAGGCTGGGCAGGTATGTGCGGGAGTTGTCGGGGCAGCCGGTGCAGCACTCGGACGTGGTGTTCTCCGCCACCCACTTGCCCGCGCTCTCACGAATGGCAGTCACGATGTCGCTGTAGCCGCCCAGGCTGGGGGCCTTGTAAGCTGCCATGACCACCCCGTTCTTCGATTCCACTATCGCCAGGTCGGCCACGGGCGCGGTAACCACTTCCTCACCCTCGACCGTCCAGGTGCCCTGGGCCGAACGCTGGTAGTAATACGCATCCCTGTTGTTGGAGCCAAACAGGATGTGCACGGTGCCGGTGGGACCCACCGCGATAGCCACGTTCTTGCGGTTGGTGCCGCAGGTGTTGGGTACGTCTTCGGTGAGCACTGCTTTGCCCTGCGCGTCCAACTGGGTGTAGCGTCCGCAGGACCAGTAGCCCTGCACCAGCTCGAAGTAAGCCGCGTGCACCCTACCTTGCGAATCGCGGGCCACACGAATGTTGCCCAACCCTCTCGGAAAGGCGGTGCTAGCCGTCTCGGTCATGAACGTAGAGGTGGAGGCGCTGCCGTTAGCGGCCATGAGATAGCTTGCGGGGGTAATCAGGTGGTCGGGGTCGTCCTGCATCCAGAGCACGCTGACCGCGCCTGTGGAGGCCGATACCGCCATCGCGGGGGTCTGGTCGTACAGGGGGCTGTTAGTCACGTTCTTGGGAGTGGACCAATCCGCCTGGGCCGCGGCAGGCTCTGGCTGGCTCGCCGGGGCTTCATAGGCGGGAGCAGTAGCCGCAAAGTCGGAGGTGGAGGACAGCGCGAAGTTGTCGAACGACACACCCTGGTCGGCGGTGCCCCACAGGCCGGACCAGCCCGAGGCAGGCGCGGAGTCGGTGTAGCCGAGCACGCTGGCCCCGTTTACAAACACTTCCACGCGGCCACCCTGTAGTGCGACCCGCATGTCGTGCCAGCTTCCCGTGGTGTAACCGGGCCACATGGAGGCTACGGCCACTGTGGAAGCGCGGGTGCCACCCTTGGAGGTCGTTACTTTCTCCAGGACTGCTTTGGGCTTGTTATTGGGGGCGGCGGCGTACATCGTCACACGATAATGGCCGGAGTTGGTGCCCCGGAACAGCACGCCAAAAGGCTCGCCGCCGGTGGGGTAGGCCATGACGCGTACCGTGCCGTCCTGTGCCGAGACGTTATTCACCAGCGCGGCGGGGCCGTTCGAGAGGCTGCCGTCGCCGGAGACGTCACCGGTCTGCTGCAACCGGCCGTCCATGACGCGCCAGCTACCTTCGTAGCCTGCCGGGGTGTTCCAGGCGGGCTGCCTGTCGAAGTTGCTCGCCAGCAGGTCGCCCACGGCGGACGGACCGCTGAGAGGCGGGGCTACAGGCACGCTATTGCGCTGGCCGGGGTTCGCACCTGCATTTGGCGAATCGACAACGGGCGCATTGGAGGCGACATTGTAGGTAGCTGCATAAGGTCTCATGCCACCGGCTGCTACGTGGGTGCTGCTCGCGGGGAGCACTGTAAGTGCCAGAGCGCCAAGACCTAACAGACTTACTAAGACTCTGCGGTTCATAGGATGTCCCTTTCTGAACGGTGTATAAATACGATAAGGAATATGACATCCTCAGTCTATCCAACGGCACGCTCCCGCACAGTAGCCCGATGGTCCCGCACTGCTTAGCTATTTCTAACCAAGGACCACTACCCCAAGGTACTACTACTTTCTCCGCGCCACACACGGGCGTGGGCGGGAAAGTAGCGTGAGTCCTAATCACAGTATCTAAACCTCCCCTTCGTTATTGCCGACTTCGGGCTGACAGTGCTTCCTTTTGTCCTGCTGATCGTTGCAACTGTGACACAGCACCAAGGGCTGCCTGTGCCGGAGTTTTGGGGTAGCGGGAGGGAATGTTGTATCATAGGTAAGCGGCGATGGGACGTGGGTGCCCGGCACGCCGCACAGGTAACATCACAAGAGGGACGGTCGTATGGCTGATACAAGGACGGAATTGATAGAAAAACTGCGCAGTAGAGAGGCGCGGGTGGGCATTATCGGGCTGGGGTACGTCGGGTTGCCTCTGGCGGTGCTATTCGCGGAGGCGGGCTACCACGTTATAGGTATAGACGTGGACGGCCGCAAGGTGGACGCGCTCAACAACGGTGAGTCGTACATCGAGGACGTGCCTGCGGAGGCGATCAGGCCGCTGGTCGCCAAGGGGTTGCTCAAGGCCACCACCAATTTCGCGGCTCTGCGCGAGATCGACGCCGTGTCCATCTGCGTGCCCACCCCGCTACGCAAGACGCGCGACCCCGATGTGTCGTACATACTGGCGGCTAACGACGAGGTAGCCCGGTACCTGCACCCCGGCATGGCTATAGTCCTGGAATCGACCACCTATCCGGGCACGACCAGCGAGTTGGTGCTGCCCAAGCTGCGGGAGAGCGGCCTCAAAGTGGGCGAAGACTTCTTCCTGGCCTTCTCGCCGGAGCGCGTGGACCCCGGCCGCACCGACTGGACCACCCGCACCACCCCCAAGGTGATCGGCGGGGTGACACCTGCTTGCCTGGAGGTGGCGCAGGCGTACTACGGCGTAGCTATCGAGAGGCTGGTGCCGGTCTCCTCACCTGAGGCGGCGGAGATGGTGAAGCTGCTGGAAAACACCTTCCGTGCGGTGAACATCGGCCTGGTGAACGAAGTGCTCCTCATGTGCGACAAGCTGAGGCTGGACGTGTGGGAAGTTATAGACGCCGCCGCCACCAAGCCGTTCGGCTTCATGAAGTTCACCCCCGGCCCTGGACTGGGCGGGCACTGCATACCTATCGACCCGCTCTACCTATCCTGGAAGCTCAAGACGCTCAACTACAACGCCCGCTTCATCGAGCTTGCCTCGGAGATAAACACCGAGATGCCCCTCTACTGGGTACAGAAGGTGCAGGACGCCCTCAACGACGAAGCCAAGCCCGTCAGAGGCTCCAGGGTGCTGGTGCTCGGAGTCGCCTACAAGAAAGACGTGTCCGATATCCGGGAATCGCCCGCGATGGACATTATCATGCTGCTCCAGGAGAAGGGCGCGCAGGTGAGCTATCACGACCCGCACGTGCCCGCTTTCCACCACGAAACCCTGGAGATGGCGAGCGTCACCGACCTCGAAGTGGCCCTGCGAGACAACGACTGCACGATGATAGTCACCGACCACTCCGCGTACGACTGGAGCTTGATCCATCGACGCGCGAGGGTACTGGTGGACACGCGCCATGCCCTCGGCACGAAGCCGGAGCCTGCCGGGGCCGAAGCGCGCTAACGGCAGCCCAGGCGACAAAGGGGGCTATCTGGGTATGGTGAGTTAAAGGCGTAAGGGCCTCTTGCAAGAGGCCCTTATATTCGCACAAACCCCACAAGACCTTGGCGTCCTTGGCGTCTTGGCGGTTCCGTCTCTACCCTGGAACTATAACTTCCCTACCGCATGTCGGGCACCTGTAGAGAGTGCCGCCGTCACGCTGCTCTCCCATGTCCTCCACCCGGTGCCCGTTCTCGCAGACGTAGCCCGCCAGTCGCGCCGGGTTGCCGTAGACGAGGCCGAAGTCTGGCACGTCCCGCGTAACGACCGACCCCGCACCTACCAGCGCAAAACGCCCGATTGTGACGCCCGCCACGATCACTGAGGCGGCCCCCAGCGAAGCCCCTTCCTTGACGAGGATCTCCCCTACCTCCCAGTCCGCGTCGCTTTTCAACGAGCCATCGGCGTTGATGGCCCGTGGCAGCCTGTCATTGGTGAACACCACGTGCGGCCCGACGAATACGCCGTTCTCAAGCGTAACGCCGTGGTAGACACTGGCGCGGTTCTGAACCTTCACGTTGTCACCGATGCGGACGCCGAAGTCCACGTACGCCCCTTTGCCCAGGATGCAGTTGCGCCCCAGCACGGCCCCCTCGCGCACCTGTACCTCGTGCCATACTCTGGTGCCCGGCCCAAGCGTCGCCTTTGGGGACACGTCGGCTGTGGGGTGGATGTAGACGTCCTCTCTCATTCGATTCCTCGCCAGTGTGATAGCTGGTGCGTGGCGCGTCAGTCCCTTACGTCAACGACCACCGCTTGCACCGAGTTGTTGCAGTATCCAAGCCTGTTCCAGGGGGCAAGGTCCGGCTGCGTGTTGCCCTCGTCATCTATGGAGCGCGCCCGCAGGACGTGGCGGCCCAGCTTCGAGGGCGTCCAATCGAATTCCCACCGCCGCCAGGTGTATGCCGCGGGTGGATCGAGCAGGCGCGCCGGTCGCCAGGGACCCCCGCCTTCGACGCTCACCTCCACCGAGGCAACGGTCCCACGCCCGGACCAGGCTACCCCGGAGACAATATGGCCTCTCGGCGCGACAACCGCCCCGGATGTGAGGCTGGTGATTAGCGCCCTGGCCTGCATCTCGCGCACCGGCAGCGTCTCGGAAGAACCTGGGAAGTCGAGAACGTAGCGCTCTCTCTGGTAGAAGCCGGTAAAGGGCTGTCGCAACACCGTTATCGACGCGACCCACTTGACCGAGGCCATGCCATACCAACCCGGCACCAGCAGGCGCACCGGACCCCCGTGCTCCGGTGGGAGGGGCGCGCCGTTCATCTCGTAAGCCATCAGCGTGTCGGGGTGTATGGCCTTTTCGAGGGGTAGCGACCGAGCAAACGGCACTTCCACCGCACCCGCGGCAGGCACTCCCCTGTCGGCGCCCTCGAATAGCACCTCCACAGCACCGGCGTTCAGTCCCGCCCGCCCAAGGAGCGAAGCCAGCGACACTCCACGCCACCGCGCGGTGCCCACGGCCCCAACACCCCACGGCTCTCCCTGCGGCAGAGGTGCAAATCCTGTGCGACCGTTGCCCGCGCATTCCAGCGTGGCCGGAAGCTCCCGCGCGGGCATAGACAACAAGTCGTCCAGGGTAAGCTCCACCGGCTGCGTCACCGTGCCACCCACGCGAAGCCGCCAGGTGCCGCCATCGAGCGCCGGCAGAGGGAAGTTGCTGCGCACGTAGAAGTTTTCGGTGGGCGTGAGATATTCGCTTAAGGCGAACAGGGGAGTCTCCGCATTGAGGGGGTCTTGCTTGACGACTACCAGGCGCTCACGTGCGTCAGCCGTGCCTGGGAGGCTTGTTTGTGTCTCCATCGCTCTCACTTCCAATGTGCAAAGGTGGGTCCGAAGCGCCATTATACATCAGGTAATGCTGAAGTCCACGCCATAGAGGACCGCACCCAGCCTCGCCGCCACTGCCTGTGACGCCTTGTTCTCCCACCATGTACTGTATAGAGGTAGTCTGCGGGTTGCACGCGCACCTGCCGCCCACCCGCGTACTATTTCGGCCGCATAGCCGCGCCCTCGATAAGCCTCGACTGTATGCACCCCGGCCTCGGCTACTTGCGCCGTCCGCCGGGCAGAGGAGCAAACCGCCACAGCCACCCCACCCACTACCCGTACCACGACGGGCGCAAGCTGAGCGTGCATCTTCTTCGTGTACGGGTAGTGGGCTTCCAGCAAGCTCAGGTTCGCATCCGCGATTGTCACTGTGCCCGCAGGCGGACCGAGTTCCGGCAGGTAGTAGGCTGGGCCTGCATAAGTGCTGCTGACAGGAGCGTGCTGCTTGAGTAACTCAGTGTAATCGGCCAGGCGGTAGGGAGGCTCGCGTAGCTCCAGCGCGTCAGGTACGACCGGCTCACTGGCAGCCAGTGTATTTAGCTCCGCGGTCAAGGCTGCGGGCAAGTCGCAGCGGGTGCGCCAGATGTTGCCTGAGGTAGTCCGGAACAGGAAGAAGCGAGGCGCTGGGTCATCGGGGTCCGGCTCATTGACGCGCACCAACCGGTTGTTTTCATCATGGACGTACAAGGCATCTGCGTGCATAAGAGCTAGCTTAAGAGGGCTGTAATTCAAGCTCGCGTCCACTCATTTGCGCTGCCCATTCCACTATCACGATCCGACCGTAAGGCAATCATGCTAGCGGAACTTGCCCCGACCGGCCACCGGCCACACATCAAGCACCGTGGCACCTTCGACAATGTAGAACTCGTCGTGCATATTGCATGTGGCACAGGCGTGGTTGGGTATGACTTCCACCCGGTCGCCCACGTGTAGCGGAAGGTCCGCGCCTTCGATGATGCCGTGCTCTTCGCTGGCGCGGGTTATAACCGCGCTGTGGTAGTCCTTTAGCTCGCCGTAGGTCCAGGTGGCATAGTGGTCGCTGGATAGGGCCTTGGTGCCGCTATCGAGGATGTAGCGGCCGGGGGCGGGCGTGCTCACCACCGTAGCCAGCACCGTGAGCGCGCACTCATCGCGCTGGAGAGTGCCAAGTTCCGCCTGCTTCAAATCGCCAAACACGTAAACGCCGGGGCGCACCTCGGTCACGCCGGGCGTTTCCGCGACGAACGGCATCGAGGGGGTAGAGCCGGTGGAAATCACTCTCACAGGCAGGCCCAACCGCGATAGATGGTCGGCGGCTTCCAGCAGTATGGACGCCTCCGCGTGTCCCACCGCCCGACGCTCCTCCTCCGAGCACGCGGCGTAGGAGTGGCCCGAAAACTCCATCAGCCCATCGAAGGCAAGGCCGGGGGCGCGGTCTATCGCCTGGGCCAGGGCCACCGCCGCATCCGCGTTGGGGAGGCCGGTGCGACGGAAGCCCGTATCTATCTCCACCAGTACGGGTACACTCACACCCAGTGGGCCGAAGAAGGAGGACATCATCTCCACCCCTTCCAGGGAGTCGGCGGCCACTGCGATGCGAGCGCGTTCCAGCAGGGGCAGGAGCCGCCGGTACTTGCTCTCGCCAACCAGGGGATATGCGATGAAGAGGTCCTCGAACCCGGCCTCGACCATGACCTCCGCCTCACCCACCTTGGCTACCGTGATGCCCCGCGCGCCCGCCACCAGTTGCAAGCGCGCCACGGCGGGCGACTTGTGAGTCTTGGTATGCGGTCTCAAGGCCACGCCATTGAGATCGCATGCTGCCTGCATCGCGGCTATATTGCGCTGCATACGCTTGAGGTCCACCAGCAAGGCGGGCGTGTCAAGCTCGTTAACCCCGGTCATCTGCTGCTCCCTGTATGTAGGTTCACTTCCAGCCGGAACAAGTATACCGTGAAAACGACCCTTTGCCTCGGATTTGTTGTGTTATATGTAGATAGAATCGTTCTTATCGGCAAAGCGTGCCTGCCGGGTGGAAAGCATGATGATCAAGAGAGAAGCGCGAGCCAAAGAAGCTGTAATGGAGCGGCGAGAGAGGGAGATCCCCGTACCCCCTCTCGGCAACCCGATCAACTATTCCGAGATGCTCCTGATGCAGGCGCGCTCGGCACAGACCAACATGGGCTGGAGGTCGGTGTTCCTGACGCTCCTGGTGGCGCTAGCCTGCATCGGGGCTACGTCGGTGCTCTATATGGCAAGGGCCTCCTCAGACGATTTCACTGCGGCTCTGGTGGACAGCCAGATGCGCTCAGGCAACAGACTCTACCGGGCGGGCCTGTTCGACGACGCCATCGTGGAGTTCAGCACGGCCATCCTGCACCGCAGCGACTACGACGTGGCCTATTACAGGCGCGGGATGGCATACGAGGCCAAAGGCGACAAAGAACGGGCCAGCATGGATTACCGCAAGGTGCTGGAGATTAGCTCGAGCGAGGCGATAAAGCAGGACGTGACGGCCAGGCTGCAAGGGCTGGGAGTAGCTTCTCCATAGGGTCTGCGTCACGTAGAGTCCCGCAAGTAGCCCCAGAGGTACAGGGCGGCATAGCCGCGCCAGGGCCGCCAACGCTCGGCCACAGACCGTAGTTCGCCTTCGGAGGGACGCTGCCCCAGCCCGAGTACGCGCTGCGCCGCCAGCTGTAACCCCAGGTCTCCCGCCGGGAATGCGTCCAGGCGGCCCAACCCGCGCAAGAGGGCCACCGCGGCCGTCCACCGGCCCACTCCCGGTATCTCGCACAGCAGGGCTACAGCCTCCTCGTCCGGTAGATGGTCAAAATGCACCTGCCTTAGCTTTCCTGCCAATGCGGCTTGCGCCAGCGCGTGCAAGTAGCGGGCTTTCTGCCGTCCGGTACCCAAAGCGCGCAATTCCTCGACGCTCGCGGCAAGGAGACGCTCCGGTTCAGGATACGTAGCGTACCGCACCCCTGAGACTTCCAGGTGCGCGCCGAGGGCATCCACCAATCGCCGCCGGCAGGCGTTGGCGGCTCGCACGCTGATTTGCTGGCCGAGTATCGCCACCAGTAGCGCCTCGTACAAGTCTGGAGCACGGAACAGACGCATGCCGCGATAGCGCGCCAGCACAGGGGCAAGGGAAGCGTCTTCGCCGAGGGCGGCGTAGCAACGCGCAAGGTCATCGCCCAGGCCCCAGGAGGTAGAGGCAAAGCGCTCCAACTGCTTGGTAGATAGACCAACTGTGTCCCCACCTTCGGTACTTCCACCCACAAGCGAACTCGCCTTCAATTCAGTGCTGTGCAAAGGAAATTGGAACTCAGTCAGCACGAGGATGCCGTCAAGGTACATCAGCCTTCGCACGCTGCGACTTTCGCTTGCGAAATGATAGGGCACGCCGTAGGAGGACCGTTGGAGAGCCTCCAACGTCAGGTCCACGTCAAAAAGAGGCGGCAGTGGCAGGCTTACTTCCAAGTGTGGGTTAAATGGTGCGGGCAGAGGCGAGGGACCGGGCACGGGCAGCCAGGGGTCCCGATGGCTCAAAGGCGCTCATCACCCCTTCCACTTCAAGGAGGCGGCGTTTCATGTCGAGGCCGCCCCCATAACCAACTAATCGCCCGTTGCTCCCGATGATCCTATGGCACGGCACGATGATGGGCACCGGGTTGGCACCATTGGCCGCGCCTACGGCCCTCACCGCCTTGGTTGCACCCATGCCCGAGGCGACCTGCCCGTAGGTGCGTAGCTCGCCGTAACCAACCTCCTGCAATGCCGTCCACACCCGCAACTGAAAAGGAGTGCCTCGCAGGTCCAGCGGCATGGTGAACTTTCTGAGTGTGCCCTCGAAATAGGCGGTCAGTTGCTCGCCCAGGTGTCGCAAGCCCGCCCGGTCATCTGAGCGAGCCGCCGCGGGTTCCCAGCGCCTCACCCACGCCTCGCACTGTGCGAAGTCCTCTCCAGGGAATATCAGGCGGCTCAATCCCCGCGAAGTGAGAACGGCCCCAAATACCCCAGCCGGCGTATCGACCTCACCAACCACAACCTCTATCTCAGCCAATGTTTCACCCCTAAGGTCTGGAGTCTTCCGGAATCTTGCCCTTGTATCTCAGGCCCGGTTCTGCGTTCATCTTACACCACCGGCGGTGTCTTGCTGTGTCACTCCCCCATGATTTGCGCGACAACTTCCCTCTTGCGCGGGCGAGTGTCGAAGTCGACCAGAACGACCTGCTGCCACGTGCCCAATACCAGCTTGCCCGACACGAACGGCACCGAGAGCGACGGGCCAAGCAGCGCCGCCCTAACGTGGCTGTGGCCGTTGTCGTCGTGCCACCTCAATTCATGCTGGTACTCGGCGTCACGCGGGGCTAGCTTCTCGAAGACGCGCCCCAGGTCCGCAACCGCTCCCGGCTCGAATTCGATGGTGGTCAGTCCGGCCGTGGACCCTATGACAAACAGGGTCACGACGCCGCTGTCAACGCCCGCCTCCCTGACTGCCTTCTCAACCTCCACCGTAATATCTACGGTGTGCCCATCACCGCGCGTGTTCGTGCTGATCTTCCTGGTTACTACCATAGTCGTACTTTTCTCCTGGGTCTACTACTTGCTTTGCCGCAAGTGCCACAACCTGTACGTCCTGTATAAGGCAGGATATAGTCGGCGGTCAACAATCGTGAATAATCCGCGACAGCACACGCACCCACGCATAAGTTACTACAACATACTTTGACATGATGAATCAGCCGGGCCTATACTTTCCTTATAAGAACTCATTTCCAAATCTCGAAGATAGAGGTTGTAGGGGCCGGCCATCATGCCTGCCCTGGTACTAATCTCCAGGTAGGGCAGGCATGATGGCCGGCCCCTACGGTGGTTTTGAAGTACGCTCCAAGCTTGGATATTTATGCCCTTCGTAATCATACATAGCATCGCATCTGCCCAGGTAAGCTACCCTCCTTCACGTGCTCCTCATCCCCCCTACGTGCCTTCTCGCGCGCGCTTGTCATGGGGCCGCGTTGACTGGCTGGTTGCCGCTCTGGTTACACTTTCCAGTCTGGGTCTATATAGCGCTACCCTCGCCCCTACCATCAGTTCCACCAGCTTCGACTCGCCGGAGCTGGTCACCAAGAGTGGCCTGCTGGAGATGGCCCACATCCCCGGCGCGCCTGTGTACGTGGGGATGGGGCACCTGTTTACCTGGCTGCCCTTCGGCGAACCCGCTACGCGCGTCAACTGGATGTCGGCGCTGTGCGCGGCCATATCGGTGGGTATACTATACGCGGTAATCTCCCGCCACCTCACAGGCGACCGGCTGACCGCCCTCGGAGGCAGCGCGCTGTTCGCCCTGTCGCTCACATTCTGGTCGCAGGCAGTTATCGCGGAGCTTTACGCGCCCAATATGTGCTTCCTGGCGTTCGGCGTGCTGGCTGTGCTGGAGTGGGGAGCCGCCAGGAGCGACCCCAACTCGACTTCGGCCAACCGCGGCGGCCGCCGCTGGCTTATTGCAGGTGCGGCGGTGTTCGGCTTGAGCATGGGCATCCACCCGTCTAACGTGCTCTACTTACCCGCCCTGGCAATATTCGCGCTGCTTGGCTGGCCCGGAACCAGCCGTACGCCCACCGAAGACCGCACCTCCGCCCGCAACAAGGCGGGTGAGCTACTTCGCGGCTTCGACCTGCGAGGCGGGTTGCTCGGCTTAACGGTGGCGCTCGTAGCAGTCGTGGTGCCTTACGTATGGGTGTACTTTACGCTGCCAAACGTGCCCTACGGCGACTTTTTCCCGAGGGTCGAGCAGGGCTGGCCCCTCTTCAAAGCAGTTACGTTAGACGCTTTTCAGGACGCTCGCTTCGGCTACACACTCCAGGAGGTGCCCGACCGCATCGCGCTCTTTCTGCACCTGCTTGGCCGCAACATGGGGCCAATCGGGGTGGCGCTCCTGCTACTCGGGGCCTGGCGGCTGCTGTTTACGCGGCTGCGACCCTTCTTCCTGCTCGTACTGTTTATGCTGGCGAACCTGGTGTTTTACATTAACTACAAGGTGCCGGATAGCGACGTTTACTATATCCCCGCTTACTGGGTTGGGGCCTGTTTCGTCGCGATGGGTCTCGAAGCCGTAGCGGCGGGCATGCGGGTACTTCTCCGCGTCCGGTACGAACAGGCGCAAAGACCCCCTGTCAGCCTGGCAGCCGAGAGACAAGTGGGCTTGCAGCCGGTACCACTGCGGATGGCGGACTTCAAGGCTATGCTGCCCGCGCTGGTGGTAGCTACCCTGGCGCTAGGCGGCGCGAGCTGGGACTGGCAGCGCAACCTTGCACCCAACAACATGTCCAAGGACCTGAGCTTCCGTGACTTCTACGGCAACGCCCTGGACATGCTGCCGCAGGGTGCCAACCTGTACCACAGGGGCGCTTCCCTCGGCTACGACTTGCTCTATTACACCAGGCTGTGCGGCGTGCGGCCCGACCTGCGCGTGCAGGCAGGCCAGGCAGCCGACGACCCCCCGCCGGGCCAGGTGCCGTGGCCGGAAGGCCCTGTCTACTCTAGCATCAAGAGCGACGATGCTTGGGCACCCAACTTCATCGCCGACCCGGACGGCAATAACCTCAAGTGGTACGAGCCTGTGCTGACCGGCATGTTCCACTCGGACGTAGGCATGCAGTACGGTTGGCTGAACCTGTACCGCGTGCACCCCGCCGAGAACCCGCCACTCGACTGGATGGTGTCTATAGAGGACCCTGCGTCACGCCCTGCACAGAAGCTGGACATCCATTACACCTCCCTCCTCACGCTCGTAGGGGTGGATGCCGAGCCGCAAGCCACACAGGGCAAGCCGTGGCGGCTGGTGCGCTACTGGTACGCCAGAGGCGACTGGATTCCGCCGATGGTCACCGTGCTGGGGGACAACCTGGCGATGGAAGGCCACGTGCCGCTGTTCGACCAGTTTGAGGACTACGTGGCCGCCCGCGAAATAGAAGACCTGGGTAACTACGTGGTCCGTGACGAAACGTACCTGGTGATCCCCTCGAATATTACCCCAGGGCGCTATGAGGTGAGCAACGCGATGGCTAAGCCCCGGCTATTGTCCCTGATGCTCGACCCCGCCAGCCCCGAGGAGCTAATGAGCAACCAGCACGTCATCACCACCATCGAAGTGTTGCCCGCCAGTGGAAACCATCCCGATCCCCTCTCTCAGGCTACAAACGGAAGGTGCAGGCGATGAACGGCACCTCAATGCGGTCCTGGATCGTGGGTGTAGCCGTGATATGCCTGCTCCTGCTTGTGGCTTTCGGGCTGGGCCTCTACTCAGGCAGTAATGGCTGGACCACTCCGACGGTGCCCCCGTGGCCTGAACCCGCACAGGGAGTTGCGCCATGACAGTACCAGGCGGCGGACACCAGGGTACCCTCAGCGATGAAGTGAGCGAGGCTAGCCCGCGCTGGCTGCTTAGCCTCGGCGCGATTTTGCTGGTCTCGATGATGCTCGCCGCTGCCTTCGCGCTGGGGGTGTACTTCGCGGAGCGTAATCTACTCTGAGGCTGCGGGACACGGGAAGATTGGCTTAAAGTAGAGAGGGCAGGACTCCCATAGATGAGTCCTGCCCTCATTTGCGCGTGCGCCTGACCCTATGGTACCGCGCCCAAGTCAACCACGCTATTGCCGACGGTATCAACGACGTACACGTTACCGGCAGGACCAATTGCCAGGCCCGTGGGCAGGTTGAGAGTGATGGCACCCTTGGCGTTCTTCGTGGCTATCACCTGCCCGTTGGAGTCGAACTTGAGCACAGCCTTGCCTGTAGGCGCGGTGGCGTACAGGTTGCCCGCGGTGTCAATTGCCAGGAATGGTTCAAGGTAAGGTCCAGGATCCCAGTTCGGGGCGGGCACCGGCCACTGCGCAACCGGCTGGCCCGCCGCGTCGAACTTCTGTATGCGCCTGTTGTTCGCGTCGGCCACATACACGTTGCCCTGCGCGTCCACGGCGATGCCGATAGGCTCGTTCAGCTCGCCGGGCTGGTTAAAGGCATAGTCCGGGGCGACCCTGGTGGGACTCATGCCGGAATCGATCTTGCGCACGAACTCGCCGTCCGGGGTGAAGATGAGCACGCGCTTGTTGCCGGTGTCGGTCACGTACACGTTGCCGTCGGGGCCGATTGCCACGCCACGCGGGCCGTAGAAGCGGCTGTCCTTATCGGGCGCGTCGGCAAGGGCCGGGTCGGCCAGGCTGATGAACGAACCCCAGGCGGTGACCAAGTGTCCGTCCGAGTCGAACTTCTGGATGCGGTGGTTCCAGGTATCGGCCACGTAGATGTTGCCGTCAGCGTCCACGGCCAGCCCGCCCGGCCCGGTGCCCACCGACTCCTCGGTGATAGCGGCGAATTGGCCGATCGCCGTGCCCTCGGCTCCGAACGCCAGCAGCCACTTGCCCGATGGATCGAACTTCTGGATGCGCTTGTTCTCGGTGTCAGACACGTAGAAGTTGCCCTGCGCGTCTATCGCTATGGCGCGCGGCAGGTTGAATTGGCCTCGGTTCGAGCCTGCACCCGCGCGGTCCAGGAGTGCCTGCGGCGGAGCGTTCGGATCGACCTGCTGCCCCTCCTCGCCGGGGGTGACCTCGGGCAGCGGAGTGGGTACCACCGCGTTTGCATCGACCTGCGCGCCCTGCACCCCGTAGATCACGGCGTTGCCATCGGTGGACCGGAAGACCTCCGGCAGGGCGGCCTTCATTACGTTCTCGGCATACGGGGTTATGCGCTCGGCGGCGCTGATTTCGTTGGTCCTGGGGCCTACCACGCCACGCTCTATCGCCCCCACCACCACGTAGTCCACGCCATAAGAGTTGAGCGTATCGAGCAGCTTCTGCGGAGTCAATCGAGCGCCGTTGTCGGGGTCGGTGCCCTGGTAGATGGCGTTCACCACCTGCCGCCTGCGGTCCACCTCGGACGACAAAGCGGGCTGGCTGGACCGCCACAGCTTCTCGTGCGACGTGTCCCACGCCACCAGCGTAGATAGCCCTGTAAAGGCCGAGATGCGCCCCGGCCAATCGTACTCGTTTCGGCAGCATTCCAGCACCACGTCGCGGGGACCGGCGTTCTCGTTGAGCCACCTTACGGCCTCGTAGTCGCCGGGGTTCCTCCTGCGTAGCGCCTCCAACCCATCGAGTCCCACGGGCGACTTGTTTTCGACCATGTTCCTCTGCTGAGAGCCGAACCAGGCGTACGGAAGCGCGGAGAGCACCAGCAGCAAGAAGGCCACCGCCCACGTGGTCGCCAGCACCTTCAGGCCGGTGGGGATGCTGTTCACCGCCCACTCCACGCGATCCTGGCCCCACCCTGTGCTCATCAGCCGGTTCTTGCCGAAAGCCGCCTGTAGCGTGCGCCAGAAGCCGTAAGCCGCCGCCAGCGACCAGAGCACCCACATCTGATAGTAGAACTTGAAGAGGGTGTTCATCCGATTGCCGAAGTTGTCGTGCAGGTAGATGATCTCCACCCCCAGGCCGATAGTGGCGGCTACCAAGAAGATACCCAGCGCAAGATTGCGCTCGGTGCGGCGCGGCTCCTGCCAGATGAGGTACCCGGCCATGATGATGAGGGGCAGCAGAAACGCGAAGAGTGGGAAGCGCGTCCAGACGGCTATGAGCAGGATAGCCATGAGCACTATGCCGAAGATGAGCAGCGTATTGACGCCTTCCTCGCTGGCACGGGCACGCTTGCGCATGTAAGTGGCAAACTCGAAGATGAGCCACACCACCAGGGAGAGCAAGAAGATGCCGAAGATGACCATAAAGCCGGTGATGGTCTTGTCGGCGGTGTTGAGCAGGAAGAGGCCGCTGAGCCGCTGCAACAAGCCGCCCAGCAGGGGTATGTTCGCCACGTTCTCGGGCAGGGCCACAGGGCCGCCACCCGCGAAGGACGTGAAGGTCAGGTGGAACGGCAGATAGGCCAGCAAGCTAATCACGATGAGGAGGGCAGCGTAGACGACGAAGGGCCTGGCCCAACGCCACCCGCCGCTATCCGGCCTGTGTGCAGCCGCTATATAGGGCAGCGCCAAGCCGCCAAGCATAACCATCAGATACGTCGGGTAGTCCCAGGTGTTGATCGTGTAGAGGGCACCTACTATCATGCCGGATAGTAGCAGGCCCAGCCACCCCGCGAGGCCATGCGGTAAGCCGTCGCGCCAGCGATTGGAGCGGGCCACTTTGCGGCGGCCGAGAGCGTAGGCGGTCAGCGCGGCCAGCAACACGAAAGGCAGGCCCATGAGATGCGGGTGCATATCGGCCAGCACGAACGAGAAGGCAGGGAACTCGTTGATTGTCTCGAAGCCCACCTCCGATTTGAGCAGGGTGCCGTCCGGCTGCTGCACCGTGCGGTAGTCCATGATGATGCGCGAGGGGTCCCACCAGTAGCCATAACCTTGCTTCTCGCAGAAGAAGCAGAACCTCCAGCCGTTGCCGTTCGCCTGGCCTCCGGGCGCGTCCTTCTTGGCGAACGGCACCGCCAGGTTGCCCATAGCCACCACCATGAGGGCCGCCAACACACCGTACAGAATAGGAGACAAGAAGAACGGCACACGGCGTAGAGGGTCGTCACTGCCCCCACTCGCCGCCGCCGCATCAACGACCGTGACTTCTTCGCGTTGCGCTTCCGCCCTCGGCCGGCGTGAGGGCAGCGGGGTCGCGACTACCTCTTCCTCTGCGGCAGTGGAGTAGACACCGGCTGAGGCACCAGCGAGCGCGAACTGCTGAGTGTGCGCCTGGCGCGTGGGCAGTGGGTTGTTCGGAGCCGGCTCGGGACGGGTGCTACGGCGGCCGCTGCCCCTGGTCCGAGGTGCGGGGGGTGGAGGCGCAGGCGTTACAATTGGCACGGGCCGTCCCGAACGCCGTAGGATAGTGCCCACGATGAGGTTGTACACCACACCGTAGGTGAGCAGGCCCGTCATCGCGAAGAGGAAGACATTCGCAAGGTTGAAGCTAATCGAAGGCGCGACCCCGCTCAGGCTGGACATGGCGGCCATGAGGATGTAGCCAAAATAGTAATAGTTGAGCGAGTGCCCGGCGAGCCACATATCGGGCGGGGGCATGCTGCCGCTGCGCAAGATGGAGTTCAGGATGCCGTAGTCCATGAACTTCTCCTGGTCCAGGATTTCGGGGTAGAAGGCCCGCATCCACGCCCAGAAGGCGAATAGCACCGCGAACAGCAACTCGGCGGCGAGCAGGTGCCGCAGAAACGAGCGTGTGCGGAAGTGCGCGCGAAGATCCCACAGCAAGGCCCGGTTGTCGCGAAACAGCAGCCAGGCGGAGAATAACGCGACGAGCAGCAGACAGCCGAACAGCAGGAGACGCCCGAATGGCACCGCACCCGTCATCGAGAACGTGAACGCCAGCCATGTGACTAGCAGCAGGCCCAGCGGCTTGGCCGCGATGTACCCCCGGTCGGGCACTCCACGCATCAACATCGCCGCTACGGGCAGCGCCACCAGGCCAAGCACCTGTATTGTCAACCACCAGAGAAATGTCTCACCCATTAAGCGTGCTCCCGGATCAAATCGTCACCAGCGGAGAATATTGCATGAGTATTGAGTTATAAGGCGTGACACGTAACCCGTAACGCTCATAACAGGCAGCGCGGTGGCGTGTTGCCGTTTGCGTGCATCAGGGCGGAACGTGCCGTCCAGTGAGTGTGTGCTGGTTGGAATTATAGCAAGTTTGGGGGAATAAAATCTAAGGCCTTGCATCCCTGGAGGCGGCGACACTGATTACCTGCCTGCGGGCAGGCGAACGGTGAAGCACGACCCCACCCCCGGCTGGCTGTCCACGCTGATAGTCCCGCCGTGTTGTTGCACCGCGCGTAACGAGCTTGCCAGGCCGATTCCCGCGCCGCTGATTCGCCCCGACACATCGCTGGCACGCCGGAACCACTCGAATATGTGGGGCATGTCGTCGCCGGAGATACCTAGACCCAGGTCCCTTACGGTGATAGTTGCCCAGGTCTCGGCTTCCTCACCGGGCTGCTCGGCGGGCACGGTCTCCTGCGCCACTTCCACGGTGATTTCGCCGCCGCTCGGACTGTACTTGACGGCGTTGGACAGCAGGTTAGCGATCACCCGCTCCAACCGCTCGGCATCCCAGGAGCCTACCAATTCCGGCACGTTCGCCTCAACGCTCATGTTGTGCCTGGCGGTAGTCTGCTGCTGTTGCGTAACTACCTCGTGTACCAGCGCCAACAGGTCGGTGGGGCGGCGTTGCAGCGTAAGGGGAAGCCCGGCCTGCAAGCGACCGAAGTCCATTAGCTCGTTGATGAGCATGTTCATCTTTGCCTGGGCCTCGTCAATCCTATCAAGAATGCCAACAACCCGGCCGGAGTCCACTCCGCTTGTTTCCTGCACCCGTCGCCGGGCGAGTTGAATGTTCCCCTTTATCGCCGCGAGTGGGTTCTTGAGGTCGTGCGAAACGATGGCAAGCAATTCATCGCGCATACGGAGCGCTTCCTCGGCGGCGGTGCGGGCTGACTGTGCGCTCTCCAGCAATTGGTTGCGCTCTTCCTCGTTCTTCCTCCGCTCGGTGATGTCGCGGATAACCTGGCAAAGCACGCGCTTGCCGCCATAGGACACCGGGGTAATGCCCACTTCGACACTGACCAGGGTGCCGTCCTTACGGCTATAGAGACGGTCGCTGACGTAGTATTCCCCAGAGTCGAGCGCCCGCTGTACGGTGCGGTCTATGCGCTCACGGTCGTAGGGCAGCACGTCGTAAATCTGCATGCCTGCCAGCTCTTGAGCCGTGTAGCCTAACAACCTCTGAAAAGCGGGATTGGCGACTACAAATCGCTTGGTATCGGGGTCAAGCAGGAATATGGCCTCGGAGACCTGTTCTAGTACGGCACGATTCCGCTCTTCGCTCTCACGCAGGGCCTCTTCCGCCAATTTGCGCTCGGTGATGTCGCGGGTGAAGCAGCGAGTATGTACGAAGCGCCCATCCTCGTCCCAGAGGACATTGGAGCTAATCAGCACATGCTTTAGCGTGCCGTCCTTGGCTCGCAGCCGCGCCTCGTACCCGTGCAGGGTCTCTTTCGCGCTCAACCTGCGAAGGATATCGCTGATGATGTTGCCGTCCGCGTGAAACTCCGCGATGTCATGGCCTATGTACTCGTCCTCGCCGTAGCCAAGCAACTGAAGCTCGGCCCGGTTGGCCCACAGGATTTTGCCATCCGGTCCTACCCAGTGGAGGCCCACCGCCCCGTTCTCGATGAAGTCCCGAAGCTCCTGCTCCCGGCGGCGGAGGTCGGCCTCGGCAAGTGTGCGCTCGGTAACGTCGCTGATGGTGACTACCACTCCCACAGCTTGCCCCTGCTGGTCCAGGTCCGGCACGAGGGAGACATGCAGGTAGCGGCCTTCCGTGGAGGCGGGCGCAACCTCAAAATCGAGCGGCTGCCCGTTCAAAGCGGCTTCCAGGTTGGTGCTGATACCGACGTAGGTGCCCTCGTCGAGCACCTCATCAACCCGCTTGCCGCTGACTTGAGGCACCGTTAGGCCGTAACACTGAGCGAAGGCGTTGTTGGCAAACGCGAAACGATAGCCACTATCTACATAGGCAAGGAGCACGGGAGTGGCATCGACAGCCAAAGCAAGGTGGTTGGTGTCAGAAGTCGCGCCTGGCGACGTATGGTTGGTTATATGCATGGTAGCCCCAGGTCTAAGTAAGGAGAGCAAGTGGTCGTCTGGTTCGTTAGCTAACTGCCAATGATTATAGCAGAACTGCCGGTACAATGGCCGCATACGTGGATTGTAACCCCACCTGTAGAAATAATGTGAGCCTCAAGTGTCAGTGAGCTATACTAAATGGCCGGCCTAAAACGCACCGTAACGGCTGCGCACCAACATCAGCCCGAAGGAGAAGACCATTGCAATCGCCGGAAGCCGGACCCACCTGGTACGTGCGCCCCTACAGGCCCGGCGACGAAGCGGGACTAGCCTCCCTCTATGCGGAGGTGTTCGGTAGAGAGCGCCCCGCAGAAGTGTGGCGGTGGAAGCTGATGGAGCGCGATATTTCCCCCGCTTCGGTGTGGGTGGCGGCCACCCATCACGACGAGCGCATTGTAGGGCAATACGGAGGCATCCCGCTTCGGGTGAGGCTGCGCGGCCAGGAGCGGCCGGCCGTCCATTCGGTGGAGGCTATGTCGGCACGCGACTTCCGGCGGCAGGGGATACTCACCGGGCTGGGCGAAGCGGCGCATGGTGCATGGGCGGCAGCAGGCTACGCGGCGGTGCTGGGGCTGCCCAACGAACAATGGGGCACCCGCAACTACGCCCTCGGCTACAGGCGCGTCTTCCCGCTCGCATGGTTGCGCTTCCCCTTGCACGCGGAGCACGCAGTTGGCGAAAGTAGCGCACTACCAGGCCCGGCTCGGAAAGCAGCAGCGGTCGCAGCGGGTGCCGGGTCGTTCGTGTGGCGCTCGGTATTTGGAAGCATTATGAGTGGCAGGACAGGTAAGGCTGACGTGAGCGTGCACGAAGCCGCCGGGTCGGATGATTTCGACCGCCTCTGGGTCCGCGTATCAGGGGAATACGAGAACGTTGTGGCTCGCCGTGCAGAGTGGGTAGACTGGCGCTTCACACAAGCCGCTACGTACTCATATAAGGTGCTCGTGGCTCGCAAACATGGCGAACCGTCCGGCTACATAGCGTACCGGCTGGAGGACAGAGGCGTGCGGCTCAACGGATATATAGCCGACATCTTCATGGCACAAGACGACGGTGCTACAACCGCCGCCTTGGTCAAGAGCGCCCTGCACGACCTATCGGCGCGGGGAGCAAGTATGGTGCTGGCAACCGCCGCCCTCGGCTCAACGCTTTACCGGCAACTGCGGGGCCTGGGTTTCCTCCCCACGCGCAAGGAGACAGCCTTCAACTTCGAAATTGTGCCCTTGCAACCCAACGTGGATATCGACACTTTGTCGGACCCCAGCACCTGGCACATCACAGCCGGAGATTTCGACGTGGTATGATAGCCCCTGTATATAAAAGCCTTCGTCTCGTCTTGCGGTGGCTGGCGCGCAGGGTAGTCTTCCCTCTGGTGGAGCGCGCCTGGGTGGCAGGCTTCACGCTGGCAGGGGTGCTACTACGCCCATCTGTCAGGCGCATCGTGCCCGGCGGTTCGGAGCGTGTGCTGGTGATCGCGCCTCACCCTGATGACGAGACCCTCGGCTGTGGGGGCACTATAGCCCGCCACGCGGGAGCCGGGGACCGAGTGTGCGTGCTCGTTGTGACCGACGGAGGTAGCTCGCGGGCCGGGGGGATAGGGCGCGACGAGATGCGGAGGCTGCGCGAGATGGAAGCCAGGCGAGCGGTCGCGGCGTTGGGGCGGATAGAGTTACTTCAACTGGGGCTGCCGGAAGGAAGCTGGTCGCCCGGAGATCTCCAGGAGCGCCTGGAAGACCTGTTGCAACGCGAACGACCTACGATCATCTACGCCCCTTCCGGCGGCGATTTCCACCCTGAGCACGTAAAGGTGGCGCAGGTGCTAGCCCGTACTTTGCACGCGCTCAGATACGTAACTCACCCCAAGATCAGGATATACGAGCTACAGGTGCCCCTTACCCCGGTCCTCGCTGATGTAGCTGTGGAGGTGGGAAGCTGGGCCGCCGAGAAGAAGGCACGGGCGCTAGCTCAGTACGAGACGCAACAAGGCTCGTTCGGCTGGGTGCCCAGGCATGCTAAGTACCTGCGGAGTCTGTACCGCACGACTGAGCCGGTGGAGGTCTTCTGGGAGCTGGCGTCAGAAAGCTATTCCAGACTAATGAGGTTCAGCGTAGAGAGTGGCAAGTACAGAAGCATACGCCTCCGCCCCTTCGGTGACGGCCTGGCATGGCTGGTAGGATTGAACGAGCGGCGGCGACTGAAGCGACTCGTACAAGAGCGGGCTATGGAATGAACAGAGCGCCCACTGTAGCGGTCGTGATCCCGACGTACAATCGAGCAGCAATGTTGCGCGAGACCCTCCGGAGCGTGATGTCGCAAACGGTCATGCCTGCCGAGGTAGTGGTGGTGGACGACGGCTCCACAGACGAGACGGCGGATGTGGTGCGCGAATTTGAAGGCGCAGCCCCCACCGTCACACTCCTCCAGTTGCAGCACTCCAACCGCCGTGGCCCCCTGCGCAACGCTGGTGTAGCGGCCAGCATAAGCCCGCTGGTCACCTTCCTCGATTCGGACGACCTCTGGCAGCCCACTCGCATTGAGAGGCAACTGGTGGAGTGGGCGCGCACGCCGGGTGCCGGCTTCGCCTTCTGCAATGCCTATCGCTTCGATGAAGGGGGCCTGATTGACCCTCCGTGCCTGCCCCTCACGGCCAGGTGGAACGGCTACATCCTGGGCGACGTGCTGGAGGAGCCTGTCGCGGGGGGTAGCACGCTCATGCTGAAACGGGAGGCGTTCGAGCGGGTGGGTGGCTTCCGGGACCTGCGTATGAATGAAGACTACGAGCTAACGCTGAGGCTCGCATCCCGCTACAAAGCCAGCTACGTACCCGAGCCTCTGGTGCTGGTGAGAGAGCACGCGGGCCGCACCACGCTGGCCGGGCGAGAAACGCCGATGCTCGACTACCTGCGGATAGTCAGTGGCTTCCTGGCGGCCAATCCCGGCCTCACCAACCAGGCGAGAGCACGCGCGAAACGAGGTATGGCGAACGTGCACTATAAGCTGGCGCGCCTTTATCTTGGAATTGGTGAAAGAACCTCTGCCCGGCGACACCTGTGGGCGATGTCACGGCTAAAGCCCCTAGACCGGCGCGCGCCCTCTGCCTGGCTCCGGGCTCTGGCACCCACGGCGGAGAGGCAGCCAACTGAGGGAATGGCATCGCCCGACGAACAGTCAGATAGAAGGCCCCGGACGGGTGGCTAACATACCTGGGCTGCCGGACCTGAGAGCGCTGGCGCGCAGCCGGGCCGCAACAGACCTGGCAGTCACGGCCGGCGGGCGTGGGGTGCAACTGCTGCTAGGGCTGGCAGGCAATGTGGCTTCGGCCCGCGCCCTCGGACCCACCGATTTCGGCAGGTTCGGCATAGTCATGGCTACCGTGATGATTTGCGGCACCCTGGCGGACATGGGACTCACACAGGCCGCCATCAAGTACGTCGCCAGGGAGCGAGAGAGCGGCTCCGAATATGAGGCCGCCCGAGTGTACCTTGTGCTGCGCCCCCTGCTCGGCCTCTTAGTGATGGTGTTCGGCCTGGTGCTCTCAGCGCCCCTTGCCGCGCTCGTACTGGGGCATGCCGACCTGACGCCCTACCTGCAACTGGCGTTCCTGACGCTCCTCAGCCTGTCAATCAGCAGCTATCCGGTCACCGTCCTGCTGGGGCTAGGCTTGTTCGGACGGCTCGGGGTAGCGGGCGTGTTGAACGCAGCGATAACGGTGGGTGGCATCCTGGGGCTGCTGGCGGCGGGGCGGTTGGACCTCGGCACCCTGGTCGCCTGGAACGTACTCGTGCCCCTTGCCAGCAGCCTCCCGGCATGGTTCCTTCTGCCGCGCGACTGGCTGCCCTGGCGACTTCCCCGCGGGAGTTTGCGCACGATTCGAGGGTTGTTACAGCGGGGCGGGCTGGCATGGCGCATGGTGGGCTTCGGCAAGTGGATGGGGCTTGCCACGCTGGGCGCGATAGTGGCTGCACAGGCCGACGTGCTGCTGCTGGGGCGGCTCTCCACGCCGGAGACGGTAGGAATATACTCGGTCGCGTTGGGCCTCGCTATGAGGCTTGATACGCTCAACCAGAGCTTGATCCTGGTGATGCTCCCAAGGGCCAACCGCCTCCGAGGGCATGACGACATCCGAAGCTACTCGCGCCGCGTGTTGGGCGGTTCGCTCGCACTTGCGACCATGCTGGGAACGGCGGTATTTGCGGCCCAGCCGCTGATTGAGCTACTTTATGGTGAAAGCTACCGCGCGTCCGCCGGGCTGTTCATGCTGCTGTTGAGCATAGTGCTGTTCGACCTCGCGACCAGTTCGCTGTTCCTGCTGGCGCTGCCGCTAGATAAGCCGCAGGTGCTGGGAGTGGCCGAGTGGCTAAGGGTGGCTACTATCGTAGTAGCCGGGCTGTTGATGATACCGGCCCTCGGCGGTTGGGGAGCGGCCATGTCCCGGCTGCTGTCTCGCATTGCCGGTGCCGCTTACACCTTCATAGGTTTGCGCCGGGCGATGGATGCTGCTCCGGCAGATGAAGAACGTTAAGCTTTGACCATGTAATAGAGAACAAGTATGGGTAGAGGCAGGCCCGCGTGCTTGGCCCTACACGTTTCGTTAACCCTCTTTAGCCATAAGAGTCCGAGGAGGACCGGCTTTCGCACTCGTCCTCCTCGAACTATTGGACTCTCACATCGCGTCCAACCATCTCACTGTGCGGCGATCTTCGTGATTACCCAGTTGGCGACCTGCCAACTGCCCTGGCGGCGAACGAAAGTACGTGCGTGGCGAAAAGTTCCCTTCAGCGATTTCCTGCCCTGCTTCCCCTGCACCGTCACCTCAAGCACCACGTCGGCGGTATCACCCGTGACGTTCACCCCGATTACTTCCGAGGCCACGCTTTCCAGCTTGTGCGAGGGAGTGGCGATGGAGGCCAGGTACTCCGGCTTGCCAAAGGTCTTGCCCTGTGCGTCCACGTAGGTGAGGTCGTCGGAGAGCACCCCAGCCAGGTAGTCAACGTCCTTGCGCTGCTCCGCGTGCCCTATTTCGAGGTTGAGGTCTCGGAGGGTAGGCTCGAACGCGGCGTTGGCGGTCTCAGGTGTTGGGGCTATGGCCTGAGGGGACTCTGCCTCCGTAGCCGCTTCCCATGCTTGTGCCGCCTCCACCGGCTCGGTTGCGGGCAAGGGGTCGGGCTTTAGGAGCAGCACGGAAAGGGGCGGCACAGTCAGGTAAAGCGCACAGTCACCCTCAGACCAGGGGTCAGGCACCGTCTCAAGGCCGCCCGCGTTGCCCACGTTGCTGCCCCAGTACGCTGACGAGTCGCTGTTGAGTATCTCCCGGTAGTAGCCGTTGCGGGGCACCGGCAGCCGGTAGTTGTAGCGGGGCAGTGGCGTGAAGTTGCACACCACTACCACCATGTCGTCGGGGTCCTTGGCCTTACGAGCGAAGGCGATGATGCTGTTGTCGCTGTCATTGGCTATGAGCCACTGGAAGCCTTCCCAACTGAAGTCCACCTCGTACAGGGCGGGCTGGTTCCTGTAGGCGTGCAGCAGGTCGCGCATGAACACGAGCAGCCTGCCGTTTGGCTCGTTGCTCAGCTCGTGCCAGTCGAGGCTGCGCTGCTCGTTGAACTCGGTGCGCTGGCCGAACTCGCCGCCCATGAACAGCAGCTTCTTGCCGGGGTGGGTGAACATGTAGCCGAACAGGGCGCGCAGGTTGGCGAACTTCCGCCACTCGTCGCCGGGCATCTTGCCCAGCAGCGACTTCTTCAGGTGCACCACCTCGTCGTGCGAGAGGGGCAAGAGGAACTGCTCGTTGAAGGCGTACATGAGCGAGAAGGTGATGAGGTTGTGGTGGTAACGGCGGTACACGGGGTCTTGTTCCATGTACTTGAGCATGTCGTTCATCCAGCCCATGTTCCACTTCATGTCGAAGCCGAGGCCGCCCAGGAACGTTGGTTTGGTTACCATAGGCCAGGCGGTCGACTCCTCGGCCATCGTCAGCGCGCTGGGGTACTCCAGGTGCACAAGCTCGTTGAACCGCTTGAGGAAGTCTACCGCCTCCAGGTTCTCCCGGCCGCCGAACCTGTTGGGCACCCACTGTCCGGGCTGCCGCGAGTAGTCGAGGTAGAGCATCGAGGCCACCGCGTCCACCCGCAAGCCGTCGATGTGGTACTTGTCGAGCCAGAAGAGAGCGTTCGATAGCAAGAAGTTGCGCACCTCGTTGCGGCCGAAGTTGAACACCAGAGTGCCCCAGTCGGGGTGCTCGCCTATGCGTGGGTCGGCGTGCTCGTACAGGTGGGTGCCGTCGAAGTAGTTGAGGCCATGCACGTCCTTGGGGAAGTGGGCGGGCACCCAGTCGATGAACACCCCTATACCGTTCTGGTGGCACACGTCCACAAGGTACATGAAGTCCTTGGGGGTGCCGTAGCGACTGGTGACGGCGTAGTAGCCTATCGTCTGGTAGCCCCAGGAGCCGTCGTACGGGTGCTCGGAGAGGGGCATCAGCTCAATGTGGGTGTAGCCCAGCATCTTGACGTAGTCGACCAGCTCGTGGGCTAACTCCCTGTAGCTGAATACCCGGTTCTCCTCCTGCACCTTACGCCGCCAGCCGCCCAGGTGCACCTCGTAGATCGAGATAGGAGCATCAAGCCCATTGTACTTGCTGCGGTCCTGCATCCACTCGCCGTCGCCCCATTCGTAGCCGCTGAGGTCAAACACCCTGGAGGCGGTGCGCGGGCGCTGCTCAGCGTAGAAGCCGTAGGGATCGGCCTTCTCCACCTCGTAGTTATTGTGGAGCGACCTGATATGGTACTTGTACGCCTCACCCTCCACCAGGCCGGGGATGAAGATCTCCCAGATACCGAAGCCTGGGTGCTGTCGCATGGGGTAGATGCTGGCGTCCCAGCGGTTGAAGTCACCCACCACACTCACGCGCTGTGCGTTGGGTGCCCACACGGCGAAATGCACGCCGCGCACGCCGTTGACCTCCAACACATGAGCACCCAGCTTCTCATAGGTGCGGAAGTGGTTGCCCTCTCGTATGAGGTGCAGGTCGAAGTCGCTGAGGCAGGGGCCAAACGAATAGGGGTCATGCAAGTCTACTGTAGAGCCGGCGTCGTCGGTAGCGCGCAACGTGTAGCCGAAATGCTCGTCGCCCGGTATGATAGCTTCAAAGAAGCCCGACAGGTGTAAGCGTGAGGCTTCATAGGTCTCGCCCTTGTGCTTGACCACCTGCACCGCCTGCGCCCAGGGCAAGTAGACGCGTACGGCGGTGGTCTCCTTGGCGTCCCTGGTAGTGCGGTGCGGACCCAGAACTGCGAAAGGGTCTCCGTTGTAGCCGCCCACAATCGCATCTATCAGTTGCGGCGAAAGTTCCGACATGATATCTCCTTCTAGGTCGTCGCAGGCCTCGTGTATTTGCCCATGGTAGATAGCCGTCCGTGCAGGGCAGCAATGCTTGCGACACAGGTGTATTCAGCATAAGTGGGGCCAAGGGATAGCAGCCCGCCAATGCTGGAGGCCAACGGTCCTGAAGTAGTAGACAAACTCAAAAACTGTGTCCGGATACTATATAAACAAACTTCGAAATTAGCCAATTAACCAATTAATGGAACAAAAAGTCACAGTATTATCTATATCACACGTCTAGAAGTGTCTATTGCGGCTGAATATTGCGGTTGAAGGGTCTTCTGTATCGGCTAAGTATCTCAAATCATATCAAAAGGACTGCACACCGGGTATAATATGCTCGTCCGCTGTAGTTCTGCGTTGTAGTATGCTTCGGTGCCTGGCTGTGCTGTACGTCAAGAGCAATTCCGCATGCTCCCACAGCTAGGCACAAATGACTAGGGTAGCTTAGGCCAAGAGTCTAATTGCACACCCTCAGTTTGTGCTGTAATCTACGAGAGGATTAGACACATTCTTATGTTAAACTACGTTATCCCCGGTCTATGACCCGGCACCTGGGCGCACGGAAGGACGAATGTCGAGTAGTATACCGGCCACGCAAATAGAAGGTCGCGGGGAGCAGAGCGGAGAGCCTGCGGCCGGGGGTTGGCGGCTGCCTTACCTTCCGGGCCTCGATGGGCTGCGCGCCATCGCCGTGACAGCGGTATTGCTCTACCATGCCGGTATGCTCTGGCTGCCTGGTGGCTTCCTGGGCGTGGAGGTCTTCTTCGTCATAAGCGGCTATCTGATTACCTCGTTGCTGCTGTCGGAGTGGCAACGACACGGCAGTGTAAACCTCCCGGCGTTCTGGCTCAGGCGCGCGCGCAGGCTCCTACCCGCCCTTTTCCTGGTTACAGCCGTAACACTAGCCTTCTGCGTGCTATTCCTACCGGAAGAGGTAGCGGGGCTGCGGGGCGACGTGCTGGCGGCAACCGGGTACGTAACCAACTGGTACCTCATATTCAACCAGCAGTCTTACTTCGAGGTTATGGGCAGGCCCTCGCTGCTGCAACACCTCTGGTCGCTGGCGGTCGAAGAGCAGTTCTACTTGTTGTGGCCCCTGCTGTTCGTCGCGGGCATGCGCTTCCTGCGGCGGGGTGTAGTCCTGTTAGTCGCGCTAGCGGGGGCTGTAGCCTCCTTCGTGCTGATGGCCCTGCTCTACCAGCCCGACGTAGACCCCTCGCGCATCTACTACGGCACCGACACCAGGGCAGCGGGTCTGCTGATGGGCGTAGCGCTCGCCTTTGTGTGGGCACCCTGGCAACACCGCTCAACCGCGCAACCCGCACGGTGGGCATGGGCTAGGTCGCTTCTGGTTGATCTGGTGGGAGTGGCAGCGCTCGCCGGTATTGTGTGCTTCTTCCTGTACCTGGACGAGTTCCAGCCGCTCCTTTACCAGGGCGGTTTCGCCGCGCTTGGGCTTGTCACGGTCACCGCCATAGCCGCCACCGTACACCCCAAAGCCCGCCTGGTTCCTCGCCTGCTAGGATTAGCGCCAATACGCTGGGTGGGGCTGCGGTCCTACGGCATTTACCTGTGGCACTGGCCCGTGTTCATGGTCACGCGGCCTGAGCTTGACGTGCCTTTCGACGGGCCGCCCCTCTTCATCCTGCGCGTAGCCGCCAGCCTGGTACTGGCGGAACTGTCATACCGCTATGTCGAGACGCCGATACGCACCGGCGGCCTGGCAGGAGCCTGGCGGGCGCTGAGAGCGAGGCCGGGCGTGACATGGTGGGACCTGGCGGCCCGGCGGAGTGCCACCGCGGTAGGTTTCCTAGCTTGCGTAGTCATCTGTGTCTCGGTAGTGAACGCCCAGCCTCCGGCCCCACCCTCATACCTGTCGGGTGACTCCGTAGAAATCTTCAGCTCCGAGGACCTTCCTCCCGACAGTGGGTTGAACGGAGCGCCGAGCGAGTACGGCTTGAACGAGGACCCCACGCCGCAACCAGGGCCAGCGACAGGCCAGACCGCAGAAGCCACCACTTACGCCGAATCCACCGCAACGCCTCTCCCCACGTCAGAACCTACCTTCACCGCGAGCGCAACGGCTAGCGCAACAGCCACGGCGACCGTGCGCGCCCCCGATGCCGTCACGAACACAGGCGTCAACCTGAGGACCGGGCCGGGCAAGGTCTACCCGGTCATCAAGGTGCTGGCGCGTGGGGAAGGTCTCATGCTGCTCGGCAAGCTGAGGGGCAACGGCTCGTACGTGGTGCGGACCGCCGACGGCGTAGAGGGCTGGGCCTTCGCGGCGGCCCTGACGCTCAACATCGACCCGGCCAACGTGCCCGTGGTAGAAGCGCCTCCCGTTGGGCAGCCCGCACCCCCTGCTCCCCCTTCCACGCCGAAGCCCGTGCCTCCCACGCCCGCCGCCGGCAATAAACCTGCCCCGCCGACCGCGAATGCATCCAAGAGCGAACCCACCGCCAAGCCAACGGACGTACCCGTAGATACGCCCACCGTCGCGCCTGTGCCCCTGCAACCCACCGGACCTGCACCCATCAAGATTACCGCGATAGGCGACTCCGTTATGCTGGGCGCGGCCAAGGAGTTGGTGCGCGTGCTGGGTAGCATCGCGCCTACCGAGGTGGACGCGGTAAAGAGCCGGCAGGTGTCGCAGGCTATTAACCTGGTACGGGCCAAGCGCGACGCCGGTAAGCTGGGCGACGTGGTAGTGATCCACATGGGCACCAACGGCACCTTCACCGCCAAGCAGTTCGACCAGATGATGGCGCTGCTGACGGACGTGCGCAGGGTGATATTCGTCAATCTGAAGGTGCCGCGACAGTGGGAAGCCAACAACAACAAGGTTATCGCGGAAGGTGTGCAGCGCTACCCCAACACGGTGATGATCGACTGGCGTGCCGCCACCACAGGGCAGCCCGCGCTCTTCTCCAAGGACGGTATACACCTGCAACCCGCCGGCGCCCGGCTCTACGGCAGCCTCATTGCCGCGCAGGTGCAGGCTCCCTAATTTCCATGAGAGAAGGCATTCAAAGAACCCATCCCGTCACGAGGCGGCCACCAGGGCAGGCACGGGGGCCTGCCCTGGT
>DASVVE010000024.1:0-220667 GCA_036386675.1 Chloroflexia bacterium | reverse complement strand
GGTACGCCAGGCCCTGCTTCGGGTGGGCTTCGGGGAGAACCGCGTAGTCATAGGCTGGGTGCGTCGTTCGCCCAACTGCGCCGAGGCCCTGCAAACGTTGGTCGAGGCGGGCTGCAAGACCGTCTATGTGCTACCCTCCGCGTTCGTGGCCGACGGCATCACCACGCTGTTCGACATCCCCGCACAGGTCCAGCCGCCAGCCGCCGAGCAAGGGGTCAAGCTCAACTATCTACCGGCCTGGAACGCCGACGGCCTGGCCGCCGAAGAAATAGCCGTATACGTCAGGGCTGTTAGCGCGCCGCCGTTGTAAGAATTTGGAAATTGGAATTTCGAATTGCGAATTTAGTTAGGTATCCGGCAAATTCGCAATTCGAAATTCCAATTTCCAAATTCGGTTATAATGTCCTGATTTACCAGCGGGGAGAATAGCGAGAGCATGGCAAATGTGGGTGGAATGAGCAATATGGAGCGGTGGCTCCCCAGCGGCTACGGTTTCCGGCGATGGGCGCTGGTGCTCGCCGTGGGAGTAGCGATAGTGGGCCTGGCGCTCGCGATGGGCGTGACCAACCTCTATCGCGCCTACGTGCTGCCCCAGAGTGGCACCCCGGTCATGTACGTGATTACCTTGCAGTTCATCCCGCACCCGTGGCGCGAAATCCTGGTGGGCCTCATCGGCGTCGCCCTGGGACTCCTGGGAGCCAGGGGTATGTACCGAGCCGCCGAGCGCGCCGCCACCAGGGGCAGGCAGTATGAAGTGCCGGTGCTCGCGCCACTCAGGGCTGCCAGGCGAGCCGAAGGTCCGCGCATCGTCGCCGTCGGGGGTGGCACCGGCATGCCTACCCTGCTGCGCGGCCTAAAGGGGGTCACCGACAACATCGCGGCGGTCGTGAACGTGGTGGACGACGGCGGCTCATCGGGCAGACTGCGGCGCGACATGGGCGTACTCCCTCCGGGCGACTTCCGCAACAACCTGGTGGCACTCTCCGAGTCGGAGCCGCTGCTTTCCGAGCTTTTCCAGCACCGCTTCACGGGGCCGGGCGAACTTGAGGGCCATTCGTTCGGCAACATCTTCCTGGTCGCCATGAACGAGATCACGGGCAACTTCGAGCAGGCTATACGCGAGTGCTCCCAGGTGCTCAACGTGCGCGGCAAGGTGCTGCCCTCCTCCCTCACCAACATAGAGCTTTACGCCGAGTTGCAGAACGGGCAGGTGGTGCAGGGCGAGTCGGTCATACCGCGCGCCCCGTCGCCCATCAAGCGGATATTTATGCAGCCCGCCCACGCGCCCGGCTACCCCGAAGCCATTGCCGAGATACTGGGTGCCGAGTTGATAGTGCTGGGGCCGGGTTCCCTCTATACCAGCATCATGCCCCCGCTGCTGGTGGAAGATATAGCCAAGGCGGTCAAGAACAACAAGACGGCGGTGAAAGTGTACGTGTGCAACGTCGCCACCCAGCCGGGCGAGACGGACGGCTACGGGGTGGTGGAGCACGTGCGGTCGCTGCACAACCATATCGGGCCGGGGCTGTTCGATTACGTCATTTACAACGCCAACCAGGCCGTGCAGGACCAGATACAGCCGGAGTGGGGTGTCACGCCCGTCACGCTGGACGTGGAGGCCGCCGCCCGCTTCCCCAACCTTGAGTTCGTGCCCGCCGACGTGGTGCGCGAGGATAACCCCCTGCGGCACGACCCGCACAAGCTGGCCGACGCCGTCATGCGCCTGTACGAGAACCGGGGCGGCAGGGGCGCGCCTGGCCGGGTGCGCAACCGCGACCGCGCGAGCACGCCTTCACGCAACGGCACAGGACATGCGGAGATTAGAGAGACGGAGAAGTTAGAGACCGGGGTTGAAACGTGAAACGTGATGCGGCTTAACGAACTAGTCCGCAAATCACGAACCAGGTTTCACAAGTGTCATCACGTTTCACGTTTCACGTTTCAGAATCAAGGAGGATAGCGCAATGGTCATGAAAGTCGGTATTAACGGTTTCGGGCGTATTGGGCGGCAGGTCTTCAAGGCGTTGCGGGACTACTATCCCGACGACATACAGGTGGTGGCCGTCAACGACCTGACCGACAACCACACCCTGGCCCACCTGCTGCAATACGACAGCAACTACGGCCCCCTCGACGCCGACGTCTCCGCCACCGAGGACACGATCATCGTAGACGGTGAAGAGATCAGGGCGTTCGCGGAGCGCGACCCGGCCAAGCTGCCCTGGGGCGATATTGGTGCCGAGATTGTCATCGAGTCCACTGGCGTATTCACAGACGCGGAGAGGGCGCGGGCGCACATAACGGGCGGGGCCAAGAAGGTGATCATCACCGCGCCTGCAAAGGGTGAGGACCTCACCATCGTCATGGGTGTGAACCACGACCGCTACGACCCGCGCGAGCACAACATCGTCTCCAATGCCTCGTGCACCACGAACTGCCTCGCGCCCGTCGCCAAGGTGATCCTGGAGAGGTTCGGCATCGTCAAGGGCCTGGTGACCACGGTGCACTCGTACACCAACGACCAGGTGATCCTAGACTACCCGCACAAGGACCTGCGCCGCGCCCGCGCCGCCGCGATGAACATCATCCCGACCACCACGGGTGCCGCCAAGGCGGTGTCGCTGGTAATCCCGGAGCTGAAGGGCAAGTTCGACGGCTTCGCGCTGCGCGTGCCGACGCCCACCGTCTCTATCATCGACTTCGTGGCCCAGATCGAGCGCAATGCCACCGCACAAGAGATCAATGGCGCGCTGATCGAGGCGAGCGAGAACGAGCTGGTGGACATCCTCGACTACACGGAGGACCCGCTGGTCAGCATGGACTTCAAGGGCGACCCGCACTCATCGATAGTGGACGGCCTGAGCACGATGGTGATTGGGGAGAACCTGGTGAAGGTGATCGCCTGGTACGATAACGAGTGGGGGTACGCCTGCCGGGTGGCAGACCTCACGCAGTTCATGGCGGAGAAGAACGGCTAGGGGTTAGTGGTTAGTGGTCAGTGGTTAGTGGTTAGTAAAGAGCTACTAACCACTAACTATTTTTGACGGAAAGCTGAGGTTTTGGCATGGCTAAGCTGACGGTCCGCAATGCCGACGTCGCGGGTAAGAAGGTGCTGGTCCGCGTGGACTTCAACGTGCCCCTGGACGCGGGTGGGCAGATCACGGACGACACGCGCATTGAGGCTTCGCTGCCGACAATCCGGTATTTGCTGGAGAACGGGGCGGCGGTGATTCTGATGTCGCACCTGGGCAGGCCCAAAGAGGGTCCCGACCCGAAGCTCAGTCTCGCGCCCCCGGCGGCCAGGCTGCAAGAGCTTTTGGGCAGTAGCGCCACGGTAAGGTTCGCCGGGGATTGCGTGGGCGACGAGGTGAAGCAGGCGGCGCGCCACCTGCAACCGGGGGAAGTGTTGCTGCTTGAGAACGTGCGCTTCCACAAGGAAGAGGAGGCCAACGATGCCGACTTCGCGGGGCAGCTTGCCAGCTTGGCCGACCTGTACGTGAACGATGCCTTCGGCTCGGCCCACCGCGCCCACGCCTCCACCGAGGGAGTGGCCCACCTTCTGCCCGCATATTCGGGCTTGCTGATGGAGCGCGAGATAAGCATCATGGGCAAGGCGCTGGAGGACCCGGAGCGACCCTTCGTGGCGATCCTGGGCGGGGCCAAGGTGTCGGACAAGATGGGGGTGATTGGCAACCTGCTGAACAAGGTAGACGTGCTGGTAATCGGCGGGGGCATGGCTAACACCTTCCTGAAGGCAGTAGGCATACCCATCGGGCAGTCGCTGGTGGAGAACGACCGCGTGCGGGACGCCGAGGCGCTGAACGGGCGGGCCAACCTGCAAAACGTGCGCCTGATGCTGCCCAGGGACGCGGTAATCGCCAGCGAGATGAGCGTCACCGCTATGCCGAGCACGGTGGACCTGCACGACCTGCCCCCGGACATCGACCAGCAAGGCTGGCGCATCCTCGACATCGGGCCGAAGACGGCGGCCGAGTACGCTACGGTCATACGTGAGGCCAGGACCGTCGTGTGGAACGGGCCGATGGGCGTGTTCGAGATCCCGGCCTTCGCGGCGGGCACGCTGGCGGTGGCGCAGGCTGTGTGCGACGCCACCCGTGAAGGCGCTACCAGCATAGTGGGCGGCGGCGACTCGGTGGCGGCCATCGAGCAGATGGGGTTGGCCGACTGCATTACGCACGTATCGACGGGGGGCGGCGCATCGCTGGAGTTCCTGGAGGGGCAGATGCTGCCCGGTGTGGCGGCCCTGCGAGATGCGTAACAAGCCCGTGTTTCTGAAATGTAACCCCAATCGGTTATAATTGTGAGGGCGTCATGGTACGCCCTCACAATGCATTGTCAAGCGAATATAGGAGAGGCTCATATCATTCATGAATAAAGAAGCTAACCCACGTCCCACCGGCACGCCGACTCGCCCCACTGGCAACTCCACCGGGAGCCCTACCCGGCCCACAGGAGCGGGCGCGAACACCAAGCAAGCGACCTCCAACCGTCCGGGAGGGACCGTGCCGAAGCCCCCCGCACGCACCGGCTCCACTGGCTCCCAGGGCCGCAACGCGAACGGCACCGCACGCAGGCAGCCGACGAAGCAGCAATCCATCGGACTCAAGCCGCTCGACATCGGCCTGCTGGTGCTCGGCGTGGCAGTCGTGGTGGGCGTGATATTCTGGGTGCTGGCCGGCCAGAACACGTCACCTACCCTCACGACCGGCACCGGCACGCAGCAGCAAAATCCCGGCCAGGTTGACCCGGCCAACCCGCCCAAGCTGGCAGAGGGCACCCCCGCACCCGACTTCACACTGCCCGGCGTTGATGGGAACACCTACAAGCTGAGCGACTACAGGGGCAAGGTGGTGCTGCTTGAGTTCATGGCTCCCTGGTGCCCCCACTGCCAGGCAGACGCGCCCATATTCAACCAGGTCGCCCAGAACTTCCAGGGGCAGGACGTACAGGTGCTAGCGGTAAGCGCGACGACCGAGAACAAGGACCGCAACGGCCCCATCAGCATGACCGACATGACCTGGTTCCGCGACCAGTTCGGCGTGACCCACCCGATGCTGTTCGACCAGTCGGTTGCCTCCGCCCAGGCTTATCAGGTCTACTACTACCCCACTGTGTACATAGTGGACAAGGAAGGCAAGATCGCCAAGTTCGTGCTGAGCGAGCAGGGCAATCCGCTCACGGTCGAGCGCCTCAGCAACGAGATCAACAGCGTCCTTCAGTAAGTTATGAGTTGTGAGTTATGAGTGTTGAGTTAGCCTGCTACGGCTGATTCAGCACTCTTAGCTTTAGGAAGGCGGAAAACAGTGGAAGACGGGACGCAACTCAAGACTGAAAGCACCACATTTCGAACGTTGCGATACCTCACGCTCGTGTCGCGGCTGGTGCTGGGGGTGATCTTCGCGCTGGCGGGACTGGCTAAGTTGGGCCTGCCGTTCGCTATGGCCGAGAGCATCCGGGCTTACGAGATGGGCCTGCCGCCTTTCCTGGTAGACTTCATGGCTAACGTGCTGCCGCCTATCGAACTGGGCGTGGGCATATGGCTGCTCATGGGCCTATTCACCCGCTTCTCTGCTGGGATAACGGCGGCGCTTATGGTGGTGTTCACCATCGCGGTGACGCAGGCGTGGGTGCGAGGGCTGGACATCAACTGCGGGTGCTTCGGCGGGCCAATGAGCGCGGACGCTTCCACCACCCCGGCGGCGCGAGCCATCATCGGCGCGATGGGTCCGGTGGGCACGTTCCTCACCAACGAGAAGGCCGACCTGATGACCATCGGGCGCGACCTGGTCTTGTTACTTATGTCAATTCACCTGATGCTCGTACCCAGCGTCTTCTCGATTGACCAGTTGCGGCAGTCGCGGCGGCAGCCTGCGTACGAGGAAGATACCTACTACGACGAGGAAGAAGCGTATGAGAAGGCCGATGATAGCCGGGAACTGGAAGATGAACACCGACCCGGACAGCGCGTTCGAGTTGATGGACTCGATGCTGGAAGACCTTGACGCCTTTTCCGACATTGACATAGTTATCTGCCCCCCGTTCGTCTCGATAGAGACCTTCGCGGACCTGTTCGACGGCACGAGCCTCTACCTGGGCGCGCAGAACATGCACTGGGAGGAGCGTGGGGCTTTCACGGGCGAGATTTCGCCGCTGATGCTACAGAACAGGTGCGACTACGTCATCCTGGGGCACTCGGAGCGCCGCCAGTACTTTCACGAGACCGACGAGGACGTGCAACGCAAAGTGATAGCGGCCCTGCGGCACGACCTGCGGCCCATAGTGTGCGTGGGCGAGAGCCTGGCGGAGTACGAGGCGGGCGACACCTGGCATACGGTAAGCAGGCAGGTGGGCATGGCGCTCGGCGGAGTAGACATACAGCAGGTGGTAATCGCCTACGAGCCGGTATGGGCCATAGGCACGGGCCGGGCGGCCACCCCGGAGATCGCCAGCAAGGTGATAAGCCAGATACGCGAGAAGGTGCGCACCATGCACGGCGACGAAATCGCGGACGACACCCGCATCCTGTACGGAGGCAGCGTCAACGCCAACAACATTGGGGAGTTCGTGTCGATGCCGGAGATAGACGGCGCGCTGGTGGGCGGGGCCTCGCTGGACGCGGAGCAGTTCGTGCGGATAGTGGCGGTTACGAACGAGGTTAGGAACAGGGTTTAGGGAGAAGGGGAAGATGGTTACGTTGTTGTGAGGGAGTGCTCGATTACGCGCACTCTCTTTTTGTGGGTGCCGACAAGTAAATGAGCCATGACAACGATCAGGGTGGGACTCACCTATTTACGCCTGCTTTCCAGTAACGTTGCGATTACTTCCAACGCCTTCTGAGTACTCACTGTCTTTGGGTGCTTTGGGCCGAGGTATTTTCTCAGTATCTTGTTGGACGTTTCCAGGTATTCCTGTGCTAGATCGAGGTTATCCTGTTCTAAGGATAAACGGCCAAGGTTGTTCAACCTTGTAGCCACAGTCGGATGGTCCGGACCATACACTACTTTGTCAATGGCAAGTGCTCTCTCGTAGTTAGAACGTGCCTCTTGCAGGTCTCCAAGCTCTTGGAGTACCGTGCCCAAGTTGTTCAACATGATTGCTACCGTTGGGTGGGTGAGGCCATATACAGCCTCACCGTTGGCAAGTGCTCTCTCGTAGTTAGAACGTGCCCCTTGCAGGTCTCCAAGTTCCTTGAGTACCGTGCCCAAGTTGCTCAACCTTGTAGCCACAGTCGGGTGGTCCGGACCATACACTGCTTCGCCAATGACAAGTGCTCTCTCTAAGTTAGAACGTGCCCCTTGAAAGTCCCCAAGCTCTTGGAGTACCGTGCCTAAGTTGCTCAACCATGTAGCCACAATCGGGTGGTCCGGACCATACACTGCCTCAGCAATGGTTAGTGCTCTCTCTACATGGAAGCGTGCCCCTGGCAAGTCTCCAAGTTCTTGGAGTACCAAGCTTAGTATACTCAACCTTATAGCCACAATCTGGTGGTCAGGACCATACACAGCTTCATCAATGGCAAGTGCTCTCTCTACATGGGAGCGTGCCCCTGGCAAGTCTCCAAGAACTAGCAGTACGTCGCCCAAGTTGCTCAACCTTGTAGCCACAGTCGGGTGGTCCGGACCATACACTGTCTCAGCAATGGTTAGTGATCTCGAAAGGTGGTCTCTTGCAGCTTTGTACTGTGCTCTATTTCGCAGATATACACCTACGTCATTCAAGAGATGCGACGATAGCATACCAACTTCCTTTGAAGTAGGCTCTGCTAAGTCAAATGATGTCAGCACGGCTAATGCGTGGGGCAACACCGTAGCCGCAATAGGCCATGTACTCATATTGTGTTGCTCATATCTGAAGCCGGATTGCACTACTCGTAAGGCAGACTCTACCCACATCCCCCTCTCCTCAGATAACAGGTTGTCACGCACTACAGCTTGTACCAGGCGGTGGATTGAGATGGTGCGTCTGTCTTTGTCTACCTCAACCAGTGAATACTTACCTAATTCTCCAACTATGTTATCCAACTCAAGAGGTTTCGATACAGCATTCTTGAGGCTATCCGGCAAGTGCTCAGCCCCTTCTACTAGCATGTCTAACGGAATGTCCTCAGGCGCGAAGAAAGCACACAGGTTCATCAGGTCGGCGGCCGCCGGTGAGTGCCCGCGTACCGCATGGAATGATAGCTCCCATGTAGCAGCTATGGTGACTGGGTAGTCGTCCGCAGGGATGAAAGCTTTATCTCTGTATTCCTGGAACAATGATAGATAATCAGGTAGCGATCTCCGTTTCTGCTCCATGTATGCACCTGCCTGTGCCAGGGCTATGGGCAGAAAACCCAACTCCTCTGCTAGCTTGCCTGCAGTGGCTCGGTCCTGCTCTCCCGTGCGTCTCAACAGGAAATCAACGGCTTCCCCCGGCTCCATCACTTCTACAACTACTGGTTGAGCATATTGCCGCCAGTCCGGGTTGCGGGACGTAATGAGCACATGCCCAATGCCAACTTGAGGCAGGTACTTCACGATTTGCCTGCCCTCCTCCGCATTATCGAACACGAGCAGCCATCTAGTGTTGTCTCTCAACCAGCGTAAGACGGCCTTAATATCGGTATCCTGATCTCTGGGGTCCGGTTCGGATACGCACAATTCGCCCGCTAGGGCTGCAAAATCGGCTGCGAGCGTGGTAGGCTCTTCCGCTCGCACCCACAGCACAGCATCATACTCATGTGCATGACGATACGTGTATTCATTAGCAAGCTGCGTCTTGCCGACACCACCTAGGCCATGTATAGCCTGAGTCAAAGCGGCATGCTGGCCGGAGGTAAGCTTTTCACGCAGGTCCTGGAGCAATTCCTCGCGCCCAGTGAAGTTGGGATTGCGTGAGTGTGGCACAGTCCAGACTCGGGGTAGGATCGTTGGTGTGCTTGAGGGCGCTGTAGTGCCGGAAGTAGATGCTTTGTGCCGTAGCCTCTCGGCTGCTTCCTTTATACCCCTGGCAACATTTGCAAAGGCTCTGTCCCTGTTTGACCACCTGGTTACTGGCTTGCTATCAGTAGGTAAGGCTTGCAGTTTCCCAAAGGGAGCACCCTTCCAAACGACTTCTCGAAGGATGATGGGAATAACTGTCGCTTCGCCTGCTTCGTGCCGCTCCATAGCTCTTTTCATCTCTACACTGTAGCAGTAACGAGATGCAAGGAAATCCGCACTGATAAGAAGTAGGATTATGTCCGCGCTATTCAGATGCTCATTTATTTCTTGCTCCCACTCCGTGCCCGCGCTGATACTGCGGTCATGCCAGTTGGTGATGACCCCGTTGTTCTTCAGCATGCTGAGGTGAGTTTCTAGCTGCTTACGAAGACGTTCATCCTCGTGTGCATAGGAGTAGACTACTTCGAGTGGCCGCACCGAATCAGACATAAGCTTCCCCTCTAAAGCCACATGCAAGAACACGTGGGCTGGTGTACAGCCACATTATAGCTGTACTAATGCCTGTAGGGAAGTACTAGCCAGGTGCTTGCAGGTCGAGGGATAGATGTGGAGGAATGTCGTAGGACGCGCTAAACCCTACTCATCCATGTCCGCCGGACCGTCGCTGTCCACGTCGTCAGATTCCTCGTCAGCGGGTTCAGCCTCGGCCCTCGGCGCGAAGCCTATCATGCCCGCCATCTCCACCACCCCCCGGCGCATCATCTTGTCGGCCTCGGATAGCGTGGCGCGCAGGGGGTTGTGGGGGTCCTGGTGGGCCAGCATGTCGCGCACCTGCCGCATGAGGTCGAGGGTCTTGTTGAAGGTCATCACGAGGTCGCCCTCGCTCATCTGCATCTGGTCGAGCAGGTCGGCTATGGAGGTGCCTTTGCACCAGGCGCGGGCGGCCCCGTAGAAGTAGGGGTTGTAGCCGCGTGTGAGGGCGAGGTCCTGGCGGCGCTCGGCGGAGAAGATGGCGTTTTGCAGGCTGTCAAGGTCGCGGCGCAGGTTGAGCAGGTAGCGCGGCAGGAGCAGGCGGTTGAGGAAGTCTATATCGCGGTCGTAAGCGAACCAGGAGAAGACTTCCGCGAGGTCCTGCGGCTTCAGCCCATCGAAGTAGCCGCCCTCCACCATCTCGGTGATCATCAGGGTGTTGGTATCGAAGATGTCGGCTAGCTTGCGCGCCTTGTAAGTTGGCTCACCCTTGCGCAGGTATGCGAACTGCACCAGCACAGTGGTGAGACCCTTAAGCGTGTTCTGAAGGCGGGTCTCCTCGTAATGGCGGCGTTCGGACAGGCGCTTCTCGGCGGCGTCGCGGTCGAGCAGGAGGCGGGCGCGGAGGCGGCGGTTGCTACGGTGCTCCTTGCGCACTGGGCAGTGGTGGCAGACGTGCTCCCTCTCGGCTTTAGTAGCCACAGCAAGCTCGGCCCGCGCTTCCTCCAGGTTGGCCTTCGCCTTGGATGAAGCCTCCACTATGTGCTCCACCTGCGCCGCCCTGTATTCCTCGATCCAGGCCTGGATGTCGGGCACTGCCTGTAGACCCATGCCCGCGCTCTCCCGCAGTTGCTCCCACTCCTTGGCGGGTAGTAGCTCCTGTAGTGGCATGGTGGGAGGCACGGCCAGCGTGGTGAGGGCATAGGGCAGGTCCACCGTTACCGTGACTGTGTGCAGGTAGTCTATCGTCCGGTACTCGGTAAGGGCGAAAATCTCCCCAAGCTGCACGCCATCGTCTCCCCGGCTCACAGGGAGGAACAGCCCAATCACTGCCCCGCCCAATCCCCTCCCCAGGTAAGCCGCCCAGCCCTGGTTCTCAATATGTACTAACGCACCTTGTGGCAAACTGCGGAAGGCTTTGCGTAGCTGGTCGCGTTCGGGTCGCCGCCAGGGTAGTTCGGTGCGGCGCGACTCGATATAGATCACGTTCTGCTCGGCTTTGCGCTCGCGGCGGCGCAGGTCCTCCACCTCGCGGCCCCGGTGCTCGTACTCGTCCAGCAGCTCCTCGCCGTTGTCGTAGCCGATGAGGCACCCGGCGGGCACCTCGGCCAGGCGGGTGTCCTCGTCCTCAAGCTCCTGCTCCAGGTCGCGCAGGCGGCGGCTCTGCTGAAAGTTGAGGAGTGAGGCCCGCATGACGGTAAGCACCCGCTCGCCCTTCGGCGCATCCCACAGGTTGAGCACCGAGTTGTAGCGCATGGTGAAGGCGCTCTCCACCGGGCGCAGGGGGCCTGTAGCGATGTTCAGCGCCTCATGGAAGGTCACCCAGGGGGAATAGGGCAGCACCACATGGCCCTGCTCGTCTATGCCACGGCGACCGGCACGGCCAGACATCTGCTGGAACTCGTTGGGGATGAGGGGGCGGCGCGACACGCCGTCATACTTGCTCATGCCGCCGATTACCACCGTGCGGGCGGGCATGTTCACGCCCAGCGCTAACGTGTCGGTGGCGAACACTACGCGCATGAGCGACTTGTTGAAAAGCTCCTCCACAAGCTGCTTGAGGATGGGCAGCAGGCCTGCGTGGTGGAAGCCGAAGCCCCGCCGCGCCAGGTACGTGATGAACTCCACCTGCTGAAGCTTGCGGTCTTCGGGGGTGAGACGCTCCAGGTAGCTCGCGAGCACCTCGTTGATGCGCTGCACGGTGCGGCGGTCGCGCATCGCCTTGAGGCGGGTCATGGAGCAGATTTCGGCGGCGGCCTCGCAGTCTCTGCGGGAGAACTGGAAGTAAATGGCCGGGAGCAAGTCGGCTCGCTCAAGCTCCTCCACGATCTCGCGGGGTCCGGGTTCGCGGCGCTCTCGCTGGGTGTTGGTGTCTTCCTCCAGAGTGGGACCCCGGTAGCGGCCGCCCTGCATCTTGCGCTTTAGCTCGCCACCCACGTTGAAATCGACCACCTGCTGGCCCTGCGCGTTGATGACCATGTTGAGCGTGCCGTCGAGGAAGTAGTAGAGGGAGAGAGGCACGGCGCGTTGCAGATGGGTGACCAGGTGCACCGGCTGGTGGGTGCGGGTGATCCAGTCCGCGATTTCGGGGGCATTGGTCACCGTGGCTGAGAGGCAGACCAGTTGCACGTGCTTGGGGCACATGATGATCGACTCTTCCCAGGTGGTGCCGCGCTCCGGGTCGGCCAGGTAGTGGACCTCGTCGAAGATGATGCAGCCGACGCCCCATAGCTCCGAAGGCGTCTGGAGGAGCATGTTGCGCAGCACCTCGGTGGTCATGACGATGATGGAGCCTTCGCGGTTCTCAATCACGTCGCCGGTGAGCAGGCCCACGGCATCGCCGTACTGCTCGCGGAGGTCGCGGAACTTCTGGTTGGAGAGGGCCTTGATGGGGGTAGTGTACATCACCTTGAAGCCCTGGCGCGCGGCGCGGAAGATGCCGAACTCGGCCACGACGGTCTTGCCGGTGCCGGTGGGGGCGGCCACCATGACGCTCTCCCCCACCGCGAGGTGCGCGATAGCCTCCTCCTGGAACGGGTCGAGGGGGAAGGGGTAGCGCCCGCGAAACTCCTCTACGAGGTGTTGGGCGTCCGGGGTGAGGTTGCCGGGTTGTGCTTCAGGCTGTGCGGTTTGCTTGGGCTTGCGGGGCATAGGGTGGGTTTTCTAGGTGTTTGTGGGGGTATGAGCAAGAGATGGGCCGTGGGTTGCACAAGAATGGGCCACAGGTGGACTGGGCAGCACCATGCAGGGTCCGACACCGGCAGTGCTATAATAGAACCATCAACGTGATCGAGGCAGGGATGACACATGAGTGCAGATTACCAGGATATTATCACAATCGAACCCGGCAAGCGTGGGGGGAAGCCCACGATTCGAGGGATGCGAATCACCGTATACGACGTACTCTCCTACCTCGCAGCCGGTATGACCCATGAAGAGATATTAGAGGACTTCCCTTACCTGACTGAGCGGGATATATTGGCCTGCCTCAGTTATGCGGCTGACCGGGAAGCCAATGTGGTGGTCACGCACACGTGAAATTGCTTTTCGACCACAACCTCTCACCGCGTCTCGCTCAGAAACTCTCCGACCTTTATCCCCAGAGTGAACATGTATATAACATTGGCTTAGATAGGGCTACAGATGATGAAGTATGGCATGTAGCCCATGATAATGATTACGTAGTTGTCACGCGAGACTCCGATTTCAGTGACCTGAGTACGCTACGAGGATTTCCACCCAAGATTATCTGGATACGCATTGGCAATTGCCCCACGAGCCGAATCGAGGCAGTGTTACGTGCTCAAGAGGAGCAGATCAAAGTATTTGCCAATGACAGCAGCAGTGGCGTACTGATGATACTGTAAATCCAACTACAACGATTCGCCACATTCTACAGCCACATCAACGGCAACAACAGCACAGCGATGTACGAGTTCGTGAGCCTGAACCAGGAAAGTTAACCACATATAAGGTCCTAAATGCCAACAGCCCGGCTGTGCTCTATCAGAGTCGGCCGGGCTGTTTTCGCTTGGAAGAGTTATGGCTTGGGGGCGTTGGGGTTCTTATTCTTGTTGCCGGGGTGGTTGGGGTTGTTCTTGGGGCCGCCCGACCAGGGGGGCTTACCGGGGCCGCGTATCGTCTCGCCATTGATGGTGTACACTTCCAGGTTGGGCACGGTTGATTGTGGCGGTTTGGCGGCTGAGTTGCCTTTGTTCTTGTTCTTGGCTTTCCCGAACGCCTTGCCCTTCTCGGCTTCCACCACCCCCGTCACGGTCACCTGTCGGGCAGCGTACTTGTCGAGGGGGTACGCGCCGTTGGCATAGTACCAGGGCGGCCCGGCGGATAGGCGATAGAGAGTCGCGCCACTGCCGTTCTTGAGCAGGTAGATCTTCTCGCCGCCTGCGGTTTCGAGTACCAGCGTGCCGGTAGCGGTGATTACGTTTTCGGGCGCCTTGGGTGGCTTGGGCTTGTTGGGCTTGGCCTGGGCGCTCGACGCACCCACAACCAGCAGCGCCAGCACCACAATGGCACCACAAACCACCGCCCATAATCGGGACCTGATTAACATGATTGCTGTCTCCTTAGACCACTACGCCCCGGCAAAGTCTTCATAACACCATCGTCTCGTACTTACACCATTGTAAGGGGGGTGGAGGCGTATCGGGAATAGCCATTTCGTGCTATGGCCGTCAGTATACCGTCACCCAGCCCAGAGACACAGCATCCCCCAGCACCTCACCCTCCTGACATTGGGCCGTAAGAGGGTGCAACGTCCCACCGTCCTGGCGGTACATGCCCACGACCAGCCTGTAGCGCCCTGGTGCCAGGTCCGGGGGCAGGTGCACCGCCACGGTGTCTATGACCTGGCTGCCTGGCTGCCACTGGCTCGTGGGGCTCCCCGCCCCGGTATGGGGATTGTCGGTGCCGGCTACACGCTCGCCGCTTTCACTCACGACGTGCAGGTAGCTCGCGTAATCGTGGGCGATTGCTGCTTGCGCCTGCCAGTAGAAAGCAGCCCTCAGGATACCGCCCCGGTTGATGCCGGTGTAGCTCACGCCCGGTGCGAGTGCGTAACCCAGGAGCCGGATAGCGTCCTCATCTCCCCTGAGGGTGCAGCTAAGCTCAGCCTGCGGCCTGTCCGTATACTGCCTCGCCTCGAAGGTGTCGATGCCGCCCCGGAACTTCTGCTCGTAGTTCTCTTCCAGGGCCGCCCACCACTCTGCCGTCCAGCGCCCGCTACCGTGGTGCAGCAGCACGAGTGGGAAGCGGCGGTCGCGCATCGAGCGGTTCAGCACGCTGTCGTCCCACAGCCCAGCCTTCGCCAGGGGCACGAACGTCGACGGGTCGTCGTATAGCACGCGTTTGCCGTTCTTCAGCAGGAGATAGGCGTCTTCCGAATAGATGTCGCCCGGCGTGGAGGCGACCAACGCTGAGAGCTTTTTCATTTCGTCTTCGCGTTCGGGACTGGGCCAGCCTCCACGGTACCACTGTCGAGGCTCCGTGAACTGGGAAGCCTGCAAGCCCACCAAGAGCAGCACTATTACGCCGCATACCACTATGGCCTGCATGCCCTTACGCCCGGCCCACAGCCAGACAGCGGGCACCCACACGGTGGCCGTCACAATGCACAGCGGTACTAGCAGATCGAGCAGGTGGTTGTAGTTTGCCCCCTCGTACCCCATCTGCAAAACGGACGAGCCGGCCCCGGTGAGCAGGTAGAGGAAGGCAAGCAAGGTGACCTCGTATCTTACCTGCGGCCTGGTGGAGGCATCGCGGCGCGCGCGGACCAGCCATGCAACCACGCTGAGAGCTACCCCGGTACTGCTCCACAAAATGAGGGGCCAGTACTCGCCACTCAAACGGTCCCACTGCCGCATGAAGCGCCCGCCCGTCCAGGGGAAGGAGTGGTTGGTGACCATGTGCTCGTAATAGCCGCCCGTGGTAAGCAAGGTGAACAAGGCGAACGGGGCGAGCACCGCGGAAGCCAGCAAGAGCGCAAAGCGCAAGCCGTGCCGGAAGTCGCGCACGAGGAGCCACAACACGGCGGCTGCCGCCGGAGCCACAGCCGACTGCTTGGTGTAAAAGGCCAGCGCGAAAAGTAAGATAGCCCAGTGTGCCCGCCTGCCGGTGGGGAAGGTGAGCGCCCAGGCGAGTCCCGCCACGCCCAGCGCCAGCGCGGGCATATCCTGCTTGAAAAGGGTAGACCAGACGATCACCGGCGAGAGCGACAGCCATAACGCTCCGGCCACCGCCCCGGCGGCCCAGAGCTTGGTTACGCGCCAGGCTATATAGCCCACTAGCAAGCCTATGGCGACAGTGGCGAGCAGCGATATAACCCGTGCGGGCGTGAAGGTAGGGCCGAAAAGCCAGGTAAAGGGCAGGTTGGCGAGGTAGAGCAGCGGAGGGTAAGGGGCCGAGATGAACGCCGCCGCGCCGTTCGGGCGATAGATATTGGTGCCCTGGCTCAATAGGACGGTGGCATTGAGGTTGATGCCTTCGTCGTAGTCGAATTGCCAGGGCCAGGAGACGAGGGTCGTTGCCGTCTGGAAGAACAGGAGCAGCCGAGGCAGCAGCAGGCCGATTGCCACCAGCGCGAAGAGGCCCGGTACAAGCGACTTAGCCGAAGCCATAGAGGCGGGAGAGGTTGTTGCGCGGAATTCGCCCTTCGCGTGTGCTCGCCGGGAGGTGTGCATACACAAGAATAACGTATGAATGCTGCTTTGGTGCTTTCACCGCCCAGCTATTTTACACAAATCGAGGCCGCGCTAGGCTTCGTTGCACGCCCACACCAGCTTCATCGGCAGGAGCAATCCGCGCCTGTTCTCCACACGCTCGACCCGCAACCCCGCCTCTCGGATAAGCTTCTCCGTGTCCTGGTTCAATCTACATCCGCCCGCGAATGACGACCACATCGGTGCAAGCGCATCCTGCACCTTCGCCTGCACGCGGTTTCCGGCTCGGACGTGTTCGAGGAAGCGGGCGGGAGCACCAGGCTTAAGCACCCGCCGTGCTTCGGCCAGAGCCTTGTGCGGATCGGGTATGGTGCAGAGCGCCAGGTTGCACACCAGGGCGTCGAAGGTGGCGTCCGGGAAGGGCAGACGCATGGCATCGGCGGCCGCCACGACTACCCTGGCACGCGCCGACTTCGCCCTGCTGCTCAGGCGAGGCAGGCTGGCAGGGTCGAACTCGGTGGCGACCACCCGCGCGGCAGGCGAGTAATATCGCAGGCTCAGCCCGGTACCCGCCCCAATCTCCAGCACCCGGCCATCGAGAGGAGCTATTAGTTTGCGCCTGCGCGGCCCAATGAAGAACATCTCCGGCGGCCCCTGTAGCGCTAGGTCATAGAGGAACGGGTTGGTAGCTGGTGAGGGAGGCATCGGTGTGGACGATGGACGATAGACGATGGACTATAGGAGTGATGAGGACTGAGTAGTGGATTATACCCTCTCCAGTGAATCTTCTAACCTTGGCGCTATTCTTGGCGTCCTTGGCGTCTTGGCGGTTTCGTCTCCTATTATCGTCCATCGTCCATCGTCCACCTACGGTTTCGCTCCGCAGGCCACGAATACCACCAGGGCTATGTAGGAGTATTCGGAGTTGATGAAGGCGGTGTGGGCGTTCCATATGGTGTCGGCCTCCTGCTGGGTCAGTATCCCGGCGGCTACCTGGACCTGGAGGTCTACCTGCCGTTGGGGTACTTCTGGTTGTATCTCAGGGTGCCTAGCTGGGTAAGCAGCACGTCGTAGGGGCGGGGGTTCTCCAGGTGCAACTCGAACACCGAGCGCTCGAAGTATTGCACGGTGTAGGTCTTGCCATCGATATCCGACTTCTCCTGGAACGGCTCGCTGATGGGATAGCCCTGCTGCGCCAGCCCACCGTTCTGCTGCCAGTACTCGAAGAACCTGCCGGACACTGTCTTGCCGGTCTCCGGGAAGGTGCGGGAGGTTTCCACGGCGGCGGCCTGGCCGGAAGGCTCCACCTTGAAAAAGCCCTTCATGGCCGAAGCGTGGTCCTGGAAATGGCAGTGATACATCCACATGCCGGGGCCTACCCCATCGCCCGCGATGACCATGAAGCCGAAGCTGTCGCCAGGGGCCAGGATATGGTTGTCTTCGCGCCCGCTGCTGGCGTTAGCGGGGTTGGTAGGGTTGCCGTCGGTGGGCCTGTTGGGTGTGACCCAGCGGTGAGCGTGCAGGTGGAACGTATGCACGCGGTTGCCGTGTGAGATCACAAGGAACTCCACAAGCTCACCCTGCCGAGCCGTAGGTGTAGGGGTGTCGGGGTAGATGCGGCCGTTGAGCGTCCTGTCGTGGCCGACGATGACGAAAGTCCTGGCGGGGCGGACCTCCCCGGCTTTCCTGACGATGAGGCCGCCGTAAAGACCCACCAGGATACCGGTCGAGCCTTCGTCATCGCCCATCACGTGGTCGTGGTAGTGCCAGTAACCGGCGGTACCGGCGGCCGCGCGCCACTGGTAGGTGCGGGAAGCGCCCGGCTTCACGAACGAGCCGGAATGGCGGGTGCCGTCGCTGTCCTGGTTGTAGTGCACGCCGTGTACATGCAGGCTGACGTCGTCGCTCAACTCATTCTTCACGTTGATGTTGAGCGTCTCCCCTTCGGTCATTTCAATAGTGGGGCGCACGCCGTTATTACCAAAATCGGGGGCCACAAAGGCCATGTTGCCGTCGGGCAGCTTGCGAGCGATCAGGTTGAGGCTACCCTTGGGGTGTATCACCTGGTCGGGAAAGCTGGTCTGCGCGGCGACGGGGCCGGTCCCAGCGAACAGAAATGCTGGCATTAGCCCGACCACCACGGCGACGGGCAGAGCGATGCGAGCAAAGCGCCCCGGCATAGGCAGCCGGTCGAGCCTCCCGTTCTCTAAGCGGTCCAGGGCTACCAGAACCAGTTCCACAACATAGGCGTAGGCACCGGCAACGACCATTACCACGAGCACATGCTGTAGCAGTGCGGCGGTGGAAACAGCGCTAGCGTCATGCGAGGCGTGCCTATCGCCGGGGAAGAGGCCGCGCAGCAGCGTGGCCCCACTCATAGCGGCGGCGTACAGGGCTGCCAGGCCGAGCCGGTTGTTCTGCACGCCCCGGCCCGCGAGGAGCACCGCCAGGCACACGAACGGCAGTGACATGGCGCTGTCCCGCAGCCAGCCAAGCGTACCGTAGTCTGCCTGTGTGTGTTCGAGGCCCGCCAGCACGGTCATGTGCAGCCACTGGATGAGGGCCACGCCGCCGAAGGCCAGTAGCACGATGCGTATCAAGGTATTCTGGTGAAAAACCGACAGGGGAGAGACCGGAGCTTTCAAAGGCTTACCTTTCTGAGTTTGTGCATATGGATAGGAGGCCGCGCTCTATAGATAAAGCACAGCCTCCGACCCTGTCACGTTCGAACCTGTTAGCTTATTCTACCGGATTTCCTCATGCGAAGAGCGGTGCCGCCCGCCGCCAGCGCCAGCCCGAGGGCCAGCAGGCCATACAGCCAGCCTTCCGCGTCACCGCTGCCGGTGCGAGGCATGCCGACCGTGCTACCGGCGCCCACCGTCACAAAGCCCGCCATGCCCTGCGTGTAGTGGATGGAGCAGATGTACTCGTACCGCCCTGGCTGGGTGAAGGTGAGCGCGTACTTTTCGGTGACCGGGAATGGTCCCCCTTCGGCCTGCGCGGCAGTACCGGGAGGCGTTAAGATGCCGGAGTTGTAGAAGCCGCTGCCGGTGTGAGCAGGTTGGCCGGTCGGGAGGAAGTTGATCAGGTTGAGCAACACCATCGGCTGGCCTTCAGGCCCAGGCACGACATCCACTAACGTCGGCTCCTCCCCGAATATGACGTTGTGGAATCCACCTACGGGATCGACCCACTCAATCGTATCGCCCACGTTGAGGTTTATTTCGTGAGGCAGGAAGCGCACATAGGAGAGCGGGAACGCGGGGTCTGGGCTGCCGTATCCGGCGAGCACATGGTAAGTCCGGGTGCCACCTGCGTTGGAAGTGGGAGACATGACCTGGCTGCGGGCCTCAGCCTCAAGCTCAAGCGCCTTGGCTTCCTCTGCCTGCATCAGTGCGGCGACGTCAGCGTCGTACTGGGCCTGGGTCTTAGGCAACGCGCTGCCGGGAGCCTGCACGACCACATTCTGCACCATGCCCTGGACCTGACCCGTCGGGTCTACGCCCGCGTGCAGGGTACATATGGCAAGGTAGGTGCCTGCCTTCGGGAAGGACAGCGTGTAGGCCTTGGGGCCAGGGGTATCGGCGGCGATCACACCCGAGTTCACGAGTTGCGAGCCGTCATAGGAGTTGCCGCCTTGCCGGTTCCAGAACTTGGGGTTGCCGGGGATCTGCGGGGGCGGGCCACCGGCTCCGGGGCCGCCGGGAGGGCCACCTGCGCCGGGCGGAGGACCTTCGTTTGAGGCACCGGCTGCCGCACCCTCCGGGCCGCCTGGAGGGCCTGCCACCAGGTCGGGGAACGGCTCGGGGCCGAGGAACACTACGTTGTGGGCTTCATTGCCCGCGTTGAAGTTCCAGGTGATCGAGTCGCCCTGGTTGACGGTGATGGTCTCCGGGAAGAAGCGTATCGACTGCCAGGAGGCGGGCCGGCCTTGCTCCGTCTCTATTGCGTTGCCGACCAATACCTTCCAGTTCGTGCCACCTGCGGGCTGGCCCGGCTGAGAGGCCGCGGCGGGACCCGCGCCCACGGTCAGGGCCAGCAGCGAGGCTACGAGCACCGAAGAGTTGATTACTCTTAATTTTCGGGACATTACTTCCAATCCTCCACGAGATAACCAAGTAGTTGTTTTGCATTTTGCACGTGCATTCTCAAATTGTGCGAGCATAACGCTCTGTGTAGAGCGGAGAAACACCACCTCCTTCAATAGCGTTCTGCGCTCACCCTGATTGTGCCACCGGGTGCTATTCACTCGCCAGACCACAAGCTGCTCATTTTAAGCTCAGCATTGCGGTCAGGGACGAGGCGTTCCGGCGCGGGACAAGTCGCTACGTGGGCAGGGACTTTCGAGGGCAAGCATGAAATACGGGCCATGTATCTACCAGGCAGCACCGGCGACACAGAGTGTAGCGCGAAAGGAACAAGATGTCAATATATTTGTCACATTTTTTTAAAGCACCCCTGCTACACGGGTCGCCGTTCCGCCACCTATATCTAACCACAAAAGGGCAGGTTTGGGGTCGCACAAAAACTCGCACAAGAAGCGACACGCGTATGTTCCAGGCAGACGATGTGAAAAGATTTGGGCTATTATGGATGAGATTGGCCGAAAACGAAGTAAGTCGGGGTTATATGGAGATCAAATTGCGAGCACAAAGAGAGAGTAGCTGATACCAGGCTCAGCTACTCTCGGACGATTAATCTAGTCGTTTAGGCCGCAGGGGTATTCCTCCTGGCGTGACATGTGTTCGGATTGTGTTCTCCCCGCGACTCCAGGTGTCAATCGGCAGCACACTCGGGGAAGAAGGTGTTAGCCACGATCTTGGAAGCCTGTCCTCTGGTCACGTTGCTTGACGGGCGGAAGTATGGCATGTCCCACCCACTGCACGGCTCACCAGGCCCACCACATGGGTAGCCTGACATTACTCCCCTCGTGGTGAGACGCTCGATGAACGGGTAGAAGGGACTGCTAGGGGGTACGTCCTCGAAGGTCTGGCCTTCCGGTGTATCCGTGAAGTCCGCGGCGTTAGACACTATCTTGGAGAGTTGCCCACGCGAGGCGTTGTTGCCGGGGCGGAAGTAGGGGCGGTTTGCACCGTCACAAGGCTCACCTGCTCCACCACAGTTATAGCCGCCCATGTGCCCGCGCATGGATAATCGCTCTATCCACAAGTGGAAAGGCTGGGTGGAAGGCACATCAGTGTAGGTCTGCATGCTGGATACATCGTCTGTGTAGCCTGCGGCATTAGACACTATCTTGGCTATCTGCCCCCGTGTGATCTGGTTCTGAGGGCGGAAGGTGTTATCTGCGTAGCCGCCGAGTATGTCCCGGCAGGCCAGGCATATAACATAAGGGTGGAATGTAGAGCCTTCAGGTACGTCGCTGAACGATATGTTGCAGCCGCCAGGGGTAACAGTGCTTGTAGGTGTCGGATTGCCGGATGGCGACGCGTGGTAGATGCCGAACTTGCTGGAAGGCTTGCCGCCCGCCTGGGTGAAACTGCCACCTACGTATACATCGCTGCCGCCCGCCGCTAGCGCGTAGACGCTTATGAAAGTCTGTGCGCTGGCTAACCCGCTACCAAGTGCGGACCATTGTGCCCCATTCCACCTGGCTATGGAATTTGCGCCGGCACCTCCCGCTGTAGTGAAGGAGCCGGTCACGTACAGGTCAGTACCGCTGACGGCCAGCGCCGAGACCAGGCCGCCCGTTCCACTGCCCAGGGCCGACCACTCGGTGCCGTTCCATTTGGCTATGTAGTTGGCGCTCGCCCCGCCAGCCGTAGTGAAGATACCTCCTACGAAAATGTCGGTGCCATTTGTCGCCAGTGCATTGACATTGCTTCCTAGTCCACTGCCCAGGGCCGACCACTCGGTCCCGTTCCACCGGGCGATATGATTGGCATTGACACCGCCTGCGGTAGTGAAGCCGCCCGCTGCATAGATGTCGCTGCCGAGCGCCACTATGTCGTTGACATAGCCGAAGGTGCTATCACCTATGCCGCTGCCGAGGGCAGACCAACTACTACCGTCCCACATGGCTATGTTCCTGGCGCTTGCCCCTCCTGCCGTGCTGAAAGAGCCGCCGAAATATACGTTGCTGTCAATCAGGGCTATGTCGAACACGCGAGGGGATGAGCCGCCACCTATCCCACTGCCCAGGGCCGACCACTCGGTGCCGTTCCATCGAGCGACATTGTTGGCACTAACAGCACCCGCTGTGGTGAAGATGCCTCCCACGTATAGGTCGTTGCCGCTTACGGTTATCGCATAGACAGTGGGTAGGAAACCACCGCTGAGACCCGTCAGGCCGTTACCGAGGGCCGACCACTGGGAGCCGTCCCACCGGGCGATGTTGTTGGCGCGTGTACCGCCGGCGCTGGTAAAACGACCGCCTATGTACACGTTACTACCGGCTACCGCAATAGCCTGGACATCCTCAGGTACGCCTAACCCGGTGCCTAGCGCCGACCATTGTGAGCCATTCCAGCGGGCTACGTTGTGCGCGGCCTGGTCGCCTGCCAGGGTAAAGCCGCCGCCCACGTATACATCATTACCGCCCACAGCCAGTTCATAAGCGGTCTCGAAGGTGCCGGGGTTGCCCACGCCCGTGCCGAGCGCCGACCACCCGGTGCCATTCCATTTGGCGACGTTCTGGACGCTCACACCCCCGGCCGTGAAGAACCGTCCCGACACATAGATGTCGGTGCCTATTGCCCCAATGGAACCTACGAAGGGTAACGCGCCGGTGATGCCACTGCCGAGCGGGAACCACTGGGTGCCGTCCCACCTGGCGATGCGGACGGCGCTTGCACCACCGGCTACGGTGAAGGTGCCGCCAGCGTACACATTGGTACCGACTACCTTTATTGCGACTACGTTGCTGGCTGTGTCATTGCCCAGCCCGCTGCCGAGCGCGGACCACTGGGCGCCGTCCCACCTGGCGATCCGGTTGGCGCTCACTGCGCCCGCCGTGGTAAAGCGACCGCCCACGTACACGTCGGTGCCGTTGACTGTGATCTCGAAGACGCCAGGCAGGTCGCCGCCGGTCACCCCGCCGCCAAAGGAGGACCAACTGCTGCCGTCCCACTTGGCTATGCGATTGACAGGCACACCGCCCGCAGTAGTGAAGGTACCTCCCGCGTAGACTGTGGTGCCGGTCACCGCCAGCGCCTCCACACGCGAACCTACACCACTGCCGAGGGGGAACCACTGCGAGCCGTTCCATCTTGCGATGTAGTTTGCGCTCGCCCCTCCTGCCTGCGTAAACTCTCCGCCCACGTAGATGTCGCTGCCACTCACCGCGATCTCGTAGACGTCACCGTTCACGCCACTACCAAGAGGGAACCACTGCGAGCCATTCCATCTTGCGATGCGGCTGGCGTTCACCGTACCGGCCGTGATGAACTGGCCGCCCACGTAGACGTCGCTGCCGCTTACGGCTACCGCCAGGACGTAACCACCGACACCCACAGGGTTGAACCTGCTATCCCAATTTTCATCGCCGGCCACCAACGGAGCGTCTGTGGACGACTTGGGTGCGATATCGCCGGCGGCACGAGCAAAGCGAGGCGCTTCAGAAGGGCCACTAACCAGCTTCCAACCCGTGGGGTCCAGGGACCCCGTGAAGCCGAGACTCAGGTCGAGTGTGCCATCAGGCCTGAGCACTTCTTCAAGCGGCGCGGCTGGTGCCGGAACGGCAACAGCGGCTTTTGCGGTGGAGCGCTCAGACAGGGGAGCACCTTCAGCACTTGGCGGCACCAAAGCTCCTGTGGTCCAGGGAAGCAGAGCCACGGCTGCCAACAGGACGAATAATAGGCGGTGGCGTCCTCTAGAGCGAACCACCGTTTGTACAGAACTGATCGTATCGGTGTACTTCATCGTATCTCGCCTTTCGTAGTAGTAATAATTGAACACAGCAATGTCAGTCGGCCGCACATTCCGGGAAGAATGTGTTAGCCACGATCTTGGAGGCTTGCCCCCTCGTCACGTTGTCGCCGGGCCGGAAGTACGGGCGGTTGCCCCCTCCGCATGGCTCACCTGCCCCGCCGCACGGATAGCCCGACATTACGCCTCTTGTGGTGAGTCGCTCTATGAAGGGGTAGAAGGGGCTGCTTGGAGGCACGTCCTCAAAAGTCTGTCCTGCGGGAGTGTCGGCAAATTCCGCTGCGTTAGAGACGATCTTGGAGAGTTGCCCACGCGAAGCGTTGTTGCCCGGCCTGAAGTAGGGGCGGTTCGCTCCGTCGCAAGGCTCTCCAGCACCTCCGCAGTTGTACCCACTCATGTGCCCGCGCATGGACAGTCTCTCTATCCACAGGTGGAAGGGCTGTGTTGAAGGCACGTCGGCATAAGTCTGCATCCCGCTCACATCGTCCGTATACCCGGCAGCATTAGACACTATCTTGGCTATCTGTCCCCTGGTGATCTGGTTCTGCGGGCGGAAGGTGCCATCGTCGTAGCCACCCAGTATGTCCCGGCAGGCCAGGCACAGCACAAAGGCGTGGAAGGTAGAGCCGACCAGCACATCGCTAAACTCGATGTTGCAAACTTCGCCAACTGAGATGGGGAAGTCGCTCCCCACCAACGCTCCACCGGTCGCCACCCGCTGCCCGTAAATCTCGCCCAGGTCTTCGTTGCGCAGGTCCTGCCAGGCGACCATATGCTCGCCATTGTAGTAACTGAAGGCAACTGCGGAACTGTACTGGTCTCCGGGTCCTGTATAGACCTGTATAGCAGAACCCTGTAACGCTCCAGCGCTAGACACGCGCTGCCCATAAACGTCGATTTCGCCGCTGGGATTTGAGTCGCTCCAGGTGACAAGGTACTCACCTATGACCCCAATGTATGCGTATGCTACACTCGGGGAGTACTGGTACCCAGGTGCTTTAGAGACCGGTATCAGGCTGCCCAACAATGTCCCTGCATTCGACACGCGCTGCCCATAGACGTCCGAATTAGAATAGTCGCTAGCAGAATGCTCCCACACCGCCAGGTACTCATTGACTGTGCCGTTGTATGCGACTTCAACGTGCGAATCGTGCCCGGATCCCGTGTAGATAGGGATGTTGCCGCCCAGCAGCCCACCGCTACTCGACACGCGCTGCCCATAGATGTCCTGTGAGGAGTTGCGGTAATCATGCCAAACGACCAGGTACTCGTTGTCGGTGCTGTTGTACGCTACTTCGGTGTCCCATTGGGTGCCGTATGCCGAGGCGATAAGGAAGTCGCTACCCACCAATGCACCACCGCTCGACACGCGCTGCCCGTACACTTCAGCATCTGAAATGCCGGCGCCATCATCCCAGACGACGAGGTACTCGTTGTCGGTATTGTTGTAGGCCACGGCGGGGTGACGTGCGTGTCTAGGTGCCGTATAAATGGGGAAGTTTCCGCCTAACAAAGCCCCGCTGCTCGACACCCGCTGGCCGTAAACATCGATGCCTGAGGATTCCGTCTCACGGCTCTCCCAAACAACCAGGTACTCGTTGTCGGTGCTGTTGTATGTCACGTCAGGCTGACTCTGACCACCCGATGCCCCGGACAGAGCCATTTCGTCGCCCAACAGCGCCCCAGTACTCGACATCCGCTGGGCGCGGATGTGGAAATTGTTGTCGCCGCCATCTTCCGCCGCATCGTACTCATACCAGACAGCCAGGTACTCACCGTTTGAGTCGTTGCTCGCAATCGCAGGCTCATTGGCCCCCGGAGGCTCAAACACGCCACCGTTGGGGCCGGCCGGGCGGGTCTTGTCCGCCTGGCTTGCCATGTCGGAAGCGCCCCGACCTGCCGCCAGCGCTGGGGAATATGCCGCCAATGCAAGCAGAACCAGGATGCTGGCAAGGAAACCCAGGAATGTATTCCGGCGGCCTGCCTGCCTGCCGTTTTCCGCAAAGCCTTTCATAGTAATAGTGCGGTTCATGTAGTTGCTCCTTCCCGTTCATTGGCAGTTTCGTCGTTGTTGTTAGTTGGGGACATCATCTTGACCAGTAAGCTCAGGAGGGTGGGCCAATCGTTGAAGTTGCTCCCCTGGCCGCTCAGGACGTGCATCACCTTGCCGTGAAGCCCACTCTCTTGGCTCCCTATCGCACCCGAGCTATCTTCTGCACTGGCTCCGTCAGCCCACAGCCTCACGAGGAAAACCTGCGAGGTGTCGGGGTCTTGGCCTGGAACAGCGTCCATTCTGTACCTCCGCAAGCAATATGCGTCGCCCATGCGTGCTGAGGGCCATCAACACGCACAGGCCCGCAGTTTCATTCTAGGAGTAATCGGGCTATAATGGGCGTTACAGAAACCGTACAGGAACCGTACAGAAGCAGGTGTGATGGACGGTACGACGCAGTTCGGTGTATGGCTAAGGGAGAAACGCAGGGCGCTCGATCTCACGCAGCTTGAGCTTGCGGAGAAGGTCGGCTGCTCCGATTCGGCCATCCGCCTGATTGAAGCGGGGCAACGCAGGCCCTCCCGCCAGGTAGCCGCGCTGCTAGCCGAGCACCTGGGCATCCCAACTCACGAGCGCAACAGGTTCTTGAGTTGGGCGCGCGAGCCGCATGGCTCCGACGGGCATAGTGCCGAACTAATTCCACAAGCAGAGGGGTCAGGCGAGGTTCCCACTAACCTCAAGGAAGAGCCGACCCGCTTCATTGGCCGCGATGAGGAGATAGCGGCGATTGAGCGGCTTCTGCTGCATGGTAGCATGCGGCTGCTCACCCTAACCGGACCGCCCGGCGTCGGCAAGACCCGGCTGGCACTGGCAGTGGCAGCGAAGATACTCCATAGCCAACCAACGGCAGGCGTGGGACCATATCCATCTCCGCAAGATGCACCCCCCAGAGATTTCAGAGATGGGGTGTTTTTCGTCGGACTGGCGGCGATTAGCGACCCCGACCTTGTAGCGGCGGGCATCGCGCATGGCATCGGCCTCCGCGAGTCCACTACCACGCCGTTCGAGCTGCTGAAGGGACACCTCAAGAGTAAGCGCTTGCTCCTGGTGCTAGACAACTTCGAGCACGTGTTGGAGGCGGCCTCACTCATCTCCGGCTTGGTGCCCGAAAGCCCCGGCGTCTGCTGGCTTGTCACCAGCCGAGAGCCACTTCACGTGCGCGGCGAGCAACAGTTCGAGGTACCCTCCATGCCGCGCCCTGGTGGTGAAACTCTGCCCGTCGAGGAGATGCTGCAATACCCGGCCGTGGCGCTCTTCGTGGAACGGGCACAAGCGGTGGACGCGCGTTTCCGGCTCTCGGAGGAGAACGCCCCGGCTGTAGCCACTCTATGCGAGGCCGTTGACGGGCTGCCGCTTGCGATTGAGTTGGTGGCGGCACGGGTCAAGCTGCTGCCCCCGGCGGCGCTGGCGCAGAGATTCGGGCCGGGCCACGGCGGCGCATCGCTACCCCTCCTCTCCGGCGGGCACAGAGACTTGCCGGAGCGCCACCGTACGTTGCGCGGGGCAATCGGCTGGAGCTACGACCTGCTGAACAACGACGAGCGCGCACTCTTCGCCAGGCTAGGGGTGTTCGCCGGTGGATACACGCTGCCCTCGGTGGAGGCGGTGTGCAACGCCAGGGGCGACCTGGATATGTCCGTGCTGGATGGGTTGGCCTCGCTGCTCGACAAGAGCCTCGTCAAGCGTGATGACACGTGGGGAGACGAGCCGCGCTATTCGATGCTCGCCACTATACGTGAATACTCGGCAGCGCGATTGGAGGAGAGCGGCGAGGCCGAAAGGGTCAGGGGTTGGTGCCTCGAATATTACCTGGCGCTGGCCCAGGCGGCACGGCCCCACCTGCTGAGCGCGGACCAGAGGACGTGGCTGGCGATGCTGGACGCGGAACAGGCCAACGTGCGGGCTGCGCTGCGTTGGGCTATAGACCGAGGCAGGATAGAGGTAGCCGCTCGTATAGCAGTGGCGCTCCTTGCCTACTGGTACGTGCGGGGCAATATCAGCGAGGGGCGCGCCTGGCTGGAGGAGATTGCCAGACGCGAAGAAATGCACTCGCTGCCCGTGAGCTTGCAGGCGGAGGTGACCGGCGCTGCGGGCGCTCTGGCGAGCGCCCAGTGCGACCTTGAGCCGGCAATACGGCTGCTGGATACCAGTCTCGCGCTCTCCCGACAGGCGCAAGACAAAGAGATGACGTCGGACACCCTTCGCAACCTCGGCACGGCAGAGATATTACGTGGCGATTATGCTAGGGCGGAGAGCTTGCTAAGGGAAGTCCTAAGTCTATCGAAGGAGCTAGGACAGCACCGGCGGGGGGCGATAGCCTTGCACAACCTGGCCTGGGTAGCGTTCTTCACGGGCGACTACGGCCAGGCCCAGGCGCTTGAAGCTGAAGCGGCACCGCTCTTCCAGGAGGTAGGCGACAAGTGGCACGCGGGGCTGGCTCGCGCCCTGTGGGGACTGGCCCTCTGCCGGGAAGGCCAACCCAACCAGGCGGAAATCATGGCTAACCAGGTTATCACGGAGTTGCAGGGCCTCGAAGGTAACAACCTCACGCTAGGGCTTGCCATTACGTGCCTGGCGGAAGTAGCCAGGCACCGCGGAGACAACGCTACGGCCAGGCAGTTGTACCGTAAGTCATTGAGGGAAGAGGGCGACACGGGCAGTTTCGCGCCCAAGGTATTGAACCTGATGGGGCTAGGTTCACTCGCCGCGATGGAAGGCGATGCAGAGAGGGCGACTGTCCTGTTCGGCGCGCTCGATGGACTGGCGTCAAGGCTGAAGGCACGGGTTATAGCACCCTCAGCCGCACCGGAATACGAACGGGGCCTGGCGGCTGCCAAAGCCTCAATTCACGAGGCGCAATGGGCGGCGGCATGGTCTAGGAGCCGGGCTATGTCTTTGGACGAAGCTGTAGCTTTCGCGCTGGCAGAGGCCGGACCTATTTGACAGCATGTTCGAGTAGCTTAGTCCGTGAACTCCTGCACGAACATCTTGCCATAGAGGCCACCGTCGAGCACGCCGATTCCCACCTTACGAAAGCCATCTTTGAGTATGTTGGCCCTGTGGCCGGGGGAGTTCATCAGGCCGTTGTGGGCGATGTCGAGGGTGGGGGCCAGGGCCAGGTTCTCGCCCGCCAGGCGGTACTGGATGTTGGCCGCGTCCATGCGCTGGAAGGGGTCAGTGCCCTCCGGCGTGTCGTGGGCGAAGTAACCGCGCTTGAACATGTCGTCGGCGTGGGCACGGGCCACCAGTACCAGTTCGGGGTCCATCACCAGCGGCTCTAAGCCGTGCGCAACGCGCTCGCGGTTCACCAGCGCCAGCATAGCTTCCTCGGTTGAGGGGTCCGCCGTGGCATCGTTCACCGTGAAGTTGAGCTGTACGCCTTCGTCCTCGCTACCGCCGTTCTCGCCCCCCTGCCCCGGCGCACCTTCGCCCGGATTCGTTGGGGGCCGCACCGTAATGAAGCCGAGCGCTTCGCGGGCGGCAGGGCCGAATATGCCCTCCAGTGGCCGCTCTATCGTAAGGGTCGTATCCACCAGCCTGCCCGCTATGGGCGAGTTGAGGATGTCGTTGCGCATGCCGGTGCCGATGGGTATGAGCGCCATCATGGTGAGGAACACCGCCGCACCTACAAGCCCCTGCGCCGCGCCAGGCAGCACCGCCAAGCCCCGGCTGGTGGGCGAATAGTTCAGCCGGAAGAAGAGGCGGCGCACCAGCAGGGTCTCGGCCAGGCCGAATAGCGCCTCCATCAGCACCCACAAGCCCACAAAGGCGAGCGGCACCGTCCACACGGGGTTCCAGTTGAAGGCGCTCGTCAGCCAGGCGGCTACGGCGCGGTAGAAGGTAAACGATATCAGCAGGGAGAGCACGAACCCGACGAGCGACAGGAGCACCGCCAGGAAACCGCGCCGGGTCGCCGCCCACGCCGACATGCCGACGCTCGCTACCACCAGCAGGTCGGGCCAGGAGAAGCCGCTCATGACTCTTTCACCTCAAAGTCTGTGACCACTTGCACCGCGCACGCCTCCCTGAACGCGCCCGCGAAACGGACGTGGTCGGGATGAGTGGCGTACTCGGCCAGGCCCTGCATGTTGTCGAAGTACATTACGAAGCAGTGGGAGAACGATTGGTTGCGCCCACCGACCACCTGGCCCCATTCCAGGTGCCGCAACGAAGGCACCCGCTCGGGTAGCCGTTCAAGCTCCGCCTCTATGCGGGCGCGATCTTCAGTGGGCAGGTCGTCCTTGTAACTCCACTGCAATATGTGCTGAATACCGTACGTTTTCCGCACCATTTTCACTCCGTCACTCCGCAAACGGCGGCCATGCTATCTCCTCTTTGTGTATACGCAACAGGGGTTAGTATAGCATCAAACGGGCCGCACATCAGGAGGAGAGCGGCCCGCGCGGGACGGCACATCGCACCACAGCCCCATCGTACCGTGGCACCTTAATTGCAGGTATATGTAGCTTACGGCCGGTACGCTATGAAAGCAACGCTTTGCTTGCTGCCGTCTGCTGCTCACCTGCACGCCTACACAGGCCCAGCTATGTCCCGAGTCAAAGGCAGTTTTCTAGGGAACAGACCTGCTCGCCTGGACCTGGTTACAAGGACGTAACTCATCGTTGACCATGCAAGGAGGAGGAATGATGGCAGGAAGTTTCAATAGACTTGGCAAAGGACGGTGGCTGGTGTTGCCTGGGCTTATGCTCATGGCGCTGGTTGTGGCGGGTATTTTTGCCGCCCGGCCAGGGCTCGCGGCTGACCCCACGTCGGGAAGTATCGGGCCTGCGGGTCCAACCGTCACATGGGTTGGCACCGGCACCGGCCCAGCCTCGGAAAGCGAAGATACATGCGTGGAAGGCGTGAACTGCGATACGTTCACCCTGAACGTGACAGGCAACCCTGCTGACTGGATAGGCAAGCAGGTACGTGTGTCGATCAACTGGGCCGACAGCGCCACGACCGACTACGACATGTACATCCACAAGGGCAACAATGACGGGCCGATTGTGGCTCAGTCGGGTCTTGGTGGTACGACAACTGAATCAGCCACGCTACACCCATACCTGGCGGGCACGGGCACGGGTACCTTTACGGTGCACGTGGTGTACTTCGCAGCCACTGCCGCGGACCAGTACTCAGGCATAGCCGAGGTACAGCCGGTGCCGGTGGTGCCTACCCCCATCGGTGGGGGCGCGGGAGCCGCGTTTTACGACAACTTCCTCGGCCCCAAAGCTGACGGCACCATGGACGCTTCCGAGCCGACCCTGGGCGTGAACTGGAAGACGGGCAACGTAATGTACCTCGCCCTGTTGCACGCTCTCCGGTGGACGTTCAGCGACTGCACGGTACCGGCCACAGCCACCTATACCGATACCGTTGACAACCAAATTACCAGTGATATTGAAACGCTCGACCCCATCCTGACGCACGACCCGGTGCTGGGGCGTACGTTTGTATCTCAGCTCAGGGGTAGCGGCAGCGCAATCGACATCACCGACGATGATGGTGAGACCTACATACCCAGCAGTGGGGCCACGGGCAACCAGGGAGTAGACCACCAATCGATCGCCAGCGGCCCCTACAGGCCCGGCTCCGAGGGCATGGCCCTCACCGAATACCCGCACGCGGTGTACTACTGCGCCCAGAGCATAGTTGCAGCCTTCTGCTCGCGTAGCGACGACGGCGGCTTGACCTTTGGCACCCACGTGCCGATCTACACCCTGGCGGACTGCGGCCTGGGCGGACTGCACGGCCACGTGAAAGTAGCGCCTGATGGCACCGTGTACGTGCCCAAGCCTTCCTGCGGCTTTGAATCCCAGGCCCTGGCGGTATCGATAGACAACGGCCAGTCCTGGCAGGTGCGAACGGTTCCGATTACCGCCGACCCGTTCAGCGACCCTTCCATAGAGATTGGCAAGGATGGCACGGTCTACTTTGGATCCATCGACAATGACGGCTTCCCGATGGCGGCGGCCTCCACCGACCGCGGACAGACCTGGTCGACCCCGGTCAACGTAGGCGCGCAGCATGACATCAAGAACTCCGTGTTCCCGGCTGTAGTGGCAGGTGACGGCGACCGGGCGGCCTTCGCTTACATCGGCACCACGACCGAGGGCAACTATGCGGCCGAGGAGTTTACCGGCGAATGGCACCTGTACGTGGCCCACACGTATGATCGCGGTCTTACCTGGGTAACCACGGACGCCACACCTCTCGACCCTGTGCAGCGGCGCAACATCTGCGGCAGCGGCCCTTGCCGCAACCTGCTAGACTTCTTCGATGCGGTGGTAGACAAAGAGGGACGCGTGATCGTTGGTTATGCTGATGGCTGCGTTGGCCCGTGCGTGAGCAATCCCTTCCCCGCAAACGGCTCGGCCGGTTTCAGGGCGAGGGAAATCGCAATCGCCAGGCAGTCGGGAGGCAGGAGGCTCTTCGCAGAGTACGATCCCGCCGATCCCAGCAAGCCCGATCCCGCGAAGGTGTGTAATGCGGAGGGCACTCCGGTACCCGTGCCTTCCATCACGCCTACCATCTGCCCTGTGCAGTTCCAGGACGTGCCACAGAGCAGCGACGTTAGCTCGTTCTACCCGTTCATCCGCTGCCTGGCTTGCAGGCACATCATGGGCGGCTACCCATGCGGCGCGGCGAACGAGCCTTGCGGTGCTACCGGCGACCCGTACTTCAGGCCCGGCAACAACATCACCAGGGGACAGCTTGCCAAGATAGTCGCCAACTCGGCGGCCTTCAACGACCAACCTGCGGGGCAGACGTTCCAGGACATCCCGCCCTCGGAGCCATTCTACCCGTTCATCGAGCGGCTGGCTATCAGGCATGATATCGGTGGTTACCCCTGCGGCGGCCCCGGCGAGCCTTGCCAGGAGGGCAACAGGCCGTACTTCCGGTCTGCCGCTCAAGCCACGCGAGGCCAGATCTCCAAGATCGTGGCTAACGCGGCCAACATCAACGAGCCGGTAGAGGGGCAGACCTACGCCGACGTGGAGCCTAGCGAGAGCGAAAGCTCGTACTACCTGTACGTGGAGAGGTTGAGCCAGCGAGGAGTGATGGGAGGCTACCCGTGCGGTCAGAGGGCTAACGAGCCTTGCGACGACCAGGAACGCCCGTACTTCAGGCCCAACGAGAACGCTACACGGGCACAGACCTCTAAGATCGTGTCAAACACCTTCTATCCTGACTGCCAAACCCCTGCCAGGGCCAAGAGGTAACGGATAAAGACGGAAACGCCAAGACGCCAAGACGCCAAGGACGCGCAGAGATTAAGTAGGAAATCCTAGTCAAGAGGACCAGAGCACGACATATGTACTCTGGTCCTCTTGTACCATCTTAACCATCAATCGCTTGGCGGGTTCTTGGCGTGTTGGCGTCTTGGCGTTTACGTCTCTTGCCAATGTAACCCTTCGCGTAGTGTAATGGGAGATATTGTACCGTGCGTACCGGGAGCACGCTGGAGACATAGAAGCTCCGGTGTAGTAGCTTCGGGCGGCATGGCTGGACCCGGAATTGTACCCGCCGCGTGAGGAATATGATGCAAGCCAACGCCGAGCTAATGAACAATATGATAGACCTGATGCAGGCGGGCAAGTGTCCTCACCGGCCGCTCGCTGCTTCGCTGTACCAACTCTCCGTGCCGGAGGTGCGGCAGGTCGAGATGGCCGCCTGCTTGATGGGTGCCGCTCCCGGTGCAGGCATCCCCGACCGCGACTTCATCTCGCGGCTCCGGCAGCAGGTAGTGGACGAATGTAGTAAACTAGAACGTGGTTAGAGGGTAAATTCAAAGCAATACAATCCATCATCACATCGTACAACCAGGAGGAAAGTTTACAAATGGACCTAGTGGCATATTGGGCGAGAATTAAGACGGCCGGCATCACCGCCCTGGTGGCCGGGGCGCTCACACTGACGCTGGCCGCATGCGGGGGCGAGACGAATACCGGCGGCACGGGCAACACGGGCGGCAATCCCACCGCTACGACCGCTCCGTCAGACACCAAGACTAGCAACCGCGTTGACGTCGGCCTTGACGAGTGGCTGATAGACCCGAAAGATTTGCAGATACCGGCGGGCAACACTACGTTCATAGCCAAGAATGTAGGCGAGTTCTCCCACAACTTTGTGGTGCAGAAAGACGGCAAGGACGTCGGCGGCACACCCGCGTTCACTCCCGGCGAAAGCCCCAAGGAAGTCACACTCGACTTGCAGCCGGGCACCTACACCACAATTTGCACGGTGCCGGGACACGCCCAGCAAGGCATGGTAGGCACCCTCACAGTCGGACCGTAGTCTAAACAGTCCCACACAAGAACACCTGTCGCGAATAGCTTGCGACAGGTGTTTCTCTTTGGACGAGAATCCAAAATCCAAAATCTAAAACCCAAAATCCAAATCACCCCGGCGGCCAGGTCAGCTTGCGCCCGCCGAGCACGTGAACGTGGACATGGTCCACCGTCTGCCCCGCCTCGGTGCCGGTGTTTATCACTATGCGGTAGCCGGTCTGCTGGATGCCCATACGGTCAGCAATATCATTGGCTGCCAGCAGCATGCGCCCCAGCAGCTGCGTGTGCGACGCGTCCACCTCCCACAGCGCGGTGAGATGTTCGCGGGGGATGACCAGCACGTGAACCGGGGCTTGCGGGTGGATGTCCTTGAAGGCCAGCACCACCTCGTCCTCGTAGACGATGTCAGCTCGCAATTGCCCCTTAGCCAGCCTGCAAAAGACGCAGGTATCTATCACCTGATCGCTCATAATGCCTCCGTTTCAAGGCTGTAGGACGAAGAACAGTTAACTTTGTTCGTCCTTCGTCATGTGAACTACCTTCCCAATGCCTGATGATAAGGGCAACTCAGTCGTCCTTCTTGCCGTCTTTCTTTTTCTCCTCGTTCTTCTCCTTTTCTTTGTCGTCCTTATCTTTCTTCTTGTCCTGTGGCTCAGGTTGGGCGGCCGGTTCCTGGGGCTGGACGGCGGGCTGCTGCGGCACAAGCGTAGCCTCAGGCCCCAGGCTCAATGTTACCGTGACTACGTTTCCGGGTTGCAGGGGCGTGCCGGGGTCGGGCACCTGCCGGGCGACGGTGTTGGCGGCGAAATTGGGGTCGCGCACCGGCTCAGCCTGCCCCAGGTGCAACCCGGCCAGCCCTATCGCGCCGTTCGCCTCCTCCAGCGTCTTACCACGCAGGTCGGGCACCACGGCGGGTTGAGCGGCAGAGGTAGCAGCCGCCCCTGCCCCGGCCACCGACCCATTAGCCGTGTTCGTCTTCGGCCACAGCACGGCAATGACTCCAGCCAGCAGCAAGAGAGCCAATAGAGGCAGCACGGGAAGGAGGCCGAGCCGCCTTCTGTCCCCTGGTTCGGTGGGCTGAACAACGGGCACGTATGGCCGCGCCTGCATCCCAGCGGTGGCCCTCGTCTCCTGGTGTGGCGCTACTGGAGCTGCCAGCGTGGGGGCCTCCGGTGTCGAAGCAGGCAACGTAGCAGCCGCGACAACAACGCGGGCAGCAGGGGCACTCTCGCCGGGGCCGTAGTAAGGCATCGGCACGGGCGAGTCGGGGGCAGGTTGCGGCACCTGCGAAAGGCCGTGGGCTTGCGTAGGTTGCACGGCGCTGGACTCTAGTTCGGCAATGGCGGCGGCCACTTCTCCAGCGCTTGTTAGCTTGTTGGGAGCGTCGGGGCGCATTCGGTCTAGCAGGGCGACTACATGAGCAGGCAAGGCGAAGATGCGCTTTTCGGAGGCATTCGGATCGTAGGTGCCCACGAGCATGGCACGTAGCAGGCCACTAAGGGCGCGTGGGTCGTCTTCGGAAGTAGAGGAGGTGGCCTCGGGGTCGGCACCTTGCAGCCGCTCCAGGCCCATGATGGGGTAGAGACAAGTATCGCCGGCTGGAGTGACCCGTAGCGCCTGGGGCGAGAAGGTCCAATCGCTCATGCCCGCCCGGCGCACCGCGTGCAAAGCCTCAGCTGCCTGGCGAGTGGCGGACAGGGCCAGGGCTACGTTCGGAGTGACACCATCTCCGGCGTAAAGGGCTTCGACGGAAGAGTCGCCCACTCGGGCCATGACCCAGTAGGGCCAACCGTTCCACTCCCCGGCATCATATACGCCCGCGATGTTGGGGTGGTGCAAGGCGGCGGCCATTTGCCCGTTGCGCACGAACGCTTGCAGCCGGAAGGGGTCGCGGGCCTCGGACGCAGAGAGGAACTGCAACGTGACGGGCCTTTCCAACTGCTCATCAATGGCGTTATAGAGACGCACCGGGGCAGCGCCTCCTGAGAAACCCGCAATTGTGACCTCTTGCTCGATGCGGTATCGCCCGTCTACGATATCATCACTGCGAACTTGCATACAACCCGCCTAGTGTCGCTGCTCCCTCGCCCTCCTGAGCCGTGCCGCCATGTCCTCTTGCGGGGTCTCAGGGGCTGTAGCATGGGGTGGAGACTCCGGCGCGGCATGTGAAGGAGTGCGAGCCTGAGCGGCTGAAGTGGAGCGCCCGGTACGACCTTCAAGTTGCAAGTCTCGTGCCGAAGCAGCCGTAGGCAGGCTATTCTCGGTTGAGTTGGGCGGCGGGATGAGTGATGCAGGTCCGGTGTCGAGACGCTCCCGGCTGCGCTCCTTGGCACCGAACAGGGCGGCGACCTGGGGCGTGCTGGCCTGGGGCGCGGTGGCGGGCACGGTGCGCCCAGTCCAGCCAAGTCGCCGCCGTAGCTCTGCCCAGGCCCTGTCAACGTCGGCCCTGGTGATCGCCAGCCTGCGCACACCCACGTCGAACGGCAGCAGCAGGATCGCCAGGAAGAGGAGCAGGGGCCACAGGTCGCTCGTGCTGCGGGCGGGGGGCAGGTTATGCTCCAACGATGCGGATGGATTGTCCAGCGAGAGCACCCTGCCGCCGGTGAGGGCAGCCAATCGTGCGAGCAGACCGCTGTCGGTGGGAGCGCCCCTGTACTCGGGGGAGTAGGGCACCACCATGCCGAGAGTCTGGCCCACGCTGCCTATCTGATCGCTTGCGCCGCGTATTTGCAGCAAGTACGCGCCCTCCTCCGTGGCGGGGAAGGTGCCTTCGTAGCGGCCAGCGGCGGTCTGCTTGAGCGAGACGGTGGAGGTGACGAGGTCGGGGCCTACCACCTGCGCGCCCACCGTGAGGTCGCTGATGAGCGAGCCGTCGGGTTGCGCGGCGTCCACGCTAACGCGGGCGGTGCCTCCTTCCCACTCCACGCGGGGTTGGAGCAGGTTACCCGCCTCGGCCCCGGTGCTCCAGCGCAGCGCCTGCGTCCAGAAGCGGGGAAAATCGGGCCAGGCCACCCAATCGGTGGCCCACTGCCCCTTAGCGTCGGAGGTCCAGGCCACCACCCGGCCCAGGCCATACTGCCACTGCGCCAGCACCGGGTCGCCCGCGTCACTGACCAGCGCCACCTGCCCTATCGGCTTAGGAGATGTACCGACGTAGCCCTGCAAGGTGGGCAGGCCACCAAGCCCGTCGAGTATGGCTGAGGGCGATGTGCGGGCGGGTGCGAACGGGTGCTCTATCAGGTAGGAGCGAGCGGCTATGTGGCTTTCGTGGGCGAATATCTGCGGCAGGGCGTTGCCGTCTTCCGTGGAGTAGAAGCGACCTTTGCCCACCGTAGCCAGGTTTTGCAGGAAAGCCTCGTCGGCTTCGGAACCAACCGCCACGCTCGATAAGGTGATGTCATTAGCCTCCATCTGCTTGAGGAGGCCTTCGTAGTCGCCGCCCTCCGAGATGCCGTCAGTAAGCACGACGATATGCTTGCTGCGCGCCTTGCTGGCGATAAGAGACTGTACCGCCGGGTGCAACCCGGAGTAGATGTGGGTGCCGCCACCGAGGGAGATGCCCTGTATGCGGTCGTGGAACTGAGTAGGATCGCCCAGGGGCTGCAATTCGACGGCCCAGGTAGCCTCGCTGTCGAATGCGATCACGCCCACGTAGTCCTTGCCGCTGAGTTGGGCCACGGCCTGGTAAGCGGCTTCTTTAGCGAGCGACAGCTTGGTCACGCCCACGCCGTTGAGCACGTGGCCCACGCCCATCGAGCCGGAGCGGTCTATCACCAGCACCATGCCGACGCTTGGTATATCAAGCTTGGACGGCAGATTGAGGTCCACCGGCAGCATCTCCTCAAGTGGCGTGCGCCAGTAGCCCCCGGCGGCGTAGCTCTCGTCACCCCCGACCACGACCAAACCCTTGCCAAGGTCGCGCACCGCCACCTGTAAGCTCTCCAGGCCGGTCTTTGTGAGCGAGGAGGCGGGCACGTTCACGAGCACTATGCCGTCGTAACCGGCCACGTTCGCTATGCCGGTGGGCATGGAGGATGGTGGCAGTACGTCGGAGTCGACTGAGGGAGCAATAGCCGCACGCAACGCCTCAGCCTCGCCCTCCTTGCCCTCGACAATCAACACGCGGGGCTTGCCCAGCACCAGGGAGAACGCGCTGTACCTGTTGTTCTCGGAGCGGGTATCGGTGCCTGTGGGGGCTACCACCTGGACCGAGTAGGTGTGAAAGCCCCTGACGGCGGGAGGGAGGGTCTGCACGTAGCTGTTGGTGCCGCGCACCAGGCGGACTTCCTGGGTGCTGAGGGGCGTTCCGTCCACCGAGATGAGCAGGGTGGCGGTAGTATCCACGCTAGAGGAGATGCCAAGTTGGAGGGCCACACGTTCGTTCTCGCGTACGGGGGAGGGGGCGCGCAAGCTCTCGACCCACACCTCCGGGCCGGTAGCCGAGGGGAGCGGCACAACGTCTATAGCGACTCCATTCGCTCCCGCCAGCCGCGCCGACCACTCTGCGCTGCCCAGGTTCTCGCGGCCATCGGAGAGGAGCACCAGGCGTCGGGTCGTATCGCCAGGGGCCACGGCAAGCCCCAGCCGCAACGCCTCCGCAAGGTTGCTGTAAGTGGTGGAGGGAGCGCTTGCGAGGTCGGGGATCGTCTTGTCGGGCAGAACGGGGCGGTCCACAAGGGCCTCAGACCCGAATACGACGACGCCAGCCGCATCACCTTCCCTCAGTTCCGCGATGGCCTGGCTCACGTAGGCTGCCTGTTGCGCCTGCCCTTCCGCGGACACACTATCCGAGCGGTCGAGGAGGTAGACCACAGATAAACGTTGGTCGGCGCGTGTGATGCCTGCACCCGCGAGTGAGAGCACCAGCAGCACCACTATCGCCAGCCGCAGCCCCAGGCTCCACCGCCGCGCCCCACGCCGCAGGAACGCCAGGCTGGTGCGCGACAAATAGACTGTCAGCGGCACAAGCAGCAACAGCAGAAGCAGCGCGAGCGGGCGCGAAAACGACAGCCCGAAATCCCCAACCATGATGCATTATAGCGGATTTGGAAATTGGAATTTCGAACTTCGAATTTGTGTTGTCGTTCCAGCGCCAATCTCAAAGAAGGTGATAACGGTCTTGAGTGCTAATCTCTCCTCGCCCATGCTTGTGTGACTCGTAATAAATCCGAAGTTCGAAATTCCAATTTCCAAATCCGCTATATCCGCTATAATCGTGTTGCAATCATCTTTGGGGGTGGGCATCATGGGTGTTATCCTGGGGAACCTTGGGAAGTCGTGGCAGAAGGTCCTTATCTGGGCGGTGGTGTTGGGGCTGATAGCCACGTTGATAGCCGATTTCGGGGAGTGGGAGCGCTTCCCGGTGAACCTGCTGTGGCGGGTGCTCATCACCGCAATTGGTGGGGTGCTAGGCGTGGTGCTCGACTACTTTGGCAGCTTCTACGTGAGCATGGGCGCGAACGTCATCGAGAGCATGAACATCACAAGCTTCAGCGATGACAAGCACCAGAAGATACTGAACTCGTTCATCTTTGTGATGTCGCTGGTGGCGGCTATTCTCGCGATGATTTTCATACAGTGATTGGTGGCAAGCGATGAATGGCGACCTGGCACAACTGGTGACGCTGGCTGCATATGGCAATGTTTACCTTGCTGGAGAGGGAGGCGCGCCGCCTGACCTCACGGAGTCGCACACGGGGTTCAGGTATAGCCGCGTGAACTTCGTGCGCTACCCGAAACCCTATGCCGACGGTATATGGAATACTCTTGTCATTACAAATACGGCGGACTGGTACGCGCAGCTTCGGGAACTCGGAGCGCGTAACATATGGCTTGTGAGGCGCGGCGACCCGGTGCCCCAGGATATAGCGCGGCACGAGCTTGTGGCGTTCGCGGGCGGGGGCGACTGGCACTTGCAGGTGGACTACCTGGATAAGAGCGAAGGGTGGTCGGCGGGCTGGGAGTTCGTAGATACGCGCGGGGATAGGCAAGGGGCCTACTGGAACGTCACCTATGCGCGTGTGCTCATAGAGGGAATGCCGCCGGTGGAGAAGCACGACCTGGGCGAAATGGAGGCCCGGCTGCGGCGGGCGTTAGTAGAGGTAGAACGGTTCGCGAGGGCGAACGACGAGGAGGGTTGGGCGGACGTTTTCAAGAGGGAGCTAGACGAGTTAGACGACGCTGGGAACCCCCAGAAAAGCGATATGCTGCCGGAAGAAGGCTACAGCAGCGAGGCGCACAGGCTCTTATCAGCCGCTGCCGGGGCGTGGGTGTTCGGCGGCATGGGATCCTGGAACGACATCTACTTCCCCGACGAGCAGGTCCGCGCCGACTACGGCAGAGTGAGCGCCGAATTATACGACGCCGTAGTAGCGTCTGCGGTGGCCGCCACCAACAGCTTCGGGAGGCCGCGGTGAAGCCGGACGTGGGCGCGGTCACCATGCAGCCTATCGGGGTGGTGCGCTCCACTGTGAAGGAGGGAATCGATGAGGGTTGGGGCAGGGTGGTGTCCGAGATACACCTGCTGGAGGAATATGCTCCCGGCCTGCGTGGGCTTGAGGAGTTCTCCCATGTGATCGTGGTGTTCCTGATGCACCAGGCGACTTTCAGCCCCGGCGACGACCTTGTGCGCCGCCCGCGTGGCCGGGCCGACATGCCGGAGATGGGCAGCTTCGCCCAACGCGCTAAGCACCGCCCCAACCCGATTGGGCTGACCGCCGTGCGCCTGCTGTCGGTGGTGGGGAACGTCCTCACCGTGCGGGGCCTCGATGCCATTAACGGCAGCCCCGTGCTGGACATCAAGCCTTATTTCGCGGCCTTCGACCGGGTAGACGATGCGAGTGCGCCGGAATGGGTTAGTCGGTTGATGGAGGGGTACTTCTAAGGGTTACGAAAGGCGCTCTATCACCAGCAGCACGAGCACCACGCCCGCCGCCAGACCACCCGCCAGGTAGAGCAGACCCAGCAGCGCCGCCCCACGAGTGCCTAGCCGCGCGCCGTCGTAGGCAGAGGTGCGACGAAGGAACGCCTGCCCCGCCCCATATAGTCCCGCCAGGGCGACGGCCAGCAGCACGAGGGCGCTCGCCCAATCTACGAAGTTCATGCGTTATGGCTCCCAGGTGGGAGAGGCTGACCCGGTATTATGTCGAGTAGTGTTAGCACTTCGCGCAGGTCGTGTATGTCGCTGCCGAAGCAGGTAAAGCCCGCGCCCATACGCTCGCATTGGCCCCGGTAGATGCTGTCGGGATCGTCGTCCACCAGCAGCAGGTCGCCCGCATACAGTTCGTGGCCGTCCCGCCCCGCCTCGGCTAGCACCCGGCCTAGCATCCTGTCCTTGTTGGAGTGGAACTCGCCTGCCACGTAGTCGAAGTAGCCCAGCACACCGAACGCCTCCAGTATGCTGTGCACGTTGCTCTCGTGGTTGTAGCTCACGACCGCACGCAGCACGCCGTGGCGCTTGAGCGTTTCCAGCACTTCCCCGGCTTCGGGACGGAGCGCGAAGCGCGCGCCATCCCCACGCACCACTAACAGGGAGTTGGCATCGGCGGGCGTGAAGGTGAAATGGGGCCAGCCCTCAGCGTCGGTGGGAGTGCGGTCGGACAGGTTGACCCCGTCCAACGGCTCCCACAATGTATTGTCGCCGTCAAAGGCTACCAGTCTCATCTATTCGGTTAGGGTTGGGATAATTTGCCGCCACCGAGAGCGCTAGCCGTGCCAGGTGAGGGCACGTACAAGCGGCATACGGCGGTTGGAGGGACAATAATATACCGCCTCACCTCTAGCTGAGGAGAGAGTATGCGGCGTCCGCCACTTTACCTGTAGCGGAAGGTGATGCGGCCCTTGGTCAAGTCGTAGGGCGAAAGCTCGACCAACACGCGGTCGCCGGGCACGATCCTGATGTAGTTGGTGCGCATCTTGCCGGAGATATGGCCCAGGACTTTGTGCCCATTCTCAAGCTCGACGTTGAAAATGGCGTTAGGCAGAGCGTCAACCACCGTGCCGTCCATGGTGATTACGTCATCACGCGTGCGGCGCGGGGTAGCCGGGACGACCGGGGTGCCGGGCGCGGGGGCCGGGCGGTGCTGGTTCTTCTTTGGATAACTTTGTTTCTTCTTCATTCGGTAAGCCGTTTCCTCCTGTGCGTTTCCGCCTTTGAGCAATAAAATAGCCGGAGCGCTGCCCCCGGCCTACCTCGCAATATCCCGGTATCCGCACGCATGACGTGTGCAAAGCTATACCGGCAATTTGGGACGGCCAGAGGGGTACATGCCAGTGCTCCTCTCTCCTCGCATGGGGCGAGTCGCAGTGTTACGCCTACATTATACACGCTTGTTTAGCGGAATACAATATTGTGGGGTATTGGGGATTTGCAAATTCGGTTTGCGAATTTGGGTTTTAGAAGACCCACACGTTTTCGAGGAGGCGGGTAATGGCCCATACCACTATGGGCAGGAGGATGGCCGAGGCGACCGCGCGGAAGGTGTCCGACTGCCAGGGCCACGTGGAGATTCTGCTGAGCACCGACTGCTCTTTCATCAGGCCATCCAACGCTTCGTTGATGCCACCCATGCCCTCGAACTCGCCATTTTCGCGGCGGCGGTGCAGTTCGGTAAGCGTGGCCTTGAACTGCTGTTGGGCTTCGGTCAGAGCCTCGGCTTTAGCCTGGCGCAGGAGCCTGCGAGCCCCAACCAGCGGCCACACGAACATAACGACAATCAGCGCGCTGAAGGTAACCAACTCGAATATGCTCGTGGCACCCATGTCTACCGCGCCGCTCTCCGGCGACACATTCACAAATCCCCAGGCGTAAGTGGGGATAGCCAGACCTATAGCGGTACGGGCGGCAAGCCGGGACAGGGAGTGCATGGGACGCAGATTGAAGAGGTCAACATGCGCATGGTTAGTGTAGGTCCGGCTGACCATGCGAAGCTGTCGTATGCTATGGTAGAGGAATATGGCCCCGGCGGCATAGCCCAGGGCAAGCTGTGCAACTTCGAAGATAGTAGCAGGGAGAGAAGTGAAGAACCTGAATTCCGTTATCTCCTCGGGGCTTGCGATTAACAGGAAGCTAGCTCCGTAAAGCGCACCTACGATTGCCGCGATCAGAGTGGGACGGGCGGGCAGGGTGGTGAACCTGTACTCTAGTTCCGCAAACTGCCTGTCGTCTATGTCCATAGCAGGCCGGAACCCGATCAGAGCCTCCTCCGCCGAGTTGTCGAGATAGTGCAACATGGCAATGGCATATGGGAAAGTGCCTACCTGCAAGATCATCTGCCAGGTCACCTCGCCAAAGGAGTACGAGCCGTCCGTCCACTTGATAGCGGCGTAGAGCAGGAGGAGACCCAGGCCCAGGGCCGTATAGAATAGCCATGTGGGTGCGGGCAAGCGCCGCACCCAGTCTGTTATACGGTCCATGAAGCTCGGCGCGTAAGGCCGGGGAGTGTCTGCTGCTCGCTCCCCCAGTGCTCCTGAAACAGCGATTTCACTCATGTCATGCTCCGACGATAGACAGGCAGGACATAACGGTACCTTGCCTGCATGATTCCGGTGGCTCGATTATACCACTGGAATCATGCAGCAAGCGTATTTTGGGTCCGTTCCAGGCGAATAGAGGCTCGCTGCTCCCCGTGTGCTAAAATGACACCGCAATAGGCTGATGTTCCAGGAGGGGTATTTTGGACGGTGCGCAGGAAAGGCAAGGCTTCGAGGCGTTCGAGGAGGTGCGGCGGGCAATTGTGGTGTGCGCCCACGCTGACGACCTAGAAACCATGTGCGGAGGCACTATCGCCATGCTGGTGGAACGAGGCGTGGAGGTGTACGAGCTAATCTGCACGATAGGCGACCTGGGATCACACGACCTCAGCCTGACCCGCGAAACGCTGGCCGACATGCGTAGGCGGGAGGCGGAAGAGGCGGGGCGCGTGCTCGGTCTGCGAGAAGTGGTGACGCTGGGGCACCACGATGGGGAGCTAGAGCCGTCGCTGAAGCTACGCGAGCAGGTGGCCGGCTACTATCGACGGTGGCAACCCGATACCCTCTGCACCTTCGACCCCTGGTGGCCCGGCCAAATACACCCCGATCATAGAGCCGCAGGCATGGCAGCGCTCGATGCCTATATGCCGTCCAAGATGGAGTTTTACCACCCCGAACAACTGGAGGAGTGCCAGGTCGCCAACCTCCAGCGCGTCTTCTTCTTCAGCCCCAGGCAGCCGACCGTCTTTGTGGGCGTAAGCGGAGTATACGACAGGAAGCTGGCCGCCTCACTCGCGCATAAGAGCCAGTTCCCGGAGGGGGAGCAGAACCTTGAGTGGATGCGCGACCTCGACGCCCAGGCCGCGAGGCTTGGAGGGCTGGAAGCGCAATACGCCGAGCAGTTCGGCACGATGCGCGTTTGGTAAGTCTCGCTCAGATCATGCTGTTCTTGGCGCGGATGAGAAACGCTGGGCTAGTTGGCGGCCCTCTAGGTTCCGACGACTTGCTGCTAGTTAGGGGAGATTACCCTAACTAACAAAGAGCAGCCTCCCTAAAGAAGCTACTCATCTAATTACCTCAATTGTTCCCATTCTTCTCTGGTGACACCAGCCTGGTCAAGGATATTCAAGAGAAGGCCCCTGCTTATGTCACCTCTGTGCTGGTTTGGTATCCTGACTCGCAGCCCGTGCCTTCGCATAAACTCATGGTTGCCGCCGGAATATGGACCTTCAAAGCCAAGCTGCCGGAGGTGGCGTACAAGGTGCGCTCTGCTAATAGGGCCTATAGATGGCACGTCGGACTAGCCCTGTATTAGAGGAATACCAGCGATATCTGGAATAGGGTCGCCAAACTGTATACCCAGGTCTACCCACTCCTTTAGTACTTCAGCAAGTTCCGCGCGGGTTTTCTCCACAGTATCAGCGCTAGCCCACAGGCCTTGAAAGCCGGGTATTAAGCCAAAGTAGCCTTCTTTGTCCGGTAGTTCCTTGAAGGTAGCACCCTGCATAGCTGCCTTCAGGTATTCCGGATTTATTTTGTGTCTAAGCATCGGCTCGCCCCATTCTACGTGTTACCTGCGCTATAGCTGGTCTGGTAATAAATTACGCTGGCGCAATCGTCCATTACAACGAGGTAAATACAATATAAGTACCAGATTTTCAGCTGTCAATAGGAAAAGAGTTGCGCGTGGAAAATGACCTGACAAGCTTCCTCATCTGTGGAGTGAATTACCTCGTGGGAGTAGGTGGCATCCCCTCTATAGAAATGTCGTCGCAGTACACGGGTGACACATTGCCCGCAACATCCTTGTACTGGGCGTTTGCGTACCAGCCCTGGATGTTGCCGAACGCGGTGGTTGTGTAGACCCTTTCAGCTTCGAACGGCTCCCAGGCAATGCCGGACATGGCATCTTCTCGTAGGCAGCCTCGCAGTATGCCCGCGTCCACACGCATCTCCGTTACCTCTCCTGCGGTGCTGCTCGCGGTGAACGTCACGTGCAACTGTAGCTTCTCGCCTGACGGCGCCCCGGCCATGCTGCTTCCACCCTCGACCAACACCGACCCACTGACGGGGGAAGTTGCTAGCGTGCGGGTAGGGGTGGCCGGGCCGGAGGCTGGAGTGAGGATGAGAGGGGAGGAGGTACTGGTTGGAGGCGTAGTGCCGGTCGCAATTGGCGCGGCGGTCGGGGTTGGAAAGGTGGTAGCGGTGGCGGGCACATCGGTAGGTACGCCGGTGGGCACGGTCCCGGCGGGTGCGGGCGCTCCACACCCGGATAGCGCGATAGCTAGAGCTATTGCCACCACGCCAAGTTTACGCCTCATATACCTGGGCATCTTTCCCTCCTCTTAAAACGACCGCAATATGCCGCTCACAATCCAGCTACAGCGGCTAATAAGCATCTCCGGAGTATCTTCTACCCTGCCTCCGCCGCACAACTTCTGACCTAGTTTACCACTTGCTACAAGCCCTCACCAAAGCGAGGCAACAAGCCTCCGGCCCGTGCCAGGTAGAGGTAGGTTTTACCGTAAGTTATAATGAAGTAGATTCGATAGGAGAGGGAGGACGCGCACATGCTGAGAAGGGTCCGAATAAGTTGGTTCAAGCAGAGAAGCGGTAGCTACGCCTTGAAGGGTATTACCGTCGAGGAGGGCGAGCGCGCCTACGACTCTTCTGTTAGCTTTCGAGAGCAGGACGCGGAGTGGGTCACGAGGACGTTGCAGGCCCAGGCAGACGTTGAGGTGTCGGGCAAGAAGGAGTTTTCGCAAAGCAACGAGGACTACCCCGAGTGGGCGCTGAACAGGGGCGTGGTGACCGAAGTTGAAGCGGTATCCCCAATCGAGCGCGAGCGCGCCAATGCCAGCGTGTTGCGCCACCTGTTGCGCGAGATAATGAAGCAGGTTGGCGGCGATGGAGAGGGCGACCCCGTTCAGTTGCAGAAACTCATTGCGCAAACCAACGCTGTGTTGCAGACGACTGCGACGACTACGGACTATAGCCTCGAAGAAGCCCTGGCGATACTCACCGCGCGGGATACCAAGCCTCTCACCGGCCTGGGACCGGCGGGCCGCAAAACGATGAAGTCACGCTGACGTGTTGAGCCGCGCATAGGCTATCGGCATGCCGCCGAAGCTGAATGAGTACCCACACTCCTGGAAAGACTATCCTCTCATAATACTTCCGCGTACTGCTATTAGCGCATCCGGGTGATGTGGCGTAGCAAAGACGCGCATAGACTGAGAGGGACCCTGTACTGATGGGTCGCGTAGCATAGTCTCTCCAGGAGTAAGCCATGAAGATGGTCGTCATGCGTCAGGCCCGAGGGCTGAAGTTCCATTCCGAGGCAATACCGTTCAAGTCACCCTGGAACCAGGCGCGTTCGCTGCCCCCGGCGTTGCTCCTGGTGTACGCCCCCGCCTTGCTCGTGCTCGTGGCCGTGTTCACCACCAGCCTCAAGAGCGACATCCCCGTGGCCTACTTCCTGCGCGATGCCGCGGGCACGTTGCAGGTGCCCAGTTACATCGGGTTGGTCTCTAACCTGGGTGCCTTGCTGTGGTGTGCGTGCGCGGCTGTATGTTTCTTCGGCTCCGCCCTGCTGAGGAAGGTGAGTCCGGGCAAGGGATGGGCTTCTTTCTTCCTGGCTGCGGGCCTGGTGACAACGGTGCTGCTGATAGACGACCTCTTCATGCTCCACGAAAACGTCTCCGAGGTCTACTGGCGCTTCGGTGAGAAAACCATCTTCGCCCTGTACGGGGGGATGTTCATCCTCTTCCTGGCTAGGTTCTGGAAAAATATAGCGTCCACCGACTTCCTGGTTTTCCTCCTCGCCTGTGGCCTCCTGGGAATGTCGGTGCTATTCGACCAGTGGAACGAACCCTTTGGCGACAACGTACCCGCCATGCGCCTGCTGCTGGAAGACGGTGCCAAGCTGCTGGGCATTCTGACCTGGCTGCTATACTTCGCTCGCACGTGCCTGGGACAGCTACTACCGGTGCTTACTTTCAACCGCCCCACTGTGCAGGAGCAGCCCTTAGTGGCAAGGGGATAATCACCTCATCACCCGGTTGCTAAGCAGCGTCAGGGGTGCGCGCCTCCACCGGGCGTGCGTTATAATGCCGCCATGTCTGCCATCTATAGCGACAGCCTGTGGGGCGAGATAGCGGTAGAAGAACGGGTGCTTGTTGAGCTGGTGGAGTCGGGGCCGGTGCAGAGGCTCAAGGGCATACACCAGGCCGGTGCCAGCGCCTACTTCCTGCCCGGCCTGCGGACCACCCGGTACGAGCACAGCCTGGGTGTGCTATACGTGCTGTCTCGGCTTCATGCCGGGCTGGAGGAGCGGGTCGCGGGGCTGTTGCACGACGTGCCGCATACCGCGTTCTCGCACACGGTAGATATAGTCTTCCCCAGCGACGAGCATGACTTTCACGAGCGCTTCCAGCACGAGGTAATCACCGGCTCCCATGTGCCCGCTATCCTTGAGAGGCACCGCGTCGGTCTACATGCGGCACTTGAGCCTGACAATTACCCGCTGCTTGAAATGCCCCTGCCGGACCTATGCGCCGACCGCATAGACTACTCGCTCCGCGACCTGCACAATGACGGCAAGATCAGCACGGACGACGCCAGCCGCTTCCTCGGACACCTGCTGCCCACGACCACAGGCATCCTGGTAGACGACATGGAGGCCGCCGAGTGGTTCGCGCGGCTGTTCCGGGAGGCCAGCGACCTCTACTGGACCGGGCCGATGCAAGCGGGCGCGTACTGGGCGCTGGCTGAAGCCGTCCGGCGGGGGTACGCTACGGGCGGCTTCACCGATGACGACCTTTTCTCCACCGATGCCAAGGCTATGTCGCGGCTGCAAAACCTGGACGACGCCGAGGTGCAAGCTTACCTGAGCCTGCTCGCGCCGGGCACGCACTTTTACGAGGTGGCGGACGACGGTCCCTACTTCGCCACCCACATGAAGCAGCGACACGTGGACCCGCTCATCCTGGAGAAGGGCTGGGACCGGCCCCGCAGACTGTCGAAGGTGTCGGAGGGCTACCGCAAGCTGGTGGAAACATTTCCCAAGGGCCGTAGCGTGCGCTACAAATTATGGGCCGAGAGTATGCCGGTCGTAATAGCCGGTAAGCTGGCGAGGGAGAGGCAAACGAGCGTAGCGCACGAGCCGGCCCGATGAGCAGCGACGAGCGAAAGGGCCTCTTGTACGTGGCGGTGGCTGTCTTCTTCTTCTCCACCAACCCGGTATTCGTCGTGTTCGCCGACCCTATGCATCCTTTCGTCAAGACCTGGGGCCGCATGATCGTGGCGGCGCTGGCGGTGGGGGCACTGGCGTGGCTCACGCGGGACCGGACGCGAGACGAGAGCATGCTGGCGGCGGTCGTTGCGCGGTCTCGCGGCAACAACACGCTGCGGTTCCTGGTATACGGCCTCGTGACGGCGCTGCACTTCCTCTTCTACATCTCCTCGCTCTCATTCACGAGCGCCGCGCATTCACTTTCGCTCGTGTACACCGCTCCCGTTTTCGTCGCCCTCTTCTCGGCGCTGTTCCTCAAGGAGCCGTTGCGCGGCAAGCAGTGGGCGGGGACCGGCGTAGTGGTGTTGGGTGTGGCGATCCTGGCGGGGTTAGAGCCGCAGATGGACCTCCGGATGGCCTTCGGTGACCTGCTGGCGCTCCTCTCGGCCATCATGTTCGGCTTGTACTCGATAGCGGGCCGCTACGAGCGCGAGCGATACCCTCTGCTCGTGTACGCCTCCCGTGTCTACTGGGCCGCTACCCTCTGGCTCGTGCCGTTTGCCCTGTTTAGCCTCCCCCAGATGCCCGCCGAAGCGTGGGACTGGACCAAGATCGGGGCTATAGTGGCAGTGGGCGTGCTCTCAGGGGCGTTTGGGCACACGCTATACAACGCCTCGTTGCGCCGGGTGCATGCTGCTTATGTCAACATCATAGCCTCGCAGGAGGTGACGGGAGGCATCATCTTAACGTGGCTGTTCCTCAGCCAGGTGCCCTCCGCCACCTCCCTGGTAGGCGCGATGGTGATGCTGGTGGGGATAGGGCTGGTGCTGCGGTGAGAGGATGGGGCTGAAACGTGAAACGTGAAACGTGATGAGGCTTGTGCTATTGAGTACGTGAATGCGACTGTATGCATGTTGCGGGGCCAAAACCCCACCCTGTCATCCTGAGTGGATCATCTTGCAAATAGGGTTGCATTTGAGTTGAGCGATGTTGTAGGGGCAGTCCCCCGTACGTGCCCTGGAACCCTTAGGCAAGGCGTACCATGTGCCAATCTCTCAAGAGGGCAGGCCCTCGTGCCTGCCCCTACAAATCCATACCCTACTTGCAAGATGCTCCACTGAGCGTAGCGAAGGATCTCAAGAAAGTGAGTAGGCAGGCTGTTGAACACTTCGCCTCCTGGTGGTGTCGGTTCATCAGACAGGCCAAGGCGGCATCCTAGATCCTTCGCTACGCTCAGGATGACAGGGGGTGCTTTGGTCCTGCATTTGGAATGAACCTAACACTATGAACACATCAAACTCAAATACTGGCGAGAGTCCCTTGAGTACCTTTGACAGTGCAATTGCCCCTTGCTACAATGGCCTGACGCAACTCCGCATATGAGGTCCAGAAATGCCAATGTCTCTCTATCGCGGCAGGTATAAGTGGCTGTCGCTCATCGTTGCCCTCAGCCTGTTCCTGGTGCAGGCTATCACCCCATCCAACGATGTTTCCGCGCGGGTGGAAGCGCAGGTCAAGTGTGGGGCGTGGGCTATTGTGCCCACTTCGGGAACGCCTGTAGAATCGGGCCGTCTCAAGGGAGTGGCCGCTACTTCCGCCTCCAACGTGTGGGTAATTCGCACCGCCGGCGAACAAAGCGATAGTGTGGCACGTTGGGACGGCACGGGATGGAGCGAAGAACTACACCCGCAACCCGGCACCCTGTTCAACGACTTCCAGGCGATTGCTGCCTCGCCGGACGGAGACGCCTGGATCGTGGGCGCGTACTCAAGCTCCCGCGTGACGCGCCCCAGCATGGCCGAGACCTCTACCCTCACCGCGCGGCTGCAAGGGGGTAGGTGGAAGCTTGTGCCTAGCCCCAATGCCCCGGCAAGAGCACAAAGCTACCTCGTCGGGGTCGCCCCTATCGGCCCTGACGACGTGTTGGCGGTGGGCAACGCGGGGGGCGAAGACATCCTGATGCGCTGGAATGGTACGGAGTGGGGCCTGGTGCTCGGCCCCGGCACGGCACAGGGAGGGTACCTGTTCGACGTGGGGGGCACGGCCCCAGACGACGCGTGGGCGGTGGGCGCGTACACCACCGACAGGGGCAGCCAGGCCGCCCGCATCCTGCACTGGGACGGCAGCAGGTGGGAGCAGGTGGCAAGCCCGGATGTTGCTTCAAGCGAGTACAACCTGCAAGGGGTGGCGGCCCTGTCGGCAACGGACGCGTGGGCGGTGGGCACCCGAAGCGAGAACGGCAGGACCCTGACATTGATAGAGCACTGGGATGGCCGCAATTGGACCGTGGTGCCAAGCCCTAATACGTCTCAGCCGGAAAACACACTGCACAGGGTCGTCGCTGCCGCACCTGACGACGTGTGGGCGGTCGGGCGTAGCGGAGTCGGGGGTGACGCGAAACCCTTGATGTTGCACTGGAACGGGGCGGCGTGGAACACCATTGCACTGCCGCGTGTGAGCGCGCGGTTTGCTGAATTGGTGTCGGTAGAGGTGGTGCCGGTTAGTGGTGAGGTGTGGGCGGTTGGCGCGTCTGCGGACAAGAACAGCCGCGAACGCACCCTCGCTATGCGGTACGTGCCGTGCGAGGCCGGAGGAGGCTCGCCAGGAGGTGTCATACCCGGTATGCCGGCCACCGGAGCAGGAGGAAGTAGGACACTCACGGTGTGGTCAATAGTCTCTATCTTCTATGACTTTATAGGCGCTATTTCAGCCCTGTTCAGGCACTAATAGGGCTTTTTCAAGAATCGAACGCTCCTCGGTGAACCATCCGGCACCTGCCTGCGTAAGAAATTGATAGCTATCTTTTCAGGTAGTTGGTCGTTAGTTAAATGGGAGTAAAGGTTTGTTAATAGATAGCACTTTTGTACTATGTTGGATTGACTACCTGGACGCCCTATCCTATAATGGGGAAGCATCGCTTGCACTATAACCGCGCATGTGATTCAGTCTGCATGTGGCATCTAAGCTACTGGAGGCAGCCCTGTTCGCTTCCCTGAGCACGAGGAGCCTAAATGACGAAGAAGAACGGAAACGGCGCATCGCCCAGCACTACAAGCGTACTTGAAGTGGATATTAATAGCGGCATTATGAAGAACGGTCCCGATGGTGAGGTAGAATCCTCTGTGACGACACAGCCCAGCAACAGTGCCGAAAAAGACGGTGCTGCCCTTGGCCGACGCCAAATACTGGTTGCCGATGACGACAACGCTATCCGGCAGCTTTTGAAGACTTTCCTCGAAGAGAGCGATTATACAATAGCGGAAGCTACAACAGGCCAGGAAGCCCTGGAGGGCCTCAAATCAGGCAACTATGACCTGGTGCTGCTCGACATGCGCCTGCCCGGCATGACCGGCATAGACGTGCTCAAACAACTGCGGGAGAAAACGGGTGAAGTGCCCGTCATCTTGATGACCGCTTACGGCTCTCCCAACGTCGCCATCCAGGCCTCTTCCCTGGGCGCGTACAGCTACATCACCAAGCCTTTCGAGCTTGACGACGTGCTGCACACGATAAACCTGTACTTCGAGCGACGGCAACTCAAGGAAGAAGTGCGCAGCCTGCGCTCGCAGATAGAGCCACGCGACCCATCGGAGCGCATCATCGGCTCGTCTACGGCCATGCACGACATTTACCAGGTCATAGGCCGCGCCGCGCCCACCGAAGCCACCGTGCTGATAAGCGGCGAAACGGGCACCGGCAAGGAACTTGTGGCTAACGTCATCCACACCTACTCCAGCTACAGGCACGGGCCCCTGGTGAAGGTGAACTGCGCCGCGCTGCCCGAGACGCTGCTTGAGAGCGAGCTTTTCGGCCATGAGAAAGGGGCTTTCACCAACGCGATCACGCAGCGCAAAGGCCGCTTCGAGATGGCGCACAAAGGCTCCATCTTCCTGGACGAAATCGGTGAGATGACATTGAGCACCCAGCGCAAGCTGTTGCGCGTGCTCCAGGAGCGGGAGTTCGAGCGCGTCGGCGGCTCCATCCCGATCAAGGTGGACGTGCGCGTAATCGCCGCCACCAACCGCAACCTGCGCGCCGAGGTGGACGCGGGCCGCTTCCGGGAAGACCTCTATTACCGCCTCGACGTGGTGCGCATCAGCATGCCGCCCCTGCGCGAGCGCAAGGAAGACATCCCCCTGCTGGTGGAGCACTTCCTGGACAAGCACCGCTACGGCCAGAGCTCCCCTCCCGGCCGCATCTCGGAAGAGGCGATGCAGGTGCTGGTGGACCACGACTGGCCCGGCAACGTGCGCGAGCTTGAGAACACGGTACAGCGCGCGGTGGTCATGTCGCAGGGCGGCGTGATTACCAGCCACCACATCTTGCTATCGAACCTGGGCGACCGGCAGATAGTGGAGATCGGGCGCATGGTGAAGGAAGCCACCCCGCTCCACGAGATCCTCGGCCAGATAGAGAAGATGGCCCTCACGGAAGCGATGCAACAGGCCAAGGGAGACCGCAGCGAAGCCGCCCGCCTGCTCGGCCTCGACCGCCCTACCTTCTACGAGAAGCTCAAGGAATACGGCCTCACGTCATAACACGGTAACGGTAGGGCCATTCCATTTAAGCTAAGTTCTAACCGCCGGTGGTGCCTATACTACCGGCGGTGGTCGTTGTCAGTGTCAGTCGGAGACATGGGACCCAAGCCCCAACTTTGTCATTCTGAACGCCGTGAAGAATCAGGTGGGTAGGGATGCTGTTGAACTGTGATGACCAAGCCTCCCCCTGTCATTTCGAACCCTTCGGCTACGCTCAGGGTAAACTCCGTGAGAAATCTCGTCCTTTACCACCAAAATACCACCTTTCCTGGTGAAGCCAAGCCCGAGTACTTACTACTCCTCACGGGATAGAGAAAAGGGCGACATCCTGGTGTAGGACGAGATTTCTCACTGAGTTCGAAGTGACAAAGGCTGGGCTTTGGTGTTGTAGGAAAGGTGTTATTTTGGTGCTGTAGGACGAGATTCTTCACTACGTTCAGAATGACAAGGGTGGGGCTTTCATCCCGCATATGCAATACCAATGCTTGAATGATGCCTGAGTATTAGAATTGCGGATGTGATAATTTATGGAACAGCGAGTAATACTACCGGCACATACCTACCTGGAAGAACGAGGCATCCCCTACCAGCGCCTCAGCTTCCCGGCTACCACCGAGAAGGGAGCGGCCAACGTGGCCCACGCGCTGGGCTACCGCGAGCGCCAGATGGTGAAGACCCTCATCTTCGAGATCGACACGGGCGAGCGGGTGCTGGTGATGCTTGGGGGCGACCAGAACGCCATATCGGGGCACTTGAAGAAGGCTCTAGGCTCGCGGAACATACGCCTGGCAAGTCCAGAGGTGGTGATAGAGACGACCGGCTACGTTATAGGCTCCATACCGCCCTTCCACTGGCAGCCGGAGGGCTTCCGCTCGTTCGTAGACGCGGCCCTCATGCAGGAGCCGGTCTTAGGCGTAGGGGCCGGGCAGTGGGGCGAGGAGATCATCATCACGCCCGAACTGCTGGTGCAAGCAAGCCGCGCCCAGGTGGTGAACCTCACCGATAGGGAGAAGCCGGTGGTGGACGATGGACTATAGACGATGGCGCAGGTCTAATTGCAGCTACGGCTGTATCCCAGCAGAATGGCAGAACCCTGCTCCCCTTGTCATCCTGAGCGTAGCGAAGGATCTAAGATGCTGGATATGACAATACGTGGAACCCCAGTACCATCCTGTTATTCAACAGCATCTCTACTCACTTTCTTGAGATCCTTCGCTGCGCTCAGGATGACAGGCGGAAGCTGAGTGCTAATATCTCACCGAGACACAATCCTCCTATCGCCCCCTGTAGGAAAGAAGTACTACGAAGATTCATGAGCCAGTGGAGGGGTATTGGCCCAACTCTTGCTAATTTGTTGGGTGAGAGTGCCACATAGAAGCACACCGCCCTGCACCAGAGCTTTATGTCCGTGGGATATTTTTGGGCGCGGCATTCCTCTATATAAGATAGTTTCGTACTCACCGCTTTCTTGGTTATCCAATTGCGCTTAGGCAGGAAGGGATGGGAAAGGCGTTCTCCTAACGAGCACGCCCTACTGTAGCATTATGAGCCACATATTGATCGTTGACGATGAGCCTACGATTGTCGAGCTACTTGAGGAGCACCTTCGCAGCGAGGGGTACGACACCGTGCACGCCTACTCGGGCGAAGAAGCCCTGAAGGTGCTGGACAGGACCGTGCCCGACCTGGTGATACTCGACCTGATGCTGCCCGGCATGGACGGCTACGAGGTGTGCCGCATCATGCAGAACGATGCCCGCCTCAACCACATCCCCGTCATCATGCTCACCGCCAGGAGCGCCGTACCCAACAAAGTGATGGGCTACCAGCGTGGGGCCGATGATTATATCGTCAAGCCTTTCGACCCGGACGAGTTGAGCGTGCGGGTGCGCGCCCAACTGCACCACCTCTACCACGACACGGTAGACGAGCTGAGCGGCCTCCCCGGCTCGCTGGCGGTCGAGGAGAAGATTACCCAGACCATGTCTCGGAGTGACGCAACATGGGCCATCATGTACGTGAACATCTCCGACTTCACAGAGTACAACGAGGCCCATTCCTTCCTCGAAGGCGACGAGATGATAAAGGTGGCCGCGCGGGTGCTGGTGGAAGCCCGGGTGGATGCCAACGTGCCCGACGTGTTCATAGGCCACATGGGCGGCGATAAGTTCGTGGTGATAGGCACCCCTGGCGACGTGAACAAGATCAAGGACGTAGCGGGCCGCGCCTTCCACGAGAAGACCCGCGAGTTCTACTCCCCCTCCGACCGCGACCAGGGCTACTTCGTCACCATCAACCGGCATGGGATGATGGCGCATGTCAATCTGTGCGCGCTGGACTTCGATGTGGTGAGTTCTGAAACGTGAAACGTGATGCGGTTTGCTGAGGCTGGTTCGTGAAAGCGACCGGCCTTCTTTATTTGAGGCGCTGTTCCCCCTGTCATCCTGAGCGCAGCGAAGGATCTCGAGAAGCTGAGTGGGGATACTGTTGAACATTGGGGAACATGGTACAGTCGGTCCAGCGTAGAGATGGAAGCCGCATCTTAGATCCTTCGCTGCGCTCAGGATGACAGAGTGGTGTGGGATTCTAAACATGAAATAGGGTCGCCTCGCTGCTTGAGGCGACCCTTTCTAACTTGTGTTCAAGGCTTCCCCTACCGCATCACGTTTCACGTTTCACGTTTCAGCCTAACCGGCCCTAGCATCCAGCAGGCCCAGTCCGAACTCCAGTCGGCGGGCTTCTTCGGCCTCCAGGATGCCTTGCAGGCTGCGGAGGGCGCGATACTGGAGGGCGCGTATAGCCCCTTCCTTCTTGTTGAGCATCTGCGCTATCTCGGCGTTGTCGTAGCCCTCGATGAACTTGAGGGAGACCACCTGGCGCTGCTCGTCGGTGAGTTGAGCGATGGCCTCTTGAAGCTCGGCGGCGTCCAGGGAGAGGTTGAGGGCCACTTCGGGGTCTACCATCGGCTCGTCAGACGTTGACAGGATGTCGTTGAGGGGCAGGGCTTCACGCCGGGTGCGATAGTGGTCCACCACGAGGTTGTGGGCGAGCTTATACAGCCAGGAGGAGAAAGGATAGCCGCACCATGTATAGCGGCCAATCGCCTCCCAGGCTTTGAGGAATACCTGCTCGGTCAGGTCTTCGGCATCGGGCGCATTGCCTACCTTGTAATAGACATACTTATATATCTTTTCGACGTAGGCATTGTAAAGTTGCGCGAATGCCGCCGGGTCGTGCTCCGATGCACGCTTCGCCAGATCGGCCTCATTGCATATCATGATGTGGTAATGCCTCCTGTACACACGCGCGCCCACGTCAATCACCCGCTAGATTTGCAAGAAATATGCCATCAACGCTTGCATATGCTCTACAGGCTGCGTATAATGTGCAGAAGGTACGATTTCCTGGGCTACCGGCAACGATGCCTATACTCTACGGTTACTGATTATGCGTATCTGAGGAGGAGGTTCCTTGGACCAGAACATGCAAATGGTCCCCGAGCAGGCCATGAAGGTGTCGCCCACCTTGATCATGGTCAACCAGTTGCTAGCCCTGTCTTCCCTGGAGCTGCAACATGCAGTCCTCAACGAGCTTGAGGACAACCCCGCTCTCGAAAGCCTGGAGAGCATCACCTGCACTTCCTGCGGCGCGGGCACAACCGGGCGATATTGCCCGGTCTGCATGCAGCCCATCCACGCTCCTAACGCATTGGAGATACTGCGCGCCAAGACGGTCGATTACGGCGGCGGCTCCGGCGGCGAGGACTACGACGACACGGAAGACTTCCGCCCCCGCGAACCCAAGGCCGTGCTTGGCGAAGATGACTTCGACCCCCTCACCCTGGTCGCCACCGAGAGCAGCATGACCGAGCAGCTACTGAGCGACCTGGCCGTCTCCCTCCCGACCGAAGACTACTTCCTGGCCGAGTACCTGGTGGGCAACCTGGACGAGCAGGGCTTCCTGGGCTGCGAGCTGGCCCAATCGGCCCGCGAGCTGGACGTGCCGCTGGAGCGGTTGGAGCGGGTGCTGGAGATACTGCAACGGGTCGCGCCGGTGGGCGTGGGCGCACGCAACCTGCGCGAGTGCCTGCTGTTGCAACTGCGCAACATCAAGGACCACGGCTACCCTGAGATAAGCCCTCACGTAGAAGAGATCATCAGCCGGTACCTGACCGAGCTTGGCGAGCACAAGTTCACCATCATAGCCCAGTCGTTGAGCATCTCCTACGACAGCGTGGTGGCAGTGCGCGACTTCATCAAGAAGCACCTCGAGCCGCGCCCGCTGCAAGAGCCACCCCGCGGACGCTCGTGGCGCTCGCCCTCCCCTACCCGCTTCGTCATGCCCGACGTCATCATCCACATGAGGGAAGACCACCTGGAGCCGGAGGTCGTAGAAGGCTACCGCTTCAGCCTGCGCGTCAATCCCCTGTACCAGAAGCTGGCGACCGATGGTCATGCCCCACAAAGCCCCAGGAAAGACCTGTCGGACGGCGAGAAGGACCACATCAAGCGTTACGTCAACAGGTCTAAGCTCTTCATCTCCAACATCAACCAGCGCCGCGAGACGATCCGCCGCATCACCGCCTGCCTGATAGACTTGCAGGAGGAGTACATACGCTACGGCGTGCGGTTCCTGAAGCCCCTCACCAGGGCGCAGGTGGCCCAGTACCTCGGCATCCACGAGAGCACGGTCAGCCGCGCCACCGCCGCCAAGTACGTGATGCTGCCCGACAAGCGTGTAATCCCCTTCAGCGACTTCTTCTCGGCCTCCCTCTCCGCCAAGGACGTTATCAAGGAGATCATCACCAAGGAAGGCCGCCCCATGACCGACAAGGAGATAGTCAGCCGCTTGCGGGAGCAGGGCATCCGCGTGGCGAGGCGCACGGTGACGAAGTACCGCAACCAGTTGGGGATACTGCCGAGCACGTTCCGATAAGTGCCATAGAAGTCTAACAAAACGCTTTCTCATTGTCTGGGAGGGCGTTTTGTTATTCTTGTGTTAGTAGTGCTGCTAAGGTGCCTGCCGGGTGGCAACGGCAGGCTTCTTCACAGCCTCCGCGAAGAGTGCATCCCACTCTTCATCGCTCAACTCCTGCGTCTTCCGAAAAATCCAGACGGGGTGATGGTCGTACTCGACAAAGTTAGGGTCGAATGGCGGCTGGCTGTCCACTACTTCAAGCCCGAACAAGCGCGGGTAGGAAGTTACTTTGTATATTTGCTCAAAACCAAGTTGGCCGCTGAACAGCAGCTCGTAGTATCGCTGCTGCACCGGGTAGCGCCACGGCAGGGGCTTCACGGTGCTCAGGGCTGCGATGCCACGTACCGTCAAATAATCTATTTGCCTGAGATAGTCTCTGAGTTCGAGCGAAATTGTCTCGTTGGGTGCGTCACGCAACAGGTCGTACCCGGTCAACATGAACGCCTCCGTTGGGCGAGATCTGTTCCCAAGCCCGAGTGGCAGTGCAACATCGCCCGCCGCGCCCACCCTGCTACCCTTGGGCAGGTTATCGTACATCCACCGGGAGGCCTGCACCTGGGTGTGTTCGGTCCTGTATATCGAGGTGTAAGCTATAGCACCGAGTATCGCGGACACGACCAGTAGGCCCGCGCTCGAGGCGGGCACCCATTTCCTAGGGGACGCCGGTTCGTGCCGGACGCGGAGGCCCGCAACCCAGACCGCAAGTGCCCCTGCGAACAGGCACAAATACGGCACCGCCGCGACGTAATAGCGCATCCACCGTGCTTCGCTAACCGCCACAGGGGCAAAATAGGAGACAAAGCCAAGCAGCAACAACCCCTCGGTTAGATATCGTTGTCGTAACACTCGCCAGGCGAGCACAACCAGGCCCAGCGTACCCGCCAACCCCACCAGGGGGTTCACCCCTACCAGCACGACTTGCAGCCAGGGGTAGAGCACGGGCCAGGTACCGACGAACTGCCGCGTATACACATAATCGAGCGCGCCACGTTGTATATCGACCTGAAACTGCACCTGGAGCCAGTAGGTTCGCAGGTCGAGGACAGCGTAGGGGTCGGCTACAAACCAGCCAACAAAAGCTCCGGCCACAGCCAGCACACCCGGCAAGAGAGTGGCCGGTTGCAACACAGCACGCAAACCCGCCTTTTCAACAGTCTTCATGCGCCAGGCTACCGCTCCCGCCAGGGGCAACGCCAGTAAAGGCAACGCACTCAGCTTGCATGCGAGGGCCAACCCTGTAGCGATGCCTGCCAGGAGTGCGTAGCGGCGCTTGCCTGTCTGTGCCACCAGCACGCTGCACAACAAGGCGAGCGTAGCAAAGAGCGTCATGTAGGGTTCGGAGCCGAATATGTGGGCTGTCTGAATGGGAAGCACCGCGAAGGCGTATAGCGAGGCGCAGAGCAGCCCAATCCAACGGGTCCACAACCTGGCTGCAATCCCGAAAACCACCAGCACGGTGAGCGCATCTACGAGCGCGGTGAGTATCCGCCCCGTCTGTGCGGTCCCGAAGTGCTCCGAAAAGTAAGTGCTACCCGTAAGGTGGTAGGCGGCAACCGTGACCAACTTCAACGAGTAAATGGGTAGCGTACCATAGCTATAGTGATAGCCGTTGGTGCGGACGTTGAGGGGACTTTGCGACGGGTCCAGTAGGGCAGCCAGCGTGACATCCGGCGGCAATGAGATGCGCGATATCACGGTGCGAACGACGAAAAGCTCGTCGGGGTGTAGATTGCTGCCCTGGTCCCAGTCATGTCCCGAGGCTCGCAGATAGAAGGCTGCCAGCAGTAGCAGAGCTAGCAGCCCCAGCAGGAGCAGATGAGCAAGGCGCGACACTTGCCCGGAATGGAGGTCACGCATCTAGGAAGACCAAGACAAAGGGAGTTGATAAGCTTCTTCAACGAGGCTGGCTAACGCTTTAACAGGCGGCTAACCTGGCTGACCTATAGTACACCACTACGTAAAGTACGTTCAAATTGGGGTTAGGTCGTGCACAACCCGGTACAGGTGCGGCCATGCACGCAAGAATCAGCGGGGAGTCTTCGCCTCCGGTGCGTTTGACGCCGCGAGTTGTAGCACGTCCACGCCCTGGCAGTTGGGACAGAAATAGGTGATGCGGCCCGCGTCCGGTCCCTGACGGCGCTGCTTGATGGGGAAGCCGCACATCTTGCAGGGCTTGTTGGTCTGGCGGAAGACCCAGTGGCGGTCGCTCCACCGAGGGTTGGGGTTGTTGGGGTCGGAGAGCAGCACCTGCATCGCCTCGTCGGTGAGGGTCTGCCCGCGGTTGTGGCGGGCGCGTTGGGACACAATGGGAGTGACTTCGGCCAGGCTGGCTTGCTGCTCCGGCGTCAGTTCGCCCACCAGCGTCCAGGGGTTGATGCCACACTCGAAGAGAATGTCGCTCTTAAGGTAGTTACCAAGGCCCGCCGCCACCGTCTGGTCGAGCAGCACCGGGCCTATCTCGCGGTCGAGGTTGTCGGGACGGTTGAGGCGCTGTAGGAAGAAGTCGCGGTCGAAAGGCACGGCGCAGATGTCGGGGCCAAGCTCGCGCAAGGTCGTTATCTGCTCGAACGGGTCGCCAACGCCGATGTCGAACACCTGCCCGTTGATGAGCACGAATTGGCGCGAAGTGGTGACGATGTGCGCTCGCTGCTTGGGGTCGGGTGGGAGGCGGTAGCGTAGGGTGTAGGTGCGTACCTTGCCGAACATGAGCAGGTGGAAGCGGAAGTAGATGCCGCCCTCAAGCTGCCAGAGCAGGTTCTTGCCCGCGGGGTAGATGCGCTCGATCTCCCGCCCTTCCAGCATGCCGGGGTGCATCTCCAACCAGGCACGGGCCTTCTTCAGCCGCGTATCGATAGCCGCTATCCGGCTACCCACCAACTCCTCGGTGAGCTGCGCGGACAAACGGTGTATTTCGGGGCCTTCCGACATGAAAGCTAGCTTTGCAAGTTCGGTACCAGGGGCTGGGCTGAAACGTGAAACGTGATGCGGCTTGCTAAACAGGGTACGTGAGTGTGCGGCTGTTTCTATTGCTGGACTCTCTCCCCTTGTCATTCTGAGCGTAGCGAAGAATCTGGTCCTCCACAGGGCCGTTTCTCCTTTCCTCAGCGGCATAGTGCCCAACAGAAAGGGGATAGTTGGCTGCTATTGGACGAGATTCTTCGCTGCGCTCAGAATGACAAAGGGGGGTTTTGGCCCTACCACAGAAACAGCCTCACATTCACGTACCCTGTTTAGCAAGCCGCATCACGTTTCACGTTTCAGAACCCCGTTTCAACGCACAACCGGCGTCTCGACTACCACTTGCTTGTTGTAGTCGGTCATGTTGATGGTGCGCACGATGTCCTCAGGCTCGCCCTGGAAGAAGGGGCCGGTGAGTTGGACGCGGCGCAGCAGGAAGTCGGTAGAGCCTATCCACAGCACGGTCTGGAGGTCGCCCGTGGCGTCTACCACCGGGGCTAGCTTCTTCAGGGCCTCGGCGGGCACGCTGCCCTTGAGGCGGTAGGAGTCGGAGCCATCGACCGTCTCGTTGGGGTCGGCTTGCAAGTCCTTCACGCCCCCCAGGATATCTCCCACGCCGTTGGGGTTGAAGTACTCGGCGACGTTGAGCATCGAGGACGTGGAGGACCACTGGCCGGAGGCGGGGTCGGTCATGTATTGCTGGTCGCCGTCCACGACGATCTGGATCTCGACGGGCAGGCCGAAGGCGAGCGCGCTCACCTCCCCCACCATCTTGTCGGGCCGCACCACGTCACCGTCGGCCCTGGTGACGAACAGGCCCGGCTGCGGCTTGTCGATCTTGCTCGTTTCCAGGTTGAAGTGGAACGAGTTAGCGTTTTGCAAGGCCGGTACCGCCTTTTCGATGACCTGGTCAGGGGTGAGGTTGGGCTTCTCGGGGTCGCCACAGCCCGCCGCAGACACGACCAGCACTCCCACAGCCACGGGAGCGAGGTACTTCTTCAGCTTGTGAAGATACAAGAACATGTTTCCCCCTATCTAAGCTAATAAAGCCCTTCTAGCATAACACAATCGTGGGTGTTTACAAGCAGAGCGCGCGCCATGATGTGCCTGATGTGTGGAAACGGACGGGGCGGGGCGGGCGCGGTGCTATAATGCTCAGCCATGAGACGCAATTTCCGCGCACCCCACGCGGGTGAGGTAAAGCAAATGAGCAAGAGAAAGCGACCGCTGAACGACGGCAGCCTGGCCCTGGACCGCGCGTACGAGGTCGAGCACGAGGAAGAACTGGAAACCAGTCCCCTGCGGAGCGGCAGGCTGAAGCTGGTGCCACGCCTGGTGCCGGAGCAGGACCAGGAGCAGGATACCGAGACCACCGGCAACCTGTACGACCCGTCAATTGACACCACTCACTGGCTCAGGGAGCATACCGCCTCGCCCTCCGCAAGTGGCACGCCCATCACCGACAAGCTTGACGATACACCCCTGAGCGCGCACCCGGCAGGCATGGGCGAACATGCAAGAGCGGTCCGCATGGTGCCCACCGTGGGCGCGCGGGTAAGAACGGGCCTGCGTCGTAGCACCTTGCTCGTGCTGCTGGCAGTGGCGGTGACCGGGGCTTTGGTGGCAAGCGGCTACATGCTCGCGACCACGCCCTGGCTTGGCAACCTCACCGGGAGCGCCCCGCCTGCCGGGGAGAACGAAGCGCCGCCAGCCACAAATAGCGCGCCCGTTCAGCCGCCGGGGCAGACCGGGGCCAAGGACGACCAGCTACCGCACAGCGACCTGCCCGCTCCGCAACCTCCCACCACGGCTAACAGAGTCGCCAGGGACAGGGCGCTCGAAGCTTATAAGCAGGGCGATTACCCGCTGGCGGTGCAGTTGTTCGAGAGCTACGTGCTGGCGAGCGGCGACGATGCAGAGGCCTACTATCACATGGCTATGTCGTACATGGCGCTGACGGGCCAGGAGCACTCCATGTCGGACGCGGAGTTGGCTTTCCGCACGTCAATCTCCCTACAGCCCGGTTGGGCGGCACCGTACCAGGGCCTCGCAGAGAACCTGATGCGCCGGGGGTCTTACGAACAGGCAATAGCACCCGCAAAGAAGGCGGCTGAGCTTGCCCCGGCCGCCACGGAAGTGTGGCTCACGCTCGGAAGGGCCTACCAGGGTGCCGGGCAAGAGGCCGAGGCTGCACGGGCCTTCGCGCAGGCATCGTACCTTGCTCCCGCACCGCCGGTACCCTAAAGGGCTATGGGACTAAACGCCAAGACGCCAAGACGCAGAGGACGCGCCAAGAGGATTAAGGTTTATAGGATACAAAGAGGAGCAGGGTATGTAATATCGTACCCTGTTCCTTTTTATTGCAGCACCCACTGAAACCTTGGCGCGTTCTCCGCGTCTTGGCGTCTTGGCGTTTCAAATCTCCTCTCGCTACTGCCGCCATATCTGTAGCTTTTGTGGTATAATACGGCACTTTTTGTCACCCGGTGTGCGGAGTTGCTCTTATTCAGGGCAGTCTTCCCTATGCCGTTTGTACCGCGAGACTATGATTGGTCCCGTCGTTCGACAACTCAGGCAGGAGCGTAACTTGAGCCAGGAGACGCTTGCCGACGCGGCTCACGTGAGCAGTGGCTACCTGTCCAAGCTGGAAAGGGGGCTGTATAAGTCGCCCTCCTTCGAGGTGCTCAGCCGGATCGCCCGGGCGCTGGGCTTGCAGACCATCGAGCTATACCGCGCGGCGGGCATAGAGCACCTGCTGGACTCCATTGATCCCAAGTTGGAGCCGCTGATGGAGACTTTCACCCCCAAGCTGGAAGACCTGCCCAAGCGCGACCGCGACCTTATCTTGTCGGAGATACATCGGGTGTTCCGCGAGGAAGAGGAGGGCAGGTGAGCACCCTTACCGACGAGGTACTCGACTCGATTGATTTCCTGGTGCACCGCTACCACCTGCACTCGCGCGTGCCGGTGGACCTCAGCCCCATACTGGAGCGGTTCGAGATCAAGAAGCACAACTTCACGCCCATGACGATGGGGTTTGCGCTAGTACGGCCCAAGCAGATTCACATCGGCGTCAGCAAGAACCTGGACGTGGCGTGGCACCGTATGGCCCTGGCCCACGAAGCGGCCCATATCATCGCCAACCAACCCCACCAGCTTTTCGTGTGCAAGACCGGCGACTGGTCCCGCGAGAACGATGAGCGGGAGGCCCAATTGATCGCCGCGTGCCTGCTGGTGCCGCTAAAGGTGATTGAAGACAGCTACCGGGTGGAGGCCGCGCCGCAGTTAGGCCGCATGCTCAAGGTGCCCGCCGACCTGGTGGACCTGCGCTGGTCGTTCGCCCGCGTGCATGGGGACATATAGGCGTGCTGCCCGGCGAACGCGTGCCCATCCGCTACCCGAAAGCTGTCGCCTACATCACGAGGGAGACACAGGGCCGCAAGCAACTTCTGGTCTTCACGCACTGCGATCACCCTGATGCGGGCGTACAGGTCCCGGCGGGCACGGCCCACGAGGGCGAGGAGCTAGAGGCCACCCTGTTCCGAGAGGTAAAAGAAGAAACGGGGCTTTCCGGCCTGCATCTAGAACGCAAGCTAGCCGTGCACGACTATATCCACCCGGACACCTACAACATCCACGAGCGTCATTTCTTCCACATGCTCGCGCTGTCTGACACAGCCGATGCCTGGACCTGGATAGAGACCAGTGGCGGTGAAGTGCCGGACGAAGAGGGATATGTCTTCAACTTCTTCTGGCTCGACCTGGAAGCCGGGATCGACCTGGCCGGCGGACTAGGCGATTTACTGCACATGTTGCTTGCCGAATAATACGTAAAGTGTGGATAGAAGCTGTCTTCCAACTTACTTAGAGGAGATATGCACCAGAAGTCCCACTCTGTCATTTCGAACGTAGTGAGAAAGCTCGTCCCACGCCTCCCAAGTTTCACCTTTCCTTCAACCATATTGCCGTAAGTAAATGGACACATCCCGGTCTAGGACGAGATTTCTCACTCCGTTCGAAATGACAAGGGCCACCTGTGCTGACACTATCCGCCACTCCTATGTGTGAGATAGATTCTAGTGACTAGTCACTGTTCACTCAGGCCTTAGCCCGCGCTACCGCCGCTATGTAGATGCGCTTGACACCGGTTGCGCGCACCACGGCCACGCACTCTGACAGGGTGGAGCCTGTGGTGAATACGTCGTCCACAAGCAGCACGGCTGGATAAGTCTCATCCCCTTCCCAGGCGAAGGCGTCACGTACGTTGACGGCACGCTCGTGGGCGTCCAGGCCCACCTGAGAGCGGGTGTGCTTCATACGCTTGAGGTTGGCAGCCATGTGCCAACCCGTGAGCCGGGCCAGCTCGCGTCCGAGCAGGTGGGCCTGGTTGTAGCCCCTCGACCGCTGTTTCTCCTTGTGCAGAGGCACCGGCAATATGGTAGGTGTGAGGCGTTGCAGGTCGGGCCAGTGGGGACTATGCTCCAGGGCGGCGTGCATTATCTCGGCCAGGGGGTGCGCCAGCGGAGTGTCGTTTTCGTACTTGAGGTTGTGGATGGCCTGTCGCAGAGACCCGTCGAAATCACCCGCGCAGACCAGGCCGTGCACACCCATGATGCTGTGCCCCTGCTCGTGGGGCGGGGCTATCGACTCGCGGCAGGAGGAGCAGAACCAGTCGCCTCGCCTGTCGCACCCTCCGCAGCGAGGCGGGTAGAGCAGGTCGAGTATGAGGCTCCACGCCTTAGACTGGGTCGAAGTTGCTAACATACGACCACCTTCACGTTTCACCGTGCTTTGAGATTGCGACCTCTTAGTAACTCTCCGGTCCCTCTTGCTCGTGTACCAGTTTGCCGTTGACGTAGACCCTTACCGGGTGCTGGTAGATGTCGAGGGGGTCGCCCGACCAGATTGCGATATCAGCGTCTTTGCCTTCGGCGATGGAGCCGATGCGGTCCGCTACACCCATTATCTCAGCGGGGTTGATGGTCACGAGGCGCAGAGCCTGGTCGCGTTCCAGGCCGTGTTTTACGGCCAAAATAAGCTGCATCGGCAGGTACTGCACGGGCACTACCCAGTGATCGGTGGTGAGGGCTACCTTCACGCCCTCCCGCACCAGTATGCCGGGCGTGGTCAGGCGGCGGCCTTTCACCTCCGGCTTGTACCTTCCCGTGAGGGTAGGACCGACTACGGCGGGGATGTTGCGCTTCAATAGCTCGTCGGGTATCAGGTGGGCCTCGGTGGCATGGTCCAGCACCATGTCGAAGCCGAACTCGTCCCGGATGCGGAAGGCGGTGAGGATATCGTCGCTACGGTGGGCGTGCCAACGCATAGGTATCTCCCGGCGCAGCAGCATGCCGAGGTGCTCCATCTTGATGTCGCGCTCGAACGGCTTGGTGGGGTCGTTCTGCATCTCGGAGGCGTCCCGCTTGAGCAGGTAGTTGCTCGCCTTGACCAGGTTCTCGCGCATGAGGGCCGCCACACCCAGGCGGGTGCTGGGCATCTTCTTCTGGTCGCCGTAGCTCTTTTTAGGGTTCTCACCCATCGCGGACTTCAGCCCGGAGGGGTTCCTTATCACCATATCGTCGATGCGGTCACCGTAGGTCTTGAGCAGCACGGTCAGGCCGCCTATCACGTTGCCGCTGCCGGGCATGACGTTCACGGCTGTAATGCCCGCGGCCAGGGCGTCACGGAAGGCGGTATCGCGGGGGAAGGTGGCGTCGATGGCGCGGACCTGCGGCGTTACCGGGTCGGTGTTCTCGTTGGTGTCCGAGCCTTCCTTGCCGATGTCCATCTCACCGATGCCGACGTGGGTGTGCGCGTCGATGAAGCCGGGCACCACCACCTGGCCGGAGGCATCCACCACCTCGGCACCTTCGGGTATGGTCACGTCAGCCACCGCGCCTACCGCCGCTATCTTGCCGTCGTCGCCCAGCAGCACGGTGCCCCGCTCCCACACTATGTCGCGCCCGTTCTCGTCCTGTGACAAGGTCAGCACGCGCCCGCCCTTGATTGCGATCATGAGACTACCTCCCGGTGTGCGTAGTAAGTAGTAAGACAGTCCGTTGTACCACTCCTGGGAGGTGTTGTCAAAGCCGTGGGGACATGCCCCGTGCCTGCCCTTGTTGCAGACTTGAAACATAGTGCCCCTCCGAGGGGCAGGCACGAGGCATGTTCCCTACAGCACCTTTACATGCACCCCTCCCGAATGCTTGCGATATTAAGCGCGGTTAATAGGGCATGCTTCCTGCTTATAGGCAAGCTACCGGCGCTAGACATAAACGCGGGGTATACGAGCATAGGCCACTATCACGGCAGGAGAACCAAAATGGGCAACAGCAAGCAAGGGAAGGCCCAGGAGACGGCAGCTTTACCGGTAGTAACCACAGACCCGGTGCTGGCTCACTTGAGGCAGGCCGAGGAGCAGTACCAGCAGTTCCGGCAGCAGTGGGCGCGGCAGGCCGAGGAGCTTACCGACGCGAGGTTCCAGGTCGGTGAGTTGGTGGCAAGCACGGCCAGCCTCCAGGCGAACTTGCAGACCAGCCAGGAGCAGACGGAGCAGCAAGCCACACAGTTGCAGGAGATGCAGGCCCAGTTAGCCCGCGCTCAGGAGTCGGTCTCCAAACTGGAGGCGAGCCTGAATGAGGCCCAGCAGTTGCGAGAGCAGGAACACAAGGCCGCGATACGCTCGCGAGAGAGGGCCGTGCAGATGGCCGAGGGCTTCAAGCAGATACACCGCGCCCTATTCGAGGGTGGCGTGTACGGCCTCATCCTGAAGGCGTGCCTCACTATTACGGGGGCCACGCGAGGCCTGTACGTGACCACACGGGGTGGAGTTGACAACCTGCGGATTCGCGCCGCCGAGGATATAGACGGCTACCCGGAGGCACCCCCGTCGGAGTTCATCAAGGCTATCTGCCGGAGGGTGCTGGAAGACAACGACTCTCTGGTGTGCAACAGCGAGCAGGAGCTAATGGACCTGCCCAGGCCGGAGCGCCCCGGCGAGCGTTTCCAGAACATGGTAGCCACGCCCGTCGTGCTGCTCAGGAGCCTCAACGGTATCATCATCGCCTCCGACAAGCTCAATGGCGACTTCGATGAGAACGACATTGAGACGCTGCTGAGCGTGGGCGACCAGGCGGCGGTCGCGGTGGAGAACCGGCACCTGCAACAAGCGCTACAGAACTCGTACGTAGCCACCGTGAGCATGCTGGCCGACGCTGTGGAGGCCAAGGACCCCTACACGCACGGGCACTGCGACCTCGTTTCGCGGTACGCCCGCCTTATCTCGGAACGGATGGATCTGGAGCAGCAAGACCGGGCGGTCATATGCTACGCCGCCCTGCTGCACGATGTCGGCAAGATAGGCGTGAGCGACGGGGTGCTCAACAAGCCGGGGCCTCTGCTGCCGGAAGAACGCGAGCTGATGCGAGCGCACGTGCGAGTGGGACATGACCTGCTGTCGAAAGTGCCCGCGCTTTCGAGGGTGGCGGACGTGGTGCTGCACCATCACGAGTGGTACGATGGCAGCGGCTACCCTGACGGGCTGAAGGGCGATGAGATACCGATTGCCGCCCGCATCGTCTGCTGCGTGGACGCCTATTGCGCCATGATTACCAAGCGCAGCTACAAGGAAGCCTACAGCATAGAGCGGGCGCGCGAAGAACTGACCCGCTGCGCGGGCACCCAGTTCGACCCCAAGGTAGTGCAGACGTTCCTCTCGATCCTCGATGAGACCGGCGGCGACCTCGACTTCGATGAAGGCGAAGACGAAGCAGCCTGCGGCGTGCTCCCCGGCTTCTACAACATCCACGAGTGGAGCCAGGTGGTGAATTAGTACACGGAAACGCCAAGACGCCGAGACGCCAAGGACGCGCCAAGAGAATAGAGGTTTGGTGAGTACAAAGAGGACCAGGGTACATAAATCGTACCCTGGTCCTTTTGTTTAGAACACCCTACTAACTCTCTGCGCGTCCTTGGCGTCTCGGCGTCTTGGCGTCTTGGCGTTTAGCTCTCCGCTACGACTCGGGTGAGGCGTTGGGCTTCATGAATGGGGACTTTCTGGTGCGGTTTGCAGTGGCCTCCACCTTCCTTACGGGAGTGGCATCCTCAATCTCGACTTCGGGGGAGGGGCGACCGAAGCGGTTGCGCAGGCCGTCCAGCAGGCTGTAGGCTACGGGGACCACTATGAGCGTCAGCAAGGTGCTGGTGAAGAGGCCGCCTACCACTACGGTGCCAAGCTCCGCCGCGATGATGGAGCCTTCGCTGAAGCCCAGCACCAGGGGCATGAGGGCTATCATGGTAGCCACGGCGGTCATGATGATGGGGCGTACGCGGGTACGGCCACCCTGCACCAGCGCGTCGTAGGTGGACATGCCCCGGTGCTTCAGTTGCTCCACGAGGTCGAGTAGCACGATGGCGTTGGTCACCACAATGCCCACCAGCATCAACACTCCGATGAGGGCGCTGATTCCGAGAGGCCTGTCGGTGGCGAAGAGGGCCACGATGGAGCCGATGGCCGCCAGGGGCAGGGAGAACATGATGATGAAGGGAGTCGAGAGCGAGCCGAAGGTCAGCACCATCACCATGTAGACCAGGATGATAGCCACCACGAGCGCCACGCCCATCTGCTCGAACGATTCGCTCTGCTGCTGGGACACACCACCTAGCGTGATGCTCAGGTCGCCGCCCACGTCAGCTTTGACCGCGTCGATAGCGTTCTGGGCTTCGCCGGTCACGCCCGATGTGCTGTCGGAGTTGATGGTGCCCCGGACGGTGACGGCGCGCTCCTGGTCCACGCGGGTGATGGAGACAGGCCCGTCGCCACGCGTCACCTCGGCCACCTCACTGAGGGGCACGGGGTTGGCGGTGCCCACCAGTATGCCCCTGATGGCCTCGATATCGTTCAGCGTGGCCTGGTCGTAGGTGGCTTCGACATGGTACAGCCTACCGTCAATGGTGATGCTGGTCACGTCCTGGCTGGTGAGGAGGTTGCGTACCTGCTGGGCTATCTGGGCGGCGGTGGTGCCGTGCTCCAGGGCCTTCGCGGGGTCCACCTGAACGCGGATTTCGGGCTTGGCGCGGGCCGCATCGCTGGTCACGTTCACCAGGTCGGGGATGGCCTTGAGCCTGGTCACCAGGGAGTCGCTGGCCTTGAGCACCTCGTCGTAGTTGCTGCCTGAGACTACCGCCGCGAAGGCGCTGCTATTGAAGCCACCACCCACGCCGGGCGTCACGTTGTACGACTCGATCTTGCTGCCGGGTGCCAACGTGTCAAGCAACCCGCGCACGTGCTCGGCCTCCGCGTTGATGTCCACCTCGCGGTCGTAGTTGACGGTAAAGTTGGCGGTGCTGTTGCTGCCCAGGGCCACGAAGCCGGTAGAAGCCGCCTCGGCGTTGGAGCCTATGTTCACCTGGTAGTTCTCTACCTGCTCCAACTTCTGTAGCTCCGCCTCGATGGTTTCGGCTACGTCGCTGGTGGTCTGGATGTCGCTGCCCGGTGCCAGGTTGACGGCCACGTTCAGCACCTTGTCGCTGCCGACGTTGATGAAGCTGGTGCCAAGCAAGCCGAAAGCAGGTATCGCCATCGAACCCACGAACAGCAGCAGCGCGACCGCAATGGTGCCCCACTTGGTCCAGCCGTTACGCAGGGCGAACTTGATGGTGGGGGTGTAGAGGCGCTGTACCCAGGTCTCGCGGGCCTCGGTGGGGGCTGCGGCAGCCTTGCCGGGGTCCTTGGCGCGTCCCGTCTTGAGCAAGATGACCGCGAGCACCGGGATTACCGTGAGGGCCACCAGCAGCGAAGCCAGCAGCGACACCGACACGGCCACCGCGAACGAGCGAAAGAACTCGCTCACCAGGCCCGCGATGAAGCCCAGCGGCAGGAACACGCACACGGTGGTAATGGTGGAGGAGGTGATGGCCGTAGCCACTTCCTTCGTGCCGTTATAGGCGGCATCACGCAGCGACTCGCCTTCCTGGAAGTGGTGCCTGTATATGTTCTCCAGCACCACGATGCTGTCGTCAACCACGCGCCCGATTGCCACCGCCAGGCCCGCGAGGCTCATGATGTTGAGCGAGATGTTGAGGGCGTTCAGCAGGATGAGGGCAATCAGGATCGATAGAGGAATGGAGACGGCAGTTATAAGCGTGGAGCGGATGTTGGTCAGGAAGATCAGGATTACGATAATCGCCAGCACCGCGCCCAGCACGCCCTCGCGGATGAGACCATCCAACGACTCCTTGATGAAGGTGGACTGGTCCACCAGGATAGCCTTTTCGGAGCCGGGCAGCGCCTTGATTGCTTCGTCCATGCGGGCGTTCACGGCATCGGCCACCTGGATGGTGTTGACGTTCTGGGTCTTGTAAACGACTACCGAGAGACTGGGCTGGCCGTTGCTGCGGCTGATAGTGTCACCGGCCGCGTTGGCGAGTTCCACCGTGGCAACCTCGCCCAGGGTGACGGCGGGGATTGGCTCTGTAGGCTGCGCGGGCTGAGTCTGTCCGGCGGCACCGCCAGCACCTTGCTGGCCTCCTGCCTGCCCGCCAGCACCCTGTTGTCCTTGCTGCCCACCTGCCGCACCCGCACCCTGTTGCGCTGGTATGGCGGGACGTACCACCAGTTCGCGCAGGTCCTCGACCGCGTTGAACTGGTTGGTCACACGCACGGGGATAGACTGGCCGTTATCCACGACCTGCCCGGTGGGGAAGGATATGTTATTCGCCTGCAATATGCCCGTGATTTGCGAAGCGGTGAGGCCGTTCTCCCGAAGCTTTGCGGCGTCGAAGGTGATAATCACCTGCTTTTCGCCGCCGCCCGCCACCGTGACCGAGTTCACGCCGTTGATCGCCTTTAGCTCAGGGACGATCTTGTCCTCGACCTCGCGGCGCAGGTTAGCCAGCGCATCTTCGCCGCCCGCCTGAGTGTTGATGGTGAAGGCGACCACCGGGATGTCCTGGAAGTTGAAGCGTCCCACGTTGGGGCGCTGGACCTGGGCAGGGAAGGTCTGACGATTTACCGCCTCCTGTATCGTCTGCTGGGTCTTCTCCATGTTGGTGCCGTACTCGTACTGGGCCGTGACGAACGACACGCTATCGCTGGAAGTAGAGCTAACGGACTTGAGGTTGGCGCTGCCCGCAAGTACCTTCTCCACAGGCTCTGTGACGTCGCGGCGCACGTCGTCCGGGGCCGCGCCGGGGTATATGGTGACCACGCTGAGCACCGGCAGGTCTATATTGGGCAGCAGTTCGCTCTTGAGCTGCTGCGTGGCCGTCCACCCGCCGAACACCACAAGGGCCATCACCATAAAGATGATGGGGGCCTTGCGCAGCGAGAACCGCGTAAGGAGATCCATCTATTCGTATCCTCCGAATGTAAAGAGCATTTGAATATGAGCAGCTATATTACGCAGGCTGAAAAGCGAAAGTTTGCGTAAAACCGCCCACTGCTTCTATATGTGAAATTATACACAATGTTGCCGAAGCTGACAAGAGGGTTTTGGTCCTGTAACAGGGGGTGGCTACTGGGGAAGTAATTTGTGGTTAGGCTATAGGGGTAAAGGAGCAGGGCACCGGCCGCATGCTGGCCCCATGCAAGCGGAGCAAGGTCTGGATTATCTCCGCGTTATGGCTGTAGGGACTCGATAGCAGGTGGCATCGTAAAACGGAACACCGCGCCCCGCGCGTCCGGCTCGATCCTGCCTCCCGTCCAGGTTGAATAGTACCATGCAGAGATTGTCCAGTCACCTTGTTCAGCCAGGACGGATGCAGTTGCTACATCGTCTTGGCTAGTTGATGGTCCTTCTGCTTTCTTAAAATAAGCAGATTTACCACCAACCTCCAGCCGTAGATAACAGCAGGTGTACCAGCCTAACAGGGCAAACTCAGGCACCTCAGTAGCGTGGGGACGCTCCCAGCCGGAGGACTTTCCCAATCGCCAGAGTACGCGCACGTGGTGCCGTGTCGCAATCACACGTGTTAGGGTAATCTTATCGCCATTAGCTGTAGTAACCACCTGGTTCAGGTCTGCGATACGCCGCAAGGGATCAACAGGCAAGGTGAAATCGAAGGTAAAAGGCCCCTTGACCTCACGCATTACCGGGTCACCATTAGACTGCGGCACTTGCACCTGGGCGATGTTCAGCGTCAGGTGCAAGTTGAGTTCCGCTGGGAGCTGCTCAGGTGAGAGTTGAGAGTCAAATACGAGCCTGGCGGCTGGTGGAATAGCGCCTCCTCGGTCCTGCCACTGGAGTTCGGACGCCAAGCGGAGTACGCGACCACCGGCGTCGGTCAGCCAGGGTCGATAGCCTCTCTTGGAGAGGCTCTCTGCAGGTGACAGGTCAGTGGGGGTGGGAGGGCTGCCAGGACAAGGCGGAATCTGCCCCGGCAGAGGTTCGCACATTGATAAATTGTCTGGAAACGGCTGTAAGCCTTGAACTGTATATGTTAGGACAACCCGGTTAGCATCAGCAGACACGGGGTACAAGGTTACGGTATATCCATCAACAGTCTGGCTCAACGGCTCAACTGGGACCAGCGTGGGGTAAACGACAGGACTGGGACTATCAATTGTCGGGCTGGCTTGCGTCCTATTTATGGCGTTGGCATTAGATGCCGTATAGTTGCCCAGAATTTCGCGGGTAGGTCCAAACGTGCTCTGCTCGGTGGAGATAGGGGGATTGGTGGAAATAGGGGGATTGTATCTGCTGTGGGGGCTGTATGTGACAGGGCTGGCCCTTAGCAATAGCACGATTATTAGCCCCACCAGCAGAGTAGCGAGACTTATGGCAGTGTAAATAGCGGGGAGCCTTTCCTTCTTCATTCTCTGGCCCAATCGTTCTTCGTCAATAAATGCCTATTGCGGGATAACGTAACTCCAAAGCTGCGGGTGATACGCGCGTACCTGGATGAATTATACCCTTTCCTTGCGAGCGAGCGATTCCTGGTCCAGCACCCCATGTTCCGGTACGGCCGCGTCGCTCCCGTCGGCTGCGGCATGGGTACCGGCGCGTATGGCACGGGCAATCGCCTGGCCCGAAAGCACCAGTGGCCGTGTGGTGGCCTCCTGCAACCGCCGCAGGCTGCGGGAGACCTTGCGGGTCCAGCTCGCGTACTTCTCGTCGTAGCTGAGGGCGGCGGTCCTCACGCCCACGTCCACACCGGTGTCCTCGCGCAGGTACCAGCGGTGGTCCATAATCCACAGGTACAGGTCGCCCTCGGTGTGGCCGGGAAAGCCGCGTAGGATGTCGTTGTCGCGTATCGTGTGCACCACCGGCAGGTAGACGTTGTCGTACCAGTCGAGCACCGCCTCCTCCCAGCTAACGGGGCGGTTCTGGTCGATGCCCATGTACCAGCGGTGCGCGGAGATGTGCTCTATCAGCACGTCGTAGCGACCGAGGGTGCTGAAGTCTATCCGCATGCCGGGCCTTAGCTGGTCGAGCTTGGTCTGCTCCAGGAAGCGCGCGTACTCGCCTAGCTTGATCAGGTCGCGCGGGTCGGTGGTGGGCGACAGGTGCACCGTGGTCGGCATCTCGATCACCTCCGCGTCGATGTAGTCCATACCCTTTTGCTTTGCGACCGACACGCGGTGGTTGCCGTCCTTCACGAAGTAGACGTTGTCTACCTTGTAGAGTTGCACGGGCGGCAGGATAACGTCGCTCAGGGCGGCGATATCGACGCTCTCCCAGCGAGGGCGGGTGTGCGTCTGGGTGGGCAGGAAGGCGCGGTTGAAGTCGTGGTAGCGGTCCACGCTGCCGACGATGTCGCTGATATGCACCTGCTGGATGCCCCGGTAATGCTGGCCGTGGAGGGGCAGTTTCTCCTTGACATCCTCGAAGGAGAGGAGCCAGTTCGGCTCGCGCTTGAGGGAAGAGATTAGCTGGCTGATGAAGGCCTTGCGGTGCGCCCGCTCGAAGTCGTGCGCCGCGATCTGGGTGAGGTGAGATTGCCTCAGGTTACCATCCATTTTTTGACCCCGCGAAGTAGCTCGGTCTGAAGTTGCCACCCGGCTCGCCCTTCGGCCGGTTCCAGGTGCATAGTCACGTGCCCGTACGCATTGAGCACCTGCGTAGCGCCCAGGTCGGTGAAGACGGGGAGCATAGGCTCGTAGCGATGGGTGTGGCCGTGCAGCAGGACGGCAGGGCGGAAGCGTTGTATGAAAGCGTTTAGGGTGGTGAAACCTCGGTGAGCTATGTCATTGTTGTCGTGTATGCCCCGTGGGGGGGCATGCGTCACCAGCACGTCCAGGTACCGCCCGGTGCGCACCTTGTTCGCCAGCAGGCCGGGCACCAGGCGCAGCAGGGTCAGCGTGAACTGCTGCTCCGTGTACTGGTGCGGCCCGCCGTTGTAGAAGGGGCTGCCCTCCGCGCCCGCTACCAGCAGGCCCTCGTGCTCCACTACCTTACCGTTAAGGTCCAGGATGCCGGGGTAGCTGTTCGGTGAGCACTGCCTGGTCACCGGGTCGTGCGGCACGTAACAGTGGTTGCCTTTTACGTGCATGAACTGTACGTTGAAAGTGCTGTAAAGAAACTCCAGGTAGTCAGCGGGGAGGTCGCCGCAACTCAGCAGCAGATCGACCGGGCCCAGCCACTTAAGAACGTTGTTGCTATAGAGTTGTGGCTCCACCTGGTCGGCGACCGCGAGGATACGCATCGGTTTGAGCTTCTAGCTATCGGCGCTTCGTATTCGACAACTGCGTCGGGGGTGTCATGCTCTGGCGGCCCACTCGCATAGAAGCAAGTACCGGACCTAACAGAGCGTTGCACTCGCATTATACAGCAATACAAACGCAAGCCAGGGAACGAGCGATTTCACATTCGGAATGGAGAAAGCAAAGAGTGGGACCAAAGCCCCCACTGTCATCCTGAGCGTAGCGAAGGATCTCAAGAAGGTGAGTAGGGAGGCTGCTGAATTATCAGTAACAAGGGCAGGGTGCTGAAAAGTTCAACATAGGGGTAAGAGGAGCATCTGAGATCCTTCGCTACGCTCAGGATGACAGGTGGGGCTTGGTCCGGACAACTGGACACTGGGCAAGAGCGGCAGAGCACGATGTATCGTGCCCGTACGGCAACATTGCCACAGGACGATTTGGAGATTGGAATTTCGAATTGCGAATTTGAGGGGTAGGAATTGATATCACCTGATATGAACACAAATTCGTAATCCGAAATCCCAATTCCCAAATCGAGTTAGCCTTTCACGGAGCCTGCGAGGAGGCCGCGCACGAAGTAGCGTTGGAGGCTGAAGAAGACCAGCAGCGGGACCGCCATCGTGACGAACGCCCCGGCGGTGAGCAGGTGCCAGTCCTGGCCGCGCGAGCCGCTCATCTCGGTCAGCCGTTGCGTGAGCACCGCTACATCCGCGCTGCCACCGAGGAACACCAGGGCCACCAGCAGGTCGTTCCACACCCACAGGAACTGGAAGATGGCGAACGAGGCGAGCGCGGGGGTGGAGAGAGGCAAAATGAGGCGGAAGAAGATGCTGAAGTGGGACGCGCCGTCGATGAAGGCCGACTCCAGGATGTCGCGAGGTAGCTGGCTGATGTAGTTGAACAGCAAGTAGATAGCCAGCGGCAGGCCGAAGCCAGTGTGCGCCAGCCATACCGATAGGAACGTGCCGTTCAACCCCAGCGCCGTGTAGTCCCTCAGGAGTGGTATCAGGGCAATTTGTAGCGGCACCACCAGCAGCGCCACTACGAGCGTAAATAGCAGCTTACGCCCCGGAAAGTTCATCCAGGCGAAGCCATACGCCGCGAATGCTGCTATCAGGATGGGTATCAACGTGGCGGGCACCGTCACGATGAGGCTGTTCAGGAACGAGCCGCTCATATCGTCGCCACGCGAAACGCCGCCTGGCGAGCTAGGGTCGGCAAACTCCTTGCCGCTGAGCACCTGCTCGTAGTTGGCGATGGTAAACGAGGTCGGATTGGTGGCCCACCAGCCGGTCGAAAGCACCTCGTCGCGCGGCCGGAAGGACGATACCAGCAGGCCTATCGTGGGCAGCGACCAGAGAATGCACAACAGGGCGAGTATGGAGTTGACGGTCGCCTTAGCCAAGAGTCTTCGCTGTTTTTCACCCATTAGAAGGCCCTCCTGTCGCGGAACTGGCGCAGGTTGTAAATCATCACGGGGATGACCGCGATGAGCAGGATGATGGCGACTGCGGAGCCTCGCCCGAAGTCCTGGAACCTGAACATCTGTTTATATTGCTGGCTCGCCATCACCTCGGTGCCGAAGTTACCGTTGGTCATCACGAACACGATGTCGAATATCTTGAGCGTGGCGATAACGATGGTAGTGGCGACGGTGATAATTGTGGCCTGGATTGTGGGTATGATGACCCTGAAGAAGATCTGGAACTCGTTAGCGCCGTCTATGCGGGCGGCTTCGAGTAGCTCACCGGGCACGCCTTTGAGGGCCGCTGACAGGAGCACCATCGCGAACCCCGTCTGCAACCAGACCATAATGATAATCAGGAAGAAATTGTTCCAGGGTCGCTCGACCAGCCAGCCCACCTTCTCACCCCCCAGTCCGGTCACGATGGCGTTGAGCAGGCCGATTTGCGTGTCGCCGGGGCTGAGGGCGTAGACGAACTTCCAGATTATGCCCGCGCCCACAAAGGAGATCGCCATCGGCAGGAAGATGAGCGCCTTGGCTAGCGACTCGAAGCTGGAGCGGTCGGCAAGCACGGCGATGAGCAGGCCAAAGATGACGCTGAGGCCAGTGCCCACGATCATCCAGAGCACGTTATTCCGAAACGACTCTTGCATGCTCGGCGCGGTGAAGGCATATGCGTAGTTGGCGAAGCCGACGAAGTTATTAGAGGTGCGGTCGAACATGCTCTGGTAGAAGGTCCTGACCACGGGCACGGCCAGGAACCAACTGAGCATGATGAGACCCGGCCCGATGAAGACGAAAGGCTGGATGCGCAGTCTCCAAACGTCCGGCAGGCGCTCCACCACCCAGTTGGAGAGCACAAACAACATCGCGACACCGCCCACGCCCCAGATGATCGCCACGGCGGCGATAACCAGCTTGGGAGCGTCGCTGTCCCGCAAGAAGATGAAGCCCGCGTATAAGACGATAAAAGCCACAACGGGCACAACCAGGGAGATGAGCAGGCGGAATACCCAGGCCAGTAGCTCGGACGCTGTCCGTCCGGCGGGGGGCGGCGAGCCGGGCAGTTCGGCAACCGTTTCAGTGCGTGCCATAAAGACGCTCCTTCTATATACCCGAAGGTGATAGCGGATAGGAGCAACCGATAGGGTTTATGTCCGGCTGCTCTTAGAAGTGGCGAGGATTAGGTACAGGGGAGGGACTACAGTCCCTCCCCTGTGCCGTATATAAGCCCTTATGGGGCTTGAGTAGCTTACTGGCTAGGCCAGCTCTCGTCAATCTGCTCCAAGACTTCTTGGGTGTTAGCGCCCTCGGCACCAACCCAGTCAACGATGCCGGTCCAGAAGGAACCAGCACCCACCGCACTCGGCATGAGGTCGGAGGCGTCGAAGCGGAAGGTGGTCGCGTTCTGGAGAATTTCCGCGAAGCCGCGGGTGGCGTCGTTCGGGTACCAGCTAGGATCGGCGTCCTTGTGCGGGGCAACACCCACACCGGCTTCGGCCTCGACCTTCATCGACTCGCCGGTAGCCAGGAACTCCATAACCTCTCGAACCTCGGGCCTGTCGGTGAACATGGCCGAGATGGAGCCGGAGCCGAGCACGGGCTTGCCCTGCGCCGGATCGATGGGCGGCAGGTAGAAGTAATCGATGTCCTCGCCTACCACAGCCGTCTCGGGGAAGAAGTTGGTGATGAAGCTAGCCTGGCGGTGCAGCCAGCAGGCGGGCGGGGTCTCGAACAGGGGATTGACGGCGTCACCGAAAGCGGTAGTCAAGATCGTGGAGGTGCCGCCGTAGACGTAGCCTTCCTTGAACCAGATCTCGCCAACGCGGTCGAATGCCGCCCTGATCTCAGGCGAGTTGAACTTAAGCTCGCCACGCACCCACTTGTCATAGTTCTCCGGGGTGGTGGTGCGGAGCACAATGTCCTCGACCCAGTCGGTGCCTACCCAACCGGTAGCGCCAGCCGACTCGATGCCGATGCACCAGGGGGCGCTGCCGTCGGCTACCATCTTGTCAGAAAGGGCGATCAACTCGTCCCAGGTCTCGGGAACCGTGTAACCGGCCGCATCAAAGGCCTTCTTGGGGTACCAGACGAGGCTCTTGACGTCGTTGTTGTGCCAGAGGCCGGCCATCTTGCCGTCGACCGTAGCCAGGTCTAGGAAGGTGGGGTTGTACTGCTCCTCCAGGGCCGCGCGGTCCATGAAGGTGTTCAGGTCCACCACGTTACCCTTGCGCACGAAGTCGGCCAGGAGGCCGGGCTGCGCGAACTGGGCGATGTCGGGGGCGTTGTTACCTTCGACGCGTACGAGGATGAGGGTCTCGAAGTCCTTGTTGCCTTCGTAGACGACGTCAATACCTGTGCGCTCCTCGAAAGGCTCAAACTCGGCCTGGAAGAGGCGGGCCTGCTCGTCGGCGGCCACACCGAAGATCGTTACGGTCTTGCCAGCATGAGGCTGGTCGCCAGTGCCGGTGGTGGCGGTGCCATCCGCCTCAGCGCCCTCGGTGGGGGTCTCCTCGGCTTCCATCTCGGTGGTGGCGGTAGCAGTATCGCCAGTGCCGGTCGTAGCGGTGGCGGTGTCACCGGTGCCCGTCGTGGCGGTGGCTGCAACACCAGCGCCGGTGGTTGCGGTGGGAGCAGCAGCCTCAGGGCCGCAAGCTACCAGCAACATGGAAACGATTACAAATATCGCCAGTGTGGCGAAGCGTTTGCGCAACATGCGAATCTTTCCTCCTGTGTAATAGTTGGGTGCGCTTTTCGTGCGCTGAGATCAAACGGAGTGAAGTTTGTGCGCCAACCACCTCCTCTCCAAAGTGCCTGCCCAGGCACTGTTAGCGGTTGCCACGTACGCGGGGCTATGTATTCCCGTGCGGGCTTAGCTAACGGATTACAGCATCAAACATGCCGCCTCTGGGTTTCTCGTAATTCGGGATGTCAGTTCGCGAACACAGGTTCCTTGACGCTAGACAGCGTTTTCAACCGTGAAGCGGCCTATGACATTGTAGTCTAATCGCCACGCCCTGACAAGAGGCAAGTGCAATTACGTGCATAGCACAGCAGCCTGCCCATCACACAGGCTACATAAGGTGCCGCGAGTCTCATGTCTTGCGCCTGCGGACGAAGCGGAAGCCGCCACCCGGCTCGACCTGCATCACGTGCCCTCGCCAGGTGATACGTTGCGGGGAAAGCAGGGCCGCCAGGAGTTGCAATGGGAAGACAGCCTGTATCACGGGCACAAGCCACGATTTGCCCCAGGGTGCGGCCTCTCGCAGGTAGCGCTTGTTGATGTGAGCGAACGCCGCGTAGCTGTAGCCGAAGTAGAGCAGCGAGTACAGCGCCGTGCGCCGGGTAGGGCGCGCCAGGAGGTAAACAAGCAGCGACAATGGGAACAGGGCGGGCACAAGCCCAAACCCGTAGAGCACCGCCTGCTCGCGTGGCTTGAGGTGCCGCATCAGCGACTCGCGGGGGAAGATAAACCACCTCTGGATGAGGCTCAGGTAGTGCCGGGGGCCGGTAACGTGCGTGCTGATGCCGTGTAGCAGAGGGGTTTGGGCCAGCCGGTAGCCTTTGCGGCGGAAACGTTGGGCCACCGCGAAGTCGTCGGCCAGCAGCGCCTCAAGACCGTTGAAGCCGCCAACCGCCTCCAGGACCTCCCGGCGCACTGCGTAGAACATGCCGTTGATGGTGAAGGGGTCGCTCAGCCTGGTGTAAGGGATGTAAGTCAGCAGGCTGTGGCTGTCCACGAAGTAGGAGACGAGCGAAGACCACAAGTTGGAGAAGTTGAGGTAGTATGGCAGGCCGAAAGCGAGGCCCACGCCCGGCTGGTCCAAATATGGGAGGCATTTTTCGAGGCCGCCGTCGGGTAGCTGCGTGTCATCATCGAGGACGCACAGCACGTTGCCGTTGGCTAGCCGGGCACCCTCCACCAGCTTGACCATCTTGGGGTTCTGCCGCTCGGCCGGCGGAGGCATGACCACCACGTTCACGTTACGTTCGGGGTACTGGCGGCACAGGTCCATGCAGATGCGTTGTGCGGCGGGGTCGTCCTGGTCCACCAGCCAAACGTATTCGAGGGGGTAGCGGCTGCGAAGGCGAAGGCTGCGCTCCAGGCAAGCGGGCATAGTTAGGTCGCCGCTAAGGATGGGTTGGAGGATGCTGACAAGCCCCGGCTCGCGGGAGGTGGGAGGCACCGGCTTGCGGAAGAAGCGCACCACCAGCAGGTGCCGCCAAACTTTCTCTAGCAGCATCAACAACCCCACGACGCCCGTCAATTTCCTCAAGACTCGACCTCCTTGTACCACCCGCCCTTCAGCACTCGCACTTTCCTGCCGCGCCATTCTATCACGTCATCGGACAGCAGCGCCCACACTACCTGGAAGGGCGCGAACAAGGTAGTCAGTAAGACGAGCGGCCACCATTTCAACGGCGTACCTCGCTTGAGATAGAGCTTCTCGCAGAGGGCATAGATAGCACCCAAAAGGCCGAGGCTCGTGCCAAGCGCGCGGAGGGCTGCGGGCCTGCGAGTAAACGCGGCTAGCACCAGGAGCAGGCCCGGCAGCAGGTTGCCCGCGCCCCCTACGAAGCTCACCGCCCGCTCCCGTGGCGTCATGGCAGGCAAGAGCATCTGGCGTGGGAAGACAAACCAGCGCTTCATCTGCGCGGCATATTGCCCCAACGTGTCGAAGTGATTCACCACGTCGTAGACGAGCGGGGTCTGAACCGAGCGCAGGCCCTTGTCCCGCAGCCGCCACGCCAGTTCGTGGTCGTCGCCAAAATGGTGCTCCATACCGCGAAACTCGTCCACCGACTCCAGCACCTCACGACGCAGGGCGTAGCAATGCCCGGTGATGGTAAAGGGGTCGGCCATGTAGGTGAGCGGCACGTAGCTGAGCAGAGCGTTAGAGTTGACGAAGGCGCTCATCAGGCTCGTGGGGAGGTTACGCCAGCTTGTGTAGCAGGCGAGGCCGAACACCGCCCCCGCGTCCGGCTCGTACAGGTAAGGCACCAGCGAGCGGAGCGCGTCGGGCCGCAGGAGTATGTCGTCGTCCACGCAGCATACGACCTCTTCCGTCGCGTGCTCCATACCCGCCTGCAACTTGACCGTCTTGAACGACATGGGGGACGAGCCGCGTGGCACAAGTACTACTTGACCTTGCAGAGCGGGGAAGTCTCGCATGAGGTCGCGGCAGGCTATCTGCGATGCCTCGTCTGCCGCATCACACACGAACAGGTGTTGCACCGGGGCCGGGTAATCCAGGTTGGCGCGAGACAACAGTGCGGCCCTCAAATCGGAGGCACCCCGCGACACAGGCTGGAGCAGGGTCACAGTGGGCCAGGGTGAAGGTGTGCGGGGTCGCTTGCGGCGGAAGAAATGGACTACCGCCGCAAGTTTTAGGGCGCGGTCCAGCACAAACACTGCTAGGAGACCTGAAGCTACTTTATCGAGGCGGTTCATGAGGCGGCTACCTGGCGGGTGGGTTCGGCAGCGAGGAAGTCGCAGATGGCCTCGATGTACTCGTCCCGGCGGTCGAGTGAGGCCGCGTGGCCGCCCCCTGTGAAGACGCACACCCTGGCGGCGGGATAAAGCCTCCGCAGGGCCTGCCGCTCCCAGTTGGAGAAGGTGGTGTCGCGCTCGGCTCCGAGGATGAGCATCTCGCCCTGCCAACCATCCAGGTCACCGGGCGAGAAGCGGCTGCCACTATCGAAGTCTATCCACACCTGTAGCCTGCTGATGCACTCCCGCCGGGTGATCGTCTTGCGTAGCTGCGCGAAGTAGGCTTCCCAGAAGGGGCGGCGCTGGGGGGCCATCTCGTGCAGGTAGAGGTACGCCCCCACCCGCCATAACGCCCTGATTACGAACATTGGCAGCACGCGCAGCAACCGGACGTAGCGGCGATATTTACGGGCGCGAGCAGGTCTGGGCACGCCCGTATCGGAGAGCACCAGCTTATCTACCCTGCCGGGGTAGCGCCGCACGAACCGCTGGGCCAGCAGCCCGCTGTAGGAGCCTCCAACCACGTGAGCACACTCGAAGCCCTCTGCGTCGAGTATGCGCACCACGCCATGCAGGCACTCCTCCACCGTGGCGAGGTCAGCCGGGTAGCCTATGGAGATGACCGTGTAGTGTCGCTCGAAGGCCCGCATGTACTCGAACGAGGCCTCTGCACGACCGGGCGCGCCGGGCAGCAGTACCAGGGCTTGCTCGCCGCGACCGGCAACAAGGTAGGGCCAGCACATGCCGCTGGAGGTGACGTAGCGGAAGGGGTGAGTGGCGAGGAATTGCTTGTACTGTTGGAGAGGGTCTTTGGTCATGGTGGATGGCGAGCAGGCGCGGCTCTAAGAGTTCCTGCTAAACATAGGGTACTATGCTCCCCTCTGTCCTCCTGAGCGCAGGGAAGGATCTCAAATGCTCCACGTTCCCTTATGCTGAACCTTCCTTTACCCGGCCCGGTTGCAACCCGTTCAAGAGCATCCCTAGTCACCTTCTTGAGATCCTTCGCTACGCTCAGGATGACAAGGGGTGGCTTGGTTCTGCAATACTTGCGACGTCACTTACAAGCAACTATGGGGCCTCTACGCATAGAGTAAATCTCACGAGTTGCCCATCATGCGCTCGAACAGGGCGCGTTGGCTGCGGTAGAGGGCTCGAATGAGGCGCGGTGAGAGGCGATACAGCAGGGGCATCAACCGGGCTTCCAGGCCCACGTTCACCTCCTGCTTGCCCTTCGCCAGCGACTTGACGATGCGCTCGCCCACCTTTTCCGCCCCGGCCAGGGGAAAGCCGCTGACGCCCGCCGCCTGCGCCATGCCGCGCACCATATCGGTGTCGGTGCCGGGTGGGTAGACCAGCAGGAGGCGCACGCCCAAAGGTCCGAGTTCGTAGCGCAACGCCTCCCCAAACGCCGCCACACCCGCCTTAGTGGCCGAGTAGAGGCTGGCATACGGCAGGGGCACGTGGCTGACCCCGCTTGCGACCAGGACCACGGCACCTCTGCGCCGGGCTAACTCCGGTAGAGCCTGCCGCGTCAGCTCGATTGGGGCAAGCAGGTTGGTTGCCACCGCCGCGCTTACCTCCTCAGGCGACCTGGAGAGGAGGCCGCCCCTATGCATGACGCCCGCGTTGTTCACCAGGATGTCAAGCCGTCCAAACTCGGCCAGCACTCGGCTGACCAGGGCAGCGCGACCAGCTTCCTCTGTCAGATTGACCCGGAGGGGCACCGCACGCCCTCCCCTGGAGGACACTTCCCGCGCTACCTGCTCCAGCAAATCCAGGCGGCGGCCTGCAATTGCCACGTCCACACCTCGCCTGACGAGAGCCAAGGCGATACCACGACCTATGCCGCTGCCACCACCCGTCACCAGGGCGACCCTGCGCCCACTAGGACCGCTCGCGACCATCAGAAGGTAAGGGCCACCGCGCCCAGGGTGAGGCCCGCGCCACTGCCGATGAGCAGTACACGGTCACCACGCCGAATCCTGCCACCGTGCACCGACTCCGCCAGCGCCAGCGGGATGGAGGCGGCGATGCAGTTGCCCCGCTCCGCGAGGTTCCAGACTATCTGCCGCTCCTCGAAGCCGAGGTGGCCGGTGAGCAAGTCGACGGCGTGCCGGCTGGCCTGGTGGGGCACCACGGCGTCTATCTCCCGGCGGTCAAGCTCCAGGCCCGCGAAGAACTTATCCACGAAGGGGGCGAGCACCCGCAGGCCTAGCTTGAAGACGGCCGGGCCGCGCATGTGGAACATGTTCATTTCGGGGGTGGTGGCCGGGTCGTTGGGGTGGTGCAGGTTGCCGCCGCCCTGGATCTCGGTGAGGTCGGCCCCGCTACTGTAGGTGGTGAACTGCGAGTGCCACACGGCGCTGCTCTCTCCGGGCAGGCTCCTGGTGAGCACAGCGGCAGCAGCGGCGTCACCGAACAGCACCGCGCTCTCCCGCTCCCTGGGGTTGAGGGACCGCGAGCCGATTTCGCTGCTGAAGATGAGCACGTTGCGGTATATACCGGATGCCACCAGGTGGGAGGCGGTCTGCAAGGCGAACAGGAAGCTCAGGCAGGTGGCGTTGACATCGAAGCAGGCGCTACCGCCGTCGGGTGCATCAAGCTCGCGCTGCATGAGGGCCGCCGTGCAGGGTATCATCTGCTGTGGGGCGGCGGAGGCCCCGATAATGGCGTCTATATCGCCCACGTCCAGCCCTGCCTCGGACATAGCCATACGTGACGCAGCCCCTCCCATGCTCACCGCCGTCTCGTCGGTGGCATAACGACGCTCGCGCACGCCCGTCACGCGCTCTATCCAACCCGCTGGGATTCGCAGCCGCTCCTCAAGCTCAGTATTAGGCACCCGCCGTTCAGGCAAGTACCAGCCGAGACCCGCTATCTTTACAGGAAGCATCTTATTCAACCCCCTTGCGTGACGAGTGACGAGTGGTACGTAACTCGTCCATCTTCACTCGTCACTCGTCACGCCACAGCATACCCAGTTGCGTCCAATCCAAGTGCTTCAATTGCCTTCTGTACGCCGGTTTCCCCCTCCAGGTGCTTGCCCAGCCAGCTTGCCCTCTGTTTCATAGCCGGGTTGCAGACTGCCATGCGTATAGCCTGCGCCAGCCGGTCTGCTGTGAGTTCGGGACGCGGTATGGGAGCGGATGCGGCACCGAGGGCATGTACGCGCCTGGCCCAGAAGCGTTGGTCGCCGAAGAACGGCACGACTACCGAGGGTACGCCCGCCCGCAGTGCCGCCCCCGTGGTGCCCGCGCCCCCGTGGTGGACCACCGCCGACATGCGAGGGAAAAGCCAGTCGTGTGGCACCGCTCCAACCTTAAGTACGCTATCCGGCAGGTCAATGTTGCCAAGGTCGCCCCAGCCGCTCGACAGCACGCCGCGCACTCGTGCCTGCCCCAACGCCTTCACAATCAGCCGGGTAACCCCATCAGGGTCGCGCCCGGCCAGGTTGCTGCCGAAGCTGACGTAGACGGGAGGCGGACCGGAGGCGAGGAAGTCAGCTAGCTGTTGTGGTGGCTGCCAGTCCGAACCTCGGTCCAGGAACCAGTATCCGGTAACTCGCGCGTGGCTCCCCCAGTCACGCGGACGAGGAGCCACGAGTGGGCTGTAGGCTAGTAGCATAGGGTCGCTCGTTTCACTGGCGCGGCGCAGCAGGGCGGTGCGAGAAATGGTAGGTAGAGCCAGGGCCTCACGCCGGGCCGTGGCTAGCGCCGAAGCCAGGAAGGTCCAGAAGCCCGCCTCCGTCAGCCAGTGGGTAACTATGTTATAGTGGCCCCTGAATGGTGTCCGGCGCGGCAAGGTAGGGAAGAAGACCTGCGGGTAAGCGCGGGTGGGGCCGTAGGGGTGCATGTGGGCGGCGTAGAGGGGTATGCCAAGCGCTTCGGCTACATCGTAGGCTATGTAGACCCCCAGTGTCGAGGCCACGACCATCTCTGCCCCGGCACACGCTTTGTGACAGTCCTCGATCAGGCGGCTGACCAGCGGCCGCACGGCACCCAGCATGCGCTTGCCGAACCTTAGAGGGTTGCCGGGGGCATCTAGAATGTCGTGCACCAACCCCCAATCCATCAACGCGCTGATGCTGCCCGCCAGTGGGGCGAACTCCAGCCCATGCGCCTCCACGAGCGGGCTGTAATCGTCGGCAGCGGCGATGCGAACGCGGTGTCCGGCGGCTCGCAAACCCCTGCCGAGCGCCACGAACGGCTGAACGTCGCCCCTCGAACCGAGAGCGACAATAGTGATTTTTGATTTTGGATTTTGGATTTTGGATTTGTGGCTAGTAGGAGGCACTAGGTTGCTCTGGGCGGTGTTTGGAGGTTTGGAGGTTTACGACTCTGCGACGCTTGGTGCCGGGAGTTGTGGGCGTGAGGCCGTGCACGATATCTATATCGGCGGGCAGGCAGGCATATTGGGCGATGCCGGCTTCAACGCTGGCGCGGACGTGGCTTGCTACCTCCTCGAAGCAAGCACCTGAGGGTAGCTCAAGGTGGATGCGGAGGTGGCCGGGCCGCTCCTGGAAAGCCTGGTAGTCCAGTATTTCAGGGGCGGCGAGCAGGACCATGCGCCGGATAGTATCGGGGAAGAAAAGTCGCATGCCTGCCTCGGTCAGGAAGTGGCAAATGTCGTCGCAACGCCCCTCAATGGCCTCTATCACCATGTAGGGGGAGCCGCAGGGGCAAGGCACTCGCTGCATCTTGAGTACGTCGTTGAGGCGGTACCTTATGATGGGCTGCGTCTTGCGCCACAGGTCGGTGACGATTGGGGTGGCACGCTGGCCGTCGCCGGGTAGCGGCTCCATTTGCAAGACTACAAGGTCTTCCTGCACGTGCAGCGACCCACGCGCGCAGCTTACCGCCAACAGCCCCTCGGTGCACTGGTATATCTGGTGCACGGGCGCGCGGAAGACCGACTCCACGTACTCCCGGTCCTGCGGCTCCAGCACCTCGGCCACCGACACCAGCCTCTCAGGGGCTATGCGCAGCCGCCGCTCCTTGTGCGCGTCCGCCAACAGCCCAAGCAGCGAAGGCGGGCCGACGATGATGTGCGGGTGGTATTGGTTGAGCGCGTCCACGGCTTCATCCGCAGGCAGCATCAGGTCGAAGAAGCGAAACTGCACCAGCAAGCCACCCACCTTCTCGTACAAGTTGCTGTTGGAGCGCAGGAAGAAGGCCACCCGCAAACGTCGGGGGCGGAGTTTGTGGAGCGTCCGCGCCAGGATAGTGCCCGCCCAGGCCGCCTGCTCCGTACTATTGGCGAGAAATATGCCCCGGTGCCCCGAAGTGCCCGAGGACAGGCCCACCGTCAGGCCGCGCACCGTGGGGCTGAAATCGCGGGTCGTTTCGGCCTGCAAAGCCACCGACATAGCTTCGTCTTTGCCGACGCCACGCGTGTTGAAGCGGCCAAAGTTGTCCATCATCAGTTGCTTGTTCACCGTGGGGAGCGAGCGCCACCTGAGGGTATTGTGCCTGGCCCAGTGCCACCTGTAAAACGGTGAGCGCTTTTGCGCGTAGGCCACGATTTGGCGCGCCCGCCGCTCCTGGTACCGTCGCAGCCTCGCCCCGCGCAGGTAGCGCCACCGCCACCGCGCCCTGACGAAATGGGCCACAATCAGCGGCAACGTAAGGGCCTGTACTACCCGGCTCACCTTGCCACCTCGCGTTCGAACGCTTCCGGGCAGTGGGTGGGCACAATCGCTACATCGGGCCGCGCCAACATGAAGGTATGCAGCCCCTCTATGGTGGAGCGCACAGCCGCTGCATCGTCCACGAAAAGGTTGGTGATGGGGTGAGGCGGCCTCTGCTCGCGCACCTGCCCGGTAAGCCAGCAACCATCCGCGGCGAATAGCACCGGCCCACGCTCCGTATTCGCCAGCATCCCCACCTGCCCTTTTGCGTGCCCCGGCAGCCGGACCAGCAACGCCGAACCGTCACCAAACAGGTCATGCGTCTGGCCGAGTCCCGGCAGCGGAGGACCAGCGAAGTCAGATATGAGAGTAGCCCTGATCTCGAAATCGAGGGGCAGCAAGGAAGGGATGAAGGCCCGTCGCAAGGCGCTTACCCCACGCCTACCCCGAACGCTTTCATAAGCGGCCTTAGTGGCAATGAAGCGTGCGTGAGGGAAGTCGTGCAGGCCCGCTATATGGTCGGCGTGGAAGTGAGATATGACAACTGTGCTTATGTCCGAGGCAGAGAGGCCAAAGCGTGGAAGTTGGGCCGCGACCACCAACCTGGCTTCTATGCGCAAGGGCGTTGCCAGCCTGTAGAGGCGGTAAGGCAGGCGGCGGGTGGCTTCGAGCATGCGCGGGGCGTACCCGGCGTCCCACATGAACCAGCCACGCTCGGGGTGCCGCAGCAGGGCCACAATCGAGTGGCACTTCACCTTGCGCCGCGCCCCGCCCCGCATGATGTGGTGCTCGGAGGCGAGGCAATAGCCGGTGTCTAGCACATGGTAACGCAAAGCGGGCACACCCCTGTGAGCAGATTGGTGTACCTGCGGGGAGTAAATGTCGGAGCCGGCTACGCCACTCTCGATCATGCCGCCTTCTTCTGCTCGAAGTCACCGAGCGTGCGCTCTATGCCCTCCGCTACCGTCACAGCGGGGTTGTAACCCAGGTCGCGCCGGGCCGCGCTAATGTCGTAGGTCTGAGTGCGGGCCAGTATGCCGACCGTGTAGGTGGTAAGCAGAGGCTCCTTGCCGCGCAGCGTGCCGCCAATCTCCATGAGCCGGGCGATGAGCAGGGCCACAGGCAGGGGCAATGGGCGCAGGTCATCAGACAGGCCGGTCCTCCGCAACACCATGCGCACGGTGGGCCAGAGGGGTACGTGCTCGCCGTTGGTGATAGTGTAAGTCTTGCCGGGTGCGCTGGGGCTGTCCAGGGCGAGAACCAGGGCCTGCACCACGTTCTCTACGTACGTGAGGTCCACCAGGTTGCGCCCGTCGCCTATCCGGGGCAGGCGCTTACGGCGGGCCACCTCTACCAGCCGGGGCAACAGCGATTGGTCGCCCGGCCCGAACATCGCCTTGGGCCGCAGGATGACCGTCTCCAGCTTCCCCTCGCGGCCGGCGGCGTTCACCAGATCCTCGCCCAGCTTCTTGGTGAGGGAGTAGACCGAGGCGAAGCGGCGGGGATATGGCGTGTCCTCCCGCAGGTTGACGTGGTCGCGCCCGTCAAACACCACGCTGGGAGAAGAGACGTACACCATGCGCCGTACCCCGTGCTCCCGGCAGCCCGACATGACCGAGGCCGTGCCGCCCACGTTGATGTCGTGGAAGTCGCGGGCCGGACCCCACGGAGCCGATAGCGCCCCCACGTGGAACACCGCCTCCACCCCACGGCATGCAGAGATTACTGCCTCACGCTCGCGCAGGTCCGCCCGCACGGGCACCGCGCCCGAACGCAGTAGACCGGCAACGCCCACGAAGTTGCGGCCCATGAGGCGCACGGCATGTCCCCGCTCCAGCAGGCCCCTCACAAGGTGCCGCCCCAGGAAGCCCGTACCGCCCGTGACCAGTATCTCCAACCCCGCTCCTAGCTCGCGCGTGGCGCACAAGAACAACCGGCAAAGCATAAGGAAACGCTCCACCACAACCATTATAGCACCGGCTGTAAGCGCAGGCAATTGAGGTGCCCGAACGCCAGGCCGCAGCAACGACAAGGAACGCGCCGGGAGGATGGTGGACTTGGATGAGCGTAGGGGCACGACATGTCGTGCCCCTGCAATCCTTTAACGCTTGCCCGTGTGGTTCAGCAGACGTGCTTACTTAAGCGTGAGCGTGTACTCGTCTTCGGGCCGTCTGCGTGCCGTCCTCCAGACCGCCGCACCCGCCACGGAGAGCACCAGGCTACCCATTACACCCAGCAAGTAGTACACGACCTCGTAATCTTCGTCTCCCGTGCGTGGTAGCTTGGGCACAGCGGGTTGCGCTTCGGCCTGCCTGGTGGGTGTGGCGCTGGGTGCCGGGGGTTCGGTGGCCGGAGGCACCGGTGTCGCCGGGGCCGCTATGACATCGAGAACGGGCGTGTTGGTCGGCGGCACGACCGGCGTATCGGTAGGCTGCGGGCGTGGTGTGTCGGTAGCTATGGGCGGGGCAGGTGGCACGGGCGTGTTCGTGGCCGCGGGCACCGGCGTGTTGGGGCCGGCTACAGGCGTGTCGGTAGGCTCAGGCTCGCGTGGGGCCTTGGTGTTGGTCGGCGCGGGTAGCACGATGGTACCCGGCGCGATGACGTTGATGCTGGCGGCGGAAATGTTGTTGGTAAGGTTGGGATCGTGGGTGTTGCTCAACACACCCGCCGTGCAACTGATCGTGGCTCCCGCCGGGGTGCCGGGGTTGACCTGCAACGTCATGGGGAAGTTGAGGGTCACACCCGGTTGCAGAGCCGGTCCGGTGCAAGTGATAGTGCCCGTGCCCCCTATGGGCGGTGTAGAGCAAGCCCAACCTGGGGGTAAAGTGATCCCCTGGAAGGTCGTATTAGGCGGCGTGGTAAAGGTAAGCACCGGGGTAGCCGCTGGGTTCGGTCCGTAATTGGTGACGCTGATTGAGACGCTCACGTTCTGCCCTGGGTTGACCGGGTCCGGCACGATTGTGATGGATACTGCCAGGTCTGCCACAGGGAGCGGCGTGCTGGTCGCGGTGTTCGGCACGACGGGTGTGTTGCTCGGCACAGCGGTGTTGATAGGTGTCGTGGAGGGTATACCCGTAGCGGTGCGGGTAGCAGTGCTAGTGTCGGTCGGCACGTCAGTAGGTGTATTGGTAGGCACGGGCGTATTGCTGGGAGCCACGGTTAGAGTGCCCGTGGGCGAACTGCCGGGTGTGTTGGTAGCTGTGTTAGTGGCGGTATTTGTGGCGGTACGGGTACTTGTTGCGGTATCGATCGGTTCCGCCGTGGAAGTTGGGGTACTGGTCACAGTCCGAGTGTTAGTAGCTGTGTGTGTGGCGGTACGGGTGCTTGTTGCGGTATCAACCGGAGTATTTGTGGCGGTATTGGTGGCTGTGTTGGTCGGAGTATTGGTGCTGGTTGACGTTTCTGTCGACGTGTTGGTCGGAGTATTGGTGTTAGTAGGCGTGCTGGTGGCCGTGCTGGTGGCGGTATCTGTCGGCTCCTGAGTAGGAGTTGCCGTTCTGGTCGAGGTCTCCGTAGGCTCATCAGTGGGTGTAGCGGTCCTGGTCGAGGTGCGGGTGCTCGTGGCGGTGTGGGTAGCCGTCTCGGTAGGCTCGTCGGTGGGCGTGGCGGTACGGGTTGGGGTGCGGGTAGCCGTGTCTGTAGGCTCTGCTGTGGAAGTTGGGGTACGGGTCGCAGTCCGCGTGTTGGTGGGCGTTTGAGTCGGCTCATCGGTGGGCGTAGCTGTGCTGGTGGGAGTGCGGGTGCTTGTAGCGGTATGAGTAGCCGTGTCGGTAGGCTCTGCTGTGGAAGTTGGGGTACTGGTCGCAGCCCGCGTGTTGGTAGCGGTGTTGGTGGGAGTGCTGGTGGCCGTGTCGGTCGGCTCATCAGTGGGGGTTGCAGTGTTGCTAGGTACGGCGGTGGCTGTGCTAGTGGAGGTGCGGGTAGCAGTGTTGGTAGAGGTGTTGGTAGCAGTAGCAGTGCTGGTACTCGTTGCAGTATTTGTCGGGGTGTTAGTAGGCGTGCTGGTGGCGGTATCAGTAGGTTCCGCAGTGGAAGTTGGGGTACTGGTTGCGGTCCGCGTGTTAGTAGGGGTATTGGTAGGGGTGTTTGTGGCCGTGGAGGTAGCGGTAGGCGTATTGGTAGACGTGCCGGTGCTCGTAGGGGTGGCGCTGGGGGTCCGGGTGGGCGTGTTGGTAGGCACGCCGGTGTAGGTCGAGGTTGCAGTGGCGGTAGCTGTGGAAGTAGAAGTTGGAGTTGAGGTGCTGGTAGAGGTAGAAGTGGAGGTCAGTGTAGAAGTGGAGGTCGCCGTTGATGTCGCGGTCTGCGTGCTGGTTGGGGTTTGGGTCGGCGTATTCGTGGGCGTTGCGGTTGGATCGGAGGCCGTAATAGAGAAGACGTTACTGTTTATATCGCCGTTGTAGTGATAGCTACTACCGGAAAAGTCATAGATTATCGGCCAAATACTAACCACGCCCGTGCCGATGACTTTGACTGTATAGATCGTCGTCATATCGCCGCCGGCCTTGCCACCGGAATACTTGACCGGCCCCACACAAGCGCGGTAGTTAGTAGTGCCTGGGACGGAGTTCCAACCGCAGGCGTCCGCATATTCCGTGTCATTGGTGCCGTTGGGAGGGGATGTATACGTGGTCGCGATGCTAAGGATCTGAAATACAGAATTGGGGAACGCCGTAGAGAACACCAGTTGCTCGTACCCTTGCGTGGCGGTGCTCCCCACAATCGTGTACTCGTAGACGCCACCTACCACTACGCTGTTAGCGCCCGTTATGCTGGCTACGTTGTTGCGTTCCTGCGAAACGAGGTGTTCCACATAAAGCTCGCGTGGAGTTGGTGTGCTCACGGTAGCGAGGCCGTCTGCCGAGGCAGTGATGTGATACCGGCGCGCTTGCGGTGTGTCGTAGGCGGCCCTGTCGCGGCTGACGGCCACCCTGAAGTAAGAGTTAACACAACTTCCCGCGGCCAACGTTGGGTGCGTGAGGGTGCTCTGCTCGCCGGAGGCCAGGTTTATGAAGCTGTTAGCTGTGTCCCAAACAAAATTGACCGCTACGTTCGTGGCCGCGGCGTCGCCGGTGTTACAAACGCGTGCCCCAACCATGTAGATATTCGGCCCGTCGGTGACTCTATTGCTGTCGAGACCGATCACGTCCCAGGAAATAGGGGTGATGGTGAGTGCGGCTGCCTGGGGAGCGGCACCGACTATATTAGCGGGCAAGAACGCCGCTGGATTTACCAGGGAAGTGCTCGCCAGTTGAGCTATCGGGATGAGGGATATTATGATGGCAATAGCAGCGGCGAAAAAGATGCGTGCCAACCGCCTGTGTGTCACTGAGTCCTCCTGTAAAACACTCTACCAGCTTTCTATCTCCGGCCCGCATGCGTAACATGCGGAAGGTGCTGATGCTATAGTGGCCCGCGTTTGAAGGTCCATTTATAGCCAGCACGTCTTTGCCGGGCTTGTACCCTACAATTCTAGGACAGTAGTCCCGAAATCGGCAGGACCAATAGGTCCTAATCAGGCTACTCAATTTGGCTATTTTGGAGCATACCCATATAGGAAAATTAGGCTACTACTCAGGCACGAACAGCGCGTGGAACGGCCGCACCGGGCAGTCCAGGCCCAGGCAAGGTACTATGCTGGTCTAATCCCCTATCGTGCGGGAACGTGAGGAGAAGAAAGAAGCCCCTGCTGTAGAACAGAGGGGCTGGTGGGGTATTTGATGGGTGGGCCCGGTAGGATTCGAACCTACGACCAAGCGATTATGAGAACTCCGAAGTGGCATCCAAAGGTAACTGCATACGTTCTTATGTTCTGATTTCACGACTATTGCGCGGGTGGTGCTTTCCAGCCGCATACCGTTCCCACATTGGCATGTATACTGTTTGTCGTAAGAACTGTCGTAGATGACGCAGCGGGTAAGCGGTAATCGCTATGGCTGGGTACTAGCGGACGAAGTCCAGTGCATGCAAATCTGAGAGACGTCTCAGGGCCTGCATTTACTGCAAGATCAGCACAAGCCTTAACCTCCCAGAAATCTGACCACTGTCATGCAGACCCACCGCCTTATGTAAGGGTGTTTGATAATGTCACTGATTTATAAAGGTCGAGTCAGTGGCACAATAGAAGGTAAACCACTCCATTATACTAATGTGACTATTTACTTTGTTAGCTTAGGATGTGCGTTATGGATGACAAAAAGCTGAGCTTCTTAATGTCTGAGTATTCTGCTCTGCGTGAAGAAACGCTTAAACGGATTGAGATTCAGCACCAATTACTGACACTTACACTCGTAGCAATTGGCACTTTCCTGGGATTTGGCTCAACTACGGCTCTACTTCTATATCCGACTCTCGCATTCTTCCTAGCGGCTGCTTGGGCGCAGAACATCATTCGGGTTAAGCAGATTGGGGAATACATCAAGACGCATATTGAGGAGATGTTCTTAGATGGTTCCTTAGGTTGGCAGCATAATAGGGGAACAACAACATTACCTGCTGGACGATGGCTCAAGGTTTCAGGAGGATCACTATCGCTCCTCGCCGGACGAGGGGTCTTTCTTGGTACCCAAGCAGTGGCACTGATTGTCTCTTTACTAAACCTTGGTAAGGAAGGCTTCAACTTTGAGAATAGTATGCTATTGGTGCTTGGTGTACTCGCAAGTATTCTCACTGTGCGGCTGCTCAGATTGAATAATCTAGTATCTCTGACAAAGGGCAACACCACAAGGGTAACTAAAGCGAAAACCCCTGGTACGAGTCTTTAGCAGATAGCCTGATGTCATTTAGGGTAGTGTTTATTTTGAAGCTGGCAAACTCCATATACATAATACGTTGCAGCAGATAGGTAACGTACTCTCTCGTGCCGAACCAGAGAGGAAGGGCAGCGTCCGTACCATTGTACTACCCCCAATATGGTGACATTACTTCGCCAGCAACGCGTTAGGCAGCTTGAGGAACGGCTACAATCAGGCACTAACTGGATAGGTAATCAATAGGATTTAGTTTTTGTAAGTGAGAAAGGAACACCGCTCGATGGAAAAACTTAACTGTCGTAAGAATTGTCGTAAATCGCGCCACACCAACAACAGAAAAGCCCCTGTATAATTTAACAGGGGCTTTTTAGTGTCTAAATTCAGAAGATCCGTTAGTGGGCCCGGTAGGATTCGAACCTACGACCAAGCGATTATGAGTCGCCTGCGCTACCGCTGCGCCACAGGCCCAACTACTTTTGCCGCTCAATTATACCAAACCGGCGCAGATTTGTCACTGCATGTTGTAGGTTGATTGCAGGCCCGATACCTAACCCACAGGCGTCAGGTCGAACTCAGCTAGCAGGGGCAGGTGGTCGGAGGCCTCGTGGGTGGGCGGGTCGTCCAGAACGCGTATGGAGCGGCTGCGGCTTGCGAGACCGGGCGTGGCGAATATATAGTCGAGCCGCACGCGAATGTCCGACTCCTTCTGCTTGCGCTCTATGCGGGTGGGGTACGTCGGACCTACCGTGGAGGCCCCGAGGTCCACGAAGCCCTGGGTGAGTATGGCCTGGATGGGTAGGGTGTCTATCTGCCCGTCAGGGCCGGAGAGCCGCCCCGCCAGTTGGGGCCCTGCCGCATCCAGGTCGAAGGGCAGGTCAGACGGGGCGAGATTGTTCATATCGCCCATGATGATCGCCTCGGCAGAGGATCGGGCGCGGCCAAGTATCTGCTGGACCTCCGTCACCCTGTACCAGCTTGAGAAGGGGTGCAGGTGGCTCATGACTACGGTTACGGGGCCAAGCTCTTTGCTTTCAAAGGCGACCCGCGCGAAGCCGTTGTACATGGTGTTGGCAAGGTTGGTGCGGCTGAACGTGCGCAGCCCACGGCGGTGGAGGAGACAAACATGGTGTCCGCTGGGTGCCCTGGTCATAGCGCCGTCCATCCTCAGTCGGCTGCGAAAGTACTTGAACCGTGCGGCGCGCTCCTCATCGAAGCCGGTGCACTCGCACAGGCCGACGATATCGGCATCGGCCCGCTCGATGATGTCGAAGACCAGCTCGGTGCGGTCCCCGAAACGCAGGTTAGCCCCTTCGAGTATGTTGTAGGTCAGTACCTTCATGCGCCCACTCCTTCACGCACCTGGAAACGACTGGCAAGTTCTCCGGTGGTACCTCCGATGGGAGCAAGAAGCACACCAGGCAGACGAGGCTACCTGCCCTGCACTGCCCTGCACTGCCCTGCACTGCACTGTCGCGGTTGAATCCTGGCCCGGTTCGCATTACACTATCGCAAGCGCAAGACCGCTAATCCTTTCAATACTTGCCGAGTACCAACATGAACAAACCAACCTTGCTCCTCCTGCACGGGGCTATTGGCACGAGCGATCAATTCGCGCCCCTTGTGCCCCTGCTCAGCCCGGCGTTCGACCTGCATCTTCTCGACTTCGAGGGGCATGGGTCCGCGCCGCCGCGTTCGAGACCGTTCAGTATGGAGCACTTCGCAAAGAACGTGCTCGACTACCTGGAGCAACATTCGACTGAGCGCACCCACATCTTCGGCTACAGTATGGGCGGGTACGTGGCCTGCGTCCTGGTACGCTCGCACCCGCACGTCGTCCAAAGCATCGCCACTCTCGGTACCAAGTTCTACTGGGATGCCGACATAGCGGAGCGCGAAACGGCGTTGCTCGATCCGCAGAAGATAACCGCCAAAGTGCCCCGCTTCGCCACGACGCTGGCCGAAAGACATACCGCCGCCGGGTGGGAGCAGGTGCTGGACAACACGCGGGATCTGCTGCGTTCGCTAGGACAAACCGGCGGCCTGAGACCCCCTGACGTAGCCGGTATCGAGCAGCGCGTCAGAGTAATGATAGGCGATCGCGATGCTACGGTGACTTTAGTGGAAAGCCTGGACATATACAAGGCGTTGCCGCGCGGTGAGTTGGAGGTGCTGCCCGCAACCCCTCACCAGTTCGAGAAGGTGCCCCTTCAGCGACTAGCGTATACACTCATCCAGTTCTTCACGCAAGAGTAGCTGCTGCGTTTAGCCTTCGCTCCTAGTGCCTGTACTCAGGCCGTACCGGAGCAGCACCGACCCGCCCTCGTTTAGCTGCCGCACTTCCAGCAAGGTGGCGCGTCGGTCGAACGGCACCCCCCGGAACAGGTCGATGCCCAGCCCGAAGATGTAAGGCTCGACCGTGAGCCAGATTTCGTCCACCATATCGGCCGCCAGGAAGAGGGCGTTCACCTGCGCCCCGCCGGTGAGCACCGCTTCCGTGTAGCCCCGCGCCTCCAGGTCGGCTACGATCTCGCCTGGGGTGCGATCGGTGAACTCTATCTCGCCGGGCCGCTGCTGCTTGTCCGCCACTTTGGTGGTGAGCACGACGTGCAGCCTGCCGGGGAGGGGCGAGGGGAAGGTCTGGTACGTGTTGTTGCCCAGGATGACCACGCCCGCGCGCCTGGAGGTCTGCATGAAGAGCTTCTTGTCCTCCTTCGAGGACCAGTCCACGAAGTGGTGCTCGTGCCGTGCGATCTTGCCGTCTATCGTGACGGCGGCCATGAGAATTACTTTCATGCTGACAACTCCATTACGAACTCTCAACGGGGGTTACTGCTCGCCGCCGAACTCCACAAGCAAAGTCACAACCGCGTGCGGCGCGAGGAAAAGCTCTACACGGGTGCGGTCCGCCTGCAGGTCCAAGTTCAATTGCTCCACCGGACGCTCCATCAGGTCGCAACGCCACATAGCCGAGACGGGTCCGGCAATGCTGAAAGTAGTCGTACGCGGCATGCCCATAGGGTCGCTGTAGCGGACGATGACACCTGGGCCATCGTGCCGGGGCCGCATGCTGAGCAACGTCAGGACGGTGCCTGGTTCAACCGGCTGCTGTGTAAACCCGGCAAATTGCCCGCTCGCCATCATCTTATTCGTGGCGGATACGCTCCTGGAAAGCTCCGCACGGGTAGCCCTGGAGGCAAGGCCGAGCCGCCAGTCGCCCGCGTGAGGTGCCAGCCGCACCCGCCAGGTGAAATTGCCTTCCAGCCACTGGGGGAAGTTAGTGCCCCATTGGGTGTTGGATAGGTGGGCGTAGACGAGTGGCTCAGAGGGTATGCGGTCGGCGCCGAACCTGTAAATGCCAGGGTCTCCTATTGATACGAGAGGCATGTCCACCGGGAGAATCGACAGACCCACCCGGTCGTCCGAAGCGTCTATCCAGTCGTCCACGCACCAGAGATAGCGGTTCGCCCCCGCGCTGATCTCCCTTGCCGGGTCTATCACCGATCCCACCTGGCCCAGCCTGAAGGTCGGTTTGGGCAGGTTGAAGGGAAACGGTACAACGGTGCTCTCGGCCAGCGGCGTGGCTTGCTTGCCGGTGACGTTGTATTCCAGGTCTATGTATGGGGAGTGCTCGTCCACCGTTATCTTGATCGACACCCACTGCGCGGGCAATGTCACTCCTGAAGCGGAGGTCTCGGTCAACTGCCCACCAGAGAGGAGCAGCGATTGCTTGACCCCGGCGTGGACCTTGGAAAGTAAGAAATTACGGGCGTACGCCGTGACATGGGGCAAGTCTTCGGGGTAGCCCGCTTTGCCGAAGTCCTGCACGAACCAGTCCTGGAAGTAGAGGCCGTAAGCGCGCATAAACTCACCGATATCAGCCGCGGAATAGAGGTCGTAGCGGTACCCACCAAAAGGCTCAGTGCCTGCAAGGTCCACCCAATCGCGCCCGGTGCTCTTATCGACCAGCGACACTATACCGCCTGCCGCCGGGTCCACCTCCACGCGGAACTGATCGGTCTCAATGACATACTCCCGCTCGTCTTCTGGAGTGGGGTTGCGCTCACGGTAGTTCAACGGCTCTTCTTCGGCAGCTATGTCGGGCACCACCTCACGCGCGGCGCTTAGGGCTTGCAGATAGAGTTCCTCGGCACGGTGTACATACGAGGCTTTGGCGGCCCACGACCCTTCCAACCTCCGGTACGGCTCAGTGGAACGCGCCAGCTCGAAAGCAGCACCGTACGCTCGTTTGATGGTGCTCTTCACGTCGAGGCCCCAGGTGTGCTCTCCGAAAAGCAGCAACTGCTCGTAAGCGGCATCTATGAAGGGGGCGATCTTGCGCGACAGGGCAAAGTCACCTTGTTCCGGGCTTGCCGTAGAGCCGTTGCCGGGCCACTCATGTGTGACCACAGCCTGCTCAAGAGCCACCAGCTTTTGCCGCAACTCCCTGACCTTTGCCACCTCACGCGGCATGGTACCCACTCCGTGTATCCAGGTGTCGGCCAGGTCGTAGGGCACCACCGGCACGTCGGCCAATTGTTCCGGCTGTGAGAGCAACGACTCGAAGAAGTCGCCTAACTCCCCGAACACCAACTCAGCTTCTGGCGCGCCTTGCTCCACGGTTCTCCGCAGCCGCAACAGGTCTTCGGTCGATTGGGGGCCGTGGTTGTCCACCGTCTGCTGGAGGGCGAGCCAGGTGTCGAAAGGCCAGTCCTCCGGCGGCAGGGGTGGCGTGCCGTAGCCGCCTGGCGAGTAGTAGGTCAGCAGCCGCGCGCCGTCCGGGCCCTCCCACCAGAAGAGGCGGGGCACGTGGGGCGCGTGGCTGCCGGAGTTAGCTCCCAGGTGGAGGAACCTGACCCCCGCGCCGTGCAGCAGCGAAGGCAAGACCCAGGTATGGCCCGGCACGTCGGTTTGCTTCGCCCCGATAGGCCACCGCCCGAACTCCTCCGATAGTGCGCGGGAGATGTGCAGGCCGCGCGCAAGCTCCTCCAGGCCGCAAAAGGCGGTATGGGTGGTGAAAGGCCAGGCGTGCCAGTTCAGCCGCCCCTGCCCCACCAGTTCGCAGGCCTCATGTCGGGTCTCGGCGGGCACCGAAGGGTCGTGCAGGAGGAACTTGAGGGGCCAGGCGGGCAGGGTCCAATTGTATCGCAGGTGCTCGGGTTCCCGTTCAGTAGCCAGTATCACCGCCCGCACCGCCGCGAACATCGGCCCGGTGTACTGCTGCATCACCTCGTGGGGCAGGTCGGTGAAGCCCAGGTCGAAGTGGGTCTTGAAGACCACTACCACTTTGCGGAGGGGCCTGCGCCCACCGGGTGCCTCGTTCGCCAAGTGCGCCTCCTTACCACCTTACCCTGGTACTTAACCCCCAACTACCTGACCCTAAGAACCCCGCTCCCCTCTGTCATCCTGAACACAGTGAAGGATCTCAAGAAGGTGAATAAGGATGTGGCTGAATATGAGCGGCCCTGGTGCCCTGATTGTGCACAGCAGCAAGGGAAGCATCTGAGATCCTTCACTGCGTTCAGGATGACAGAGGAGAGTGTGGTCCTGCTACCCTAGTCTGGTACAGGGTGTCCCCAAAGAGGTTCTCGGGTAGTTGCCATTCTAAGCGGCAAGAGGAATTGAGGTCAAGCACCTGCTTCACCTGAGTAACGTGAGCATGATGAACGAGCAGAACCAAAGCCCCACCCTGTCATTTCTCACTACGTTCGAAATCTCGTCCCTTGCCGCGATGCTACATTTTTCTTATGGTCCTTAGTGGCTGAAAGAAAGAGGAAACATTGTGCTAAGGGACGAGATTTGTCACGGAGTTTACCATGAGCGTAGCTGCATGTTCGGAATGACAGGCTGAGACACTTTGCTAAGGTCTCTACACCAGAAAATTGGTCCAGCAATTTGGGCCTAGCCTATTGACAAGCTGCTATTCATGCTTTATCATTCATTCAAATAGTTTTGAATGGTACACGGAGATACAATGGCTGAACAAGTTCAAACTACAACTGCCGGAGAGTTCCAGCCAGCCGACAAGCTCACCATCACCAGCCTCGATACGGTGAAGGTGCTCTCCGACCCGCTCAGGCTGCAAATCCTGGAGCAGATGCTTGAACAGCCAGTCACGGTCAAGCAGCTTGCCGCCGAGCTGAAGATACCCCAAACCAAGCTCTACTACCACATCAACACGCTGGAGGAGCACGGGCTGGTGCGGGTGGTCAGCACGCGCGTGGTCTCTGGGATTATTGAAAAGCACTACTGGGTGACTGCCTTCAGCATCGACCTCGACAAGACGCTGTTCGCGGCCCCTGGCGGCAAGGGTATCAGCGACGAAGTCAACGCCCTCCTCCAGACCATGTTTGACGGTGTGCGGGTTGACCTGAACAAGAGCGTCGAAGTGGGTCTGGTGGACATCACGAAAGTGTCAGATCCCGACGAGCACACACCCAAGAACATGATCCTCGTCCGCGCTCTCGCCTCCGTGCCTGAGGACAAGGTCGAGGAGCTATATAAGAAGATGAACGACGTCATCAAAGAGTTCGACTCCTACGGCGTTGACGACCATGGCACCCAGGTGCATGGTCTGATGGTAGTGATGTTCCCAACGACGCACAAACTGCGCGTCAAGAAGCGCAGCAAACAGAGCAACAACGGCACCGAAGCATAAGCCTACTCATTCTACGCCACGTCTTAGCCCCGTCCTAGTCGCAAAACGATACATCCTAAGCCCGGTGAAAGCTGTTCACCAGGGCCAGGATAAGCGCACCCTTTTACAGAGGAGAATATGACCATGCCCGGTACAACAAACACATCCACGATAGAAGCCCCGCTCTCGGCCCGCCTCTTCTTGTCGCCAGATCATCGTGTTCGAGGACAAGGGACACGACGCGCTCAAGTCCACAACAAAGTGCGCTGCTACAACACAACAGTAGAGTTCTTCAGCCAGCACCTGCGGTCATAGTTGGTGGGTAGAAAACGGTCCTTGTAGGGGTGCCCCTACAACAAGAATATGAAATGGCACCGGCGGCACCGGCACAGCAGCAAATAAATCAAGCAACATTGACAACAAAGGAGACCAAGGCAATGAGTGAAACACCTACACAAGAAACAAGCACCAAAGCGGCAAAGAAACCCGGCATTGGCGACCTCTTGAAGAACCGCAACTTCCGCTACCTGTGGACCGGCCAGAGCATCTCCGACTTCGGTGACAGCCTGACCAACCTGACCCTGCTGATCCTGGTGAACCAGCTTACCGGCTCGGCGGCCGCGATTGCCACCATGCTGATAATGCTGGCGATACCCCACATCACCTTCGGCCTGCTGGCGGGCGTCTTCGTGGACCGATGGGACCGCAAGCGCGTGATGATCGCCTCCGACGCGATACGGGGCGTGCTCGTGCTAGGTTTCATGCTGGTAGGCTCGGTGGACACCCTCTGGCTGCTCTACCTGATAGCCTTCCTGCAAGCCTCGGTCGGCACGCTGTTCACCCCCGCCCGCGGCGCCCTGATGCCCCACATCGTGGGCCGCGATATGCTCATGGCCGCTAATTCGCTGTCGCAGACCAGCCGCATACTCTTCAACCTGCTGGGTACGGCTGCGGCGGGCGTGATTGTGGGGCTGTCCGGCAACTACTGGATACCGTTCGTCATTGACGCGCTGACCTTCTTCGCTTCGCTCTTCATGATCAGCTTGATAGTCGTCCCGGCGGCCGCCAACGAGCACCGGGCCGGCGGGGGCAACGTGGCGGTGGTGTTCAAGCAGCTACGGGAGGGCGTCGGCCTTATATTCCACACGCCCGCTCTCTCAGGCACGATGGTAGCCACCATGATGACGATGCTGGGTATAGGCGCGGTGAACGTGCTCATCATCCCGCTCATTGTGAACGACCTCAAGGTGCCGGTCACCTGGTTCGGCATGGTGGAGATCGCCCAGACCGCCGCCATGATATTGAGCGGCAGCCTGATAACCATCCTGGCGGCTCGCCTCAAGCCGACCAACATTGTAAGCGGCGCGCTATCCGTGATGGGGCTGATGACGATTGCCCTGGCCTTTGTATCGAGCGTCTGGCACCTCTTCCCGGTGCTGTTCGTGGTGGGGCTGATGATGACACCCATGCAAGCCTCCATCTCCACGCTCATGCAGACCAACACTCCGCCCCAGGTGCTTGGCCGCGTGGGGGCCGCCCTCAACACGATCATATCGACCGCCAGCCTGGTCTCGATGGCCTTCGCGGGGGCATTGGGAGAGTTGATAGGCGTGCGCAACGTGTTCGTGGTGGGCGGCGTCATAGTGATATTGGCGGGCCTGACCGCCGCGTGGATGTTCCGGGGCTACAAGGTGCCCTCCAGCGACCCTCCCCCTAAAGCCAGTGTTTCAGAAGGAGCCGTTAGCTAGCGGCTGAGGAATAGCCAATCACCCATTATTAGTTTCTGCGAGGTGCCAAAATGAGCCAGACAAATATTGCTGAAACAATCGACGGTAGAGCCACAACAGACGACGGCAAATGGCGAATACGTTTCTACCGCGACGGCGACGTACCCGGCATCGTAGCCCTGTACAACGAGGCTGCTACCCTGGACGGACGTGAAGCGCACATAACGGTCGAGGACTTTACAGGGCAGATCAACATGCCGATTGTGAACCCTTACAAGCAGATGCTGGTGGCCGAGGGCGCAACAGAAGGCACCTTTATAGGCTACGGCAGAGCAGTGCCCATAGACGACCCGAACACCGGCGAACGCATCTACCAGATGGGCCTCACCACGCATCCTTCCGTTCGTGCCGAAGGACTGGAACAGGCGCTCGCCTCCCGCATCGGCCGCATCATACGCGACCACGAAGCCGACCCTGGCACCAAACCCGCCGTGCAGGTGAACGTGCTGGCCGGGGCCTCAGAGAAAAGCATCAGCCTCATCGAGCTATACAGGGGCATAGGGCTGCGGGATGTACGGCACGGCTGGACGATGGAGCGGTCGCTGCTCGATCCAATACCGGAGCCGAAGGAAGTCAAGGGCGTGGCGCTACGTCCCTACCGGCGGCCGGAGGACAACGTGGCGGCTCGGGACGCTTTCAAGCAGTCGTTCATAGACCACTTTGAGTACCACGAACTACCCCAGGAAGTTTGGGACGCGCAGATGGAACGCTCCGGCATGCGCCCCGACCTGTCGCTGCTGGCAGAGGTTGAGGATGAGCCGGGCACAATCGCGGGATTCTGCATCTGCGAGGTCAACGCGGAGGAGAACGAGCGCAAGGGCCGCAAGGAAGGTTGGATCGCGCTGCTCGGCACCACCAGGAGTTGGCGGGGCGTCGGCCTGGGCAAGGCGCTGCTGCTCAGGGGTATGCGCAACCTGAAGGAAGCAGGGCTTGAAACCGCCATGCTGGGCGTGGACGCGGAAAGCCCCACGGGTGCCAACCGCCTGTACGAGTCGGTGGGCTTCACGGTGCGCGAGCACGAGATAATCTTCAAGGCGGCGCTGAGCGAACTCAAAGTTTAGGCGCAGATTGCCCACAAGGAGCAACGTAGAGGGTACGGTGGCGGACCGTACCCTCTACGTTGTTCTCAGGTGTGAAGCATATGGTTCCTAACAACGAGCGATGCGGCAGGTGACGCATATGGTGCGCAGCAGCCAGCGATGTGGCAGGTGACGCCCCGTGCTAAAGCACAGGGCTACGCTTTGCAAAGTCCGCTTCGCGGACTGCCGACTCCGGCCAAGTCCCTAGAAGCCATCTGAGAAATAGCAGCCCGGAGTACTGGCGGCAAAGCCCGGCCTTTGTCATTCTGAGCGCAGCGAAGAATCTCGTCCTTCAGCACCCAAATACCATCTTTCTTTCAGCCACAAAGTCCCATGAGAAAGAGGCAACATCCCGGTAGAGGACGAGATTCTTCACTACGCTCAGAATGACAAGGTCCACCTTTGGGTGCTCATCTCCTCCTCGCCTCATCCCTGTGTGTGAGGGCTTCCAGTCACGACGCTGGGGCAGTCTGCCGGAGGCAGACTTCGCAGGGTGTAGCCCTGTGCTTTAGCACGGGGCGTCATACGCTATCACTGTACAGCTACATCCCGGCCAAGCGGCTATTGCTCTGCCGCGCCTTCACCCCGCTCTATACGCACCGGCAGCAGGTACGCTAGCGCCTCGCTAGCTCCCGGCCTGAGCGCCTCAAGCTCGCCCAGCAGTTGCATAATGTTCTGCGCGTGGACCTCCATCACCAGTTGGGCGAACTGCACTCCCCCGGCTTCGACTATTGCACGTCTCAGGGCGTCTTCGTCTATGGTTGCGGCGTAGTCAAGGTCGCTGAAGGCCCGCTGCAAGGAGTTGGGTGCTTCCGCCTCGTCTCGAAGGGTGAACACAACCGGCAGGGTGCGCTTGCGCAGGCGCAGGTCGGTCTTGAGGCCTGCCGGTCCGCCTTCTTCCATTAGAGCCACGTCGTTTGCACTTATGTCAAGAGGTAGCACGGCCTCCAGGTCGTTGGATAGCTGTGCGAAGCCCCCTATCTCGCGACCGAGCCGGGCCAACAGGTCCACCACAGGCTCTTCGGCACCCGAAAGCACCGCCCCCACCCGCCAGGCACCCGCTATGAGAGCGCCCGCCTTCTTGGCCGTTACGTCCGCGCTCATCTCCAGGGTAACTTCGTCAGGTGCCATCCTGTCGTAGAGCATATCGAGGTGCTGGCCCACGGCTGCCTCCACCAACATTTCCTGTAGCGCGGTAAGGGCCGCTAAGTAGCGCTCGTTGCCACCCTGCGCCGCCCTGAGTAGCACTTGCTGAGACATTACGAGCATCAGGTTGCCGGTGTTGAGGGCCTGGCCGGGGCCGTACCGCTCCACCACCGGGCTGGGGTCTTCGTCCGCCAGTTCGTCCAGCAGGTCGGCGGCGGACATCGCGATCTCCACCGCGACCGCACCGGGCAGGGCTTCTCCCCAGGCGTCCGCCGTGTAAGCCGATCCCGCCCGGTGCGCCTCAATGACGTAAAGGGGCCACCTCGGCAAAGGCGAAGGCACTGAGACGCCGGTTCGCTGTATCTGCGGCACCGCGCTCATGACTTTACCGGGCGCGGAGAGGGCCAGCTTGCCTATGTTGATGAGCGATACCGGCATCAATGAGGCATAGTCTAGCAGGGCCGCCGTCAGGTGCTCGTCGGTGGCCTCAAGGAACTGCCGGATTTCGGACTCGGAACTCACAGGATTACCTCGGACGATGGACGATAGTGCTTTATTCGCCGGTTTTCATACTTCGGTAGTCGGGCAGGGACTCCGGCCATTATACCAGTCTGTGCAGGTTAGCTGTTGACTCGACCTTAAAGTGCAGGTAGAATAGCCGCAATGCTGAGGGCCATGTTTCAACATGTGTGACGTGGCAAGTTGCGTCTATGTGGCGGCGATATTTGGCTGCCTTGCTTCCATACTCACCCTGTGACAATATGCTCCCGTTGATGCCCCGCTTAAGCAATTATACCTACTCCCGCGCCGTAGACCCGCCGTTCTCCCGTAGCCCCGGTTAGGCAATACTGCCGATGCAACAGGCATACGACGCCTGCATACTGTAAGCAGGTGAATGGGCCAAATGACACTATGTCGCGCATGGTGTCGAGAATAGCACCCATGTTGCAAGGAGATAGATGCGAATGGAAGAGACACCGCCCGGACTACTAGACGAGCGAATTGGACACCTGGAACAGATAGTAGGCGAGTTGCGCGGCCAGGTGGCGCGACTTGAGGGCGTGGTAGCCACGATCCGGCCTGCCCCAAAAACTGCGCCACTTAAGGCCACCGAGGACCTGGAAGCTTCCCCTTCCGCCGTGCATGCGGAGGCGGAGCGCATACCGGCACCACCGGCACCTCTCCCGCAGGTGTTCTGCCCTCACTGTCGAGGCGGCAACCCACCCGGCAATCCCCTCTGCATATGGTGCGGCAGGTCTATGCAGGTGGCAGCCGGTCGAAACCGGACCCGGACAATTGCTATCCCGCCTGAAATAGCCGCCGAGGGTACCGCCTCCCAGCCAGGTCCGGTGATGGGCAATGTTGCGGCTTCAGCCATACCGGCCCCTCCGCCGATTTCGACAGGCCCTAGTGCTACCCCGACAACGAGCAACGCCGTAAGCACGAACACCCCACCGCGCCCACAACGCGACATCTTGAAAAGCGGGGAGTTCTGGCTCAGCAGGGTGGGCATCGTACTATTCCTGCTCGGCATCGGCTTCCTGTTCAAGTACTCGGTGGACCAGGGTTGGCTGACCGAGTGGGTGCGCGTGGCGATTGGCTTCGTAGCCGGGGTCGCCTTGCTCGTGATAGGCTCAAGCCTGGGAACGCACCGGCAGGCGTTGAAGTACATCCTGCTGGGCGGGAGCATCGCCACCTTCTACATCACCGGGTATGCGGCCTACCAGCTTTTCCACCTGGTGGCCTACGAATTCGCGTTCTCCTTCATGGTGTCCGTAACTGTGCTGGCCTTCGCGCTCGCGTTGGGGCACAACCAATCGCTACTGTCTATCGTGGGTGTGGCGGGCGGCCTGGCGACCCCCTTCGTGCTGGGCGACAGGTCCGGCGGTCTGGTGGGCCTGGTTAGCTATACTTGCCTGGTGGCAGCCGGGGGCGTTGCGGTCTACTTCTTCCGCGGGTGGCGCGCCCTGCTGTGGACCACCTTCGTGGGCACCTGGCTGGTGCTACTGGTGGGATTAGGGAGTAGGTGGACGTTGGACCTTGGTATCACCGAGGCAGATTGGGCGCTACAGGCCGGGGCTATCTTCTGCCTGCTAGTCTTCTGGGCGCTGCCTGTGGTGCGCGAGACTTTGCGAATGCGCAACCCCGAACGCTGGTCCCTGCCGTCGCTCGACTACATCCCCGACAAGGACTTACGAAACTTTCTGGAGTCTCAAGTACATGCGCTGGTGGTGCTGGCACCCCTGACCACGCTCGGCTTTTCCTGGCTGCTGTGGGAAGGGTATGTGCCTGGCGAAGTGCTGGGCGCGGTCACGCTGGCGGGGGCCGCGGCCTTTGGAGCGGTTGCTTGGAGCTTGCGGCAGTCTCAAGAGCGGCTCGCCTACACTCACGCGCTGGTGAGCGTGCTGCTATTTACCCTGGCCCTCGTGCAGCTCATAAATGGCAACCTGCTCATGGTGGCGCTCGCAGCGGAGGCCGCGGCCCTGCACTTCGTCGCACAACGCCTATCCGACAGGGGCACGTCGCTAATGGGCCATATCCTGTGGGGCTGTGTGACACTTTGGGTGGGCATGCGGCTATTGGGAGACATGACCGGCAGTCTGTTCGGCCTTCCGCTGAACGACTTAGCTTTCCTGAACGCGGAGGCGCTCACCTACGTGGCGTTCGCCGCGCTCACCCTGGCCGCATCCTTCGTGGTAACACCAAGGGGAATGAGCCTACTTTATCGCACTATAGTGCATCTGACCGTGTTGGGCCTGATGTGGCGCGAGTTAGCTAATCGCCCCGACGGGTGGGGATACATTATGCTGGGGTGGGCCGTGTACGCTACCTTGCTGCAAGCGGCGGCGTGGTGGGCACCGGGGCGGGTGAAGAGGGCCGAGACCGTGGTGCCCTCCCACCTGATTTTCGGCGCGGTTGCCCTACTATTGACATTCAGGCTGCTCTTATACGGCGCGGAGGGACCGGTGTTCTTCAACCTGCACAACCTGCTTGACGTAGCGGTTATTCTCATGCTGGCCGGAGTGTCATTTTTGCACAAGAGGCGAGAAATGCAGTGGCTGTACAGGGGGGCCGCGCACCTGGCAGTGCTGGCGTTGCTCTGGCGCGAGCTGGGAGCGCTGGAGAACGGCAACGCCTTTGTGACTATCGCCTGGGGAGCGTGGGCGTGCGCGCTGCTGCTGGCCGGGATACGGCTCGACCGCAACGCACCGCTGCTTTACGCGGGGGCGGGGACGCTGGTGCTGCTCGTCGGCAAGCTGTTCCTGGTCGACCTGGTTGGCCTGGAAGCCATCTGGCGCGTCTTGATCTTCCTGGGGATAGGCGGCTTGTTCCTGGCGCTCAGCTACTACTTACAGAACGTCCTGAAGCGGACGCCCCTGCTTGGCGATGATGCCGGGGGCAGGCAGCCGTAAGCGAAACGCCCCTCCAACAACACGCGCTACCAGGAACGCGAGACCCCGGCCCGCCTCTAGCTCACACCAGAGTTGCTTGCCGGGGTCTCTATGTTATTACAAGTCGGGCTGCTTATATCCAGACCCGGTACGTGCTGATGGCTGCGGCTGTAATATGGCCGCTCGGATTATGGCGGGCGCTCGCGGCGATCTGCCACGAGAGGGATTGTAGCGAACGGTGCTCCACCGGGGAGATTACGGCCCTTTGCAGCAGTTCCTCACTGGTCTCGGTGACGTTGTTGCCCTTTACGATCTCACGTGTGAGTTTCTCAAGTACGCTAAGGTTCATTAGCAGATACCCTCCATTAGGGAAGTGTTATAGCGTCGTACCCCCCGCGCTTGTTTTCTATAACGACGATACTCGCGAAAAGTAAGGGGTTCTAGCGAAAAGAAGCTAAATTGGTCCGGGGATATTCACAAAGTGAGGTTCAGGGCCACTGAGCGCACCTTGAATCAGGCGCGGAGACGCAAAAAGACCGGCTGTGTGGCCGGTCTTTTTGCAGAAGAAGAGAAAGTTCTAAGTCTGGTGGTTTAGATCCACACCCTGTAAACAGTGGTGGGGGGTGCGGCGACCGCGCCGCCTGCCGTGACTCTTACGTTGGCGGCGATCTGCGACGAGAGCGACTGCACAGAACGGTGCTCGGTGGGGCTGATAAAACCGTTCTTCAGCATCTCGCTGCTGGCTGCGACTACGTTGCTGCCTTTGATGGCCTGGCGGGTGAGTTTCTCTAGGATGTTCAGGTTCATGGCTGCTATGCTCCTCCACTCGGTGATGACGATTGTTCCTGGTTCGCGGCTGGTTCTTGACAACGCCAAATTGCGCCTTTCTATAGGCACTTTAGGCACTTTCGGGCATTTACCCGGTTTTTCTTGAAGGCGCTACAGACGAACGGTCCAGGAGCTTCCGCAGCACCTTACATGGACCAGTACAGGGAAAGCACCGCACCAACTAAGTGGTACTTTGGTACTAACGAGTACTATCCATCTCCGACGCGCTGAGTATACCAAAGGTACTATCCCTATACAAGAGGTAGGACCGAAGTACTAGGCACATATCTCGTAGTTACGTAAATCTACGTAGGTTGGCACCTTCCAGGTGGGGAACGTATAGCATTGTACTAAGGTATGCTGGGCCGGGTATGAGAAACCCGGTGGGGTCCGACCTCACCGGGTTCACGCTTGTGATAGCAATTAAATGAGATGCCAGTTTCTAATGCACCCGCACGACACTATCTTCAGTGTGGATCTCGGCAAGCTCCGGTTGCTCCTTGAGGATGCGAATGAAGGTGTTGACGACGTACGGGTCGAACTGCGTGCCCGCGTTGCGCCGCAGTTCGTTGAGCGCCTTTTCGTGTCCTAGCGCCTTGCGGTACACTCGGTCCTCGGTCATAGCGCCATAGGCATCGACTATCGCGATGATGCGCGCGCCTATGGGTACCTCCTCGCCTACCAGCCCATCGGGATAGCCCTGGCCGTCGTATCGCTCCTGGTGGTGCCGCACGATGGGCACCACCCCCTGTAGCGCGCCCACCGATTGCACGATGCGAGCGCCTATCTGCGCGTGCTGCTTGATGGTCTCGTACTCCTCATCGGTCAGCTTGGAGGGCTTGTTGAGGATGGCGTCCGGTATGCCGATCTTACCCACGTCGTGCAGGATCGAGCCGAGGCGGATATTCTCCACCTCCTGCCTGGGCAGAGAAAGGGCCTGGGCCAAGGCCACCGCCCGGTCGGTGATGTTCTCGCAGTGGTTGATCGTGTAGGTGTCTTTGGCTTCGATGGCGTGGGCGAGGGCCGTAATCGTATCGAGCAGCGCCTGCTCTCTGGCCTCATATAGCTGCGCGTTATAGATGGCGAGCGCCGCCTGGCTACCGAGGGTGCTCAACAGCGACATGTCGTCCTGGGTGAAGCGCTCGCCGGTCTTCTTACCGCCGAGGCAGAGCACACCTATGAAGTAGGAGCGGGTCCACAGCGGCACGCCAAGGAAGGAGCGAACGGTGTCTAACTCGGCCGGGTCTTCGTCAAGGAAGGATGTCGGGGCCTCCACCAGCCTGGTGGTCTTTAGCATGTCTATGTCGGCTTCAGCGTTCGCGGGCTGAGAGCCGTCTTCGGCGTAGACCACCGGGACGGGGCTATCAGGCTGTCGTAGCACGATGCCCTGGCCCGCGAGTTCGGCGCGCAACCCTTCGAGCAAAGTCGCGGCAAGGGGTCCATGCTGGGCGTACAGCTCCAGGTAAAGCTCGCCTTCGCTGAGTGGCTGGGTGCGGCTCTTGCTGCCCATGTCAGCGCCGACGCGGGAGCTAAGAGCGTGGTCGTACTCGCTATCCGCATCCAGGAAGTCCGGCCCCAACGACGAGGTTAGGCGGTCAATCTGCTTGGCCTCTTGAGGCTGGGAGGCAAGGAGGAGTAAGCCGCAGGTGAGGTTCATCAGGCGGCAGGTGCGCTCCACCAACTCGTCGGCCAGCACCTTGAGGTCTTGCTCGGAGGCAAGCTGGGCGCTGAACTGCAACAGCGCCTCTTTGTAATCGTAAGCATCGTGATAAATATAGCGGTCCACGAGCCGTTCTACGCGACGTTGCGCCCACCCGAACGAGAGCGCGATGAGGAAGACAAAGAGGCCGAAGCCGAGCAGGCCGAACTCGCTCCCCCACCAGCCCTGCGGCATCAGCGTGCTCACGACCGCCGCCGCTACCGCGAAGACCATGAGCACGCTAAAGCCCATGACGACGTAGACGACGCTGCGGCGCATCAGGCTGCGTATGCCGAGCAACTGGTGCTGGGTAATGGCATAGGCGAAGGCCAGCGGCATGAAACCGAAGGAGAGCACGGCCAGGTCCAGGCTCACGATAGGCTTGTCTATGATTATGTGCGGGAGCAAATCGAGGAGCAAGCCGGGACCAAATGCGATAGCGGTGCCACCCAGCAAGAGGAATAGTTGCTGGCGGACTTCGGGAGAGCGCTCGCCCACGAGCGACCGCAGGAGCGCGCCCAACCCGGCGGCCACACAGGCGCTTACGTAGATCAGGGTAAGCATCCTCACCGTCTCGTACTCGAAGTAGTTCCCAGCAAGCACCCACAGGTAGCCCAGGACGATGAACACAGCCCCCAGGGCCACGGCCGAGAGGATGAAGTAATGGACTCTCTTCGACTTGCCCACGCAGACCGGGAACTTGAGGAAGAAGCTCGCGAAGGACCCCGCCCAGACCGCGAGCGTAATGAAGAGCATGGACTGTAGCCAGTCGATGCGCAGGTACATGGCCGAAGCCAGCGCGAGAGCTACAGCAGTGGTGAAACAGAAGATATAGAACGCCCTGGCGGCATCGCGCTGCCGGGCTTTGACGAACACCGCACCCCCGACCGATACAAAGATGATGCCCAGCAATGCGTAGCCCCATCGCTGGAGGGGAGTGTCTGGGCGCTGGTGGCTGGTGCTTATTTGTTTCGGTGCGGCTTCCGAGTTGCCACTGGGGCGGACCCACAACTCGTAAGCCGCATGGAAGTTGCTCGTATTCCCCGGCAGCGCTTTCAGATCGATGGCGTTGCCTGTGGCGTCGTAGGCTGCCACTACGATATCGCCCCGGTGCACTTCCACGTCATAGCTCAAGCCACCGGGTACGAGAGAGGTCACCTGCCATACCCCCGTGCTGTCACGTTGGGCGCTCAAACCTACCGAGGGCCTGGCCGAGCTAGTGCTGAGCGAGAGCACGTAGAGGAGCAGCACGGCATAGAGCAGAGTGGCGGTAAGGACCACGATTAGGCGCAGACGCTCGCGGAGGATAGTGCCTGTGCTACGTCGCGACGACACAGCGGGAGCCGCCATGTTGATGGTGCCGGGCTGGCTCAACGGAGCAAGGCCGGTGTAACGCATAGGCTCACTCGATGGCATGGCCTGGGACCACCATATCATCCCGCTACCAGGAGCGAGGATGTTCGGGAGGGCGGGCTTATGAGGTTGTAGCTGTCGCCGGAAGTGGTCCATAGAAACCTGGCCGTAGAGAGTGTTGGGCGTATCGCCGGACTCAAGGCCGAGCGTAGTAGGCTAAGAGACCAGGGGCCAGGAGGAAGCAATGATGCGATACGCCTGTAACATGTTCATCTAATTGTTTTTATTCGCAACCAACCGACGCAAGGATAATTATATGGGCCATGTTGACGTAAAAGCAAGAATAAATACCACTACTGCGGTAGTACTTTAGTCATATGCGGTACCACAAGAAGCCATGTCGACTGCAAAGATTATATGCGCTATGTAACGCAAGCTGTGTGCTTGATGTAACGTGTAACGTTAGAATTTAGCAGAAGATAGTTAGCGGCAGTAGAATTGTTTGGTTGATTGTGGCATGTCGGGTGCGGTTTATGAGACCGCCGCATACTTAAAACAGCTAGAACAGTGTATAATATGTACGCGACTGCGTTACTCAGTCCATAGTATAACGGCAAACAAAATATCTAATCACAATACCAGGAGAAAAGGAGCAAATCATGGCTACAGGTACAGGTACGGAAGTTACGGCGCACGCCACGGACGCGGGCTACGCCAACCCGGATATACTCGTATCCACACAGTGGGTGGAGGACCATCTTGACGACCCCGGCATCAGGCTCGTGGAGTCGGACGAGGACATATTGCTGTACGAGCAGGGGCACATACCGGGAGCGGTCAAGCTCGACTGGGTGGCCGACCTCAACGATCAGGTGCGCCGCGATTACATCAGCCGGGAAGATTTCGAGAGGCTGTGCAGGGAGCGAGGCATCTCCAACGATACCACGGTGGTGTTCTACGGCGACAAGAACAACTGGTGGGCTACGTACGCCCTGTGGGTGTTCCACCTGTTCGGGCACAAGAACACCAAGATCATGAACGGCGGCCGCCAGTTGTGGGTGGCCGAGAACCGCCCTATGACCCGCGAGGTGCCGAGCTATGCGCAGACCGGCTACACTGCCCAGGAGCGCAACGACAGCGAGATTCGCGCCTTCCGCGATGAGGTCATGGCCCTGCTGGACCGCTCCAGCAACAGCCTGAAGGAAGGCTACGCGCTGGTGGACGTGCGCTCGAACCCTGAGTACACGGGCGAGATGCTGCACATGGTGAACTACCCGCAGGAGGGCGCGCAACGCGGCGGCCACATCCCCGGCGCGCAGAACGTGCCCTGGGCGACGGCGGTGCGTGAGGACGGCACCTTCAAAAGCCCTGAGGACCTGCGTAACATCTACGAGCCGAAGGGTGTCACCAGCGACAAGGACGTAGTGGCCTACTGCCGCATAGGCGAGCGCTCGTCGCACACCTGGTTCGTGCTGAAGCACCTGCTTGGCTACCCGAATGTGCGCAACTACGACGGTAGCTGGACCGAGTGGGGCAACCTGGTGGGAGCGCCCATCGAGAAGGGTCCGGGCGGGCAGCAGTAAGTCGGACGATGGACGATAGACGAGGGACGATGGTAGCTTCCACCAGCGTCCCTCGTTTGTTTTTACTTGAGGAAGCGCCGGGTCAGCAAGGCCAGGCTGCCCCCGTAGACCAGGTGCGCGCCTAACGCCTCAGCATGTATCTTCTTTGATACTTTCTTTGGGTCGGGGGCGATGTTGAGGGCGCGCAGGGTAATCTCGTCTAAGAAAAGCCAGATGGCTACCCCATAGAGCAAGCCCGCGAACAGGCCGGTGCGGGGGCGGAGGGCGGCTACCAGGCCGAAGACGCTGCCCTGTAACGCGCCCGTGATGTAGTGGACGGCTACACCCGCAGCGGGCTTGGCCTCATCGGGCACTTCCTTGCCGGTTACAGCCTTGGCTAATTTGTCCGCGATAATTTGCGTGGAAGGCTCGTTCTTCTGCTGCCCGCCGCCACGCCTGGGTTGCTGTTCCGGCCGCGCACCGGGCACGCGCTCCACTACTCCCCAATACTGGTCCATCACCGCCGATGCCGCCAGGCCCGCCACCAGACCTGCCAGCAGGCCCTTGAGGGGGTTCTGTCGCTTGCGCCCTTTGCCTTTTGTCATGTGGTCGTACACTCCTGGTTCTGAAACGTGAAACGTGAAACGTGATGCGGCTTGCTCAAGGGTGTGCTGTAAAGGGTTTGTGGGACACAGGCGATTCAGAGACTCCGTGTCATCCTGAGCGTAGCGAAGGATCTAAGATGTTGGCTTTGCTCTCGCGCTGAACCTACATCACGATTGTCCTGGTATTCAACGTCATCCCTACCCACCTTCTTTAGATCCTTCGCTACGCTCAGGATGACAGGGTGGGGCTTTGGTCCTGCAACATGAACACAGTTGCATTCACGTACCAAACATCACTAGCCGCATCACGTTTCACGTTTCAGAACCACGTTTCAGAAATCACTTCCTCATCCTGATCTGCACTCGGCCCATGCGCCTGCGCACGTCGTAGCTGGGGACGGGTGCGGTGGCGGGGCCGTGCAGGAGGGTGCCGTCGCGTACGTCGAACTGCGAGCCGTGGCACTGGCAGGTTAGGGTGTGGTCGTCTAGCTTGCCTTCCCAGAGACCGCAGCCGTAATGTGGGCATGTGCCCTCAAAGGCGTGGATGCCATCGTCGTGCTGTAGGAGGACGATAGGTCTGCCGTCGTAGTCCACCTTGACCATCTCGCCTTCGCGTAATTCTTCCAGGGAGGCTACGTCGGTGAATTTGTTGGGGCCGTCTACCCAGGCATCGCGGTTCACGGCCTGCCCCAGGTTGTACACCAATTCGCCCGCCACGTACGCCGCGGCCGCGTTGAGGACGTAGCCGCCAGCCGAGAGGGAGCGGGCCACACCACGGTTCTTCTTACCGCCTGCTCTCAGCGCGAGGGAGGCGACGTTTAGCGTCAGGCCTCCCATGTTGAGCAGCGCGTGAGCCAGGCCCATGCGGCGGTGCGAGCCACCCACGTCGCTCCAGTCGGCCAGCCCGGTGACCGCCGCGCCCAGCGCAGCCACGATACCCGCACCCAGCGTAATGTCGGCGGCTGCGTCCAGGCCGGGGTCGTCTCCACGCATAAGGCTTATGAGGTCGAGAAGCTGCGTCATGGTCCACGCGCCCACGGGTACGTCGGTGATGACCGGGTGAAGGGGGTGGCCGAGCCACACGCCGTTGAGGAAGTCCTTGGCGAGCTTGCCCACCTCACCGCCGCTGCTGAAGGTGTTGTTGATGAGCGGCTGGAGCTTATCGGATATGTCATCCAGCCATTTCTGCCTGTCGATGATCGCCTGGGAAACACCGGTAGCCATGTAAATGCCTCCGTGTCATGTATTCAATAGTATGCGGAACACGGCACCTGGGTGCACAAAACGTGCCAGTGGAGTACCGTAAATCCAGCAGCGGGACGTTGGTAATAAGGAGACGGAAACGCCAAGACGCAAAGTCGCCAAGGACCACGCCAAGTGTATAGAGGGTTTAGGGTGAACAAGAAGAACCAGAGTACAGCAGCATGTACCCTGATTCTTCTGGAATAACAATCCTTAATCTCTGCGCGTCCTTGGCGTCTTGGCGTCTTGGCGTTTCGCTCTTATGTGTCACTCCGAGCGGTCAAGGCGGAACCAGAAGAAGGCATGGGGGCCTAACGTGAGGAAGTAGGGTAGCTCGCCTATCTTCGGGAAGGGGGTCTCGCCTACAAGCTCTATTGGGCGGCGGCCGTTGAACTGGGCCAGGTCAAGCTCCACCGGCTGGGCGAAGCGGGAGAGGTTGGAGACGCACAGCACGTCCACGTCCTCGTGATGCCGTATGAAGGCGAGCACCTTGGGGTTGGCGGGGTTGAGGAAGGTGATGTCTCCCCTGCCGAACACCGGGTACTTTTTGCGGACGTGAATCATGCGCCGCATCCACCGCAAGAAGCTGGTCTGTGTGCGCTCCTGGGCCTCTACGTTGATAGATTGGTAGCCGTACACAGGATCGGTGATGACGGGGCTGTAGAGGCGGGCGGGGTCGGCCTTGGAGAAGCCCGCGTTGCGGTCGGGGGTCCACTGCATGGGGGTGCGCACGCCGTCGCGGTCGCCCAGGAAGATGTTATCACCCATCCCTAGCTCGTCGCCGTAGTAGAGCACGGGGGTGCCGGGTAGGGTGAACAGCAGGTTGTTGAGCAGCTCTATCTGGCGGCGGCCGTTGTCCATGAGGGGGGCCAGGCGGCGGCGGATGCCGATGTTGATCTTCATGCGCGGGTCTTTGGCGTACTCGTGGTACATGTAGTCGCGCTCTTCGTCGGTGACCATCTCCAGGGTCAACTCGTCGTGGTTGCGCAGGAAGATGCCCCACTGGCAGATGTCGGGTATCTTTGGGAGCTGGCTGATGATCTCAATGATGGGCCAGCGTTCCTCGCGCCTGAGTGACATGAAGATGCGGGGCATCAGCGGGAAATTGAAGGACATGTGGAACTCGTCACCGTTGCCGAAGTAGGGCAGCAGGTCGGCGGGCCACTGGTTGGCCTCAGCGAGCAGCACTTTACCCTCGTAGTGCTCGTCCATGAACCTGCGCACTTCCTTTAGGTACTCGTGCGTTTCGGGCAGGTTCTCGCAGTTGGTGCCCTCGCGCTCGAACAGATAGGGCACCGCGTCGGCCCGGAAGCCATCCAGCCCCATGTCCATCCAGAACTTGATAACGCGCAGCATCTCTCGGCGCACCGTGGGGTTGTCGAAGTTGAGGTCGGGCTGGTGGCTGAAGAAGCGATGCCAGAAGTAAGCCTTGGCGGTCTCGTCCCAGGTCCAGTTGGAACGCTCGGTATCGGTGAAGATGATGCGGGCCTGCTCGTACTTGTGTATCGTGTCGCTCCACACGTACCAGTTGCGCTTCTTCGGGTCGGTGGAGGAGCGGGCCTCCTGGAACCAGGCGTTCTGGTCGGAGGTGTGGTTCATCACCAGGTCGGCTAGGACGCGCAGGTTGCGGCGGTGGGCCTCCTTCAGGAAGCGCTTGAAGTCCGCCACGGTGCCGTAGTTGGGGTGGACCTGGTAGTAGTCGGCAATATCGTAGCCGTCGTCGCGCAGGGGCGACTTGAAGAAGGGCAGCAGCCAGATGGTGTCGATGCCGAGGTCCTGCAAGTAATCCAGCTTCTCGGTCAGGCCATTGAAGTCACCGATGCCGTCGCCGTTGCTGTCGTAGAAGGCTTTGACGTGCAACTCGTAAATGATCGCGTCTTTGTACCACAACGGATCGCTCATTAGATCCTCCGTTTTAGATTTGGAAATTGGAATTTCGAATTGCGAATTTAGTAGTTATCCGTCAAATTCGCAATTCGAAATTCCAATTTCCAAATTCCTAGTCCTAGCAACCTTCATTCCAAGGAAGTTGGGCGCGCCTGCGGTGCGGCCGGTGCGCCCCTATCGGCGGGGGTGACTACCCTTGGGAAGCGGATGGCGACCAGCACTCCTAATGCGGCTATTACCAGCATCGCCAGGAACGTCCACCATAGGCTATTGGATAAGGCATCGGAGAGGGCGGACACTACGTCAGGGGCCAGGGTGGGGCGCAGGTCGAGGTCGAACAGGGCGTTGGCGGGGCCTAGGGCGGGGTCGCCCCCGGCTTTCAGAGCGTCGGGCGGCATGGTGGCTACGGCCTGTCGCACCCTCTCGGAGGCCAGCATCGGCGCTAGCAGCAGGGTCAATATCGTGCCGAGCACGGTCGCGCCTATGGCCTGGCCCATGTTGCGGAAGAACTGCGCCGAGGCAGTGGCTACCCCGCGCTCCGACCAGGGCACCGACACCTGTAGCGCGATGAGCATGGTCGTGGTGCTCGCGCCGAAGCCGAGGCCCGTAATTGCCGAGGCCACCAGGGTGATAGCGGCCTTCAGGGATATGTCACTCGCGAGGCCCACGGTCAGCAGCAGCAACGTGCCGGCACCGACCAATGACATGCCCGTAGCCACCAATGGGAAGTACCCCACGCGTTTGATGAGGCGGCCGCTGGTCGCGGAAGCTATCGGCCAGCCCAGCGACATCGGGGCTACTATCAGCCCGGCCTCTATGGGCGAGCCGCCCCATGCACCCTGCACCAGCAGAGGCACGTAAGCCGCATAGCCGATGAGCACCACGCCTGCCAGCAGCCCCGTCAGGCACGGTATGGCGATTACGGGGCGCGAGAGCAGGTCAAAGGAGAGGATGGGGGCCGGGGCGCGGCGCTCGAAGAAGACGAACAGCGCCAACAACACAACCCCGCCTAACCAGAGAGTCCATGTGCCGATGCTTCCTGAGATGCCCAGCCATAGAAACCATTGACTTACGCCTTCTTCGCCCAGGGAAGTCGCCTGCATAGCCAGCAGGGTAAACCCCATGCCCACCGTAAGCGTAATCGCGCCGCCAAAATCCACACGCTGCCGGGTGTGGATGGCTGGCTCGCGCAGGTAGAGGAAAATCAACAGCATCGACATTATGCCCACCGGCACATTGATGAAGAAGGCCCAGCGCCAGTCAAAGAACTGCACAATAGCCCCGCCCACCAGCGGTCCCGCGATACTCGACACTCCCCACACCGAGCCGAACACGCCCTGTATTCGCGCGCGCTCCTCCACGTCGAACAGGTCGCCTATGAGGGTGAGCGACACGGGCACGATAGAGCCTGCCCCCAGCCCCTGTAAGGCGCGAAAGGCGATCAGCGAAGGCATGTCCCAGGCCAGCCCGCACAGGGCCGAACCGAGGATGAATATGCCCGCGCCGACCAGGAAGATAGGCTTCCTACCGAACATGTCCGACAGCTTGCCGTAGACCGGCACGGTAGTCGTGGCCGTCAACAGGAACGCGGCGACCACCAGCGGGTAGAACTCCAGCCCGCCCAGCACCCCCACGATAGTAGGGAGCGCCGTGGAGATGATAGTCACATCGAGTGCGGACAGGGCGGTCGCTGTGATAAGACCGAGGATGATGAGCGGCCTGCTGAGGGCTACCGCCTTGCCCTCCACCGGCGGGTCGGTCTTGGCCGCTATGCCTTCTATAACGTCGTCTGCCAGGTCTGTGCCCAAGGTTGCCTCTGTGGTCGTAAAGAGTCGGGTAGGTCAGATTGCACGCGGCGCGCCCGCCCAAAATACATCTGCGGTAGCAGGAACACACCTCCCCTTTAGTGTATACTTTTATTTCAAGCCTGTTAAGGTTAATGTCTAAGGAGCCTCGGTTTGCACGACTTGAAGTCGCTCATCCCATACCTCGTCCGCTTCAAGGGCAAGATGTTGTGGGGAGCCGTAGCTATCGTCTTCAGCACCCTCCTCGCCCTGGCGCAGCCCTTTCTCATAGGCAACGGCATCGACCGTCTAACGCAGCGCCACCCTCAGGAGGAGATATTCTGGATCGTGGGTATCGTCCTGCTCCTGGCGGCGGTGCAGGGCGTGGTGGACTTCTACGGGCGGTACCTCATCAACGAGGTGTCGCGCGTCGTGGAGTACCAGCTTCGCAACGACCTCTTCGCCCACCTGCAACGGCAGCAAGCCAGCTTCTTCCAGGGCCTCCATACCGGCGACATTATGGCCCGCGCCACGAACGATCTCACGGCGGTGCGCCAGTTCCTCGGCCCCGGCCTCTCCAACAGCGTGCGCACCATCCTGATGTTCATCATGGCTTCCATCTTGATGCTCACCATCAACTGGCAGCTAGCCCTCATCCTCATCTTCTTCATGCCAATGGTAAGCCTGTCCTTCATGGTAATCGGAAGGCGCATGCACAAGCGGTTCGACCAAGTACAGGCCCAGTTCGGCGCTCTCTCCACCTACGCGCAGGAGAACTTCTCCGGCATACGGGTCATCAAGGCCTACGCCCAGGAGGACTACGAGATCAAGCACTTCTCGGAGGCAAGCCGGGACTACGTGGATAAGAGCCTGGCATACCAGAAGCTGAACCAGTTGCTCTGGCCGATGATGGCCCTGGTGCTCGGGTTGGCGGCGGCTTCGGTCCTCTGGGTTGGTGGCAACCAGGTAATGGAGAAAAGCCTGACGGTCGGCCAGTTCGTGCAGTTCCTGGGATACCTCAGCATGCTGGCGTGGCCGATGATCGCGCTGGGCTGGGTGGTGTCGCTCTACCACCAGGGGGCGGCCTCCATGTCCCGCATCCGTGGGCTGATGAGCCAGCGCGAAAAGATTACCGACGCCGAGGCGACACGGCACGACATCACGGCGGTCAAGGGCGACATCGTGTTCGACAACGTGTCGCTGAGCTACGACAAACGGCCGGTGCTGGACAACGTATCGTTCCACGCGCCGGAAGGCAGCACGCTGGCTATCGTGGGGCCTACCGGCGTGGGCAAGACCTCCATTGTGAACCTTATTACCCGCGTGCACGAGGCGCAGGAAGGGCGCGTGCTCATAGACGGCGTGGACGTGCGCGAGATACCGCTGGCGGTGCTGCGCCGCAACATCGGTTACGTGCCGCAAGACACCTTCCTATTCTCCACCTCCCTCAGCGAGAACGTAGCATTCGGGGTGGACGAGCCGGACCCCGCTATGGTGGAGCAGTCGGTGCGGGTGGCGCGCCTGAGCAACGACCTCGACCAATTCCCCAACGGCATCGACACGGTAATTGGCGAGCGCGGAGTGACCCTTTCGGGCGGCCAGAAGCAGCGAACGGCGCTGGCACGGGCGGTCATGCGCGACCCTCGCATCCTGATACTGGACGACGCGCTCTCCAGCATCGACACGCACACCCAGTCGGAGATACTGGCGGGGCTGCGCGACGTACTAAGGGGCCGCACCAGCATCATCATCTCCCAGCGCATCTCCACCGTGAAGGAGGCCGATCAGATACTTGTGCTGGAAGAAGGCCGCATAGTGGAGCGCGGCACGCACACCGAGCTTGTGGCGCGCAGGGGTGTCTACGCCAAGATGTACCGTAGAGAGTTGCTTACGGGCGAGTTGGGGGTGGACCCGCTGGCTTCGTGACGCTAGATGTCAAAATGTGACATGAACCCTCAAGGTAGGCCATAGTCATGACGACCGAGCACAAGAGAGTAATCGCGGCTCTAGGATTGGTAGCGGCCTTATTATTTGTGTATCTATACCAATATAACCGCGAGCAATTACCAGAAGTACCGATACTTTCAGGCGCGACGGACGTACAAAAGGCAGTAAACCTGGATGCAGCCGGCAGCCCCGACGACCCTTTGGAAGCTATTACGTTCACTGTAGAAGATGAGCCGCGCAGGGTGGAGGCATACGTAAGAGGCGCAATGCAACAACATGGCTGGCAGCAAGATTCGTGCTGTCGCTCCCTCTACAGACATCCAAATAGTGACTCGCATAGAGTGGGTAACTACATGGCAGAGGTGAGCATAGCAGAAAGCGAATCCTCTACGTATGTCACGATCCGAGTGACGCACGGAAAGATATCGTGTGATTGTACCGGGATCCCATAGGCAAACTGAGTTCGGTATTGTATTGGATCCGTGTTCATTGCACCGAGGCGAAAGACCTACCAATTTAGTGTTACATGCTCTAAAGATAAGAGAATTGCTTTGAGAGGTAAATCATAAATGGGCCGAGGCATGGTTCACGAAGACGAAATACTGGGCAAGGCATACGACGCACGGCTGATGCGGCGCATCTTGGTCTACCTGCGACCTTACAAGAAGCTGGTGGCCCTGGCTTTCGTGCTGATATTCGCCAACACGCTGGCGGTGCTTGCCGGGCCGTTCCTCACGGGCCTCGCCATCGACCAGGCGATTGCGCCGCAGGACAGGTCGGTGACACCCCCCGTGAACCTGCCGCCCCGGCCTGAGAACCTGCCGCCCATACTGGCGGCCTTCCTCGGCGCGCTCGTGCTGGCGTTCGTATTCCGGTACGCGCAGAACTACATCATGCAGATGATTGGGCAGAACGTCATGTACGACCTGCGCAAGCAAATATTCTCGCACCTGCAATACCAGTCGCTCGGCTACTTCGACCGCAACCCCGTGGGCCGACTCATCAGCCGCCTCACCAACGACGTGGACGCGCTCAACGAGTTCATAGGTTCCGGCCTGGTCACGGTGGCGGGCGACGTGGTGATATTGCTGGGCGTGGTGGTGGTGATGTTCCTGGTGAACTGGCAGCTTGCCTTGGTGAGCCTCGCGGTGTTGCCCCTCATCTTGCTGGCAAGCTTCTTCTTCCAGAAGCTGATGCGCACCACCTACCGCCAGCAGCGGGTGCGGATCGCCCGCGTGAACGCCTTCCTGCAAGAGAACATCTCCGGCATGCTGGTAGTGCAGCTTTTCAACCGGGAGAAGAAGAAGTTCGATGAGTTTGACAAGCTGAACAAGGACTACCTCGACGCCAATATCGAGGCGTTGCGGGTCTTCTGCTACTTCTTCCCGGTGGTGAGCTTCCTGTCGGTCATCGCGGTTGCTGGGCTGCTGGGTGTCGGGTCGGGCGGCGTGTTGTCGGGCGCGGTGCAGGTGGGTGTGCTTGTAATGATGTTCCAGTACACCGAGCAGGCGTTCCAGCCCATCCGTGACCTGGCCGAGAAGTACAACATCATGCAGGGGGCGATGGCTTCCGCAGAGCGCGTGTTCATGCTGCTGGACGAAGAAGCGACCATAGTGGACACACCGAACCCACGGGAGTTGCGCAGGGTGGCGGGCGATATCGAGTTCCGCAACGTGGAGTTCGCCTACAATCCCGACGAGCCGGTGCTGAAAGGCATCAGCTTCCAGATACCGGCCGGCACCAGCGTGGCCCTAGTAGGCGCGACCGGCGCGGGCAAGACGAGCATCATTTCGCTCCTGAGCCGCTTCTACGACGTGCAGGGCGGGCAAATCCTGCTGGACGGCGTAGACGTGCGCGACGTGAAGCAGCAGGACCTCCGGCGGCACATCGGCGTGGTGCTGCAAGACCCGGTGCTCTTCTCGGGCACCATATCGCGTAACATCCGCCTGCTGGACGAGGACATCAGCGACGAGGAAGTGCGCCGCGCCGCCGACTTCGTGAACGCCGCTACCTTCATAGAGCGCCTGCCGGAGCAGTACGACTACGAAGTGAAGGAGCGCGGGGCCAACCTGTCGGTGGGGCAGCGGCAACTGCTCACCTTCGCCCGCGCCATCGCCTTCAACCCGTCGGTGCTGCTGGTGATGGACGAGGCGACCTCCAGCGTGGACACCGAGACCGAGGCGCTCATACAGGACGCCCTCTACAAGCTGATGCGGGGCCGCACCAGCATCATCATCGCCCACCGCCTCTCCACGATCCGGCACGTGGACCGCATCATCGTGCTGCACAAGGGCCAGGTGGTGGAGGACGGCACGCACGAGGAGCTAATGGGGCGCAACGGCTACTATTACCGCCTCTACCAGCTACAGTACCAGGAGCAGGAAGGCACACCGGCGGAGGGAGTGGAGGTCGCGGGCGAGGGTTCGGCGGTAGCCTGACCAATAAATGAGCACCATCAACACACAAATTACCGCACAGCGGGCCAGGCTAGATGCTATGTCCCCACGCTACAGGGCCTATGCCGCACTGAGCCTCGGGGCGCTGTGCATCGGCTTCTCGGCCATATTCACCAAGTGGGCGGCCACACCGGGGCCAGTCTCGGCCTTCTACCGGGTGGCGATTGCCTCGGCGGTGCTGGCGATCCCCTACGCGGTGAGCGAGACGAGGCGGCGGGGCACGGACAGGTCCTCGTTCGGGCTGCCACGCATGGCGTTCGTGCTGACCGCGCTCGCCGGGCTGTTCTTCGCGCTCGACCTCGGCTTGTGGAACACCTCGCTGCTGTTCACCTCGGCGGCCAACTCCACGCTGCTGGGCAACACCTCTACCCTGTGGGTGGCGATAGGCGCGACGCTGCTGTTCAGGGAGGCACTCAAACGCCGCTTCTGGCTAGGGATGGCTACAGCAGTAATAGGCGCTGCCATAATCGTGGGCCGCGACGTGTTCGAGCACCCGAACCTGGGGCTGGGCGACCTGCTGGCGTTGGGCAGCAGTCTCTTCTACGCGGCCTATATGCTTCTCACGCAGCGCGCCCGCCGGTACATGGGCACGCTGTCGTTTATGTGGGTGGCGTCGGCCTCTGCCACGGTGCTGCTGCTGGCCTACGTGCTCGTCACCGGCGAGCCGCTTACGGGATACAGCCTCGAACAGTACCTGGCGCTGGTCGCCCTCGGCGTTATCACCCACGTTATAGGCTGGCTGGCGATCAACTACGCCCTCGGCCACTTGCCCGCCTCGCTCGTCTCGGTCACGCTGTTGTTGCAGCCCGCCATAACAGCGCTGCTTGCGGTGCCCCTGCTCGGTGAAGGCTTGAGCCTCTACCAGGTTGGCGGCGGGCTGCTGGTGCTGCTGGGGATCTATATCGTGATTAGACGATAGACGATAGACGATGGACGATGGATGTTCGCGGCAGGGCTGTTGTGAAAGATGGGACTGGGGGCTGATGCCTGGGTAAGTGCGCCGTGTTATTGTAGGGCGATACTATGCAAGGAGAAGGTATTGGCGCAAGACACACTGACCGAGGAAGACATTCCCCAGGAGTTGGGCGACGGACTGGTGATGCGTAAGGCAAGGCCGGAGGACCGGGAGGCGCTGGCCGATTTTCACGCCAATAACCTGCTGGACATCGGAGAAGTTGGCCCCAACGAAGGTCTCCATACCTGGATGCTCGACCTGATGAGTGGAGAGCACCCCACGTTGAGACCCGGAGACTTCGTGCTGGTTGAGGACACGAACGCAGGGAAGATCGTTTCCTCCATGGGACACTTCTCGCAGATATGGACCTATGACGGCATCCCCTTCAAGTTCGGGCAGCCTGAGATAGTCAGCACCAACCCCGACTACCGGAGGCGAAGGCTGGTGCGCGCCCAGTTCAACGAGGTCCACAGGTGGAGCGCGCTGCGGGGCGAGCTGGTGCAGGGCATCACGGGCATTCCCTGGTACTACAGGCAGTTCGGCTATGAGATGACCGTAAACCTGGGCGGTGGACGCACAGGCTTCAAGCCGCACGTCCCCAAGCTGAAGGAAGGCGAGGAGGAGCCGTACCGCTTTCGCCACGCCACAACACAAGACGTGCCCCTTTTTCTTGAGATGTACCAGCAGGCTGCGTCACGGTCCATGTTAGCCTCCCTACATGACGAGGCTCTCTGGCGGTATAACGTCGAGGGGCGTAGCGAAAAGAGCGATTTTCGTGTCGAATTGCGCGTGATTGAGACGCCGGAGGGTCAGACGGTTGGCGCGCTGGCACACTCGCGGAAGCTGCGGGGAGGACGGCTGGCGGCTCTCCTGTACGAGGTAAAGCCTGGAGTGTCGTTGCTGGCGACGACCGATAGCGTGATACGCTACCTGGCCGCGACCGGGGAAGAGTACGGCAAGCGTGACGGCGAGGAGTTCGAGGCTTTCGGCTTCGCCCTGGGCGAGCAGCACCCGGTGTACGATACCGTCCCGGAGAGGCTGCCCCGAATACGCAAACCCTACGCCTGGTACATACGCGTACCCGACTTGCCCGCTTTCGTGCGCCACATCGCGCCAGCCCTGGAAAAGCGGCTTGCAGGGTCGCCACAGTCAGGCTACACGGGCGAGCTGAAGATCAACTTCTACCGTAGCGGCCTGGTTCTCAGGTTCGAGGCGGGAAGCATCTCCGTCGAAGGCTGGAAGCCCGACCGCGTGGAAGAGGGAGACGCAGCCTTCCCCGACCTCACCTTCCTGCAACTACTGTTCGGCTACAGGTCGCTGGAAGAGCTACAACACGCCTTCGCTGACTGCTCGGCCAACACGGCCACCGGGAGTGCCCTTCTACCTATCTTGTTCCCCAAGAAGGTGTCGAACGTTTGGGCGGGTGGTTGAGTCCCGGTTCTTGGAGATGAAATTAAGAAGGCGTGATGGCAGTAAACCATCACGCCTTCTTTCACATAGCGGCTTGTCGGACGCTTACCTCCTGGTGGGTGTCTGGCAGTTGGGGAAGAAGGTGTTGGACACTATCTTGGCTGCCTGCGCCCTGGTGACCAGGCTGTTGGGGCGGAAGTAGGCACGATTGTCATCATCGCACGGCTCGCCGGGGCCGCCACACGGGTATCCGCTCATCACGCCGCGTGAGGACAGACGCTCGATGTACTGGTAGTATGACGACTCGTTCTGGCTCGGCGGCACGTCGGTGTAGGTCTGGCCCTGCGGCGCATCGTTGAAGCCCGCGGCGTTAGACACTATCTTCGACAGTTGCCCGCGCGTGGCGTTAGCGGAAGGGCGGAAGTACGGGCGGTTCTGCCCGTCGCACGGTTCGCCGGGGCCGCCGCACGGGTAGCCGCCCATGTGGTGCCTGTTAGACAGGCGGTTGACCCACACGTAGAACGGGTCGCCGGGCTTCACGTCGGCATATAGCTGCTCTCCCGCGTCCTCGTTGAAGTTCGCGGAGTTCGACACGATCTTGGAGATCTGGCCGCGCGTGATGTTGTTGCTCGGCCTGTAGTAGGGGTTGCCGGTAGCCCCGCAAGGCTCAGCCTGCCCCGTCTGCGGGTTAGTGCCGCCGCAGGGGTAGCCGCCGAGGATGTGGCGGCACGCCAGGCAGCGCACGAACGGGTAGAACGACGATACTTCGTCACTCTCCGGCACGTCCTGGAACAGGATTGGGCAGATGTTAACCGGCGGCTCCGGCCCGGAGGTGAAGGTGTAGTTGAACGCCTTGGCAACGTCTACATCGTCGTAGAAGTCGGGCGTGACGACACGCTGGCCGTAGGTATAGCCAGTAATCGAGTAGAGGGTAGAGCCTACCGGCGGGGAGCCAACCCCCTCGCGAGGTACTATGATGGTAATCGTGCCCGTAGCTTCGTCGTACGTGCCGGTGGTGCTCTCACCTTGCGGGTATTGCACCAGCTTGCAGGTCTGCGGCGTGGTCGTAGTACAACCGGCCTCCGCTCCTGCTACCGCTATGCTTGTGCCGTAGAAGAACTGGGGGTCACCTCCCAGCGTGGAGACGGCCTGCGCGTGGTAGATGCGGTAGCTCTCCTCGTTGAAGTCACCCACTGACTTGGACTGCCACCTTGCCATCCACACGACAGAGTCGGCCCCCGGTATGATCTTCGTGGCGGTCAGGTCTGAGATGGTCATCGTCACCGTGATATTCTCCAGGTTCGAAGCCACACTCACGCCCTTTATGTCAAGAGCATCGTAGTTGGGGCCTGGACCTACAGGGTCGCGGTGCGGGTACTGAGCGTCGTTCAAGCGGTCGGTCACCGAGTTGAGCGCGAGCGTGCCATTGACCTCGGTGCCGAACAGTGAAGGCCCATCAATCTGGCTCGCCACCATGACGCTGGCCCCGTGATGCTGGTTGCTGGTGTCGTTGTAGATGATGCGCATGGCACCGCTGTTGTCGTGCTGAATCGTAAGGAAGTCAGCCATCGTGCGGTCGCCGCCTGTCGCGAGACAAAGGGTACCGCTGGTGCACACCTGCCCGTAGTGGACCGGGTGCTGGCTGGCCTGCGCCTGGTAGATGGTTGGGTTGGCCGTGTTGGCGTTGTCCAGGTAATTCACGTACAGGTACCATTTGACGGTGGCGGAAGCAGGCTTGTCGTTGAACCAACTGGGGAAGCTGTCGGGGCCTGGAGAACCGTACTTGTCGGTACCAAGATAGGCCACCGCCACACGGCCGTCCTCACCCGCGACTATCCACGGGAAGATGGTCGTGTTAGCGTTGTTGCCATTCAGGCGGATAGGCTCGCTCCAGGTCTGAGCATGGTCAGTCGAGTAAACCAGGTAAGTGTTGAAGTCGCCGCTATCGGTATACGCCACGTAGACGTTGCCGGCACGGTCCGTCGCAAGCGATGGGAAGAGATTGCCCGTGCCACCCAGTGCGTCTCCGGCATAGCTCTTTTGGAAGGCAATCCCGGTGCGCTGCCCCACGTCTACATGGGCGTAGGCGACTTCCACCCGGTTGGTGCTGGCACACGGGAGGTAAAGATAGCGCAGCGTGTGATCGAAGCGCAGGTCGCCGCACGGAGCTCCGCTATTTATCGCCTCGTCGGGGTTGGCCTGGGCCGGGATGTAGGTAAGACCATCTGAGGCCGACATGAGGAACGAACCAAGTGGGGTCTGCCTCCACGTGAGGAACTGGGTATTATCAGCGGGGCCAGGGCTGGTGCCGTTGTCCATGGCATGCCACTGGCGGTCCACCCCAGGGAAGGGCGAGGTAGCGGAGTTGCGGGGCCAGGTGTTTCCACGGTCGGTGGATACTGAAGCCGCCACGTTCAGCAGGGCTTCCAGGTCCGTAAAGTGGTAGTTATTCTGGTCATCGATTTCGGTCGTGGTGTCACCGCCGCCAGGGCCGACGTCAGGGCGCAGCTTGCTTATGACGTTGTAGGTGTCACCATTGTCGGTGGAAAGCCAGGCGAACGACTGCTGCGTAGCGGTACCCCACGGGCCGCTGGCTAGCACATCGCCCAGCGGGTTAGTGCTGGTTGGTGGGCCCCAAACTATATCCGGTTCGCCCACCTGCCGCTGCATGTCTACCACCGTGTTGACGTCGAACCCAATACCACCGCTGGCGCGGACCGGCGCGGGAGGCCGGCAGGTGGTGCCAGGACCAACCTCTATGGAGGCGGTTCCTGTGTACTGGCTCAGCGGGCCTTCGATAATAAAGGGTACCACCTGTACCGTATAGGTGAAATTGAGTTGCGGGCAGATGACTGTCGTCCTCTCATCGTTCTCTTCGGCCCCGAACGCGGTCGACCCACTTGCTACCGTCACGCCGTTGGGGCCGATCACATATACGTCATAGTCGTCGAGCTGATTAGGTACGGAGAGGGCGAGCGTAATGGTAACCTGCTGCGTCTGGGTAAAGTTGGGCGGCAAGTCCAGGTACAGGTCGAACTCGTCGCACCTACCAGGAACGGCACACGCAGCCCTGTCGCCTGCGGAATTGGCGGGCGTGTATAGCGGGCCGACCCAGTTGGCGGTAGGGTTAGCCAGGGACAACCTGGCCCCTGAGGGGGTGGCGGCGAGCGCCTGCCTGGCGACCAACATGCCGAGCACGGCAATAAGCGCCAGCAGCATACCCGCCACTAGTAACCACGTTGCACGAGGCCGGGTGGCAGCCTGAGTAGAATCTTGCATTCTTCCTGCTCCTTCTCTTGGGTGAGCGACACTGCTCCAATACGCGAAAAACCGCAAACCCTCCCGCCAAACTGCCCGGAGGGAGGTAACCAGAAGGATGTTGCAAGAGTTGTTCCTCGATTTGGGAATTGGGATTTCGGAATGCGGATTTGCGGAGCGTAGGCGAGCAAAGTCAAGGACATTACGCGCATGTCTAGAGGCATAATGAAGTCGCTCAAACCTGATGCTGCCTGGTCAGCTTAGATCAATCTTCCTCCCGAAAGATTACGTGCTGTAGGGTCTCCGGTAGCTCCCTGAGAGCAGTCTTGAGGAAAGAGGGATAGAACCGCAACTCCTCCAGTTCCTCAACACGCACCCACCGGAAGATAAGCGGCATACCGAAGTCGTCACCGTAGAAGAGCGGCAGGTCGGGGTTGATGTTGGAGCCGGGCGGAAAGTGCGCCTGGTAGAAGAAGGTAACCTCCAGGAAGTCACGGCCTTGCGCCTCGAAGAAGTACTCAACCACCCACAGCAACCGGCCTACCTCCACAGCTACCTTCAACTCCTCGCGCATCTCCCTGGCCGCGGCCTCGCGGGTGCTCTCCCCCAGTTCCACGCGCCCGCCGGGGGCAGTCCAGAAGTCGTCAGGCTCGGCGCGGTGGATGAGTACGTAGTCGCCAGCCACGAACACACAGACGACGCGCAGGTTGAAGACGGCAGTGTCTGTTTCCAGGTGGACCATGTGGCTGTTGTGAGTCATTGTGAACTCTTCGCGCGAGGCGCCCGCCTAAAAACCGAGGCGCTCCAGCACGCGCTGCACGGCCCAGATAAGTACCGGCAGCAGGAAGGTCAGGCCAAGCCCGCTCACCGTCTCGGTCCGCCAGGGCCATGTGCGTAGCTTCGCAATCAGGCTCTGCTCGGTCATCAGGACGTTGAGGGCTTCCTTCTGCATCCCTAGGTCCCCCAACTCGCTGTTGTCCACCCGGCCATGCACCGTGGCAATGGTCGCCTCGATGCGTCGCGCAACTTCGTCCTGGAGCCGCTGCTTCTCCCTTTCCAAGAGACCGTGTGCGCCCAAAAGCGGCCAGACAAACGTAACTACAACCATGCTGCCCAGGAAAACAGTCTGGATAATATCGGACACCGTGGTGCCCGTCGCGGACAAGCTGTTGGCCTGGAACCACACGTAGGTCGGAATGGCAATGCCGATAGCCGTGCGCGCGGTGAGGCCGGACAGCGCGTAAAGGGGGCCAAGCTGAAATAGGTTGATGCGCGTGTGATGCGTGTAGATGGTATTGACCATCCGCAACTGGTGTATCGTATGGTAGATCAGCACCGCCACAAGTACGTAGATGGGCACATTGTAGCCGACGACCTGTACAACCAGGAGCGGGGCCATGACTTCCGACCCCAGGCTTCCCAGGCTAAGGATATTAACCGCGAGCACTGCAAACGTATACGCCGCGCCAAGCCCCGAGGCGAACAAGGTTGTCCGCGCGGGCAACGTGGTTAGTTGGTACAGGAGCTTGTGGTACCCGGCATCGTCAACCGTCATCACCGGGCGAAACCGGGATAGGGCTGCCGCCGCCGAGTTGTCGAGGTAGTGGACCAAGCCCGTGAGGTACGGAAATGTCAACCCGTTGAGGAAGCTGTAGAACAAGACGCCACCCAGGTCCACCGCGCCACTCGCCCACAAGGGAGAAGCGAGTAGGAGCAGCATGTATCCAAGTGACAGGACAACGCCGAGTGCCAGGTAGAAGGCCCACGCGGGCACCGGCTGGCGGTCCACCCAATCGGTAAGTCTGTCTACCCAACTGCGAGGGTAAGGTGAATGTCCCCCGGTTGCTTCTTGTATTGAGGTCACGGATCGCCCTTTAACCTCATCGAGGGCCTGACTGAAATCCCCTGGAATGTCACCGGCAGGATGAGAAACTCCGGTGGTCATAGGCTTACCTCCACCGATTGAGTATTGATAGTGTTATTTTAGCATAGGCAGTCTAGCTCATGAAGAGGCATGGTAGCTTGACACGCTCCCTGCCTTGCATGTATACCGCTATCAGCCGCGCCTTCCAAGCTAACCGGCCTCATGCTGCCCTATGGACGTTCCCCTGAAGCCTTACAAGCGAGAGTTCGACCATTCTTACTCGCTGGGCGTGTTCCCCACGCTGGAGCTTGTCGAGGCGCAGCCGGGGCGCGTTCTCAAGGTGCTGGTAAGCTCCAAGGGCGAGCGCAACGAGGGCGCTCGCAAGCTGGAGAGGCTGTGCGGGCGAGCGGGCATCCGGGTGGAGATCAACGACCGGACGGTAGAGCGGCTGGCTCAGAAGGAGAACACCTTCGCGGTCGGGGTGTTTCGCAAGTACGCCGTCGACCTGCAACCCGCGAGCAACCATGTGGTGCTGGTCAGCCCCGGCGACATGGGCAACCTGGGCACCATCGCACGCACCATGCTGGGGTTCGCGGTGCTTGACCTCGCCATAGTGCAGCCCGCCGCCGACATGTTCGACCCAAAGGTGGTCCGGGCCTCGATGGGTGCTATCTTCCGCCTCCGCTGCCGCTACTTCGACACGTTCGAGCGGTATAGGGAGATAGCGGGCGAGCGGGCGCTTTACCCATTTATGACGGGCGGCGACTTGTTGCTGGACAAGGCAAGGTTCGACTCGCCTTTTACGCTCATATTCGGCAACGAGTCGTCCGGTCTGCCAACCGAGTACCGCGAAATGGGTACTCCCGTGACCATCAGGCACACCAACGCAATCGATTCGCTCAATTTGCCTATGTCTGTGGGTATCGCGCTCTACGAGGCAACAAGGGGCGCTGTGTAGTTTGCACAATTGGAGGGGCATGTGACCAGGAAGCTTCATTACTTTATCGTTGACGTGTTTACGGACCGGCAATTCGGCGGCAACCCGCTGGCTGTCTTTACCGACGGGCAGGGGCTTTCCACCGAGGTGATGCAGCGGCTCGCCAAGGAGATGAACCTCTCCGAGACGACTTTCGTGCTCCCGCCGGAAGACCCTGCCAACCACTTCAAACTGCGCATCTTCACGCCGGGCAAAGAGTTGCCGATGGCGGGGCACCCCACGGTGGGCACGTCCTTCGTGCTGGCCCGCGAGAGGATGTTCGACTGGTCGGGTGATGCCGCCGAATTGCGCCTGGAGGAGGGTGTTGGCCCCATCCCGGTACGTCTGGAGTTCAAGGCTGGCGCTCCCCAAATGATATGGATGACCCAGCCTAACCCTCAGTTCGGCCCCGTGCTGGACGACTTATCTACAGTGGCCGAGATGCTATCCATAGAGCCTGGGGATATCAACACCGACCTGCCTGTCGAGGTCGTGTCGTGCGGGGTGCCGTTCCTGTACGTACCTGTGCGCGACCTTACGACGATGCGGCGCTTGCGGCTGCGCGAGGAGGTGTGGAGCCGACTGCTGGAGCCGCTGGACGTGGGTGAGGTGTTCATCTTCGCACCGGAGGTGGAGTACGAAGGCTCCACCGTACACAGCCGCATGTTCGCGCCCGGCATGGGTATCACGGAGGACCCTGCCACAGGGGGCGCAAGCGGCCCGCTAGGCTCCTACTTGGTGCGGCATGGCCTCGTAGCCGCAGAACCCACGGCTTACATAGTGAGCGAGCAGGGCATAGAGATGGGCCGCCCTAGCTTCATCCACATCCAGATCACGCGGGAGGGCGAAGAGATAGTGCGTGTGCAGGTAGGCGGTCAGGCGGTGTACATGGGCGAAGGCGACATAGAGCTTGCAGACTAGCATCAGACTGCATGCGCCCACCTATACTCGGCATTGTACTTGTACCCTGTATTGTTCTTGAGGACCAAAGGTAGCCTTTGTCATTCTGAACGCAGTGAAGAATCTAAGATGCTCCTCTTGCCCCTCCGCTGAACCACTTACACTACGTCCCAAATGTTCAGCACCATCCATACTCACCTTCTTGAGATCCTTCGCTACGCTCAGGATGACAGAAGGGAGGCTCAGGATGACAGGGCGGGGCTGTTGTCTCGTGTTTGTTACAGTTCTACATGAGTAGCTATGGAAGACGAACGCTTCTGGCTTGCGCTGGACCAGCTCGCCTCCGCGCACCCGGTCGTGGTAGACCGCGCGATGGGCACACCGCACCCGCGCTACCCTGACTTCATCTACCTGCTCGACTACGGCTACCTGGAAGGCACCACGTCGGGCGACGGCGCGGGCGTTGACGTGTGGTTGGGCAGCCTGCCGGGGAGCGCGGTAACGGGCGTGGTCTGCTGCGTGGACGCGATCAAGGGCGATGTGGAGATGAAGTTGCTACTCGGTTGCACCGAGGCCGAGATGAGGTTAGTATTAGGCGTTCACAACGACGGCGGGCAATCGGCTCTCCTGCTCGTACGCCCCGGCAATAGGTAGCAGGCTGCGATGGAAGTAACGAACCCCAACTATCAAGATGCAGTGAGAGAGGTATTCGAGCGGGCCGCCTTCGCCAACGACGTCGGAATAAGGCTGACCGGCTGCGGGCCGGGCTGGTGCGAGAGCGAACTGGCAATCGCGCCCAGGCACTACCAGCATCACGACTTCGTCCACGCGGGCGTGCAGGCCACGATAGCCGACCACACAGCCGGGGCGGCAGCTACCACCTTGATCCGCGCCACCGAAGTTGTGTTGAGCGCCGAGTTCAAGATAAACCTGCTCAACACCGCCCGTGGCGAGCGGCTGAGGTGCAGAGCGCAGGTGCTCAAAGCGGGACGCATGCTTATCGTGGCCGAGTCGGAGGTCTTTGCCGGTACCGGGGCTAAAGAGCGCCTGGTATCCAAGGCGACCGTGACCCTGGCGGTGGTTGTTGTGCCGGAAACAACGGCGGGGGAGGCGAGCTAGCAGTGATGGACCCGAAGTGGCTCGATTGGGTGCGGCGGTTGCAGTCGATAGCCCAGAACGGCCTCACCTATTCCAAAGACTCCTACGATATAGACCGTTACAACACCCTCCTCGACATAGCCGCCGAAATCGTGGCCTCGCAGGAGCCGGTCAGCGTCGAGCAGGTACGTGGCATATTCGCCCGCGAGACCGGTCACGCCACCCCCAAGGTGGACGTGCGCGGCGTGGTCTTCGATGCCGACAGGGTGCTGCTCGTCAAAGAGATATCGGACGGGCGGTGGACGGTGCCCGGCGGCTGGGCCGACATTGGCGACTCGCCATCCGAGGCCACGATACGCGAAATCAGGGAGGAGTCGGGCTACGAGGCCCGCGTGGTCAAGCTGATGGCCCTGTACGACCGTATGCGGCACGAGCACCCGCCCCACGCCTTCCACATCTACAAGGTATTCTTCCTGTGCGAAATCACCGGCGGTGCGCCCGCTGTTAGCAACGAAACGGACGGCGTCGGCTTCTTCCCCATAGACGACCTGCCCACGCTCTCGGTGGGACGCGTGACAGCCAGGCAGATACAGCGATTCTACGAGCACTACCTCAATCCGGGACTGCCCTCGGACTATGACTAAGAATATCTAACAAAACCAGGAACTACTACCATAGACCTGCTGTTCGAACTCCACAAAACTCATCCCAGGCCCTACAGTAGTCCTTAGACTCGGGGCCGAGCAAGGGCACGAAGTGCTTAGGGTCTATTAGTTCTGGTGTACGGTTCATCAGGTTCTCAAGGAAACATGTGGCAGCAGCCGTGCTAACATCCTCATCATTATCGTTCATGCAGCTCTCTACAAATCGAAAGACCGATTCTAACTGATGTGGCTCACTCCTCTTCAGGATGTCAGCTATGTGATGGCTGAATGCCATGAACACGCCACAGTGGGTAAATGTTCCGTCGTCATCTGTCCACAGGTATGCTTCATCTTGCCAGGATTTGGAGAACTCAGGGCAAAGCTTCAACAGGTCCTTGAATAGGTCTTCTGGTCTACCAATCAACGTCCCACTCCTCGTACAGGAGAATTACCTGAACAACTATCCTAGACGCTTCGCAGGAAGTTCCAACAGATAAGAGCGCTAGCAAGTTCAAGGAAGGCGTTATGTTTCATCGTATTGACCAGGTACTAACTACGATTACGCGTTCGCTGTTTGCCTCGCCAACCTCTCGTTCAGGTCGTGCAACGCCTCTTCCACCTCATTGATAACGTAATCCGGGGTGGAGGCACCGGCGGTGAGGCCGACCTTCTTAACGCCCTGGAACCAGGCTTCCTCTAGCTGCTCGGGCCGCTCGATGTGGTGGGCCGGGCAGAACTCGGAGGCGATGTCGCGCAGGTGGCGGGTGTTGGCCGACTCGTAGCCGCCTACCACGATCATCACGTCCACCTCTTTGGCGAGGTCCACAGCGGCGGGCTGGCGCTTGGCGGTGGGCAGGCAGATGGTGTTGTGCGCGTGCACCTCGGTGCCGTGCTCCAGGAAGCGGTCTATCACCTCTTTGACGAACTTCTTGAACCACTCGGTGTTCTGCGTGGTCTGCGACAGCAAGGCGATGCGGCGTATCTTGGCGGCGGGGGTACCGTCGGCGGCGAGCGCGGCCTCGATGTCGGCTACGCTGTAGGCGCTGATGGCCCGGCGGGCGTTCCAACTCTTCACCTTAGACTTTGGCTTGTCGCCGTCCGTATTGCCGCTCTCAGCCTGCGCCTTCATCTCGTCCAGCACCGAGTTGGCCCAGCCGAGTATGCCCTTGCTCTCAGGGTGCTCGGCATCGCCATACAGGACAACCCAGTTGCCCTCTTCCATCAGTTGGCGGGCAAGCTGTTGCACTCGCGTCACCAGCGGGCAGGTCGTGTCTATAAGCTCCAACCCCTGCGCCTGCGCCCGCCTGTAGACCTCCGGGGCAGCCCCATGCGCTGTCACAGCTACGGTGGACGCGGTGGTCTGCTCCAGCCCCTTGACCACCTCGACGCCCTGGCCTTGCAGCTTCTCCACAAGCTGCGGGTTGTGCACCAGCGTGCCGAGCGTGTCGATGCGCGACCTGCTCTTGCCCGCCTCGTCAATCTGGTCCAAGGTCATTTTCACCCCGAAGCACATCCCCATTTCTTTAGCCCGTATGATTTCAAACATTACTATACCGTCTCCTTTGAACAGCGGACCGCACGTGTGGTCCTCTGCCCATTACGCCTTGCTGTATATTCCTCGGCTCCTGTTCAGGTAGCCGTAATCCACCAGATAGCGGCGCAACATGCAATAATCTTCGTTTACTTCCTCTAATATAACGTTCACATCCCGCTCTGCGTATTGTTTGTCAGGCTCGAACTTGCGGGCGACTTCCTCAAGGATGATAACAATCTGGTCCTGCTTCTTGGGGTAGGCCGAGAGCTTGCCGCCGCGCATGTACGTTTCGAGCACCATCTCGCGGGCGTCGGTGGGACGGGGCTTCACGCCCTTGTACTTGCCCAGCGCCTTGCGGGCCTCGCTGAACATCTTGAGGTCAAGCGCGTATGGCGTGTAGACATCGGGCTGTCGTACGTCGCCCACCATCTTCACCAGGCCCGCTTGTTGCATGTTGTCCATGTGGCGCACCAAGTCGCGGTGTGCCAGGCCGGTGGCCTCATGTAGCTGCATCCTGTTGGCGGGGCCGTTTGCCAGGGCCGCTACGATACGTATGCGGTCCAGGTCGAGCAGCGCGCCCGCTGCAGTTATTAGCGGCTGCAAGCTGTCCTCTTCTGAGGCCGGTTGATCGCTTGTTTGATTATCCGCTTGCACTTCCAACATTGTATGTTTCTCGCTCTCGTGGGCGCGTCTTGCCGCTTTAATGCCGAAATACCCCACAATAGAATCATACCAGGGAGGGGTGCCAGAGTCAATGACTTGAGTGCGCCGGCTCTGCCTCATGTGCACACCCATTGCATTTACGCTGTAGATGTCATATAGTTGGCCTCAATAACGTGGCACGCTTTATAGCCTGCGTTATCGCTCGTCCCCGCTGGATAGCAGTTGCCTCATAATGAGCTACTCTTTGATGTCCGGTATTGAGGCGAGCCGGTCCTGTTTGTTTCTTAGCCTGGCAATAATTACGGAGGCAGTTATGACTGATAACAATACAGTCGCAGGGGAGTCAATCCATAAGCTGCCCCGCCTTCATGTGCAATCGAAAGAGTTGACGCAAGACCCTGACGCCGTTGTCGCGCACCTGTACCAGCTCAACGAAAAGCCTGGGGCATACTTTAACAAGATGGGCTGCGGGGCATTTACCACTACGATGGCAATCTCTCATTTCCACCCCACGCTGGGTACCTATGATAGTGCCCGCACGATATACGGTCGGATGCAGAAAGTGCCATTCTCCGGCGGCGGCACGTTCGAGAGCCAGAACGCCAGGATCGCCCGGCAATACGGCCTTCTCGCTAAAGCATACTCTCGCGGTACTATCAATGACCTGATCGCCGCTATAGATTGTGGAGCGCCGACGATCCTATTGGTACAACCCAGGGCGTTGTTCCAAATCGGCAAGCTTGAGGTGCTCCCAATCGGCCGGCATGATGTGCTTCTGGTCGGCTATAGCTCGGATAGCTCCGGCAAGCCCCTCAGATTCTTCGTGGACAATCCAGCGGTCCAGAGCGCCCCATCTCAGGAGTCGTTGCCGCAGCAATATCCGGGCAACGAGTCGTACACAGTCCCGGCTCTCCTGGAAACGTGGACCCACTCCTTTACACCCATCTTTGGCTCGGCGGCTGACTATGCGCGATGGCGTACTCGCACCGGGCGGGACTAACATTATCCCGTTGACTGTCGCCTCTTTGCTCTGGTACAATAATCTACGGAGAGATGGCAGAGTGGACGATTGCGTCCGTCTTGAAAACGGATGACCGTCAAAGGTCCGTGGGTTCGAATCCCACTCTCTCCGCACGTGGAGCCTCACATATAGGCTCCTTTTTCTTTACCCGGAGGTGCAATTGGCATGAGCAGAATCTTGCGGGTGGACCTGGTGGATACCCTTATGCGGTGGTACAACGACCTGGAGATTCACATAGAGTCGGGCGACAGGTCCAGCACCTTCTACTTCAGCGTGCCCGACTCGTGGGCAGCGGGGCCGGACGAGCATCTTCAGCAGCGCGTATACGCAACGATGCAGCAGATGTACTACGACCTCAACGCGAACTTCCGACTGGCCGAACCGGACGACCCCGGCTACCTGCTCGCCAAGAGCACCGGGGCCACTCCCCTCACACCCGAAGGGCTTGCAGCCATGGTTTGGCTGCAAGCCCCCGCCCCCGCCGTTTGGGAATGGACCCCCTGCGTGGTGGTCGCGGAAGACGGCAGCTACTCAAAGGTGTCGCCCCAAGAGTTTGCGTAAGAGGACGATGGACGATAGTAGGAGAGACGGAACCGCCAAGACACCAAGGACACAAAGAACGCGCCAAGAGGATGATGGTTGGATACTATCCGTCAACTCATAACTCATAACTCATAACTTGTTCATCGTCCATCGTCCAAGCTGCTCCTGCTGCTGTGATATAATCTCCCATGACCTCCGTACCGCGGGCTGAGGAAGCTGCCTCCAACATCACCGCCGCTCCCAGTGAGGCCCCGGAGCAGGCCGGGCCCGTCGAGCAAGCGGTAGCCACCTCCACGAAGTCCGCCAGCTACCTGTCGCTACTCCTCTTCTACCTGCCGCTGGGCTTCAGCGGCATCATGATGACGTTGGACCTGCCTATAGTGAACGCGGTGCTCAACCGCTTCCCGAATGCCAACACGTCCGTGGCCGCCCTGAGCGTGGCCTTCTCCCTCGCGCTGGTGTACGAGGCCTCGCACATCTCGATGATCGATCTCTCGACCGCACTCTCCTCGGACCAGCGCACCTTCCGCATGCTGCAACGCTTCTACGTGATCATGGCGGTCGTGCTGCTGGTGCTTGCTTCCATCATCGCGTTCTCGCCCCTGTACTACCTTATAGTGCGGGACGTGATGAACATCCCGCCGGAGGTGGCGAACGCCGCGCGGCCCGCCGTGTGGGCGTTCCTGCTGTGGCCGGTGCCGATAGGCTGGCGGCGGCTGTGCCAGGGGGCGCTCATCAAGCACGGGCACCCCAAGCCGGTCGGGGCGGGCGGCATAGTCAGGCTGGCGGCGTTGATCGTGGCGCTGGTCTTTTTTGGGTGGCTTGGGACGGTGACGCCGATAGAGCCTGCGGCCATAGGGGTGCTGGCGATGCTGGTGAGCGTCACGGCGGAGGCGCTGGCGGTGCAGGGGTGGACCAGCCGCCTGGTGAAGTCGATGCCTGAAGCCACGCCGGGTAAGCCCCCGCCCACCTGGGCCGACATACGCCGCTTCTTCTTCCCGCTCAGCGGCACGGCCATCATGAGCACGCTGGTGCAGCCCACCATGCGAGCCGGTATCGCCTCAGCCGCCGTGGCCTGGGCCGCCGTCCCCAACAGCGAGACCGTAGCCGTGGCCGTGGCCGCCTACCAGACCGCCTGGAGCATGGCCTTCCTCGCCTTCGGGCCGACTCTCAGCATGACGCAGGCTTCCATCGCCTGGTCTGGCAGCCCCGACCCCAGCGTGAGAGCGCGCGGCCCGCGGGTAATCATGGGCGTGGGGTTGGGCCTGAGTGCCCTCATGGCGCTGTTCGCCTTCACGCCCCTCTCCGAGTGGATATTCACCAGTGTCATCCAGTCGCCGCCGCAGACCGCCCACCTGGCCGCCGAGGTCGCTCGCTGGCTGGTGCCGATGCCGGTGCTGCACTCAGCCTCGTTCATGCTGCGCGGCAGGCTGATAGCGATGCACAGGCCCCAGGCGGTGCGCCGCGCCCAACTGATAGACCTGCTCTCGGTGATCATCATCGTGCAGCTTGCCGTCTCATCGTTCAGCCCGCTTTCAGGGGTGTTGCGAGGTGCCTCGGCCGCGCCCGTAGCCGCCATCGCCTATAACCTGATGCTGTGCGTGGACATAGGCATACTGATGCTCAGTCTCAGGGGGCGCAGCCGTGCTGCTGGATAACTTCCTGACCAGCTACCAGGTCAACGAAGTACACACCATTAGCATAAGCACACCGCCCGGTTGTGTTTACAAGGCTATAAGGCAGTTTACGCCCAGGGAAGTGCCATTATTCGGGTTGCTCATGGGCCTGCGCACTCTCTCCGCACGATTAGCGGGCCGGCGATTTGACTCCCGTTCCGGAGAGCGGCCCCTCATCGAGCGTGCGACAGAGATGGGTTTCATCCTGCTGGCGGAGTCACCTGGACGCGAGATTGTAATGGGCACAATCGGGCAGTTCTGGAAGCTTTCCCCGAACGGGCCGCCCGAGCGCATCAACAGCCCCGGAGGGTTCGTAGCTTTCAACCTTGGCGGATATGCCAAAGCAGCTTTCAACTTCCACATCAGGCCAAGTAGGGACGGCAAACGCTCTCAAGTGAGGACGGAAACGCGTATCTACCTGCCCGACCCGCAAAGCGAGAGCAAGTTCAAGCTCTACTGGCGGATAATAGGGCCTGGGAGCGCGCTCATCCGCATCACCTGGCTGCGAGCCATCAAGAAGCGAGCTGAGCGGGAATGCGAATAACTCCCCGCGCTTGCAAACCCCTCTCTCCACCTGTTATCCTGAAAACGACCCCGGCGCTTCCCATTCGTCTTAATAACGGGACCGCATAGCCATACCGGCTGCATACCTGAACGGTCTCAGGAGGTACTCAGGTTTTGATTCTAAAGGTCAAAGGCAACAGGGCGTGGAGCCTCGTTGCGGCACTATTACTGGCATTCCTGTCCATGTCGGGGGCGTTGGGCGCTACCGGCACGCGGGCGCAAACGGAGCTACGGCCCGCCAACCCCTACGGCGTAAACATCTTCCTCCACAAGGAAGTTGAAGAGTGGAAGATCGACCAGACCCTCCGCATGATCTCGGAGGCCAACATCGCCTGGGTGAAGCAGGAGTTTCCCTGGCAGGAAATCGAGTTCAGGAAAGGCTACTTCCACGACGACAAGTGGGACAAGTCGGCCTGGGAGAAGTTCGATAAGATTGTCAACATAGCCGAGAAGTACGATCTCAACGTGATCGCCCGCATAGACCACGAGCCGGAGTGGGCGAGGGCCAACGACGAGAGCGGCCCCCTCGTCAACAACCGCGACCTGGCCGACTTCATCAACGCCTTCCTCGACCACTACGAGGGGCGGATAAACTACATCCAGGTCTGGAACGAGCCGAACCTGGCCGCCGAATGGGTGCCGGGTCGGGCGGTAGACCCCGCCGAGTACGCCCAGATGCTGAAAGACATCTACCCCCTCGTAAAGCAGGAGCACCCGAACGCTATCATCTTGAGCGCGCCAATGGCGATGACCCTTGAGGGGCCGGAAGCGCGCGGCAACATGAACGAGATTGACTACTGGAACGGCCTGTACGACGCGGGCGTGAAGGGCAACTTCGACGTCGCTACCGCCAACGGCTACGGCCTGGACCAGCCGCCCGACGCACCCCCCAGCCCCGACGTGCTCAACTTCCGCCGCGTGGAGTTGCTGCGCGAGGTAATGGTGAACAACGGCGATGCCAGCCGCTCCATCTGGCTCAACGAGTACGCCTGGAACGCTTCACCCGAGACGCTGGCCGAGGAAGAAAGGAACTACTGGCGGCACGTCACCCCCGAGCAGCAGGCCGAGTGGACGGTAGAGGGTATAGAATATGCTCGCGACAACTGGCCGTGGGCGGGAGTGGTACTGATCTGGTACTTCAGGCAGGTGGGCGACGTGCCCCCGGAGAAGGCCGAGTACTATTTCGCGATGGTCAACCCTGATTTCACCACGCAACCGGTGTATGACACAGTAAAGACCGCCGCATCCAATTACCCAGGCCCTGCGGTCCAGCCAGAACCGCAACCCACCAACCCTGCGCCTACCGTGACGACCGAACCGGCCGCACCTACTGCCACAACCGAGACAGCCGCCACACCTACGACCCAAGCAACCCAGGCCGCAGCTTCGGCCACACCAGCACCACTCACGCCCACGGCCACACCACAGGCCCCCACACCCACGGCAGCAGCCCCAACACCGGCACCAACACAGGCTGCGGCAGACCCTACGACAACAGCGGTGGCAGGCGCAAACACCGGCGGTGGCAACAACACTCTGCTGTTCGTCCTCGGTGGCCTGCTGGTAGTAGGCGGGCTGGCGGCACTCGGCTTCTACTTCATGCGCAGCAAAACAGCAACGGAATAGCACTGAGTGCCGAGTACCGAGTGAGCTTTGAACGACTCGGAAGTCAGTACTCAGTACTCAGAACTCGGTACTCGGCACTCGCCTATGGACACTCGTGCTCTTACAGCCCAGGACAGGCCGCAACTGGATGCGCTGCTCATGCGCGACCCGGTGTGTAACGTCTTCCACCTGAGTGCCATGTTGGAGTATGAGAAGGCGGGCTATCCAGGAGGGTTGTCGGACGCGCCGCAGCCGGAGGGCGGCCCGTGGGCTGTGGGGGTGTTTCGCGATCAGGAGCTTGCGGGTATGGTCACCGCCGTGAAGGGCACCGGGGGCATCTACCACAGCCCAGGCGACCGTGAGGCACTTGAGGCGGTGGCCGAATTGGTCGTGGAGAAGGCGCGGCAGGGGGCGCTTACGCTGTTGAGCGGGCACTACTCGCAGGTGGGGGCGGTGCTGCCCCTGATAGATGACGCAGGGGTTGGGCCGTCCGACAACTGCCACTTCCGCACCCTGGAAGCCAGCCAACTGCGCATGCCGCCGCTCACCAGGGGCTACTCGGCACCGTTTATGGCCTCAGTCGAGGACATGGAGCGGTTGATAGACTTCTACGAGACCGGCTTCTACTCCCTGGCGAGGCTGCCTTCCCGCGCCGCCTGGCGCAACCGCCTCACCGAGCAGCTAGCCTACCGCACCCTCTACATGGTCGAAGACGCACAGGGCCGGGTGGTGTCCGCCGCCCTCTCCAGCGCGGAAGCAGGGGGCGTAGCCATGCTGGGGGGCGTAGCTACGCTCTCGGCGCACAGGGGCAAGGGGCTGTCCGCCCTCTGCGTGGGTGCCCTCTGCAAGCACCTCCTCGACAAAGGCTTCCACACCGTCGCCCTCTTCTACCTGGAAGACAACGACTCGGCGGGCCGCGTCTACCAGAAGCTGGGCTTCCAGGAAGCGGGGCAGTGGCTCCTGGCCCCGCTCGGTATCGCCGCTTCTTTCGCCCCACTCTTCACGCTGAGAACGAGCTGAAGGATTTGGGATTTCGGAATGCGGATTTAGAAGGTATCCAACAATTCCGCATTCCGAAATCCCAATTCCCAAATCTCTTCCTACTTGTCTATCTCCGCATACGTCGGGTGCGGAATGAAGCCCCATTTGTCCTGCGGCCAGTATGACACAAACGCGGTGCCCACTATGCGCTCCACGGGAAGGGGGCCGTTTCCCTGGACGTGGGAGTCGCTGGAGTTGCGCCGGTTGTCGCCCAGGACGTAGACGTGGCCGGGCGGCACCACAAGGGGGTCGCGCTTGTAGTTAGGACGCTCGTTGATGTACGGCTCGTTCAGCTTGATGTTGTTTACGTACACGTCACAGGCATTGCAACAGTTATCGCAGTCGCTCTGCGGCTGGTCCGCCAGGCCAGGTTCCGGCCGCACCTCTACCGTCTCGCCCTCCACCGCTATCACCCGCTTGATGAAGTCGCGCGGCTCACCCCACGCCTCGAATACGACGATATCGCCGCGTTGCGGGCCGTGGAAGAGGTAGCGTATGTCGGCGGGCAGGTCGGGGTTGGTCAGGCGAGACATGAAGTTGGCATCGTAGCGGAAGTAGAGGCCCTTGTTCACCAGGAGGTACTGTTCGGTGTGCAGGGTGGGCATCATGCTGTCACCCTCCACCTTGAAGTTCTGCACCACCGAGCGCACCACAAAGAATATCAACAGGGTGACCAGTATCGTCTCAACTACCTCGCGCAATACGCTGGGCCGCGAGCCGCGAGAGTAGCCGTCGTTACCGTCGAAATCGTCGCCTGAATCGCCGTCGTCCGAGAAGGGGAGGCGTGCTGCTTCCCGCCAGTACTTATCGTCTTCTATACGCATCTTGTCCTGTATCGCAATCCGGTTTGTTGGTCGGCCTTATGAGGGGCTAGTGAACTGGGGTGCCGACGTGGCCCAAACCTAATTATATCAGCTAGCAGCACTGAAATACAAAGGCAAAGCGCATACCAATAGCCCATCCCCTATGGGACATTAGGGCTATTTACCCTGCCACGCCCCGAAACTATAATTTGATTAGAGTCCAGCAATATATCGGAGAAACACGCCATGCTCATTAAGCGTCTAGAGGGGGTTCAGGCGGCGAAGAACGCTACCGCCGACCCTACGACCCAGGAAAAGCCAACCGCCAGCGCCGGGCAGACCAGCCCTTATTCCTCAGCTGCCAGGTCCGCGCACAACACAGAGGTGATGCCGGGCACCGGCACCGCGCCCCTGCCCCGCAACACCGTGCTACAGGGCCGGTACGACGTGGAGGAAGTGCTGGGCGTCGGCGGCATGAGCACGGTATACAAGGCCCGCGACCTGCGCTTCACGGCGGTGACCCGCTACTGCGCGGTCAAGGAAATGCCCGACAACTCGCCCGACATTCGCACCGGGCAGATTCGCCTCGCCAACTTCGAGCGAGAGGCCTCCCTGCTCGCCACCCTGTCGCACCCCGGCATACCCAAGATTTACGACTTCTTCACGGCGCATGGCCGCGTCTACCTCGTCTTGGAGTTCATTGACGGCAAGGACCTGGAGTCGCAGCTCAATAACAAAGAGCACCCTATGATGGAAGAAGAGGTGGTGCGCCTGGCGGTCCAGGTGTGCGACGTATTGGAATACCTGCACGGGCACCAGCCCCAGCCCATCGTCTTCCGCGACCTCAAGCCGTCGAACATGATCCTGATGGCCGACGGCAAGCTGACCCTCATCGACTTCGGTATCGCCAAGGTGTTCCAGTCGGACAAGCGCGGCACGATGATCGGCACCGAGGGTTACGCCCCGCCGGAGCAGTACAGGGGCCTCGCGGACCCACGAGGCGACATTTACGGCCTCGGCGCTACCATGCACCACCTGCTGACCAAGTCGGACCCGCGCATACAGACGCCTTTCACCTTCCACGAGCGGCCCATACGCAAGTTCAACCCGCGCGTCAGCGAGTACCTGGAGTCGGTCATATTGCAGGCGGTGGAATACGACATCGACCGCCGCTGGCCCAGCGCCCCCGCCTTCCGCCAGGCCCTCATGCAGACCAGCGTGCTCGACCCCAAGCTGAAGAAGCGCCAATCCGGCCCCCTCGACGAGGACCAGGCACCGCTCATCGAGCAGGCACCTATACCCGGCCTCTCCGGCACACCCACCGGCGGGATGGAGCGCCCCGACGTATCGAGCGGTGTTTTGTTGCCGCCAAGCTACTCACCGCAAAAGGATAGGGGCACACACCCACCCGAAAGGGCGCACGCACCCATACCCTCACAGGTGAGCGCCGAAGGCGCGCAGGTGCTGTGGACATTCACGGCGGACGACGAAATCCGCTCCTCGCCCCTGTGCAGCCGAGGGGTCGTCTTCTTCGGCGCTTACGACACCAACCTGTACGCCCTCAACGCCAAGAGCGGCGACTTCCTCTGGAAAGCGCCCACCAAGGCCGGTATCTGCTCGTCTCCCACGCTGGTAGGCGACCTGGTGGTGGTCGGCTCTGAAGACGGCTACGTGTACGCCTTCGACGCCCGGCGCGGCACCACCGCCTGGACCTACAGGACCGGCTCGCCCGTGCGCTCCTCGCCCAAGGTGTACAAGGACCTGCTCTTCATCGGCTCGGACGACCAAAACATCTACGCCCTGCAAGCCGAGACCGGGCAGATCGTGTGGAAGTACCGCACCTGGAACCACGTGCGCTCGTCGGCCTCGGTAGCCAACGGGTTGGTCATGATAGGCTCCAGCGATGGCAACCTGTACGCGCTCGATATGCTTAGCGGTACGCTCAAGTGGAAGATGCACACGCTTGGGGCCATCATCAGCACGCCGGGCATCGCGGGCAACACCGCCATCATCGGCTCGCTCGACAACTACGTGTACGGAGTGGACGTAGACACCGGCTTCACGTCGTGGCGCTTTGAGACGCAACGCTCGGTCTCCTCGTCGCCCGCCGTGATGGGCGAGCGCGTGCTTATCGGCTCCACCGACGGCATCATGTACGCCCTGGACGCCCACTCCGGCCGCACCATCTGGGACTACGACACCCAGAGCCAGATAACCTCGTCGCCCAGGATATCGCCCGCGAATGACATGGTCTACTTCGGCACTGTAAACAACTTCATCTACGCGCTCGACCTGATCACAGGCGAGATAAAGTGGCGCTACAAGAGCCGCGGCCCCGTCGTCTCGTCCCCCTCTGTGGAGGACGGCATAGTGTACGTAGGTTCGCTGGACCGCAAGCTGTACGCACTGGCTATATAAGTGGTTAGTGGTTAGTGGTTAGTGGTTAGAAGCTTCGTGCCAACCACTAACCACTAACCACTAACCACTAACCACTAACCACTAACCACGCGCTAAACCGAGGAGAGCAATGGCAAAGGTAGTAATCATACACGTAATCGGTGAAGACCCGATCCTGGCGGATATGGAGGACCTTCCGAAGCCGCAGGACCTGTTTGTGGAGTTCACCAACCCCCGCAAACGCGATGGTAAGGCGATTGCTTATCTCACACATGGCGCCAAGGTGTTCATGTATCCCTGGCACCGCCTGTCGTTCATCGAAGTGATGACCACCGAGACGGAGCGCGAGGAAGTGATAGAGTTCTTCCGAGAGGATCGCTAAGAGACGGAAACGCCAAGACGCAAAGACGCCAAGGACGCGCCAAGAGTATTAAGGTTAAGAAGGTACAAAAGGACCAGAGTACGAAATCATGTACCCTGGTCCTTTTTGTACTTAGAACACCTACTCAATCTCTGCGCGTCCTTGGCGTCTTTGCGTCTTGGCGTTTCCGTCTCTTGCCGCCACCCTGTACCGTGCTGTTGCATGTGGTGTAGAATAGCGCCTATGCACGACCGGGGTGATCCCAAGCGCATACTCTTGATGATGCTCCTTCCGATAGGGGACACGCTCTTCACCACGCCCTCTTTGAACGCGCTCCGCAGGCGTTACCCTATGGCCGATATCACTGCCGTGGTTTACCCGACCAACAAGGGCATCCTGAGCAACAACCCCGATATCGACCGATTTCTACTCTGGCCGACGCGCCACCAATGGCCGGGCTTGGCGGGCGTGCTCAAGCTCTTCTGGAGCCTGCGGAGGGCACGCTACGACCTGGCGGTGGAGTTCTCCAACTACAACTGGTGGGTAAGCTGGCTCAGCGGCATCCCCAGGCGCACGGAGATGGACCTGCCGCGCTTCTGGTGGGGGCTACCCTGGGCCGGGACGGAGTGGCGCAAGCATCACGCCGTGGAGCACTACACCGGCCCTGTTAGCAGACTGGGCGTGACTGTGGACGACCTGGCACTGCGCATCTTCCCCAGCGAGCAGGAAAAGGCGAAAGCCCTGTCGTGGCTGGACCGTTATAGGGTTGGCCCTGATGAGATGCTGGTGGGCATACACCCCGGTGGTGAGGGGCTGTGGGGCCGCAAGCGGTGGAGCGTGGCGCGGTTCGCGGAGGTGGCGGACGGGCTTTCGGCCCGCACGGGCGCGCGTATCGTAATCATGGGCGGCAAGGACGACGCGCCGGCCGCAGCCGAGATCGCCTCGCGCACCAGAGCCTCTATCATCAACGCCGCAGGGCAAACCACCCTCGGTGAGACAGCCGCCCTCGTCCGCCACTGTGCGCTCTTCATTGGCAACGACTCCAGTCCCTTGCACATAGCCGCCGCTTCAGGTACCCCGGTGGTGGGTATATACGGCCCCACCGACCCTCGCAGCTACCGGCCCTGGATACCCGGCGGCAAAGAGGGAGTCGATTACGCGGTGGTGCGCTCAAACCTGCCCTGCGCCTGCAAATTCCCCCTGGTTGGCGGCACCACAATCGCCGGGTTCTTCACATGCCTCAGCTGCCCCGCCCTGGAAACTATCACCCCGCAACAGGTGCTGGAAGCAGCGCTGCGACTCCTCGATCGGGGTTGAAGGGTGAGGAGTAGCGCGCATTCCGCAACTGATAAAGGTAAAACTACCAACAAAGCGGCTCAGAGCACAATAATACAATTGGACTAAGAACCTATATGGTTAGGATTCAGGCTGGCGTAAAGATGCCCGCACGATCGTATTATCATCTAATGTCTTGAGTCCTAAAAGAACATTTTAACTTGACATCGGGTGTTGGCTTTGTTATCTTATTTTGGTCCGCGTCAAAGTGAGATAATACTGAAGAAGAAGTAGTCTTTTCTTGCAGCTCTTTTTGCGTCTCAATCTTCTTCCAAATGACACTTAGACAAAGGGCCTGTCTACTCTTCACCACGATAGCTGTATCGCCGCGAAGCAGTATTTATGCGTGTCTGCTACAGCGAGCTATACGTGGTTAGGGTTTAGCACCTACAGGGTTGAAGTCTCTGATATTACAACTCTTGTCTCGTAATATTAGAGACTCTTGGCTTTGCTACCCCACAACTCGTGGACAATTAAAGGTAGCTCCAAGAAGCCATCGTGCAGTAGGTGCTGAGCTACGTTGCAAAAGTGCGTCCCCTATCAATTAGCATGCGCAGCAAAGAGGAGGAGCAACAGCCATGACTATCAACCTCGATCAGACCTATATCGATCCCGATTTGAAGCGAGACGGGCAGAAGGTATTTGGACCCTTGCTGGACAACCTCCAGTGCAACATACTCAAGTCGCACGGGCGCGAATGGGCTTTCCACATCTTCCTGAAGTTCACCGGCGATCCCCAAGCCGTGCGCGCCTGGATCAGGAACTTCTCGGAGCAGTATGTCACTTCAGCTTCGACACAGTTGCAACAGAGCCGGGAATTCAAGCAGCGCCAACAGCTTGTGCTGGAGAACAAACGCCGAGAGTTGCGCCTGAAACGACTCCAGGAAGACCTGAATCTACTGGAGCAACAAAGTCCCGACGAGGGTGCAGTCGTCAGGGAGGCTACGCTTGGAACATTAGCCTTGATGGCGAGTAGTGATGAGGCCGATGTGTTGAGGAGGCGCGCCCGGCTTGAAAAGGAGCTAGCCAAGCTGGAGGACGTGGCCGCGACGGAGGAGGAACTCAGCGAAATCGAAGATGAATTAATTGGCGCCTTCTTCCTTTCCTCAGAGGGCTACAAATATCTCGGATTCGACACCGGAGACTTCTCCGGTGAGGGCAAGACGTTCCAGAAGGGCATGAAGAACCAGGATAATAGCCTGCTCGACGGCTTTCTTGATATGTCGAACAAGGACCCGAAGCCTCAAACATGGGAGGAGCCGTATCGTGAGACCATCCACGCGATGCTACTGCTCGCGAGGGACTGGCAGGGAGGCAAAGTCCTCAGCGCCACGCTGAGGGACGACATAATCCCGAGCCTGGCCGGTATTGCAGACCCTGTGGCAATTGAAGAGGGCCATGTGTTGCGAAACAACGAGGCCCAGGCGCGAGGTAAGGACGAGTCCGCTGCCGAAGGTGAGGGTGAGGGCAGCCGCAAAGGCCAGCCCATCGAACACTTCGGCTACGTAGATGGGCGCAGCCAGCCATTATTCCTCAAGAGCGATATTGACAAGGAAGAAGGGGGTATGGACCGCTGGGACCCCAGCGCCCCTTTGAGCCTGGTGCTGGTGCCCGATCCACTCGCCCAGGGCGAAGATAGCTACGGCAGCTACTTCGTCTTCCGCAAGCTGGAACAGGACGTAATTGCCTTCAATGAGGGCATCAGCGCCCTAGCCTCCGAACTGAGCGTACACCCTGAATTGGCGGGCGCGCTGGCTGTAGGGCGCTTCAAGGATGGCACGCCTGTCACGCTACAGAGAATGCCGGGTCTGCGCGACCCCAACAACTTCGAATATGAGAGCATCGATAGAGAGGGCAACCGCTGCCCTGCGCACGCTCACATCCGCAAGGTGAACCCCAGGGGCACGACGCCGCTCACGCAGCGACAAGATGAGCGCAAACACCGCATAGCCCGGCGTGGTATTCCCTATGGCGCACCCGAGGACGTGGGCACCAAGCCTGTCGGGCTGCTCTTCATGTGCTATCAGAGTGACATCAACAAGCAGTTCGAGTTCTTGCAGCGGACCTGGGCGGATAATCCTAATTTCCCTGATTTCGCTAAGCCGCTAATTGCCGCGGGGACAGGCGACGATCCTATCATAGGCCAGGATACCGATGATAACGCCGGCCAGAAGTGGCCTACTGAATGGGGCCGGCCGCACGAAGTTTCTTTCAATTTCGGCGGCTACGTCACGCTACGTGGCGGGGAATACTTTTTCGCCCCCAGCATCAGCTTTCTACTCAATATTTGACGTTAGCCCTGTAGGGCCTGCAATAACACTGCCGAGGCTCCGCAGATACACCGTCCTACTCGTCGTCAGTCATGGACAGAGATGGGCATCGATCATGTGCACTGCATCGTGCCCTTGCACATGATCGATGCCCATCTCTGTCCATAATTCCACTAGTCCAGACTGCTACGAATGCTCTGCACGCACAAAAGCTAAAAGGCTAAAGCTACTCCTCACTACCGTGCCTGGGTGTTGCTTAGTCGCATAACCACCAAACAACAAAGCGGCTCACAGGGCATATAATCCCTGGGGCCGCTTTACACTTTAACTGTTATGTCTTACTAGCCTTGCCGTCTAGCCTCTTCGGTGCTTGTGGCGGTAGTGGTGGTCGCAGGAGGCGGCGCCACGGGAGCGGCAGGGGGAGGGGTGGTGGTAGAGGTCGTGGACGCAGTAGTCGTGGGGGTCGGATCGCCTTCAGCGGCATCGCGGAACTCGCGCACGCCCTTGCCGAGAGAGCTAAACACCTGCGGCAGCTTGCCCGCGCCGAAGATGATCAACACGATCACAAGCACCAACAATATCTCAGGTCCGCTGAAATTCATCATCTCATCTCCTCTAGCGACCTGCTAGGCACCGCCGCTGGAAACTACTAACATAATGCGTCTCTCTACGCGTCTTTCGGCAATTATACCACTAAGCACCAATAGTAGCTACAGTAGGGCCGTAACTTAGCACAAACTGCCAAACAGATATACCCGCATCTCTGCCAGGGCACCATGAGCGCTACAAGGTTAATGTGTGTAGGGGCATGATGCATCCAAACCTGGTGGGCAGACCGTAACCCAGGCTGGGAACACAAGGGATATCCAGGCGCTGCGTCATGACAGCCTACCTACTAAGCACGCTAAATTATTACCTACTTTGCGCGTTCTTTGCGTTCTTTGCGCCCTGGTGTTTCCTCTCTCAAAATCTGATAGACAAGACTCCCATTATGTTGTAAGATACGCTGCAATGCTTGTTTGTGCCTGGCGAACACCGCTTTAGTGTGCGTGTTGGCGCACCATGAAACTCGCTTTGCAGGTACGCACGTATATAGTGCTGGGTGGGCGACTCGGCTTAGCGTGGTTACATGTGCGGAGGTGTGAAGCATGGTTGGTTCGGGAAGAGTAATCGGCCTGGTGCTTATCGGCGTAGGCGTGGTCATGTTCCTCGGCGCGGGCATCTTCGTCTTCGGGCAGATGAACCAGACGGGCACCCAGATGCAGTCAGGCGGGGCCGCGCTCACGATGGGCTGCGCGCTCCTGGTAGCGGCGGTGGTTGCTGGGTTCGGCGTGTGGTTCCTCATGCAGGGGCGCTCCGAGGCGGTGCAGTTCGCGGACGTTGAGAAGCAGAAGCGCATCCTCAACATCATCCAGACGCAAGGCACCGTGCAACTAGGCACCGTGGCGCTCGAAACCAACATGCCAATGGACCAGGTGAAGTCGGCCATCTACGACCTCGTGGGCAAGGGCCTCTTCACCGGCTACGTGGACTGGCGCGGGGGCAAGCTCGTATCGTCCGACGCGGCCGCCATCACGACCGCCGCCATCTCAGGCAAGTGCCCCAATTGCGGTGCGCCCCAGGTGGTCGGGGGCAAGGGCGTCATTCGCTGCGAGTACTGCGGCACCGAGTTCTTCCTGCCGCCCGCCGAGCAGCGAGCCGCCGCGCAAGCCGCCGAAGCCGCCCACCCATCCACTACCCCCCAGTAGCCGCAGCATACATCCGGCGTAGCACTCTCTAGAAAAAGGTAGTCTGATGCTGAATCTGCTCAATTCTTCCAGGGGCGCAAGGAGTCCGCGACACGCGCGGCGCTCTCTCATGCTAACCCTGGGCCTCCTGCTCGCGCTGTGTATTACAGCCGGCCTGGCTTTAGCCCCAAACATGGCGCTGGCCCAGGAACGGCAGTTCCACATGGAACGGTACGACTCGCTGATATATGTAAACACCGACGGGTCCCTCGACATCGAGGAGACCCTTGTTTATGTCTTCCAGGGTCAGTACCGCCGCGGCCTGCGCATCTGGGAAACCGACAGGTTGGAGAACATAAGCGACTTCCAGGTATTCGAGGTAGTGGACGGCCAGGAGGTGCCTTACGACGAGGCTGGGTTCGCCCCGGACGAGCCTTCCACCAGCGGCCAGCCCGGTACGTTCGGCGTAGAACCGGGAAACCCGACGCGGGTGCGCTGGATCTACGAGGGCGGCCCCACGCCAAGCAACGGCACCACGATCAAGACATTCATCATCCGCTACCGGGTCGAAGGGGCGATACGCGTCTACAGCGACCGGGACGAGTTTGACTGGTACGCCGTGCCGCCTGATTGGCAATCGCCCATCAACAGCAGCCGTGTAGAGGTCGTGTTGCCGGAAGTCGCGGACACGAGCGTCGTCACTACCGCTACCGTGCCCGAAGACGCCGAGGTAAGCAAGCAGGGCGACACCATCGTCTACAGCGCGGACGGCGACCTGGAAGACGGCTTCGAGGTGGGCGCGCAGATACCCAAAGGCATCCTTAGCGCCACGGCACCCCGTTGGCAGGGCGCGGTGGACGTACGGGAGCGTGCGAACGCCGAGATGGCGCGCATCCGGCCTGTCATCGACCTCGCTATACTGGTGCTCAGTCTGCTTGTGGGCGTGGGCGGCGTGCTCTTCGTAATCCGCCGCTGGTACTTGCACGGGCGCGACAAGCCGGTCAAGCTCTTCAGCGACTACGTGGCCGAGCCGCCAAGCAACCTGCCGCCCGGCCTGGTGGGCACGCTCCTCGATGAGTCGGCGGATGTGCGCGACGTGATTGCCACGGTGGTGGACCAGGCGCGTAAGGGCAACCTCACGATACAGGAGACGCGCAGCCAGGGCTTCCTCACCCAGTCGAAGGACTTTGAGTACCGCAAGTTGGGTGGTAAGGTCGAGTACCGCTTCGAGGAAATGCTGCTCGATGCTGTGTTCGGCGGTAAGGACGTGACGAAGCTGTCTGATCTGAAGAACACCTTCTACACCAAGCTGCCGCCCATCTACGACGAGATGTACAAGAGCCTGGTGGCGCTGAAGTACTTCCCCGAGAACCCCAAGGCTGTGCGCAACCGCAACATGGGGTCGGGGTGTGGCATAGCCGTGCTTGGCGGCCTCATACTCTTCGGCAGCTTTGCACTCGCCCCATCCTTCACCGTGATGCTGCCTCTGTTGGGCGTGGCGATAGGGGTAGTGGGCCTGGTGTGGGTGTTCACTTCAACGGCCATGCCCAGGAAGACCGATTTCGGGGCCGAAGAATCGACCAAGTGGCGGGCCTTCTCCAACTATTTGCAGCAGATACAGAAGTACACCGACGTGCAGGCAGCCGCCGACAAGTTCCAGCAGTACCTACCCTACGCGGTGGCCCTCGGTATCGAGCGACAGCTTATCAACCAGTTCAACAACGTGCCCGCCGCCATGCCGCCCTACTACGCACCGTACGGCTGGCACCCTTATGGCTATTATCCCGTTGGTACGGGCGGTCCGGGCCAGCAGCAAGCAGGTGGGGCCAACGCCGGACCGATGCCCAGCTTCGACCCTGGTGGAGCCATGCAGGGCATGAGCGACTCGCTGGGGGGTGCTATGCAGGGTATGGCCGATAGCTTCACTACGATGGTCAACTCCGCGTCCAGTGCCCTCACCAGCTCGCCCTCGTCCAGCAGCAGCGGTGGCGGCGGTAGCTGGGGCGGCGGAGGCGGCTCCTTCGGCGGCGGAGGTGGAGGCGGCGGTGGTGGCGGCGCGGACTAAGGGCCGAGTACCGAGTACCGAGTACCGAGTGCTTGGTCAGGGTGGTGACGCAACATACGAGCCGCTTGTCACGTAATAGAACCGGACCTACAAGAACAACTCGGTACTCGGCACTAACTTGAGAAGGAGAGAAACGCATGGATATAAGAGACCGCGTGATGGGCGACCGGCCCAACGATTTTCTGCACAAGATCGCCGGTATCATACCGGGCTATAAGGGCTACGTGGACCGGGAGCGAAGGCGGGACGCAGACCGCATCTTGCGCACGGAGCTAGCCCGCCGCTACCAGGGCGAGCTTACCCGCCTCAAGCGAGTGCAGCAGGGCCTCCTCCGCAGCGGCGACCTGAACGCGATAAGCGAGATTGACGGCGTTTCCGGCAGGCTCCAGCGTTTCATCGACCGCCTGCAAAACGCCACCTACGGCTACGCGGGCCTGTTCGCGGCTATCAAGGTCGAGGCGGAGGAACTGGACCAGATTTATGCCTTCGATATGGCGCTGGCTAGCGGGGTGGATACCCTCTCCGGCGCAATCGGCTCACTGGAGTCCGCCACTGAGGGCGAGGCAAAGGGCGAGACGACTTCGGCCATAGACCGACTTTCCTCCGTCGTGAACGACCTCAACGACCGCTTCGACCAGCGCGCCGACCTGCTCACCTCCGGCACGACGCTGCCCCAGGACCAGTACCAGGCTATGGTCGGCGGCTTCCAGCAGCAGGGTGGCGAGCAGTACGGGTCGGCTGGCGGCCAGTACACGCCGTACGGGCAGGGCGGGCAGACCGGGCAGGCCCAGCCTGAAAGCCCCTCCCCCTACGCGCAGCAGGGCCTCAGCACCACGGGCACAGGCTCAGCGGGCACCTACGGGGGTCCGGGCTACGGGGGCGGCGCACCCACGAATGCATTGGGTTCAGCGGCGGGCATCGCCACCACCGGGCAGGCGGGCATTGCGGGTTCCGGGGCCTCTCTGGACGACGTAGAGTCGCCCACGAGCACCGGGCCGGTGGCTACGGCAGCGGCGGGGCAGGACTACAACATGCTGCCGGTGGACGACCCCAGCATCGCAGGTACGTCGGGCACGCCCACGGAGCGCGTCGCCTGGGGCGGCAACCTGCACCACGACCCGGCTGTAGATAGCATGTCCGAGGGCAACCAGGGCTTCGCGGGCACACCAATGAGTGGCGACCAGGGCGGCAGCAGGCCCATGACCGAGGGCGGCGAAGCGGGCACCGGCATCGAGTCGGCCTCCTCCCCCGGCCTGGCCCCTGGCGCTCCCGGCGGCGACATCGTGGACGGCGCGGACCTGGCGAACAACATGAACGCCCTATCCGACCCCGGCAGCGTCTCCGGCACCGACTTGAGCGTGGACCCAGGCGGCCCTTCAAGCAGCCTGGGCGGTAGCACCACCGACGTAAACCTGAATTCAGGCACGACGGGACAGAACTCGTAAGATGATTTGGAAATTGGAATTTCGAATTGCGAATTTAGTAGTCATGCAATCGGAATTCTAATTTCCAAATCAAATTCGCAATTCGAAATTCCAATTTCCAAATTAGGAGGAACATCATGGGTGTGTTAGAAAGACTATCAACTCTGTTACGGGCCAACATCAACGACATGCTAGACCAGGCGGAAGACCCGGAGATTATGCTCAACCAGATTCTGCGCGACATGGAGGGCGAGTTGCAGCAGGCTCGCACGCAGGTCGCTGAGATGATGGCCCAGGAGCGCATATTCCGCGACGACTTGCAGGCCGAGCGCGACAAGTCGCGGCACATGGAAGAGCGCGCCATGCAATACGTCGGCCAGGGCAATGACACCCTGGCCCGCGAGGCGCTGAAGCGCAAGGCAGACGCCGATGCCAACGCCGAAGTGCTACAGCAGCAGCTAAACGCCCAGAGCGAGATGGTGGGCCGCCTGCGCTCGCAGCTTGATGCTTTGCATGAGAAGCACCAGCAGGCCCTCAACAACCGCGATGCGCTGATCGCTCGGCACCGCCGCGTACGGACTCAGCAGCAGATGGTTGATACCAGCCGCAACCTGGACGTGACCGACTACGGCAGCGACCTGGCACGCATGGAGCAGCGCATCCGCATGGCCGAGGCCCGCACCGATGCCGAGCGCCAGCTTCAGGCCGACGCTGACGGTGAGGACGTGGACAGCGTATTTGACACCACCGAGCGCAACGCCCGCATCGACGACGAGCTTGCCGCTCTCAAGCAGCGCATGGGCACGGGTGGTAGCGGCGGTAGCGGAGGCAGCGGAGGCAGCGGTGGAGGCGGAGGCGAAGCCCCTCGCGGCGACGGCGGCTCCGATACCCAGCGCATCGGCATGGCCCAGGGAGGGCAGTAGTAAGTACTGAGTTCCGAGTACCGAGTTCCGAGTAGCGGCTGACCTATACTCGGAACTCGGTACTCGGCGCTCGACACTCTGAAGGAGACTAGCATGGCGTTACTTGATGTAATTGAATTTCTTGACCCGACAGGCAGACAGATGGTGCACCGTGTGCCGGAAGGTGGGTCGGGCGAGTTCCGGCTTGGCTCGCAGTGCATAGTGCGCGAAAACCAGGCGGCGGTCTTCTTCCGCGACGGCAAGGCCCTCGACGTGCTGGGGCCGGGCAGGCATACCCTCTCCACCGCCAACATCCCGATACTGGCCGACCTTCTCTCCATCCCGTTTGGCGGCACCTCGCCCTTCCGAGCTGAGGTCTACTTCGTCAACCTGGCCGACCTGATTGACATGAAGTGGGGCACGATGGAGCCGGTGACCTTCCGCGACAGCGAGTTCGGCATGGTGCGCCTGCGGGCTTTCGGCACCTACTCGATGGCTATAGCCGACCCGCAGTTCTTCGTCAACAGGCTCGTCGGCACCCAGGGGCTGTACGAGACGGGTCAGATAGAGGACTACCTGCGCTCGATCATCGTGTCGCGCTTCAACGACCTGATGGGCACCATGATGAAGACCCTGCTCGACCTGCCCCAGCACTACAACGAGCTAGGCGCGGGTCTGCGCACGGCCGTTACGGAGGACTTCGCCAACCTCGGCCTCAACCTCAAGGCGTTCTTCATCACCTCGATCACTCCTCCCGAGGAAGTGCAGAAGAGGATTGACGAGCGCACCGGCATGGGCGTGGTCGGCAACATGCAAGCCTACATGCAGTACCAGGCGGCCCAGGCCGTGGGGAACCTCGGTGAGGGCGGCGGTGGCGGTGGCGGTGGCGGCAACATGGGTGACGCGGCGGGCACAGGTATGGGCCTCGGTGCCGGTATGGGTCTAGGCGCGGGCATGGCCCAGATCATCGCCCAGGGTATGCAGGGCGGCCAGCAGCAGGGAGCGCAGGCCGGCGGCCAGTCCCAGGTGCACGCGACCACCGCGACCTGCTACAACTGCAACGCCCAGATATCGGGGAATACGAAGTTCTGCCCCAACTGCGGCGCTAACCAGTCGCCCAAGGTCTGCTCGAACTGCGGCACGTCCAACATGCCGAACGGCAAGTTCTGCACCAACTGCGGCAACGGGCTGTAAGCGAGAAGATACGGAAACGCCAAGACGCAAAGACGCCAAGGACGCGCAGAGATTAAGTAGGGTGTTCTAATCAAGAGGACCAGAGCACAATAGCATGTACTCTGGTCCTTTTTGTACTCGGCGAACCCTCATACGACACCTTTTAATCAGGAAGCATAAGAGAGTGGATATTGAGGCTGCTAACACTGCGCGCCTCCCTAGCCACTCTGCTTTGAGGCACGCACATGGAGCCACAGATAGATCAGACACATCCATACAAGGTGATCGTAAGCGACAATTTTCACCACATGGATAAGGGCGAGGAATACACGCTCGGGGAGTTCTGCACTTGTGAAGCGGCCATCACAGCATGTAAGCGCATAGTTGACGACTACCTGCTCTCCACCTACAAACCAATCATGTCCGCAGAGGAGCTTTGGAAGCTCTATACAAGTTTCGGCGACTCCGCGTTCATCGTGAGCGCGGGCCAGCGGTGCCGGTTCTCGTCATGGGATTACGCCCAAGAGCGCTGTGCGGAGTTGTGCCGGAGCAAAGGCGCAGAGACGTAATCAGTGCCGAAGCCGCCGTGGCTTGGTTGTGCGGGCGCTGTGTTATAATATCCAACCACGTAGGAAGGGACAGATGGCAGCTATTGTCGCGGGCGAGCGTACGCGTGCGGTCCAGAGGGAGGACAACTGGCTGGGGCTGGTGCCCCTGGTTATCTTCGGCGGCATCTCAAGCGCGGCCTACTTCCTCGGCTTCGTCGAGCCGTACATGCTCTCGACCTTCTTCAGCCTGCCCCTGCTGGACCTCGCCAAGATCAACGGCTACACCGCCCCCGCCGCCAATGAGTGGGCCATCACCTGGCTGGTGTTGTTCGCCTGCTATTACCTGGCCTTCCGACTATGCCCGTCCGCTCTACACGTATCAGCCGGTTACAGGCGATTTGCCCTGGCGCTGATTTGCGGTTGGGCGGCCGCTTTCGCTATCACCCTCATCTTCATGTACCCCGTGGGTGCCGCAGACCTGTTCGACCAAATTTTCCGCGCGCGGCTTACCGCCCATTACGGCCTCAACCCGTTCACCACCTTGCCCAACAACTTCCCCGGCGACCCATTTTTCAGCTACGTGGCCTGGCGGGGCGATGCCTCACCCTACGGCCCCGTATGGGAGACCATGTCGGCGGGCACGAGCTTCCTCGCGGGCGACGACCTCTGGCGCAACCTCATCCTGTTCAAGGTGCTGGTGGCGGTGGCCTACGGGGTCAGCGTGGCGCTAACATACGGTATCTTGCGGTCGCTCAGGCCCGATTGGGCGCTACGGGGCACTCTCTTCTTCGCCTGGAACCCACTGGTGCTCTTCGAGATACCGGGCAACGGGCACAACGACGCGGTGATGATAATGTTCCTGCTGGCGGCGGTCTACCTGTTCGTGCGGGCAAGACGCACAGCGGTGATACCGGCGCTCATGGCAGGGGCGCTAACCAAGTTTGTGCCGGTGCTGCTGGTGCCGGTGGCGGCCGCAGCACTGTGGCGCGACCGGGCGCAGGTGCTGGGCCGACGCAGGGATAGCAGCACCGGAAGTGGCATTGGCAACCGTGAGGCCCTGGGCACTCTGATAATAACGGCTCTGTTAGCTGTGGCCCTGGCGGTGGCTTTTTACGCTCCCTTCTGGCAGGGCTGGCAGAGCATCGGGGCGCTGGGGCGGCAGAGCCTCTTCACCGCTTCGATACCCAAGGTTATGCTCGACGTGCTGGTGCACAACTACCAGATTGACGTGCCCACGGCCGAGTCGCTGGTGCGTAACGGTGCGCTGGCGCTCGTGGGGCTGGTCACTTTGGGGTTGGCTGTACGTGTCTTCCGTAGCAGGAACGCCGTCACCCCGGCCGAGCGTGACCGGCTCATGGACCGCACGCTCAGCAGCTTCTACGAGGTAATCTTCGTCTACCTGGCCTTTGCCACGCTCTGGTTCCAGCCCTGGTACCTGATGTGGCTGGTGGCCCTCACCGCGCCCCTGGCCCGCTATACTTATGCCAACCGCACGGTGCTCTTCTGCATAGGGGCGGTCGGCAACTACTTCGTGTGGGACTTCATCTGGCTGTGGAACCGCACCGAAATACGCAACATCCAGATCACGGCGGCCCTGGTGGTATACACCTTGCCATTGTTTTACTCGTTGTATGTATGGCTCAGCCCCTTCTGGCGCGAGCGTGAGGTGGAAGACCTTATTTACGAAGACGAGAACGCCGCGCAGATTAAGGCGTTAGGCCAAACCGTCGATGCTGAAAGCCTCACGCGCACCCCGGCAGGGCCGGTACATCAGCCCACCCCATGAGCGGTGGTGCGCGGCACTAGGAGCAAACACTTGGCGTTGAAACCACTTATTATTTTGCCCACGTACAACGAGATCGAGAACTTGCAGCCCCTCGTGGAGGAGATACTTCAGCGCGGGCCTTACCACGTACTCGTCGTGGACGATAACTCGCCCGACGGCACGGGGGAGCTAGCGGACCGGCTATCGGAGCAGCACCAGGGCCGCGTGTTCGTGCTGCACCGCGAGAAAAAAGAGGGATTAGGCCGGGCATACGTAGCTGGCTTCAGGTGGGGCCTGGCGCGCGATTACGACGTGCTGTTCGAGATGGACTGCGATTTCTCGCACGACCCGGCGCACCTCTCCCAGTTCATGCGAGAGATAGAGAAAGGGGCCGACCTGGTGCTTGGGTCGCGCAACATCAAGGGCGGGGGCACGCGGAACTGGTCGCTGTTGCGCAAGTTCATCAGCAAAGGCGGCTCGCTCTACGCCCAGACCATTCTCTTCGCGCCGTATCGTGACCTCACCAGTGGCTTCAAAGCGTTCCGGCGACAGGTGCTTGAGGCCCTCGACCTCGACAGTATCGGCTCCAACGGATACTCCTTCCAGATCGAAGTGACCTACAGGGCGCACCAACTCGGCTTCAAAATCAAAGAGACTCCTATCATCTTCGCGGACCGCCGTGTGGGGCTAAGTAAGATGAACGGCAGGATCGTGACGGAAGCGATGGGCGTCGTCTGGAAGATCCGCCTCAGCAAGCCCCCGCGCCGCCGAAGAACGGCAGGGAAGCCGGTGGCGGGACGATAGACGATGGCCGATGGGCGGTCAAACGGCACGATTATTGAGGTTCTTGAACGATCCGGGTAGCTCAAAAAACGTATCGTGAAGTAGTGTCCGGGAAAGTCTATGAAGGCACTATCCGACCATCTGCAAAGGCTGTTTACGTTGCTTGAAGGTTTGGAACCACTTCCTGTTCCTGTGCATGAGGTGCTGCTGTTTGAGGTTCCTCGTCCCGCTACCTTGGATTCAGGTGGGCGGCTTTTGATCTCTAAAGATATGCTCCGATCACCCACTGACTATGCTTCCAGGTTCGATGATCTGCTGCATGCACCGCTGTCCTGGATTCATATGGTTTGTTATGGAGTATGGAAGGGAGCCTATATCGTGGGCATTGAGCTTCCCAACTACACTATTGAGAGAGCTAATCCCCAGGGTACAGACGTTAACTACGCGGGTCCTGAAAAACGAGTGAAAGATCACGGCTGGAATGCGAGCGAAGGCTTAGCCATATCTGATCAGGGGTGAACACCAATCAAGCAGTAGTCCACGGTCTCCAGTTTAGAGCGTATTTCAAGACCAACGTAGGGGCAGGCACGGGGGCCTGCCCTAGTTGGAGATTAGTACCAGGTATGCACGGGGGCCTGCCCCTACAACCTTTATCTTCTAGGTCTTGAAATGAGTTCTTAGCATGAGCGCTCACTAGCCGTTGTCTACCACCCAATATTAATCCTTGCTTACCGAACCTACAATCATTGTTGTGACAGGGATACAGGCCGCGGGGAAGAGTACCGTGGCGCGTTTGCTGGCGGGGCGGTTCGAGCGTGGGGTGCACGTCGAAGCGGATGCGTTGCAGCGGATGATCGTCTCCGGGGATGAGTGGGTGGGCGAGCCTGGCCCGCCTTCGGCTGAGGCAGGGCGGCAACTACGCCTGCGATTGAGGAACATGTGCCTGCTCGGCAAGTCGTTCTATGACAACGGCTTCTCGGTGGTGCTCGATGACATTATCATCGGGGAGCGGTGGGAACATCTGCGGGAGGACCTACGGGGCTACCCCTTCAGCCTGGTAGTGCTCGCACCACGGACCGAAGTAGTGCAACACCGCGACAGCCACCGGGGCAAGCCGCCGTTGGGAGCGGCCTGGGCTGAATATCTCGACGGCGAGTTGCGCAAGACGATGGCGGGTGCAGGCACCTGGATCGATAGCTCCAACCAGACGGCAGACGAGACGGTGGAGGCTATCCTCGCAAGTTGCTTGGGGGCATAAGAACGCTTAAACCCGCGACGACACAAAAGGCTTGCGCTCGACTGCCAGTCTCTCCAGCAACGTCACCGCGTATTCCAGGTCCGGCAACTCCTCGATTTCCCTGCGTAGCCGTTGCGCGGCTTCCCGATAGTGAGCAGTCCCCAGCACCTCCCGCGTGGAGTCTCGGATGGCGTGCGCTAGTTGCGACCCTGTATGCCCGTCCGCCTCTACAACGCGTGCCACACCCAACTCCGCGCAACGCCGGGCGTTCTCAGGTTGGTCCGCCGCGATTGGGATCAGCACCATCGGCAGACCCAGGCTCAGGGCATCCATCATTGTGCCGGAGCCGCCGTGGCAGAGCACCATATCGCAATAAGGTAGCAGCAGGTTGTTCGGGATGTAGCGTTCTACATGTACGTTGGCAGGTTGCTCGCCAAACTCCAGGGGGTCTCGGTTGCGGCCCACGGTAAGTATCAGGTTGAGTGGTTCGTCTTGAAGCCCTTCGAGGATCGCCCTGAGGATATCGGTCCTTTCGTTGTCGAAGGTGCCTAGGGTCGCATACACGGTAGGCCGTTTTCCCTGTCTGTCTAACTCCGCGACCCATCGGGGCAACTCTTCTTTACCGGACTGGCTGAAACCCGAGTACCTGAAGGCATGTGCGGTAGGTGGCACCGGGACGGAAGGGTTCCAGAGGCTCTGAGGGCGCGGTGACAGCAACAAGTAGCGGTGCAACAGTTCGCCGGGGTTCTCGGCAGGTAGACCCACTAGCTCGCACAGGCGCTCGACGGGCGGCCCTATAGCGTCCAGGAAGAAGGGCCAGGCAGCCGTTATTTGTACGACAGCATGAGGTACTCCTGCGTGTTCAGCGGCGACACAGCCCGAGAACTCGGTGTTCTCTCGCACCACTACACCAGGCTGCCAGTCATAGAGGATGTCGAGCAAGGACATGAGGCTGCGCTCGGCCCGCGCCCCGGCGAACGCATGCCGCAAAGTGAAGAACGTCTCCTCCTGGGGGCTAAGCCCCACCATTTGCTCTCTGCGCTGCTGCCGCTCCTCGGGAAGGTCATCCGCCCCGGCGGGAAAGCAGCGGAAGCCCTTCGCCTCTATTGTCGGGCAGAAGCCGGGCGAGGTAGCGAATGCAACCTCGTGGCCCGCCGCCTCCAACGCCTGTGCGAGGGGAACAAGGGGGTGCCAGTGGCTGGCGGTGGGGTGGGTGGTAAACAGGACCTTCATGGCACCGTTAGCTACAGTTCTAACTAGACACCAAGCCCGTGAACGCTCAGCGCATAAGTGCTGCGGCTATCCCACGGGTCGCGCTGCCATGTGGACCAGCGTTCGACGGCGCGTAGACCCGCTTCTTCAGCAAGGCGGTCGTACTCCTCGATGTCAAGGTAGCCGGTGCCGAGTTGGAAGCCGCTGATGAGCACACCACCGGGAGCCAAATGCCGGGCCATGTTCTTGAGCACCGCACCCTCCGTACCCGCCGTGAGGAATATCATCACGTTGCCCGCCATGACTATGGCCTCGAACTTTCGCCCCAGGTCGATTGTGGCGAGGTCGCCCTGGTGCCATTGCAGGTGAGGGGCTTTGCGGCGGGCGGTCTCCAGCATGCGCGGGTCAATATCGGTGCCAACCACGTCAATGCCGCGCCGCGCCAATTCGATAGCCACGCGCCCCGTGCCACAACCGGCATCCAGCACCGATTTAGGTCCAAACGCCTGCACGAAGTCGGCTTCCCCGTGGACGTTCTCTCCGGCCTGAGCGCGCACGGTGTACTGGACGTCGTAAGCCTCGCCTTCTACGCCGGACCTTTCCAGCCAGCGGTTACTCCGAGTCGCGCTATCAGGTTCCATACTCAGGTGTCCTCAATTCGAGATTGTCGATCATGCTACTACTGTGGGGTGCCGCAATTCGCTACAACGCACTGGCAGGAGGGCATGCCTGGGATAACCGCGCTCTGCTCGCCGGGTAGGGTTACCTTGTCGCCCGGCGCGATGTTGTGCACCCGGAAGTAGCCCTGGTTCGTCTCCAGCGCATAGCGGTAGGACGCACCGGGGCCGACACTGGTGGTATCCAGGGGCTGCATGTCCTTGATGTCGATTATGGTGCCATCCGCCTGGATGAAGGCGATGCTCAATGGCAGGATGGTGTTCGCCATCCAGAAGCTTGCGGTGGTGTCCTCCCCGAAGTCGAACAGCATACCGGCGTCGGGGTCCATGCTGGGGCGGTACATCAGGCCGAGGCCGCGCGCTTCATCGGTGTCCGCGATCTCGACGGTCATGACGAACTGCTCGCCTGCCTTGTTGGTCAGGGTAATGGTGGCCTTCTCAAGAGGAGGCGCGGCCGTGAGGGTAGCCACAGCACCGGGTATGGGCGTACCGGCCTGCGCGGTAGGAGGCACCCACGCAGTAGCGGTAGCGGCAGCGCCCTGGGCCTGCAAAGAGGACGTGGCAGGTGAGGTCACATCAGCGGGCGGCGCATCGGGTGTAGCAGCCCCGCAAGCGGCCAGCAGCAAAGCAAAGGCAGCGACGAGGGCGGGAAGGAGCAAGGTAGAAAGTTTCTTACGCATAGTAAATTATACAGGTTGGGTGCTGAAACGTGAAACGTGATGAGTGATGAGTGATGAGTGATGAGTGATGAGTGATCGGAGAGTACCAAACAATCCTAATCTTGGCGCGCCCTTGGCGTACTTTGCGTCTTGGCGGTTCCGTCTCCTATCGTCCATCGTCCATCATCACTTAGTGATCGCGAACCTGTAAACCATGCCGGATTGTGCTGACAGCGCGTACAGCTCGTCGCGGGGGCCGAAAGCCAGGGAATGTATCGGTCCCACGTTGTTGGGCAGGGTGACGCGCCCCAGGTAGCCGCCCGCACTGTCGTACACCTGTACGTACCGCTCGTCGCTCACGAACACGCGGTCTGCGGCATCTAGGGCTATCGCGAAGGTCGGACCTTGCTTACCAACCCCGAAGCGCGCCAGTTGGCTCCCCGTAGCACTGAACTTGTACACTTCATTGTTGCGCCTGTCGAGTACATATGCCTGCCCTATGCCGTCCACCGCTAAGCTGAGAACCTCCCGGCTGCCCAGCGGCTCGGTCGGTGGCGCGGGGTACTGGCCGGTCTCCTGCAATTCGCCGTTCAGCCGCACAATGGCTGCGGGTGGCCCGGAACGCGCCAGCACCACGCCACCATCCGGGCCTACGGCAACACTCTCAACCTGGTCGCCGGGTGTGTCGAAGTCCATCCGGCCCAACGGTTCGCCGGTGTCACCAGCTAGCTTTACTATGCCGGAGTTGGTACCAACGTAAACGTGGCCCGTGCGGTCTGCCGCTATGCACCGGCTGTACTGCCCGACCGACCAACTGCCCAGCAGCTTGCCTGTGCCGTCGAAGCGTTGCACCCTACTACTGCTGTATTCCAGGACATAGACGTTACCTTCGCCGTCCACCGCTATGCCTGCCGGGTCTACGAACTGGCCCGGTGCCTCTCCCTTGCCGCCGAACGTGGTCTCCAACCTGCCGTAGCTGACGAGGGTCCATTCATCGAACAGCCGGGGGTTGGTGAAGGCCACAAACACGACAAAGAAGAAGGGCACGAAGATGAGCAGGGCCAGCACCCAGAGCGCAAAAGCGCCGATATCCGAGCGCCTGGTACCCCTCGGCGGCGTAGTGTCGTGCACGGGAGGCGGGTAGTAGACCGGCTGGGGCGGGGGCTGCACCACCACAACGGTTGTGTAGTGTGGCGCATGTGCGGGTGTCGCCGGTTGCGGAGGACGCAGGCTCGCGGGCGCGACGATTGTGCTGCCACAATAGGGGCACTCCACTTGAGGGCTGTCGCCTTGTACCTTCAGCGAAGCCCCGCACGCCGGGCACTTGAAAACGCCACCGTCGAGCACTAAAGGCCCTCCCGCCGCACACGCGGCACGCAAAGTTGAGGCAGGTACCTAGTCCCGCATCGTCTTCACGGCACCAGTATAGCATTTTTCGGCGGCTATAAAGAGGGAGGAGATGGTCAGGGGTTAAGGTAGAGGTCGAAGAAGCGGGTCGCAAGCGCCTTAATCTCCTGGCCGGAAGGGCTTATCGGCCCGCCCCGTGGCACGAAGACATGGCTGCCGTTGCGGACCGGCACCAGGGTCACGGGCACCCCCGCCGCGAGAAGCCTATCTCGTAGCGCGGTCGAGTGGGAGAAGGACACCAGGTCGTCCTTTTCGCCGTGCATCAGCAGGAAGGGAGGATCGTCGGGCGAGGCGTAGGCGACGGGGCTGGCGTTGCGCAACCGGGCCTCGGTGGGCGTCGTGCCGAGCAGCAGGTAGCCCATCAGACGGTTCTGAGGCGCTTCGGCACCCATAGCCACCAGGTCGGCAGGGCCAAACATGTCCACCACCGCCTGCACCCGGCTCGATTGCCCAGCATAGCCGCCGCTACCCTCCAGGCCATCCTCTTGTCCAGTGAGACCCAGCATGGCGGCAAGATGGCCCCCTGCGCTCTCACCCCAGACTCCTATGCGGCCGGGGTCTATGTTGTACTCTTGCGAGTGGGCGCGGAGGAAGCGTATGGCGCACTTCACGTCCTCGATCTGAGCGGGCCAGGGGTGACGCGGGGCGAGCCTGTAGTTGACCGCAGCTACAGTGTAGCCGTGCAGAGCAAGCTCGCCGGAACTCATAATGCGGTCCACCCAGGTCTTGTCGCCCTCCGTCCAGCCGCCGCCGTGCACGTACACCAGCAGCGGCCGCGGACCCTGGTAGGAGGGTTTAGCCAGGAACAGGTCCAGCTTGAGATCGACCCCACCGGCCGTGCAGTAGGTAACATTCTCCACCAGCGGACCGGCGTCGGGGTGGGCAACCGCGCGCCGCACCCTGGCTGCAAATGGGTCCAGAGCGAACACGGCGACCATTGCGCCGAGCACTAGCAGCACAGGCAGCAGGCTCGCAAGCCTCGGCATACGCGGGTGCTGGGGTGGAGGAGACTCTGACCTGTTGCTGGAGACATCACGGGCCACCCGGCGACTTTGCGTGCCGGTCTGAGATGAGCGTATGTTTCGTTGGCGGTTCTTACTAGGCATTGTGAAACGGCCCGCTGTCGTCGCGGAGCGATAGGATATGCTGAGTATATGGGCTTTCGAAGCTTCACGGCAAATCTCTAGCGTGTGCACGCCTGGCTCAAAGCCGGCGATCCTGCTCCCCCTGTCATCCTGAACGCAGTGAAGGATCTCAAGAAGGTAGTCTTGCTCCGATGGTGAACCTTCAGCACCTCAGGGGCCGTCATCCAACAGCAAGGTGATACCACTTTCTTGAGATCCTTCACTGCGTTCAGGATGACAGGGGGGAGTGTGGTCCCGTAGGTCGCACGACTACACACGTTGCGGGTACCGGCACAGGCGCTATAAGATAGACCCGTAGAATAGTGCAAGCAAGTCAGAAATTGTTGCCGTAACAGGATCGTTAGCATACATGCAACCTCAACTACCTGCCCTCAAAGATCATCATATAGCGGCTATAGTGCTCGCGGCGGGGCTTGGCACGCGTATGCGCCAGGCACCCAAGATGCTCTTGCCCATGAGCGACGGCAAGACGCTGCTGCGTCACTCCGTGGAGAACGTGCTGGCCCTACAACCCTCTCAGAGGATTGTCGTGGTGCGCCCGGACCTACCGGAACTGGAAAGCAGCTTGGCGGGGCTGCCGGTGCATTGCGTAGCCAACCCGCGCTACATGGAGGGTATGGGCACGTCTCTCGCGGCGGGTGTGCTGGCCCTGGACCCGGATATAGAGGCGGTGCTGGTGGTGCTGGGCGACGAGCCACAAGTGACGAGGCGCATCTTCGAGCGGCTGGTGGAGGCGTTCCTGCGGGAGCGCATGCCGGTGACAATACCCCGCTATGGAGAGCAGTTCGGACCGCCAACCATCTTCTCCCGCGAAATCTTCCCTCTGCTGGCGGCGCTAGAGGGCGACACCGGGGGGAGGCAAATTGTGGCCCGGCAACCCGAACTGGCCTGCGTGGTGCCCTTCGCGGCCGAGGAGCGTCCCGCGGACGTGGATACACCGGAGGACTACCGGGCGCTCTTGTAGGACTTTAGTAATGATTATGCAACCTAATATCTTGCAACGGTCCTGCTACAAATGGTAAGATAAGATCAGGTCACGCGCTTTTATGCTCGTGCGAATAGACGTACCTTCTAGACCCATACACTTGCTCAGGTGATGGAAACACAACGGCACTAATTCCCGCGGGTTTATGGGCTGCTCGGGCGAACGAAGGTAGGCGAAGATGCACGACAACGAAAACGGGCGCGGAGACATAGTTCAGCACAGCGTGGACCGCTTGCAGAGGAACTCACTACGCTCCGGCAGAAACACGGACTGACCCCACAAAAACCGGCTTAGCGCTCCGGTCCTTATCTACCGGGCTATACTCATACCTCTACCTCAGCCTTGTATGCTTCTATACTAAGGGTGCTTCAGACGTGCGTGATACGTCGGGTCACCGCTAATCGTTCTATTCCGTCCACTGAACGATGGGGAGGAACATTCTGATATGGACCATCTAAAACTACTACCTCGACTAAGGTCTCTCCTCTACCTGTTCGCTCTTGTGGCGTGCCTTATCTTCCTGTTCACTTTCACTCCCACCACTTCATCGTCGCAAGCTTCAGACACGCCCACCGTGTCTCCCACCCCGTCACAGACGGTATCCCCTACCGAAGCGCCCACAGAGTCATCCACGCAATCTGCCACAGCGTCAGCCACGCCCTCAGCCATGGCTTCCGCGACCCCAACTACGTGCGTACCCGCCTGGGAGGTTGCACCCCCCGATTACAGCGGGGGGCTGGGCAGCATGAACGGAGTGTCTGCGTGGACTCAAGACGATGCGTGGGCCGTTGGTAGTGTGTGGAACGGCAACAATGGGATGGTCCCCGAAATCGAACACTGGGACGGATCAGGCTGGTCGTATGGGGGCAGACTACATAGTCTCGGCGGAACAGAGGAGACCTTTAACCTCACTGACGTGACAGCGGTGGGGCCTGGCGAGATGTGGGCCGTAGGCAGCTATAGCTCGGAAGCCAACCAGCGAGGGCTAGTCATCCACTGCAAATTGCGAGAGGACTGCCAAGTAGCACCACGCATAGGAGCTTACTTCACAGCGTTGTCCGCCGCATCTGCCAACGATATCTGGGCTGTAGGCACCGATCACTGGCAAAGTGGCGGCAAAAGCAGGATCGGCCACTACGACGGCACAGCCTGGACTTTAGTACCGGCACCCGACTCGCGTATTTTGACGGCGATAGATGCGCGTGCGGCTGATGACGTGTGGGCGGTCGGTGAGGGTGGCCTGATCGCGCACTGGGACGGCAGCGAGTGGAGTGTTGTACCGGGTGTTCCGGGTTCCAATGCCGGTCTGAGCGACGTGGTGGCGCTGGACGTGGACGACGCCTGGATAATAGGCTCAATCGACGGGCAGCCTGCCATCGAGCACTGGAATGGGGAAGAGTGGACCCTGGTTCCCGGGCCTGATCCGGGTCCTACGAGCTATGGGTTGGGAAGGATAGACGCAGTCTCGCCCAACGACATGTGGGCGATTGGGTCGAGCTATGACCATAGCCAAGGCTCCCAGGAGATAATGACCTTGCACTGGGATGGCCTAGAGTGGAGCGTCGTGCCCAATCCCGGTGATGGTTCTCCGCATGAAGAGGCAGGTATGTTGCTCTCCGTCGCGGCGCCTGCCCATGATTATGTCCTGGCTGTTGGCACAAGACGCGAAGAAGATGACTTCTGGCGTGTATGGATGGGAGAAGTCTACCGTAATCCCTGCCAGCCTGTGATGTGCACTATACGGTTCGCAGACGCGGGGCCGGGCACGCCCTTCTACGAGTACATCAAGTGCCTGGCCTGCCGCAACGTGCTCTCCGGTTACTCGGGCGCTGCCAACTGCCCGAACGGCTCCCCGTGCTTCCGCCCCAACGACAACATCACACGCGGTCAGATTGCCAAGATCGTGTCTAACGCCGCGGGCTACTCTGACGCTATTCCTGCGGATCAGCAGAGTTTCGAGGACGTACCATCGACCAGCCCCTTCTGGCTGTATATAGAGAGGGTGCGCGGCCACGGAGCTATCTCGGGCTATCCATGCGGTGGCGCGGGCGAGCCGTGCCCCGGTACGTACTACAGACCGGGTGCCAACCTCACCAGGGGACAACTGGCGAAGATAGCCACCTCGGTAGCCGGGTACAACGAGACACCTGGCGGGCAGACCTTCAACGATGTGCCCCCTGCACAACCCTTCTACATATACATAGAGCGGGCCGTGATGCACAATATCATCTCCGGCTATTCGTGTGGAGCCGTGGGCGAACCATGCCCCGGCGCATACTTCAGGCCGGGGGTGAACGTCACCAGGGGGCAGGCTGCCAAGATCGTAGCGGGTACATTCTTCCCCAACTGCCAGGTCCCGGCACGGAAGTAGAAGGCTCCGTGAGCTAAAACGAGTAAGAGGGAGATTGCCAAGAATCTCCCTCTTCATTTCTACGTCAGGCCACTTATATAACGCCCCCACTAACATCTCTGGGGGTGTCGTAGTATGTGGGCGAGGAGAACTACCGGGCGCTCTTGTAGGACTTTAGTAATGATTATGTAATCTAATTCCTTGCAACGGCCGTATTACTAATGGTAAGATAAAGCCAAGTTATTTGCCCTTATGCTCGTACGAATAGAGGTACGTTCTAGACCCATGCACTTACTCACGAGATAGGATAAGCCCACATGAAACTCGGTAAGAATCCCCGTTACTCGAAATTCGCAACTACCACCCTGGCGGCCACCCTGGTGCTGACCGCGTTCCCCTTCTCGTCGTATGCCGCGCCTACCCAGGCCCCGCCAAAGGCCCAGGCTCTACCCGCGTCACTGCCATTCGCGGACTCGGCGTTTGAGTCGGTGTGGATGCGCAACGACCAGCTTGTGGCCGCCAAGTCGGTAGCTCGCTCGTGGACCTGGGGCCCCGCTCCCATGTCGGCGGGCCTGGAAGCCTACGAAGAAGCGCCCGACGGCTCCAAGATGCGCCTAGTGCAGTACTTCGACAAGGCCCGCATGGAGATCAACAATCCCAGGACCAGTCCCACCTCTAACGGCTTCGTGACCAACGGCCTGCTGACGGTAGAGCTTATATCGGGCCAGATGCAGATGGGCAATAGCAAATTCGTCACAGGCAAACCGGCGGGCATCAATCTCGCCTCCGATCCTGACGACGGCAATGCGCCCATGTACGCCTCCTTCGGTAGCGTGGCGAACACCTCGGCGGGCGAGAAGCGCCAGCCCGACAAGTCGAAGGGTGGCTTCGCCTCGCAGCGCATCAGCCGCACCGGCGACGTGACCGAAGACGCCTCCAAGACGAAGCTTGCAGAGGCGAAGATCGTCTACTTCGAGAAGCTGACCGGGCACAACATACCGAGCGTCTTCTGGGACTTCCTGAACAGCAAGGCCCAGGTACGCCAGGGTATCGGCACCGCCAGCAAGCCCTTCCTCGACCCGTGGGTGTTCGCGATGGGCCTGCCGATTTCCGACGCGTATTGGGCCAACGTCAAGATAGGCGGCAAGCAGCAGGAAGTGCTTATCCAGGCGTTCGAGCGGCGCGTGCTCACCTACGCCCCCGACCAGCCCGCCGGTTGGAAGGTGCAGATGGGCAACATCGGCCAGCACTACTTCGAGTGGCGCTACGGCCCCAACGGCAAAGGCCCTGAGAAGCTGCCCGCCGCCAAGCCTAGCCTGCCCGCCTACCTCACCATACCGACAATGGGCGTGGTCTCCAAGGTGGAGCACCTGGGCGTGGACAAAGACAACAACATGGACATCCCCAAGGAAGCTATGAACGTCGGCTGGTTCAAGCCCGGCACCATCCCCGGCAACCCCGGCAACTCCGTAATGGACGGCCACCTGAACTGGTACGGCATCCCGGAGGCGGTCTTCTTCCACCTCGACAAGCTCAAGGCCGGAGACCGCGTGTACGTGCGCGACGACAGGGGCCGGGACCGCGCCTTCGTGGTCACCAAGCAGGTACTGTGCGTCTGGAACAACTGCCCGCTGATGGACGTGTTCGGGCCGAGCAAGCAGACGCGTCTCAACCTAATCACCTGCCAGGGCACCTTCAACCGCGCCACGCAAAACTACGAGAAGCGCCTGGTGGTATTCACGGAAATGGTACCGTAGGAGACATTGCGAAATTGGAATTTCGAATTGCGAATTTGCTGGACATCTACTAAATTCGCAATTCGAAATTCCAATTTCGCAATTCGTTTAAGAGGGTGCACGGTTCGGCTGTGTGCCCTCTATTTTTTGTGGGGAGGGGTGGCTTGGTGAGGAAGAACTACAGCACGGGGGCACCGTGGGAGCCGGTTGTGGGGTATTCGAGGGCGGTGCGGGTGGGGCCATACATCCATGTGTCGGGCACCACTGCCACCGGCAGCGACGGCAGCATAGTGGGGCCTGGTGACGCTTACGCGCAGACGGTGCAGACATTGCGCAACATCGAGCGCGCCCTGCAAATGGCGGGGGCTAGCATGGCCGATGTGGTGCGCACCCGTATGTTCGTGACCGACATCAGCCGCTGGGAGGAGATAGGCCGGGCGCACGGCGAGTTCTTTGTCGACATCCGTCCCGCCGCCACGATGGTAGAGGTAAGCCGCCTCATCTCGGAGGAGATGCTGGTGGAGATAGAGGCCGACGCTTACATAGAATCGTAGGGGCACGTTGGAGGACGTACCGTGCCCACGCTTCTCCTTTTTCTTACCTTGCCTGACTATGCCGGTTCTAATCGGCTGGATTGGACTGGACTCTCTCGACCAGATAAATAGGAATTCGTGTCTCAGCCGGGCACACATACTTGTGCTCATCAACTCTAGCCATCCGGCCGAATATCACCAAAGGTTTTCTTGTTGCGAATTCTCGATTGTGAAATAGGTACTGTCCACCATTCTGCGTGTTCAGTTGTAGTACCTGTTCGTCCATGCCGAAGCGCAACAGCGAACAACCACAGAAATCGGCAGCGCAAAAATAATCTGCGTACAACTCAACGTTACCCGACACCCAAGACATATCTGCCGCGTGTGAAGCGGCCGGATACCACCCGTAGGGATAGCCTCTCTTCTGGCTCAACTGCGTGCCTAGCTGCCCCAGCAGTACTTCATGCGGGCTGCCTCCATTCTCCGGGTGCAACTCGAACCGCGACCGCTCAAAATATTGCACTCGGTAGGACCTACCGTCGAGCGGGTTCTGTTCATCAAACTGCTCCGTTATAGGGTAGCCATGTACTGCTAGACCTCCATGCGTCTCCCAGTATGTTTTGAACGTTCCAGAGAGATTGTGGCCCGTCTCTAGAAAGTAGAGGGCGGGTGCGGGTAAGGATTGAGCAGCGGGGTCTTGTGCGTGGAACTCTCTACCCAAAGTACCCAGGAGCACTTCGTTGGGGGTGCCCGCGTGCTCAGGGTGATGTTCAAAGCGGTTGCGCTCGAAGTACTGCACCATGACAGGCGCACCATCCGGCCCTAGAGGCTCGGTGAACTCTTCTGTTATGGGATAGCCGAACTGAGCAAGCCCACCATGCTTGTTCCAATAGTCGAGGAAGCTGCCTCTGAGGGTGTGGCCGGTAGGCTCGAACCACTGCACTCCGGCTTGCTTGGGGTCTGCCACGGGGTCTGTAAGCAGGCGTGGCTTTGGGACCTGCTGTTGCAGGGCGGAAGTACTGGCGGCTGAGGTAGCACCTGATACAAGGAGCGATAAGCCTAGAACCGCCAAGACCAATGCCAGTGCCCCTGGGACCAGACTCCGTATGCGGCTAACTTGAGTTCGGTTATGTCGATGAATTATTCGGGTCTTCACGGGGGCTTTCTCCTTGCTAACTCGTGCCCTCTATCACGGAGCAGGGTACTTCCATTTCGATCCTGACTGTGCTGGTTCTAATCTGCTGGATTGGGTTGGACCCTTTCGACCAGATAAATAGGCGCTTCTGTGTAAGCAGGGCACACAGATACACGCTCACCAGCCTTAACCATACGACCGAAAACCACCATAAGCTTCTTTGTTTGGACGTCTCGCCTAGCAAAGGGATACTGGTTTCCATTCAGCCTATTTAGTTGCAATGTCAGCCCATCAGCGCTGTAGCTGAATAGCGAGCAGCCACAGTCAATCCCTAAGCACCATGACTCTCCGTACAGCTCAACGTAACCCGAAATCCAGGACAGGTCAGCCGCGTGTGAAGCAGGTGGATACCAGCCGTAGGGATAGCCTCTCTTCTGGCTCAGTTGCGTGCCTAGCTGCCCAAGCAGTACCTCATGGGGGCTACCTGCGTTCTCCGGGTGCAACTCGAACCGCGACCTCTCAAAGTACTGCACTAAGTAGGTCCTGCCATCGAGGGGGTTCTTTTCCTCAAACTGCTCCGTTATAGGATAGCCATGTATCGGTAAGCCGCCATGTATCTCCCAGTACGCCTTGAACGCGCCCGAAAGGTTGTGCCCGGTCTCAGGGAAGTAGCGGGCGGGTGCAGGCATGGCAGGCGCAGGAGCATCTTGTGCGTGGAACTCTCTACCAAGGGTGCCCAGGAGAACCTCATGCTGAGTGCCGACATATTCAGGGTGATGTTCAAAGCGGTTGCGCTCGAAATACTGCACCAGTACCGGGGAGTTGTCCGGGCCGGAAGGCTCGAAAAACGCTTCCGTGATGGGATACCCGAATTGGGCCAGGCCGCCGTTCTTCTGCCAGTAGTCCAGGAAGGTCCCGCGCAAGGTGTGACCCGTTGCCTCGAACCACGCCACTCCCGGTACCTGCGGACGAGACACCGGGCCGGTTAAGGTACGGGGTTTGTCGGACACCTGCTGGAGAGAGGAGCTTATTGTTGTCGCTGGTGAGAGGGTACTAACTACCAGAGAGATGAGACAGAACGCGACAACACTTGATCTCTTGGTGGCGAATCTAGAGAATAGCACGGTTGGCCTCCTTGGATAGGCAGATACCGACTACGCATGCCTATTTGGCTATCCCACAACAGTATTGCGAATAATTACAGCCAGTCAGTTCTATATATCACATATCAGGACCCTGTACTAGAGGTATAAATATCAAACTCGAAGTCCAAGTGTGGTCCGTAAGCGCGCCAATTATGAGAAGGGAGGAGGGTAAGACCTGCAAATTACGTATTGACAATAAAACAGGCGACCATGTAGAATGTTGTACGCTTGGCTAATTGCCAATCACTTATTTGCGCATTAGTCACAAAGAGCCTGCTCCCTATGTAGTCTCTTCGCGTTCTGTGTAGTCTCAACCTACCGACAAGGAGTTGTCAATATGCCTCTGCTGGTTGCCCCCGACGCACCCTCTGCCGTGCCTCAGGTTAATTTCATGGTCTCGCCCCTCTACGACATGTTCGTGTCGCTCAGCACAATGGTGCACCCCGGCGAGCGGCATGACGCCTGGGCCTCCGAGATCAAGCGCGACCTCTCGCCCCAAATGCGAGAGGAGGCCGACTACTTCTACACGCTGTTCGAGAACCGGCTGGTGGAGCTTGCGGTCGATTACCCCGATCACGGCGACGTTGAGGGCTTCTTCCGCTACCTGGAGAACATGGCGGCTGAGGACTTCGTCTTCTACGCCACGGGCCGCGTTATGCAGCCGTCGGAAATCGCCGCGATGTCGTCCCACCCCCTCAGGCTGCTGGCCGCGCTCCTCAAGCTATACGGCGGCGAGCACCGGATACACGACCAGGGCTGGCGGCAGGCACTCCAACTGCTTGCCACCGAGGCCGACACCCTGCGCACCCGCCTCTTGAGGCTCCTGCGCACATACTGGCAGCAGAGCTACCGGCACCAGATCGCCCGCCTCAAGCCCGCCTGGGAGGAGAGCGTGCGGGAGCGCACCCAGTCGCTCGGCCCCGACCGCCTGACCGCCGTGCAGGAGCGCTTCCTCGCCAACCGCACTCTGCCCCGCGAGTTCCCCGAAGGCTACCCACTGGAGAAGGTGCAGCTGGTGCCGTCCCTCTTCCTCAGCATGTCCTCGATGATCCTCTACGGCTACGGGCAGCTAATCATCATCTACGACGCGCTCACCTCGGACGAGCACCGCAACGCTATGGCCCACGTCCAACGCCGCATCGTGGCAGTCGCCCGCGCCCTGGAAGACCCCACCCGCATGACCATCCTGCGCGCCATCGCCAAGGACAACGAGTACTACGGCTCGCGCCTGGCCGCCAAGTGCGGCATCACCCCGTCGTCCATCTCCCGCCACATGCGGGTGCTGCGCGAAGCGGGCCTCATCAACGAGGTGAACCAGGACAATCGCGTAATGTACGAATTGAAGCGCGATGCGTTGGAGAAGTTCAGCGAAGACCTGCACGAGTACCTGTAAGGCGCGGCAATCGAGCTTCCGAGCCGGTACGAAGAAGACATTGACGAACATGAGTCACCCACCGCTTAGGAGTGACTCATGTTTGCTTATCACCTGCTTGTTAGACGAGGCTCAACACTCTGTTGTTTGACGGAAGCCAGAACAGTATTCACAATACAAAGGATGTAATCTATGGATGCCGGTCGTCCCGACAGAGTGCGCCGCGTCGGGTTTCAAGATGAACCTGAGCCAGCACCGGCCATAAACCCCATGCGTATCCTTGCGGGCCTCGCGGCTCTCCTGTTCCCGGTGTGCAACGTCCTCCCTATCCTGTTCATCAATTTCGATATAGAGCGTGCCCATCCCCCCGACACCCGTGCCGGGATAATCTTCCTGTTTGCCTATGTCTTGCTGCTCCCTTTGGTGTACGTGTTGTACCAGGAGCTGCGCGCAGTCTCGCCGCCCCTGGGCACGTGGGTGTCCGTTTTGGGGGTAGGCGTACCCGTTGGTGTAGCCACGGGAGTTATCTTCGGCCTGGACAGTCCAAGCGCCGCAATCCTCACAGTCACTTGCCTGTCGTTGTGGATAGGACTGGCAGGTTACGTGGCCTTTTCGCAGCGCATCCTTGGGCGCGTGTGGGCGCTGTTCAGCATGGCAATAAGTGCTCTCGCTCTTGTGGCAGCAATTGTAAATATCATGTTCGGCTTCGTTAGCCCCGCCGGATTATACATCTGGGGTATCTACGCCCTGGCTATCTTAATTTGGGTGCTGTGGACGGGCGTGATGTTCATGCGGCGTGCGCGTATGACACCTGCCGGGGCGTAATCGCCCATGTGAATGCTCTTACTACACAGGACTTAATTGATGGCTAGTCGCCGCCCTTCTAGAGTACGCCGTGTCGGGTATCAAGATGAACCCGCACCCGAACTCGCACCGGCCACAGGCCCCATGCGTATCCTTGCGGGCATCGGGGCCATCCTGTTCCCGGTGCTCCACGTGCTCCGCTTCGGAGGGGAACTTTACGACCTCGCCAACGCACTTGCCGATTTGCTTCTCCTGCTTGCCTACTTCTTGCTGCTCCCGTTGGTGTACGTGCTGTACGAGGAGTTGCGCGCGGCCTCTCAGCCTTGGAGCGTAGGAGTCTCTATACCAGGGGCAGGCATGCTGGTCGCCATCGCGTTGGGAGTGAGCGGCGTCTCGAGCATTGCAACCGCTACGCCCATTGCGGTCTGGTGTATGTCACTATGGATAGGCCTGGCAGGTTGTGTGGCAGCCACGCGTGGCATCCTTGGCGCGGGCTGGGAGTCGTTCAGTATAGCAGTCGGTGCTATTGCCCTCGTGACAGCACTCACATATGCGATGCCTCTTTATTCGGGTCTCATCTTGATCGCGTACTTCGCCTGGATTAGCTACGTCCTGTCACTAGCAATCTGGTTCGTATGGACGGGTGTGCTGTTCATCCAGCGTGGGCGTGTAACACCCACTCGGTCATAGTTCCCCGGGTTAGGGGATTTCGTCTAGGAACGAAGATACCGAGAGGTCCAGCAGGGGATTGGTGGGCGTTAGAACGCCAATCGAAAGTGGGCTAGAAAGTGTCAGGCTAGCTTCTACTAACCCACCGCGCTCTCGACCACCCTTAGCTCGAGAATTCGATCCAAGCGGAAGGTGCGCTCCTCGTGCTTGAGGTGGCAGTAGGCTACCAGGTACGTAGCGGTCTCGCGCAGGGTCACTTTGCGAGGCTCGACTACCCGCTCGCTGTGCTGGCCGTCGCTGCCCTTGTACCTTATGCGGAGGGCGGTCTGCGCGCGCATCGCCTGCTCGATGATGGGGGGCAGGCCCTGGATGGGGCAGAAGGCGTCTTTGCCGTCCCACTCCATGAGGGGCGGGATGGGTGAGTTGAACCAGCCGCCAAGCGGGGTGAGCGCGCCCTGCATGCGTATCAGGTCGGCCAGCGTGAAGATGCCCTGCGACTGCAAATCGTGCATGAAATGCTTGAGCACGTACCAGGTGATAGTGGCATCGGCCAGGGCGCGGTGCAGGCCCACGGTCTTTATTCCCAGCGAGCGGGCCACCTCACCCAGCTTGTTAGAGCGGAACGAGTAGCATCGGCGGGACAGGGCCAGCGTATCTATGACCGGGTTATCGGGGGGTTTATACCCGGCGGACTGTAGCTCGGCGGAGAGAAAAGAAAGGTCGAACGAGGCATTGTGGCCCACGAGCACCGCGCCATCAAGCATCTCCAGCACGCGGGAGGCTACCATGCGGAAGGGTGGAGCGTCCTTCACCATGCGGTCGGTGATGCCATTCACCGCCGAAGCCCCGTAGGAGATAGCGCGACCGGGGTTGACGAGCGTCTGTAGCTGGTCCACCACCTGCTCGCCCCTCGTCAGGACCACTGCCACCTCGCAGATGCGGTCGCCAAGACGCGCCGAGAGGCCGGTCGTCTCCACGTCCACAATCGCGTAAGTTAGGTCCCGCAGGCGCGCGCCGCGCTCAACTTCCATCCACAGACCAGCTTTCTAGGGCACCGAACAGCTACGTCTCTCCTCAAAGTCCGTACTTAGTATACACTGGCCTGTCAATAAGCCGGTTGAATGCACACCGGACGGTGGACGATGGACTATAGGAGTGATGAGGACTGAGGACTGAGGACTGAGTAGTGGTCAGGTACAATGCAGTGTCCATCCCAACAATCCTAAACCTTGGCGCGCACTTGGCGTCCTTGGCGTGATGCGTTTCCGTCTCCTATCGTCCATCGTCCACCGTCCACCGTCCACCGCGTTTGCTTCCCCCAGCACCATACTGCTATAATGGAAGGACTTTGCCTGGTACAGCTATTAGGTAAAGTGCTCGCGTTTATTACACTTTCGCACCAGGAGGCACATTACGGAATGCGATTAGCGTTACTGCCTGGGCTACCGCTGGCTGTTGCCCTCGGCATCTTTGCGCAGGGGCATACCAGCGTACGCGCCGCAGACATCACAGGCTCCGTCGGCGGTACCCACAGCCTCTACTCGGTACTGGCCCAGGCCACCACGACCGCGACCACCCTGACAGTCACCACAGGGACTGCGACGGCCACAACCGGCACCGGCACGGATGCCACGGCGACCCTCACCGCAGGCACCACTATCACAGCCACGGAAGGCACCGTCACCGCTACAGTTGGAGTCACCAGCACGGGCGCTCTGACGCCCACAGCCACTCCCGCCAGGGTGCCACTTACCGGCGAAGGTGGTGGGGCCGGAAACCTCCAACTCAACCCTTTCGACTGGAACTTCCTGACGAGTCCCGCGGCCCCTGGCTGGCCCGGACCGCTCGCCTGGGCCTACCTGTTGCTCATGCTGGCGTTGCTGGGTGTGAGTGCTTATGTTTACTTCGTGCGGCGGCCGCAGTGGAAGCGCACCAATTCGGTGTACTACAGGGCGGCCACCCGTTTCGCCCCGGTCTTCCTCTGGATAGCGGTCTTGGGAATCCTCTTCGTGCTGCTGAGAATCCCGCCGGTGGACTTCTTCAACTTGCGCTTCTGGCTATACTTGTGGCTCCTGGCAGCCCTCGCCGTGGCAGGCTGGGTATTCTACTGGTACCGCACCTCCTTCCCCAAGGAGATGGCCCGCTTCCAGAAGACACAGAGGCAGAAGCAGTATATGCCCGGCTCGGCCAAAGCCGTACGTGCCACCAGCGGCCCCTCGACCGCAGTACCCACGTCCGGCAAGTCCTCGGCCGCCAAGCGCCGCAAGAAGAAGTAGTCTAAACGTTAGAGGCTACGAATTGCACCGCAGAGACGCAGAGGTCGCGGAGATTACGCCGAGATAATTGTTGGTCAAGTGAGTGGAAGGGCCACATCCTACAGCAGGATGTGGCCCGTGTCGTTCCAACCTCTATTGTCCTCAGCGTAATCTCCGCGACCTCTGCGTCTCTGCGGTGCAATCTCACGGGGCGCAACATTCCGATGTGCAACTCTGGGTGCGCGTGAAGAGTTATAAGGTAAACTGGCCGAAAAGGGCATCTATATAAGAGGAGAACAGGGTTAATGTCACAATATCCACGTCCATTATTGCCGTCCCGTACGGCGTTAGTAGCAGCCATTGTAGGGTTGGTCCTCATGACGGCCTGCGGTCCGGCACCACGCAGACCTACCGGCACCGAGACCCCCATCACCAACTCCACTGCGACTGCTGGCACTACTTCCGCAGCCACGACCAGCGCGACCGCCGCGGCTACAGGTACCTCCGCCCCGGCACGGGCCACGAACACACGCAGGGCCGCCACCGCCCAGCCGAGTCGCACCAGCACCCCACGCGCTACGTCCACACCCACGACGACCCCTTCCCCGGAGCCTACCCTGCCGCCGCCCGATTATAGTTGGGTCGCTGTGGGGCTGACAGGCACTAACATCACGGGCATGGCGGTCATGCCAGGCGGCGACAACACGGTGCTGGCAGGCGGGCCGGGCGGCGTGTGGAAGGGCAGCTACGACTACACGCAGTGGCAGCAACTGACCGTCAACCTGGTGGGCCGCACGACCGACGTGGCCCTGGGCAGTGCGGAGGTGATGTACGTCACCAGCCACACCGGGTGTGCCAGCGGCTTACCCATAACCGCCTCGCGTTCGACCGATGGCGGGCAGACCTGGCAGGAGATGGCGGGCCTCAATGCTATTCACATCACGGCCAGCAGCGCCTCGGAAGCGTTCGCCGCAACCTGTAGCGATGTGCGCCGGACCACCGACGCCGGGGCTACCTGGACTCCTCTGGCAAACGCCAAGGTGGAAAACTTCGACCCCAGGTCTATAGCCGCCAGCCCGGACGGGCAGACGATCTTCGTGGCGTTCGTGAGCGAGGGCGGGTCGGGCCAGGTGCTGAGGAGCACCGACGGTGGCGACACGTTCGAGAACATCACACCGGAGTTGCAGGGAGAGGACAGTCTCCAGGCCCCGGACGTGCTGGTGTACGTGCCCGGCTCCATAGGGCGGCCAGAGGACGGCGGATTGTATATGACTACCTACCAGGGCATCTGGTTCCTCCCTCTGGAGAGCGACGACTGGACCCTCTTGAGCAGGCCGGTGCCCCAGGACCAGGACCCGACCGCCTACTCCTGGTTCACTACCCTCTTCGTGGACGCCTTCTACACCGAGGAATACAACAAGCCCGGCCCCATCCTCTATACCGCGATGGCTAAACCCAGCGACACGGGCCTCACCAGCCTGGGTGTCTTCCGCTCAGGCGACGGCGGCCAAAGCTGGACTCCGTTCAACAAGGAGATAGGCGACCGAGCGGTGAACGTCCTCGTACTAGCCCCGCACGACCCGACCACCAACCCCGGCATGGTAGAAACCCTCCTCGCCGCCACCAACGACGGCATCTGGGCCATCCCTATGCCCCCTCCATATAGATAACGGAAACGCCAAGACGCCAAGACGCCAAGGACCACGCCAAGGGTAAGAAGGGTGTTCAAAGCAAAGAGGACCAGAGTACAACATAATGTACTCTGGTCCCTTTTGCACTTACTAAACTCTTTATTATCTTGGCGTGGTCCTTGGCGTCTTGGCGTCTTGGCGTTTCCGTCTCTTCACAAATCGCTTTCGCCACCCAGGTCCAACCCCACGATCTGCATCAGCTTGAGGGCGTTGGTAGAGGTGGCGAGGCCCGGCTGAAGCTCGTAGGTGAAGCTCATCTGGGGGCCTTCGGGGCCTGTGGTGAAGGTCTCGGTGAAGTGGAACATGCGGGCGGCGGCTGCCACGGCGGGGCTGTCGGCGAAGGTGAGGTCGTGGGTGGATACAGCCCCCAGCGCACCCTGCTCCACCAGGTGCATCACGACGCGGCGGGCGGCCACCTGGCGCTCGGCGGTGTTGGTGCCGTGCAGGATTTCATCGAGCAGGTAAAAGAGCCGCCGGTCGCCACCCGCCAGCCGGGTGCTCGCGTCTACCACCTGCTTGAGCCGCTTCAACTCGGCCATGAAGTAGCTCACGCCTTCCTCCAGAGAGTCCTGCACGCGCATGCTGGTCCAAAGCTCCACAGGCGGCAGCCGCAGCGACCGGGCGCATACAGGCCCACCCGCGCCGGCGAGCACGATGTTCACCCCTAAAGCCCGGAGCAGGGTGCTCTTGCCCGACATGTTCGAGCCTGTGATGAGCAGGAAAGTGCCCTCCGGCCCCACCTGCACGTCATTATCCACCCGCACGCCCGGGGCAATCAGCGGGTGCCCAATCTGCTCCGCATCTAGCACCCCGGCGTCAGCGCCCACATCGGGGAAGGTCCAGGTCGGATTGTCGTGGGAGAGCACCGACAAGGCCGACAGGGCCTCTGCCTCCCCCAGCACCTCTAGCCACTCGCGGGCGTGCTTACCGGCTTTGGTCTGCCAGGCCTCGAACGCGGCCAGCAGGTGCACGTCCCACAGCGTGAACGCCTGGATGACGATGTACAGTTGTGCCGAGGGTGGTATCGTGAGGGTAGTCAGCCTGTGCAGTCTGCGCATCAGCACGTGGGCAGGCTCGCCGTCCACCAGCAGGCGACCTTGCATCTCCTTCAGGAGTGGGCTTTCAAACCGCGCCCCGTGCAGTAGCTCGAACATCGTGGCGTACTGCCCGAACGCCTTCTCCCGCGTCGTGGCGGTCCCCATGATCTCGTAAACGGTCTTGACTACGGACAGACCCGCCAGCAGATTTAGGGCGGCAAGGCCCAGGTAGAGCGGGAAGTCTATCACCCCGAACAGGTGCGCGAACAGCAGCGCCCACAGCAGCACCACGTCGGCAATCGCACCCCAGCGCAGCCACGGACGTTTCACGAGCCACGGCTCGCCCTCGGCCCACTGTAGAAAGGGTTCGGGGTCGGGCCTCTCCTTGAACAGCCTCCCCGGCAAGGCAATCTCGTCCCGCAGGTCTATCAGCGGGGCTAACTCGGCTACCGCAGCCTGGCGCTCGCGCACCACCTCGACCGGGGCAAACTGCTTCAGCCAGCGGCCCAGCGTGGCCTCTCCCATAGTGGTACTCGGCGTCTCTATCAATTGGAACAGGGAGGCGCGGCCAAATATATCCAGGTCGTAGGCGTACGGGTCGGTGTGGTCGGGGCGAATCTCATGCCGCAGAGGCAGGTCGGCCCAGCGGCGGCCATATCGCAGGCGAGCCTCGTTGTTGATGTTGTACAGTTCGTCATATCGCTGGCGCTGCTTCCCCAGCGTGCTATGGTAGCGCACCAGCACGAAGAAGGCGGCCAGCAGCGCCAAGCCCACTATCTTCAGCAGCGTGTTATCCTGGAATAAGCCAACACCCAGTGTCACAGTCGCAAGGACGAACGCCCCAAGCCGCAAATTGGCGATGGTATTCCACTTGCCCGAAATCTCGTCGCGGCGGGCGGCGAATTCTGCGCAACGGCTGTCATACACTTCCTGCGCCGAGAGGGTGGAGACGACGGGGGCGGCAGTCGGGGTGACGCTTGCTTGCTCTCGTTCCTCTTCTACGGGAGCGAGCGGCTTCTCCAGTAGCAGACCCTGCCAATCGCCCAACGCGAACTCCCGGCGGGGTATGTAGCCTGCCGCTTGATAGTAGTTGGGGAGGGCCGGTTTCCCCGCCCAGCAATCGAGCCAGATGCTGGCCTTGCCGTGCTCCACGGCGTATTGCTCGGCCCAGCGCAGCAAGTCGCGCCCGATGCCCTGCCCCGACATCCAGCGCTTGGTAGTGAAAGCCTCCAGGTAGAAGGCCGTAGCAGGGAAGCCATCGAAGAAGCGGGCGGCGTACTGTGGCGGCGTCTCGCTGAGGGCGACCGTGCCCACCATCCTGTCGTCTATCCGAGCGACGTACAGCGCCCCGGCCTCAATCCACTGGTTGAAGCGTGCGTGCGCCCCCGGCAGCCGCGAGAAGGGCACCTTGCCCCACTGCGCCTCCTGCCCCCTCTCCACGAGCCATACCACGGCTTCATCGAAGAGGGCCAGCACCTCAGGCAAATCGTCGGCGGTGGCGCGGGTTATAGAGGCCTCTCCATACGGGCCTGTGATCGTGTGGGGGCTTGCGGGTGGTGCGTCTATCAATTGGGGTGCATCATCTTTCGGGTACCTTATAGACCCTGATTTCGTACATCTGCTCCGGGAAGGTGCGGACCGGCTCTAGCTGGCCGAACAGCGTGTCGTATTGCTGAATGTCGCCGGGATAGCGGTCCGGCTCGCGGTAGAAGCGGTTGAAGATGCCCCCGCTAGCCACCACGTAATCTACACCCTGCTCCGCGTACTGTTCAGCCGAATACTGCGTGACGCGCCCCACCCAGTCTACCTTGAAGCGAGTATCGTCTATCACAGGGCCGTAGGCTTCCACCGCCACGCGAGAACCCGGAGCTATGCTGCTGTTGATCCAATCACGCGCCGCGTCCCGGCTGGCAACGCCCGATAGCCCCTGCTGCGTGCGCTCCACCGTCTGCCACAGCGGGTAGACGAGCGATACCGCCATCACCAGGGCCACCGCACCGGCAGCCAGCTTGCGCGCCAGGCTGTTAGGCGGCCACACCAATCCCAGCAGGTAGAACAACAGCGACGAACCGAGCAGCGCCAGGAAAGGCAGCAAGGGCAGCACCGTGCGGTCGTTTCGTACCACAAAGGTGCTGATGAAGATGAAGTATATCACGGGGAACACGGACAGCATTAGCAGCGGCCTGGAGCGCACTATCACCCCGCGTATCATGGCCACAATGGCGGGCAGCACAATCAACCCCTCCACCGACCACAGGTAGTCTACATACCAGCCGAGGGCGTCACCCTCCATGCCGAAGTGGGCGGTGGCGTAGTGCTCGGCGTCGGCCCGTACGTCGTGGAGGAACTTCTCGCTGTCGAGGATGGCGAACGGTGTTGTCAGGAAGAAGATAGCGCCCGCCAGCAATGGGGCCATGTAGATACGCCTGTCCCTGAAGCCCGCAAGCCCCGTACGCAGGAAGTGGGCCGCCGCTATCACCACGACCAACAGCACGCCGTTGTACTTGATCGAGGCGGCAAGCCCGGCCCCCACACCTGCCAGCACGTAGTCGCGGGTATCACCCCGTTTTAGCACCATTACCGCGCCGTACAGCCCCAGCACGCCGAAGAAGGTGAGCATGATGTTGGGGGTGATGAAGCGGCTGCTGTTCACGTTGGCGGGAGACACCGCCGTGATGAAGGCGGCCAACAGCCCCACGCCCGGCCTGTCGAACAACTGCTTGCCCACCATGTAGACCAACACCACCGCCGCCACGCCAAACAGCACAGTGAGCCAGCGGCCCAGCATAAAGGTGCTGGGTATGGTGGTGCTGCCCACGCCCAGCAGGTGAGTCACGGGGTAAGGGATATCAACGGGCGTATCGAAGATGCCCATCACCTTGCCGAACAGGAAATAAGGTATGTAGGCGAAGGCGTGGATATAGAAGAAGAGCGAAGGGTAGTCGAAGAAGTGCGGGTTCAGATCGCCCGTCTTGAGCATGTTGAGGGCAATTACCACGTGCGTCGGCTCGTCGGGGTGGTAGAGCGAGGGCAGTCCGAAGTCGAGGCCCCAGGCGCGTATCCCCAGCGCCAGCACCACGATGCCGGACAGCAGCCACCCCGCGTACCGGGCAACCAGAACGGTTTCCACCCGCTGAACAGGCAGGCTTCTGCTGTGCGTCAATACGGACATTCTTTCCTTACTTCAGGACTCAGACTCTAACAGGCAGGTTACAATGCAGGATAGCAGGTTGTCAAACAATTGCAAGAAGTCTTTGAACGACAGCCCCGAAAAGCACTGGCAAAGTTGACCTTGTCATTCTGAACCCTTCGCTACGCTCAGGGTAAACTCCGTAAAGAATCTCGTCCCTCAGCACCCAAGTAGCACCTTTCTTTCAGCCAGGAAGTATTGTAAGAAAGAGGAACCATCGCGGTAGAGGATGAGATTCTTCACTGCGTTCAGAATGACGAGGGCGGGGATTTTGGGTGCTTTTCTCCTGCTTCTCGTTTGTGAGATGCTGTCTACACAACATGTACGCGCCGGATGTCAAGGATGTCATCAATGTGCTCCAGCGCGTGGCTCGCCAACATGCCGAGGCTGCGCCCAACGCTCGTCCTTTCGCCGCTAGCGTTGACGGTGTAACGCTCCCATGCCTCCGGCGGCAGGTGTTGGAGCAACTCCGCAACGTGCTCCCTGACAGCGACAAAGAGGTTCAGCGAAGCCCCCACGGCAAAGCGCCCATAGCCAACAGAGTCGGACCACCCCTGCGGGCTGTAAGCGTTAGACACCCAGGTACGGCCCGGTTCCGCCAGCGCCATCTTTATCCGGGGTAACTGCATGGCATCGGCATCGGCAAGATGGTGGACTATCTGTCGTATGGTCCACCCTCCGGGAGTTTGGGACAGGTCTAACGCCGCCTCCCCTATCTCCTCCATCATGGATTGCAGTTCACGTGGGGCCTGCAAGTAAAGCGCCAGGGTCTCCTGAGGAGTACGCGCCGCCTCCGCCCACAGATTGACCTCGTAACCATCAGGGTCGCGCAACACCAGCCTGCGCTCGCCCCACCTGCGCTCCACTAGTTGCATCCCCGGTAGTCCGGCCTCGACAAGCGCCTGCATACGAGCATCTATGTCGGCCTCATGGAAGTACAAAGCTGCGCGGGGTGCTGCAATCTCGCGCACATCACCCATGTAAGGTGCCAGGTCCATCGCTCCGGGTCCTGCAAGCAGCACAGGCATGCCCAGGCCGTCAATTATGGTGGCGGTGTCGCTGTTCGGGTCGTGAGCTTCCAGGTGCAGCCCCAGCAGGCCGTTGTAGAACTCAACGCTGCGTGCCAAGTTGGCTACTCGCACCGCGAACGTAGGCTTCTTTCGCAACTACATTACCTCACCCGATCATTACCTAGATGTTATGCCCCGCCTACGGTGTGGAAAGGCGCTTTTCCACACCGCATGAGTGCTATACTCGCGCTCATAGTGTGCAACCCGTGTACCACCGGACCGTTATGTTTGTAGAACAGACAAGACGATTTAGGGTTTGGGATTTTGGGTTTTGGAACTATGCCGGCATTCAATCCAAAATCGAAAATCTAAAATCCAAAATCAAAACAGGAGGAAATCATACATGAACAATAGGCAAAGCAACAGGGCAAGGCTGGGTCTCGCCGCGGCCAGCGCCTTGATCGCCGGGACTGTGCTGGCAAGCGCCGTGCCCGCACCTGCCGCCGCGGTCGATTTCGCGCACCCGGCTTTCAAGCGCCTGTGGGACCGCACCGACTCGCTGGTGTCGTCCTTGCAGGTGAGCCGCACCTACTTCTGGGGCCCCGAGCCGCGTGCCGCCGCCCAGGAGCAATACGTGGACGCCCCCACCGGCACAGGCACCCGCCTGGTACAGTATTTCGACAAGTCGCGCATGGAGATCAACAACCCGGGCGCGGACCCCAACGCGGCTTTCTTCGTAACCAACGGACTTCTGACAGTAGAGCTTATCTCCGGCCAGATGCAGGTGGGTAACAACTCCTTCGTGGAGCGGTACGCGGCCAACATCCCCATCTCCGGCGACGTTGACGACACCAGCGGCCCCACCTACGCCACCTTCATCGCGGTGTCCAACACCCGCAAGGGCGACCACCCGCAACCCGACCGCACCGGCCAGTTCGCCACCGCCACTATCAACCGCGCCGGGCAAATCTCGGAAGATGCTTCCAAAGCCAACAACCCGGCGGCCAGGATCGCGCGCTACGAGCCGTCCACCAAGCACAACATCCCGGAGGCGTTCTGGGCCTTCCTCAACGCCACCGGACCCGTCAGCCAGACCGGACAGATTGTCAGCCAGCGCCTGATTGACCCCTGGTTCTACGCCTCCGGCCTCCCCATCTCCGATCCCTACTGGAGCAGGGTCAAGATTCGGGGCGAGCTGACCGACGTGCTGATCCAGGCGTTCGAGCGCCGCGTGCTCACCTACGTACCTACCAACCCGGCGGGCTTCCAGGTCGAGATGGGCAACATCGGCTTGCACTACTATGACTGGCGGTACAAAGATGCAGGCAAGCCGCCCGCGGGCAGCACTACACCCACAGTGGCGGCAACCGGCGTGGTCACCGGCACCGCGACCATGACGGGCACCCAGGCCACGTCCACCGCCACTGTCACCGGCACGCCCGGCACGCCCACAGCGACCAGGACGGGCACGCCGGCCACCTCTACACCGACCATGACCGCGACACCTAATGTAGTCACGCAGGGCCGCATCGCCTTTACGTCGGAGCGCACGGGCAACAAGGACATCTGGCGCATCAACGGAGACGGCACCGCGCCCATCAACCTGACCAACAACCCAGGCGCGGACGACGACGCGGCCTTCTCACCCGACGGCTCCAAGATCGCCTTCGCCAGCGCCCGCGACGCGGGCGACAGCGAGATATACGTGATGAACAACGACGGCTCCAGCCCGGTGCGCCTGACCAACAGCCCCGGCAAGGACTACGCGCCGTCCTGGTCGCCCGATGGTTCGCGCATCGTGTTCGTGTCAGAGCGCAACAACCTGGCCGCCGACCTGTACGTGATGAACGCCAACGGCACAGGCCAGATCAACATCACCCAGACCCCTGGTGCGGACACCGACCCCTCATGGGGCACCAACAACCGTATAGTGTTCACCTCTAACCGCACGGGTAGCGCCCAGGTGTACACCATCAACTCCGACGGCACGGGCCTCTTCGGTCCGCTGACGACCGCGGGCACGAATTACCAGCCTGAGTGGAACCGCGTAGCCAACCGTATCGTCTTCGTATCGGACCGCGACGGCCACCCTGAGATCTACACGATGCGACAGGGCGGCGAGGAGCAGTTCAGGGCGACCAACACGGATGCGGCGGTGGAAAACCTCGACCCGTACTACGCACCCGACAACAGCCGTATCGTGTTTGCCTCGAATCGCGTGACAAGCGACAACTTCGAGCTGTATACGATGACCATCACCGGCCAGAACCAGGAGCGCATCACGATCCAGACCGGCAAGGACTACCACCCTAGCTGGAGCGTACCTGGCTCGTTCCTCAACCCGTAAGGGTCGCAGGGCAAGCTTAGTCAAGAAGGGGGAGCATCTAGCTCCCCCTTCTTGTTGTGCGTGGGACTACGCGGATTAGGCACTGCTTGCCCAATGTTTGATTATCGTGTTATTCAGAACGTATTTTCCACGATATACTTTTACATACACAGACCGATGCGTCCGCCCTCATTTGGCCGGTATATTGGACTGCGAAGAAACTCATTTCCCCAGGACTAGTCCATGCCAACCAACAACGGCAATCAACCCGAACATGACGACCCCACCCTGATACCCGTCACCGCCGACACCGGCTCCACGCTGCCCATGCCCCAGGGGCAGGAAGAAGTTAAAGCCAACTTCCTCACTGTCCTGCGGAACAAGGGCTTCCGCAACCTGTGGGTGGGGCAACTCGTTTCGCAGGTGGGTGATTACTTCTCCTTCCTGACTACCATGATCGTAGTCAGCAGTTTCTCCGACGACGTTTCTGCCACCACGCTAGCCGTATCGGGCATGATGCTGGCGAACAGTCTCCCCCGGCTCCTCTTCGGCATGCTGGCGGGAGTGTTCGTGGACCGCTGGGACCGCCGCACAACCATGCTGGTGTCGGATCTGCTGCGGGTGGGACTGGCGCTTGCCATGATACCTGCGGTCATAGCGCAGAACCTGTGGGCCATGTACGCCCTCGGGTTCATGCTCTCGACCGTCGGCACCATCTTCTTGCCTGCCAAGGGCGCGATAATCCCCAGCCTGGTGCCCAAAGAGCATCTAATAGCCGCGAACTCGCTCACCCAGTCCACCATGTTCCTCTCTATCTTGCTAGGTCCGGCGCTAGGCTCCATGACTCTGGCGGTGGCGGGCGAAGGCAACCAATGGGTGGCCTTCCTGATTGACGCCGCTACTTACGTCGTCTCCGCCATAGCCATCTGGATGATACGGGTGCCGAAAGAACTGACCATGCCGATGAAGGCCGAGACAGCCTTGAGCGAGGCCTCGGCGGTGCGGCGGGTGTGGGACGAGATGGTGGTAGGCATCAAGCTGATGTTCGTCAACAGGACCATGTCTACGTTGGCGGTGGTGTTCATGGTCACCATGCTGGGCATAGGGGCGGTGAACGTGCTGTGGGTGGTCTACCTGAAGATGCAATTCAACTACGGCGAGTCGGAGCTTGCCTGGCGGTTCGGGCTGCTCGATATCTGCTTCGCGGCAGGCATGCTGGTTTCCACGGTAATCGCGGGCAACTTCCTGTCGCACCTGGCACCGAAATGGTTCGTCGTCGTGGCGCTCATCGGCGCGGGCGTCTTCCTGGCACCCACGGGCTACGTACCCGACTACCTGGTGCTTGCCCTCCTCTCCGTCGGTATGGGCCTATTCGTGGCACCCATCAACACCGGCGCGACCACCCTCATGCAGATAGTGGTGCCCAACGAGCAGCTAGGCCGCGCCAACGGCGGCATCAGCACAATTACCGAATCGGCCTCTGTGACCTCGATGAGCCTGGCGGGCTTCCTGGGCTGGCTGGTAGGTGTGCCCGCCGTCTTCCTCATAGGGGGGTTGCTGTGCATCGCGGCGGGCGTGCTGGCCTGGGTGCGCCTCCCCGCCCTCACCCTGAAGGATATGCCCGCCGAGGTGGTGGAGAAGGAGAGGGAGGCGGCGTAAAACGTAAAACGTGATGGGGTTTGCGGTATAGGGTTCCACAAGAAATAGCTAAGGCGCTATGGAACGGGCGTCGAATGGTATCGTGTAAGACACAATGGCAAAGGAGGACGCCCGGCGATTGAAATCGAGGGCTACACTCTGCAAAGTCCGCCCCTCGGCGGACTACCTCAGCAACATTTTCACCCAATAGAATCTCTCAGCCATACAGCCAGTCCCCTATGGGGACTTTGTCTTGTGTAGCCCTCGATTTCAATCGCCGGGCGTCGTCCTTCGCATACTGCCACGTTCCTGGCACATCACCAGGCGTGGGCGGGTGTGTATATGACCTCTAATGTGACCCTGCTCCTATAGCCGCATCACGTTTCACGTTTCACGTTTCAGAACCACGTTTCAGCCCCACCCTGCCTCCACGGTTGTAATACCACCACTCCAGCGCCAGCAGCAAGAGCGACGCAGCCAGCACCCACGGCCAAATCTCCAGAGGGCGCTTCTCTCCCTCCATTGTAGCTGCGGCCTGCGTACCGGCAAATGGTAAGTTGGCGCGTGGTGTTATGTCTACTTCTGCGCGGAGCATATTGACCGCGAACTGCTCCGGCTCGGTTAGGGCCGTGCCTCCCGCGAACTGCTGCACGCTATACACGCCCAACGCGTCGGTGCCCGCGAACGACACCTGGCCGGAGGGGCGCAGCGTCACGACCCGCTCCGTAGCAGCCCCTTCCGGCAGGGTCACGCGTATCTCGTCGGCTTCGGGCAGGGCGCGGATGCTGATAGGGTCGCCCGCAGCGAGAGTAGGCGGCGCGTCTACGGAAGTGGCGGGTTGCAGCCAATCCAGCAGGTTGGCGACCAGGATAGGGAAGGCGACTTGCAGGGGCAGATCCGACTTGTGGAGGTCGAAGGCGATCACAGCCACGCGCCTACCCTCCGTCTCGCCAGCCAGGATGAGTGGGTCGCCTGCGGGGGTGCGGACCAGCACTCGCGCCCAGGCGGGAGGGACGATCCTCTGGGCTGCTGCGATATGTAACCCGGATAGATCAACGAAGCGAAGCAGCGGATCGTTGACCGCCACCTGCCCGATGGCCGGGTAAGCCAGCGTGCCGGACACCACCATCAAAGGCGATGGGGGAGGGGCGAAGATGAGCAGGTTGCCGGGCGGCACGGGTGATGGCAGCACACCGTCAAGTACGGTAAGACCGAAGCTTTCCGAGGGCGCATAGGCAGCGGGGGCGGTCTTGAACAGCTTGACGCCGGGTAGCAGGTTGAGCGACTTCTCCAGGAAGCCGTTGCCCTCACTCACCAGCAGCACGTTAGAGGAAGGCGGCCTCGACAGCACGGCCCAGGCGCGGTCGTCCGACCTGAGCACATCGGAATCGCTGCCCTCGACTTGCAGGCTGGCCTCGGCCACCCGCGTATCCAGGGGTAGGTCGTTGAGCGTGACCACCTGCTCCTCCCCCGCTGCGAGGTCGAGACTGCGGGAGTCGCGCAATGTGCCGTCTATGGAGATCGACAGGAGCGCGGCGGCCCCCTGGTTAGAGGTGTTGGTTACGCTGGCGAAGAGTTGCGGCCCGCCCGAAGCCTCACGTAGCGACAGGGCCGTGATAGCCACGTTGCGGCCCGACTGCCCCACGTTGATGTAGGCCGACTTGCCCGGCATCTGGGGCAACGACTCGGCACCCTGGAACGCCCCGTCCGAGATAAGTACCACAGTGGCCTCACCTAGCTGCCGGGCGGTCGCGGCGGCAAGGGTGACAGCCTGCGCCATGTCCGTGCCGCCGTTGGAGGCCGACAGCCCCGCCAGGGCCGAGCGCAACGCCGACTTGTTGTTGGAGGCCGACACGACCACCTGCGGCACCGGCCCCGCCAGCACCAGCGACATGCGAGCCTCGCCCGACATACCATCTACGAGCGCGTGGGCCTCACGTCGCGCCCGCTCGAACCTACTGCCGCCACCCGCTTCGTCCACCGCCTGCATCGAGGCCGAAGCGTCAATTATGACCACCATGTTGCCGGTTGCCACCGTGTTCGCCTCGAAGAAGGGCCGCGCCAGGCTCAACACCAGCAGCAGTAGCAGCAGCAACTGCAACAGAAGCAGCAGGTTGCGCCGCAGCTTGTTCCAGGGCATGTTAGCCGTGCGGTCCTGGAGCGCCCGTCGCCACAGGTACGACGAAGACACGTCCACGTCCTGCCGCCGCAGCCGCAGCATGTAGAACAGGATGATCGGTATAGCCAGGGCAAGCAGCCCCAACGCGACAGGGATAAGGAAGCCCATACTGTATTGTACAGGAATTGGAAATTGGAATTTCGAATTGCGAATTTAGTAGATATCCAAGCAAATTCGCAATTCGAAATTCCAATTTCCAAATTCCAATTCCGCCCATCTTGCCCGCGTAACCAGGATGCTGTATCCTACTCGCTGAACGCGTATTGCCGTGCGCGGGTTTCGCCGTCCTCATACCTGCGTGACACTAATTGCCGAAAGGAAGAAGCATATGCCCAGGATCAAAGTCGATAAGCAGGACCTGGTTTTGGCTAACAAAGGGGTCGAGATACGCCTGTCGAGGGACTATTCGCAGCTCGAAGAGGAGTCGATGGGGAAGCTGCGGGAGCTACTCCAGCCATACTCGAAGGCAAGCCGCTTTGTTGAAACGCTGATTGCTGACCCGGAGGTGCGGGCCAACTGGGACATGGCCGACTACATGGCGGTCGCCAAGCTGCACTTCAACGACCACGGCGAGGTGCACCACAAGGTGGTTGCTACCGTGGCGGCGAGCCTGCTCAAGCTGCTACTGGACTCGGATGTACAACCCGACGTGGTCTCCTCAGGCGCAGGAGACGCTGACGATGCGTTCCTGGCGGTAGTGGCCGCCTCGCTGCTGCACGACATCGGCAACCAGGTGCACCGCGAAGGGCATATGGCGATGAGCGTGGTGCTCGCGATACCAATACTCGACCGCCTCCTGGCCGACTTCTACCCCGAAATCGAGCAGCGGATAGAGATACGCGGCTTCATCCTGCACGCCATACGCACCCACGACATCGACGTACGCCCCCTCACGATGGAGGCAGCTATCGTAGCCGTGGCCGACGCCTGCGACATGACCAAGGGCCGGTCCCGTTATGCCCTGGACATGGGTTCTATCAGCATCCACACCATCGGCGGCGTGTCCATCGAGCGCGTGGTGATGGAGAAGGGCCGCCGCAAACCAATCCGCATCAGGGTCGATATGGTCAACTCGGCGGGCATCTTCCCCGTGGAGGAGTACCTGCTCCCCAAGATCAACGCAGGCGAGCTAGCCCCGCACTGCGAGCTAATAGTCACCACCGAGCCTGAGCAGAGCACCACCGACCAGCGCATCATCTACACCGTGGAGATGGAAGGCAAGCGGTTCGTGGCAAAAGGACCAGAGGATGCTGAAACGTGAAACGTGAAACGTGAAACGTGATGCGGCTGGTGTTATTTGGTGCGTGAAGACAACCGTGTAGGCTAGGTGGAACCCTGTTCCCTTCTGTCATTCTGAGCGTAGCGAAGAATCTCGTCCCGCATGCAGGTCTTACCCTTTTCCTGCATAGATTCATTAACGAATAGAAAGGGGGCACTTGGGTGCCGAAGGACGAGATTCTTCGCTGCGCTCAGAATGACAGAGGGGAAGTGGAGTCCCGCGACTGTAACCGTGGTGGCAGCACGAACCCAGCTTAGCAAGCCGCATCACGTTTCACGTTTCACGTTTCAGAACCACATTTCAGACGTGAATGTCCTTCACGCGTAGCTGTAGATGCGTATCGCCTTTCCACTCCCGGCGTTCGATGGAGTAGACCAGGTCTACCTGGCCTTTGCGGCGGACGTTTTCGGCCATGTAGCCATAGCGGAAGGCTATCGCTTCGAGGGGGGCGTGGCCGTTGTTGCGGTCGGCAACGATTAGCTTCAGGTGAGCATTATTGTCACCCACTGTGGAGGCGCTGACCACGCGTACGCCTTTTGCCACGAACACCGGCGAGGGGTTGCCCGCCCCGAACGGCGACATGCGGTTGATCTGCTCCAGCGTCTCATCGTCTACCTTGTTGACCGGTAGCTCCGCGTCGGCGCTAATCGTGGGGCGCAACTGCTCGTGCTGTAGCTGCTTGTCGCAGGTGGCGCAGAGGCGGCGGTTCAGTTCCTCGATGTTGGTGGTCTTTACGGTGAACCCGGCTGCGGCGCTGTGCCCCCCGTACTTCACCAGCAGATCGCTCGTTTCCGCCAGGGCTTCCACCATATTGAACCGTGGCACGCTGCGTGCCGAACCCCTGCTCTCCTCCTCACCCTGCTCGATCACCACCGCCGGGCGGCCAAACTCCTCAACCAGCCTCCCCGCCACCAACCCCACCACGCCGGAGGGCCAGGTCGAGTCGTGCAGCACGATGACGCGGGTGTTGTCATCCATGCGCTTCACTCGCTCGCGGGCCTGCTCCACTATGGCGTTCATCGTCGCTTGGCGGCGACGGTTCTGCGCCTCCAGCTTCTGGGCAAGCTGCCGGGCGTAGTATACGTCCTCGGTCATCAGCAACTCGTACGCGGTGCGGGCGTCGTCCACGCGTCCGGCAGCGTTGAGGCGCGGGCCAATTATGAAGCCCACCCTATCGGTGTCAATCGCGCCCGGCTTCAGCCCTGCGTATTCGAGCATAGTGCGTATACCCGGCAGGCTGTTTTCGGGTATGGCGGCCAGTCCCTGTTGCACCAGCGAACGGTTGGCACCCTTGAGTTGCACCACATCGGCCACGGTGCCAATCGCCACCAACCCTAGCAGGTCCTTGTTGCGCAGCCGCTTCGGCTTGCCGCACCGCTTCACGAGGGCGCGCACCAACTGGTAAGCCACGCCCACCCCCGCAAGCTCCTGGTAGCACTCGCACCCCGCGACGAACTGCTTGGGGTTGATGCAAGCGGCAGCGTTCGGTAGATCGGAGGGCAGGTGGTGGTGGTCGGTGACTATCACGTCCATACCGGCCTGGCGGGCCACCTCCACCTCCTCGCGTCCCGATATGCCGCAGTCCACGGTGATGAGCAGGCGGGTGCCCTTGCTGCCAAGCTCCCGCACAGCGGTGGGGTTGAGGCCGTAGCCCTCGTTCATGCGGTTGGGCACGTAAGGCTCCACGTCGGCCCCGAAGTGGCGCAGGGCGGTCGTGAGAAGGGCTGTGGAGGTCACGCCGTCCGCGTCGTAGTCACCGTACACGACCACCTTTTCGCGGCTGCTGAGGGCCTGGCAGATGCGTTCCACGGCGGGCTGCATGCCGGTGAGCATCGTGGGGTCGGGGTGCTGAGACACGTCCTGCGGCTGGATGAAGGTCTCTATATCCTCAAGCTCAAGCAGACCCCTGTTCGCCAGGAGTTGCACCATGAGCGGGGTGAGGCCGAGATGGGAAAGCTCGCGCTGTATGCGAAGGACCTGCTCGTCAGAGAGACGAGGGTGGATGTGCCAGTGTGGGGAACGTGGTTCCAAAGCCGGTTACTCTCTTCTTTTACACAATACTAAGCTGCTCAATCGCCGGTGACATTCTCTCGCCAAATCATAGCACACCAGGATGTGTAAAGGCAACACGGGTATTGCGGGCGGATCCCAGCCCTATAGAAGCCAATCTATCTGTCCTCCAGCTTTTGGAGTTCCTTCTCGGCCATTTTCTTCGTGTAGCTGTCCTCATTGCTCTCGGAACTAGCCCGGTTGAACGCCTCGAGGGCCTCCGCCGTTTTGCCCTGCATGGCATATACTCTGCCCCACCCGTAGTATATGTATGCCGACTCACCGCATTTGTCCTCGGCCAGGTCCAGGTCCCCGTAGGCTTGCTCGTACTCACCTTTGGCCCCGAGAGCAACGGCACGTACAACATATCCCGAGCCGGGGCACGGACGAGCTTCAATAGCCAGCGTCGCCTCGGAAATAGCATCGTCATAACCTCCAAGCCCCAGGTAGGCCCAGGCCTTGCCCACGTTTGAGCTGGACGCGCCAGGACTCAGTTCCAAATGCCGGTCATAGTCCGCAAGGCTAAGGTCGTATTGCTCCAGGTGAAGGTAAGCCCAGCCGCGAAGTTCGTACATAAGGGCATCGTCCTGGTTGACCTTCAGCGCCACACTACAGTCATCGACTGCTTTGTCGTACTCGCCACCGCGCATATGCACAAAACCGCGGCCGCGATGGGCATAGACGTCCTCTGGGTCGAGGCGAATGGCGGTATTGAAGTCTGACATTGCCTCTGCGTCACTTTTCAGCATAAAGTAAGAGAAGCCCCTGAGCCGGTATGTGTAGCCATTGTCGCCATCCAAACGAATGGCCTGGGAGAAGTCCTTCACGGCATAGTGGCCCTGGTTGTCGTTGTAAAATGCCTTACCCCGTTCGAGGTAAGCATCGATATCGTTCGGCTCGAGCGCCAGGTACTTGCTATATTCAGCTATCGCGCTCTCCCAGTCCTTGCGCAGACCAAACACCCAGCCCCTGTTGTAGTAGGCGTTCGCGTACTCAGTGTCTATTTGCAGCACCCTGTTGTAGTCGGCCAGGGCCGGGTCGTACTCCCCCTTGTCCAGGTATGCGTTGCCCCGCTCGAAGTAGGCGTCAGCATAATCCGGGTCGATCTCAATCGCCTGGTCGAACTCCTCGATAGCTCGGTCGTAGTCATCGAGCCGTTCTTGTTCTTCCGCCCTCTGAAGATAGATAAGGCCGATGTTGTAGTGCAGCGCGGCGGCTTCAGCAGGGTCGAGACCCAGCAGCATCCTGTAGTCCGCCACAGCCAGGTCGTACTCGGCTTGCTCCCAGTAAGCGTCGGCCCTATCGTAGTAGGCGTCCTTCATTGCGGGGTCCAGGCGTATCGCCTCTGAGAAAAGCCTGATTGCCTCGTCCTGATCGAGCCACACGTAGGGCTGAGCGGCGTCGTAATAGTCCTGCGCGCTCACCAGCGGCTTCGGCGTGCTCGTCGGCTCAGGCGCGTACGGTGTGGGGGATGCGGTAAGCGCCTCCACAGTCTCGGTCGGGGCGTAGGCGACCGAGTAGGGCACCGCGTCGATGTACTCGCGAGCTACGATACCCGCGTCCACAATGTCTACGTTGTAGGTGGCGAGAGGCAGACGATCATGTGCGTACTCGTCGTCCGGGGTGGTCTGGACGTCGTATACAACCTTCCACGTTGTAGGTTTCTCGCCCGGCGGCACGAGCGAGACTTGAGGCACCAAAGCCCTGTACTCCAACCCGATCTGCTGAGCGCGTTGCAAGGCGTCCTGCCGGGTAAGACTGATCGCGTCTCGCGGGCTGATGGTGGCGGCCCGCAGGTCCCTCTCCAGGCCCCACGCGTACGCCAGGCTGTCGCTGTAAACCGCGCTACGCCAGTCCACGTTTTCCGGGTCGTCCCAATCCACAGGCGACACATCAATATGTAGAGCGGCGGTCGGCTGGTCGTCGGGCATGTCCACCGAGATATAGTCCAGGTTGGAGCGTATAAACACGAATGTCACGCGCAATATCTGGTGCGCGGGTACGTAGTCCTCGCTGTATTCGTAGTCGTACAGCGCAGCGTCTATCGAGTAGAGCACAGCATCGGGATAGTCTCCCACGATCTTCCCACGGGCGGCGACAAGCAGCCTGTCGAAACCGAGCGACGGCGGCGACTCCACGAGTGGCTCGGAGGGCACACTGCCGAGAGGGGTCGGGCCTGGTGGGACCTCCTGGAATGTGGCTGTGGCGTACGCAGTTGGCCGTGGCTCCAGGTCGTTCCACTGGCACCCCGCAAGCAACGTACCGCACAGCAAGAACAGCAGCCCGGCCAGTATAGCCGGTCTACGATGAAGCCAAGCCACATTTATACGCCAGTTATGAAGGTGAACGGGTGGAAGCAACAAACCCTCTAATCTATTTCAGGCAAAAAAGAAACCGCAAGCACTAAGAAGTCTCACGGAAATTATACCAAGATTAGCTGCGCATCCGAAATAGCAGCTTCACCGCCGGTAAGCTTTAGGTGTTCCTTAGAGCCGCATACATCTCCTGCTGCCGCTCCATCCCCCGCCTGTATACCTCGTGGTGGGCCATGTTGGGGCTGTAGATCTCGGCCAATAACGTGGGCACCTCGCTGAATTCATGGATGATGCCGAGGGCGCGCAAGACGAGCATGGCTACCCCCTTGGAACTAGCCTCCGACTCGCCGGAGGCCGTCACGGGAACTCCGAGCACGTTCGACAGCATCCCTAGCCAACCCGGCACGTTGAGCAGCGCGCCCCCGCTGGCTATCACCATGCCGGGCGCGGGCAACATGCCGCACAATTGATCGTAAATCAGCCCCAAACGGTACATTATCGCCTCCTGGGCTGCTCGAATTATGTCAACAGGGCGGGTGGCGAGGGTCAGCCCACCCAGGCTGGCGCGAGCGGCGGGATTCCAGCCGGGGCTGCGCTCCCCGGCTATGAACGGCAGCAACGTCAGCCCGTGTGCGTCGGGCGGCAGCGCGGCGGCCTCTTGGGACAGGGCATGCCAGTCGCCCACGTTCAGGGTACGCCGCAGCCAGTCGAGCAAATTACCCCCCTCGGAGAGCGCCCCACCCAGCAACGTAAGCTCCCGCGTGGCCCGATAGCACCATAATCCCTCCGGCACTTCCGGCACGTCGCCCGGCACAATCACCCGCATGGCACTGCTGGTGCCCACCTGCACCGCTACCCTGTCTTGCGCCCAGCCACCGCTACCCAGGTTGCTCGAAGCACCATCACCCACGCAGGGGAACCAGGGCACGTCACGCAGTTGCGGCCAGCGTTGCGCGAACTCATGCCGCAGGCCTGTGAAGGGAGTGTCAGCATCCACCAGCGGCGGCAGGTTGTCGCGAGTCAGTCCTAGGTAGCCCAACCATACGGCGTCCCAATCGAGTGAGTGGCGGTCGAGCAACCCACTCCACGAGGCGACCGAAAGACTCTGCCCGGCCTCCCCGAACAGGCGCAGGTAAAGCCAATCGCCCAGCGTAATCCAGCGGGCGGTGCGCTTATATGCTTCCGGCATGGCTCGCCGCAGCCAGAGGAGCCGCGCAGGTAGATAGGAACTGTGGATGTAGCAGCCGGTGCGCTCGTGCACGGCCCGCTCGTCTACCGTGCCCCGCAGCTGGGCAGATTCCCCGGCCGACCGGGTGTCCGCCCAGGTATAAAAGGGAGTAGTGGGGTGCCCAAGCGTGTCTACGCCCATTACGTTGGACACCAGGGAGCACATACCCACGCCCACGATAGACCCCGTATGCTCCCCCGACAGCGACAACGTCCTGTCAATTGCCTCAAAGATACGCCCCAGCAGGTACTCCGGCTCTATCTCCACTCCCCCGTCGGGCGTCACACGCACGTCATAGGCAAGTTGAGCCTCGCAATTCGGCACCTGGCCGCCCTCCGCCGTAAACAGGTTGGTCCGCAAAGACGAAGAACCAATGTCGATGGTGAGCACCAGGGGTGTGGCTTCGCCCTGTGACGAAGAAGGAGTTAGCTGCATAGGCTGCATTATATACCAGTGTCGAGTTCCCGATTTTGCAGTATGCTATGGTATAAATCTCAGGACAGGTTCTCAGTCCTCATCACTCAACATGAGAGAATATCACTGGCAACTGAAGGTGCGCAGTTACGAAGGGGATGCCTGGGGGTATCTCTCCTCCGCGTGGCTGTTGCGCTACCTGGAACACTCGGCGGTGATGGCCGCTGCCGACGCGGGCTACGGCTCCCAGTTCCACGAAGAGAACCGTTCGGCCTGGGTGATTCGCCGCATGACCTTGCTCATGCCCCGCCGCATACGGCTGGCGCAGGACCTTGAGATAGTCACCTGGATATCCCACTTCGCACGGGTGCGGGGCGGGCGCGAGTACCGGGTGTTCGACGCGTCGGGCGAGCTACTTGCCACGGGCATCGCTGAATGGGTCTACATGGACCGCGCGACCCTCACACCCCTCGCTATCCCGCAGCAGACCGCGATAGACTTCGACGTGCCGGGCGCGCCCCTCGGCAACTACGATCCACCCGCGCTCGAACCCCCGGATGACGTAGAACCCTGGGAGCACAGCACGCACCGCACCGCCTACTGGCACGAGTGCGACTCGATAGGCCACATAAACAACGCCGTCTATGCCGGGTGGCTGGACGATGCCATGTTCGCGGCAGTGGAGGCGCAGGGTGTTAGCTTGAGCGAGAGGCGTGAGGAAGGTCTGCGGCTCGGCGGTGTGTACTACAAGCTCGACTACAAGCGGGCCGCTCTGCCCGGTGATGAGTTGACCGTTACCACCCATCTTGAGCGTCAGTCCAGCCCAAGCTACGCGGTCGCCCAGAGCATCCTGGCCGCCGACGGCAGCACCCTGCTGACCGCCAGCAGCATCTACACATGGCAGAGCGTCAGGTAACTAGAACTCATCTCAAAAACAGGCACTAAATATGCAGCCAACTACGAATTACGCACCATCGTCCATCGTCAATCGTCCATCGTCAATCGTCTATCACACATCGAGCGCCTGAAGGCCGTACATCCCCAGCGTAATGGAGATTTCGCCGCCGTGATGCAGGTCGTGCTCAAGGATGTGCCAGGTAACCCAACTGCGGGAGTTATCGTAACGGTAACCAGCCACCTCGAAAGGGAAGGTGTGCTGCATGTCGGCGGAGTCCCACTTATTCAGCAGGTCCGCCATGAAGTGCCAGCTTGTGTCCAGCCCTTCTACAAGCTCGTCGGCTGTACGAGGGGGCGCGTCCCGCCTATTCCCGGCCAGCAGAGACTCCGCGCCGGGCATCGAACTCATCTCCCCCAGGAAGCCGCCGAACCAATGCACCCGCGAAGAGATTATGTGGGCTACAATCTCCCCGACAGAACGTAGATCCGGCGCGGCTCGCAAAGCTAGCTGTTCGGGTGTGAGCGGGGAGATTGCCTGCTTAAGCGTATCCTGGTAGTTCTTCCACGAGTGGTAGAAGATGTCGAGGGTGAAATTGCCTTCCGACATAAGATGCCCCTCCCCCAAGATTGTAGCTCCGTTATTGCTGAGAGCTGCCAGGAATGCCACCGCTTTCTTCGTAACTGTTTTTGAGCTGGATTCTAGTAACTACTTCCGCCCGTACACGACTTGCGAACCCAGCAGCCCCAGGCTCACCTTGTGCGGGTCGGGCAGTTCGGGGTGCCACTCGAAGCGGTTGCGCTCGAAGTACTGCATGGTATATAGCTTCCCATCCGTGGGCGAGACCTCTTCAAACGGCTCGCTGATGGGGTAGCCATAGACTGGCAGGCCACCGTGCGCTTCCCAGTACGAAAGGAACTGAGGTAGCACGTTATGTCGAGTCTCGGGGAAGTACCGGCCAGTACGGTCGTCCCACTGAGATGCCGGTCTGAAAGGTTGCTCCTGCTCACGCCCCTTCGTGACCTCTCGGCCAAGCAGTCCTAACAGCACGTCGTGAGGTGGGGCGTTCTCGGGGTGGTGCTCGAAGCGGGCGCGCTCGAACCATTGCACGGTGTAGGTCTTGCCGTCTGTGGGGCTGACCTCGCGGTACTCCTCGGTTAGGGGGTAGCCGAACTGAGGCAGGCCACCATTTCGCTGCCAGTAATCGCGGAACGCGCCTCGTAGGGTATGTCCCACGGCGGCAAAATAGGTCACGTCCGGGTCTTTCGGGTCGGGCACCTGTGCCGTGGGGTACTGCTGCCTGGGCTGAGGGGTGACTACCGCGGTCAGGCCGGGTGTGGGGCTTGGGAAGGGTTGGCTGCCGTAGCCGTAGCTCAGCACCAGCCCATCGGTGCCCACCGCCAGCGCCTGCCCCGAATAGGTCATGCTGACGTCCAGCAACTCGCCCCTTGCATTGGCAGGTAAGGTCTCGTTGCTCCACTGGCCGGACCTGTAGCTGAATACCAGCGGCTTCCGCATGTCGTCCAGGCTCGTAGCGTTGACGCTGTCCCTGTAATGCCCCACCGCGAGGCCGTTGTTGGCATCGGTAAAGTAGACGTTGCTGAGGAAGGCGTTGGTCTGCGGGGGCAAATTGTAGTTGGCGACGGGGTTGTCGGGCAGCACCCGCTCCCAACGGCCGTTGATACGGTGCGCGACGTACGGCCGGGAGACACAGATGGCGCAGGTGCCGCTACGGCTGCCCACCGCCCACGCCTCCTCCGTATTGATGGCCCGCACACCAAAAAAGGTGCCGTAGCAGGTGGTGTCCGGGCAGGCGGGCGGCGTCTGTTCTTCTACCCATGTGCCGCCCTCCAAATGCCAGGTGCCCAGGTCCCCCACCAGCCAGCCACCGCCTTGCGTTAGATGCAGGTCGTAAATAGCCCCGTTGCGCGGTGGGGCTTTGGTGGCATCCAGAGTATCGTTCTTGTAGTGCAGGAGCATAGGGCTTGGCCCGGCGCCTGGGCTAGTCGCGCGCCAGGAGCCTCCGATCCAGCCCTCTTCGCCGCTTCCTAGCATCTGTATTGTAGTCAGGTCGGCCCTGGGCCGGTTCCTGGGTAGAGGTAGCTTGTCATCAAAAGTTCCTATACTCACGACTGTCCGGCCATCCGTGGTGATGCGCAAGATGGTCTCAACGTCGCCCACCACCCACAACTCCGTATTGCTGATAGCTACGACAGCATTCAAGGCGGTCGGGTAGGTCTTGCTGGACACGGAGCGCCACACACCGTTTATGAACTCGTAGCGGACGATGATGCCGCCCTTACCGTACTGCCCGCCCACGGCCCACGCATCGTTGGGGCCGGTCATGAAGACGCTCTTGAGGTTGTACCCGGCAGTGGCAGGGCTGAACACCTGCGCCCAGATAAGTTTGGAGGGTTGCGATGTGGCCTGGGCGTGGGCACCCAGCACGGTGCCGGCGAGGGCGATCACCAGCAGGAGGGTAATAGCGGCCAGGATGCCCAGTTGCTTTAGACGTGACATAGAGGTACTCCGCGAGGGTGTCTAAAATTGAGACGAAGCACTGATAACGGGGTTTCGCAGCCATGTACATAGCACCGGGGAATAACAAAACTCCGAACCGTCCTTGCGGACCGTCCGGAGCTTGTTTCCCTCAGCTATCAGAACCGAAGCTCAAATCTCTGAAGTGGCCTTAGTATAGAGGATGTCCCGGCCCCGGTCAATCGTCCGAAGGCCGGGTTTTGCACATCCCGCCGTGTCGCGGAAGGGCGGGGCTGGCTGTAGACCGAAAGGTGTGCCGGACGCTCGCTAATGAGCGTCCGGCAAAGTTGCGATTGCTAGTAGCTACTAACGACCGCCGCCCCCACCTGAGGAGCCGCTGCCCATGCTGCCACCGCCGCCGGTGGAGCCGCCACCTCCCATGTCAGAGCCGGTAGCGCCGCCCGAGCCTCCCATGTCGCCACCCAAGCCCCCGCCGCTCATTCCGCCGCCGGACATGCCGCCGGTGCCTCCACCACCTGTCATGCCCCCGCCGGACATACCGCCCATGTCGGTGCCACCGGTGCTGGTGCCGCCCATGCCCCCGGCATTGCCGCCGCCCATGACCCCGGAGTTGGAGCCGGTCGAGCCCATGCCGCCGGACATGCCGCCCATGGAACCACCGCCCATGTCGCTGCCGCCGGTGCTGGTGCCGCCCATGCCACCCATGTCGTCACCCATACCACCGGACATACCACCGGACATACCGCCGGTGCTGGTGCCGCCCATTCCGCCCGACATGCCGCCCATGTCGTCACCCATGCCGCCGCCCATGCTACCCATGTCGTCACCCATGCCGCCGCCGGTGCTACCACCGCCCGACATGCCGCCGCCCATGGAGTCGCCCATGTCGCTGACACCGGAATCGCTCATGCCGCCCATGTCGTCACCCATGCCGCCGGACATGCCGCCGCCCATGTCACCCATGGAACCGCCGCCCATCGAGCCTCCACCGCCGGACATTCCACCACCGGACATACCGCCGGTGCTCTCCCCGGAACCCATGCCGCCGGACATGCCGCCGCTCATGCTACCGGAGCCTCCCATATCGTCCATCGAGCCGCTGCCTGTGCCGCCCATGTCGCCGCCCATGTCGCCGCCCATGCCGCCGCCGGTGCTGCCACCGCCCGACATACCGCCGCCCATGGAGCCGCCACCGGACATTCCGCCCATGTCGCCGCTGCCCATGTCGTCCATGCCGCCGCCCATAGAGCCTCCACCGCCGCTCATACCGCCGGTCGAGCCGCCCGTGGAGCCTCCGCTCATATCGCTTGAACCTGTGTCGCCGCCCATGTTGCCGGCGCCACCCATGTTAGAAGATCCGCTTGCGCCCATGCGCATGTCACCCATATCGTCATCGCGATTACTCATTTTTGCTCACTCCTTCGGGCCTCATTGCCCAGTAGTGTTGGTTGTGATTGTCGTCCGGGCTGGCCCTCCGCGACAAGGACCTCCGGTGTTGCGGCCCATGCTTTTCACGTACCGCACCGTTAAAGGGAAGCATAAGACGTGCCAGACAGGGGTAGGTCCATTACGGCGTGTGAGGAGGGTACCGAAAATAAGCACGGTACGAGGAGGGAAGACGAAGTCAGCGAACGACTGACAAGCCCAGGGGGTTAAACAGAAAACCCAGACAATCCGTGAGGACCATCTGAGTCTCTGTTCCTCCGCTGTTACCAGCGAACTGATAACCTCGAAGTGACATGAGTATATCAACCCCAAATGGGGGAGTCAATGGGGCGCTACGAGAGTTATCCACATACTGCCGCTTGCAGGAAAGGTGTTATGCAAAGGCGCTGTTTACCGGCTACCGAGCACTCCCGTAGTGGCAGGCAAAACTACCGTAAACACCGCCCCCGCGCCCAGCATCGAAGTGGCCCCTATGCTTCCACCGTGCGCTTCCACAATGCCCTTTGCAATAGCCAGCCCTAACCCCACGCCTGGCGACGTCGAATTGCTGTCGCGGGTGCGGGCAAGCTCTCCACGGTAGAACCTGTCGAAGATGTGAGGCAGGTCGGTATGCCGGATGCCCTCGCCGGTGTCGGCCACCGTAAGCTCAACGCGGTCAGGTGCGCCCCTCAGCGTCAGGGTGATAGTGCCGTCGGCTGGGGTGTGCCGTATCGCGTTCTGGATCAGGTTGTACAGGACGCGCTGCATGCGTGGGGCATCCAGGGGCACGCGGGGCAGGTCGCCTTCGACGTGGCTCCGGATCTGTATCTGCTTGCGCTCCGCCTGCGCCGACATGCTCTCCAGCGCGTCAGACAGCAGGTCCGATAGGGAGGTAGGCTCGACGTGCAGTTGGAGCGCCCCGGCGTCTATCTGCGAAAGCTCGAACAGGTCGTCAATGAGGGTGGTAAGGTGCAGCGTCTCGTTCTGTATCGTGCGCAGGTAGCGCGACACCGTCTCAGGGTCGCTCACCACCCCATCGTTGAGCGCCTCCACCATAGCCCGCACGCTGGCGAGGGGCGTGCGCAGGTCGTGCGATACCGAGGCGATAAGGGTGCGCCGGGAGGTCTCCAACCGCTCGCGCTCCAACGTGGAATGGTCGAGCTGCGCCACCATCGAGTTGAGTTCGGTGGCTAACCTCCCTATCTCGTCCGGAGAGGTATCGTGAGCGCGCACCTCCAGGTCGCCCGAAGCCACGCGGCGCGCTACCACCAGCAGGTCGCGCAACCGCGACACCATGCTCTGCGATAGGAGGACGGCGAAGAAGAGCGAGATGAGGGCGGAGAAGAAGAGCAGTATGGTCAGCAGGCCCAGGTCGTGCGGCGAGGCGAACATCATCATGGCCGTGTAGAGCACGTTGACCCCGACCACGGCCACGCCCACCAGGTAGACCGCCGCGATCGCTATGCGCAACGAGGGCAGCCGCGTGCCCAGCCCCAGCCTGAAGCTCAACGCGCCCAGCAAGACCGAAATACCGCCTGAGATAAGCAAGAACCGCGTCAGGTCCTGGAGGTCCTTGCCCGGCAACTGGTATTGTATGACGGCATAAGCCAGCGTACCAGCCAGGGCCACCCCTAACCCAAGCAGCGCCCACCCGGCCACCTTCATCCAGTAGGAGGGGGAGGCCGGCCGAGGCTGTGCTGATTGTTCTAGCTGTGTGTTCATTGTGAAATCATGATGGACTACCACCCTGGATATTCCTGATAGCTATTCCGGAGGCGTCAGGCATTTGCTCCAACCATACTGGCGCGCATGGCGGCGCGACGCTCATAGACATTAGCCGGTACCGGCCGGAAAGAAGCAGAGATGCAGGTTTCGATGTACTCCGGCTTTGCGGCTTCGTTGCGCTGCCGCTCGTATTCGGCCAGGGCTTCATCGAGCGCTAGGCGACCTGAGAAGCCCGCATCAACGGCATCCGCCAGTAGCTCGGCATCTCGGAAAGCGTCGGACACACCACGGGCCGAAATAGGGTCTTTGTGGTAGCCCGCATCGCCCACCAGCGCCCAGCCTGGGCCGTATGGCTTGCGGAAGAAGTTCGGCAAATCGCCCGTCCCGTAGAAACGTTCTTCCCGGCGGCCCGCCCTCAGCCGGCTGGAAAAGTCCGGTGCGTGATCGATTACCTCCATAAAGTGCCGCTCAACGTCCAGGCGGTATTCCGAGAACCGGCTTGCAGGCACCTGTACAGCGACGCACGTTAGGTCGGAGTTGGTTGGAAAGACGATAATAATGAAAGCAGGCTCGCTCCTGTACCATACTTCCAGGCCGCTGACGGGCAGGCCACTCCAGTAGCTATAATAGCCACACGTGAGCACGGGCCGCTCGTTGTACGTGGGAGCGTTTACCAACCTGGCAACCAGGGAATGTTGCCCATCCGCCCCGATTATGATTCGCGCCCTCTCCTCTACAGGCAAGCCGCCCTTCGATTTCCCCTTTATGCCTGTGGCCTTTCCGTCCTCCAGCAATACCTCCGACACGGAGAAGCCTTCTCGTACCTCAACCCCTGCTTCGGCGGCTGCGTCCACAAGTATCTTGTCGAGCACGTAGCGCCTGGGAGCGTACTCCGCATCCGCAGCCTCCACAGGTGAGGCATTGGCAGGCAGAGGGAAGTCCCCAAGGTCAACTGTCTCCTGTCGCACCGGAGGGCAACCGGAGGCAATCACCCTCTCCAGCAGGCCCCATTTCTGTAGCTGCGCCACTCCATTACGCTGTATGAAGTGGTTCCGCATGGTGTCGCTGGGGAAGGTGGCCCTATCTACGAGCAGCACCCGGTAGCCCTTTCGCGCCAGCAGCATAGCCGTGGGTGAGCCTGCGCACCGCGCACCTACCACTATCGCGTCATACATCAACGTCCCCCGCGAGATACTTTACTAAAAATCTAGAACACACTAAGACATAGCCTCTAACTCAAAATGTCACCACGGCAGATGGGAGGCAGAGTCGGCCCTTTGTCATTTCGACCGTAGTGAGAAATCTCGTCCTTCAGCACCCAAATACCATCTTCCCCGAGTAGGAGAGTACCGTAAGAAAGCAGTAACATCCCGATGTAGGACGAGATTTCTCACTACGGTCGAAATGACAAAGGCTGGCTTTGGGTACTCATCTCCACCATCACAGTTGTGAGACGGTTTCTACTTCTCGAACTTGTACCCCACGCCCCATACCGTTTTGATGTAGCGGGGACGCATCGGGTCCGGCTCTATCTTCTCGCGCAGGCGGCGGATGTGCACCGTCACGGTGGAGGTGTCGCCGTAGTAAGAGTAGTCCCACACCTGGTCGAGAAGCTGAGTGCGGGTGAACACTTCCGAGGAGTGGCTGGCGAGGAAGAAGAGCAGGTCGAACTCCTTGGCCGTCAGCTCAGCCGGGCCTCTATCGGTCTCCACCGAGCGGGTGCGCGGGTTGATCTTGAGGCCGGAGAAGCGTAGCACGGTGTCGGCCCCAGGCTCAGGGGCTGGGGCTACGGCGGCACGACGCAGCACCGCCTTGATGCGGGCCACCAGCTCGCGGGGGCTGAAGGGCTTGGTCAGGTAATCGTCGGCCCCGATACCCAGGCCCACCAGCTTGTCGCTCTCCTCGCCCCTGGCGGTCAGCATAATAACGGGGGTGTTGCCTTTCGCCCGCAGCCTCCGCAGCACCTCAAGCCCGTCCAGCCGGGGCAGCATCACGTCCAGCACCACCAGGTCCGGGTTGTGCTCCTCGAACTTGCGCAGCGCGGCCTCCCCGTCCGAGGCGGTGACGACCGTGAACTGATCGCGTTGCAGGTACGCGCTCACGACCTCGACTATATTAGGCTCGTCGTCCACCACCAGGATGGTCGTCTCTCTGGAGCTCAAGCTCATCTCCCCGTGCGACCCCGACTTCAACGCGGCAGAGTGCAAGGCGGCCACACGGCCGGCCCAGGGAAATCGTTCGCTGGCGTGAAGTTGGCCCATTATAGCACTCCTGCTGCCGCTTGTTGCACGCGACGGCGCATTTCCGAGTAAAAGGACGGCAAAATGCAAGCAAGTGTTGCATATGGTCCAGTATACGGGTGCGAGATAACCAGGGGCTAAAAGAGGTTACAGGAGTATTACAGTTGCGGGGCAGGAGGGAGGAACCGGAGGGGTTAAACAGAAAACCCGTACGATCCGTGAGGACCATCCGGGTCTCTGTGTCTCCCAGCCCGCCGGGCGAACCGACGTACCAGAAGTAGCATTAGTATAGGGGCCTTGGCTGAGTGAGTCAATCCCTCAATTTGTAAAGTTTTCCACATCCAAGCGGCTGTTGGAAGGGGACATAACTACATCGCTAGCTACCTGCTATCTGTGCCTGCTGGTCAGTCTGCGAACAACCACAAAGGCAAGCACCCCCAGGCCAATGCGAGCCAACTTATCAGCCGCCTGGTACTTAGGGGTACGCCAACCGCCGGATGCGCTCATGGGGGTGTCATGCAAGGGCTGGTCCAGGTTGTGATGTCCCTCGGACTCGGGGATGTCGCTCAGTATGGCAGGCCGACGCACCGCACCCAGCAGCTTGTCGAGGAAAGCCGGAGCGAGGATGTTGTTCAGGTTGAACATAACCCCGGCAGGTCCGGCGTAAACGTCACGCTTGGGCGACTCGGCGGTCTTCTCTATGGCTTGCGCCACTTCAGAGGCCGGGTAAATCGGGGGGGCGGGCTTGGGCATCACCCCTTCCGTGGTGAGCGCGTTCTGGTACAGAGGCGTGTCGATGCTCGCGGGCATCAGTATGCAAAGCTCGATGCCTGTGCCCTCAAGTTCCGAGCGTACCGCCTGGCTGAAGCCGTTCAACGCCGCTTTCGAGGCGGAATAGACCGACATTAGAGGCAAGGGCCGCTGCGCCGTCACGGAGGTGACGTTGATGATGGTGCCCGCGCCCTGCTCGCGCATAATGGGCAGCACAGCCTTCACGCCATGCACCTCGCCCCAGAAGTTGATGTCAAACAGCGTGCGCGCATCCTCAAGCTCGATATTCTCGAACTCGCCCACGATGAGCACCCCGGCGTTGTTCACCCAGGTGTCGATGCGCCCGTACGTCTCCACCGCCGCGCTAGCCAGGGCCTGCACCTCGCTGTAGACCGATACGTCAGTGGGTACCGAAGTAGCCTCGCCGCCTGCCGCGCGTATCTCCTCTACCAGATCGTCCAACGCCTCGTCGCGCCGGGCCGCCACGACCACTTTAGCCCCACGCTTCGCCAGCCGCAGTGCCGTCTCCCACCCGATACCCGACGAGGCCCCCGTGAGCACGACCACCTGCTGGTCCAATGGTTTTGCCATTATGTCTACCCCCAAAGAGAAGTAACACGTAACACGTAACTCGTAACACGTAACACGTAACTCGTAACTCGTAATCGGCACAATGCCTTCCAACGAGTTACGCGTTACGTGTCACGCGTTACCGACTAATAACTGGTGTGCTGCTGTGCCGTCTGGCCGATGCCCGCCGAGATGCCCTCGGCGTTCATGGCCGTTTCGAGCAGTATGGGCAGGCTTTGCTCGACCATCTGGGCGGTGCGCTGTTCCTGCTGCAAGTTCTGCTGGAGCAGGCTGACGATCTGCGTCTGGCCCATGAGCTGCGCGCCGACGATGAGGCCCTGGTAGGCCGACATTTCGTAGTGCTCCACGCGGGCGGCCGAGTTAGCTATGGCTACGTCGCGCACGCCACTGGCACCCTCCGTCTCGCGCAGGCCCTTCTGGCCCTCGCTCACGATGCCCTTGGCGCCGTCGCACATGATGCGCTCAGGCTTCTGCCCGAGGACAGCGTAGACCTGCTCGATGTTGGCGATCTGCTGGCGGGTCTCCTCGATGTGGTTACTGATCATCTGGCGCAAGGTGCCGTCGTTCGCGCCCTGGAGCATCTCTTCCTGGCCCTTCAGGAACTGGTGCTCGGCATCGTATATGTCACCCAACTCGTGTAGAAAAAGCTCGTTGATGCTGTTGATGTTTGCCACTTTGCAACTCCTCTCGAAATCCTGTTCTCGGTTCTCATATCAGTGTTATTGTAGGTGCCCTCCTGGGAATGTATAAGTCCGGGCATAGTACGTGAGTGCAAAGTGCATGCCAGGTAAGGGGATTAGCAGGGGATGGCCGTTGAATCTAGCGGCCATAGAGAAAAGCCAGGGAGACGTAAGGAGTCGCAGGAGGACTGCGTCGAAAGAGGAGGTTAAACAGAAAACCCGTACGATCCGTGAGGACCATCCGGGTCTCTGTTCCTTCGAAACGTCCAGCGAACCTTCCATCTCGAAGTGGTTTGAGTATAGCTGCTACCTGAGGTGGAGTCAATAGCCGCTTGTAGGAGTTTTCCACATCCAAGCAGCCTCAGGAAGGGGACATAACACTTCGGAGCGAACGACCTAGTTCTACTTGCGTCGGCATGCAAGTAGACAAGCAGCGACCACACTCCTCCCTGTCATCCTGAACGCAGTGAAGGATCTCAGATGCTACTCCTGGCACAACGCCGAACTCGCAGCAACTATGCTACCTAACGTCCAACAGCATCCCTACGCACCTTCTTTAGATCCTTCACTGCGTTCAGGATGACAGGGGGAAATGTGGTTCCGCAATTCAGCTATAGGGGCTACTGTAGAGGCTGTTGCCAGGCGCAGCCGACCATACTCGAGAGACATGTCTACCGCCCAATTGCGTGCCCGGCGTGAGTAGCTCAACATGCGTAGCCAACATGGACTACGCTCGATGTCTTGACACCCCCTATGCCGGTTGCTATACTTGCCAGGGTTACCTTAACCTCTAGGTACACTCGTGATGAATGATTGCGGGCTATTAATTGCGGGCTGACATGTAGCTTGTACCGTACGCACAGCCCCAGGACCGCACACAAGTTATGCGTATACGCCATAAGATACTCCTCGGATACCTGGCGTTCATCGGCTCGGCCGTCGTCCTCATCGGCTTCTTCCTGAGCAATCTCGGCGACATCAACAGTCGGTACGCCGACCTGATGAAGAACGACCAGCGTATCCTGCTTCTCCTCAACAGCCTTCGCTCCGGCGTGCAGAGGCAGATTGTCACCGTGCGCACCTTCGAGGACATCCGGGACGTGGCGCTGCAATACGAGTTCAGGGACGCGCTCAAGGAGCAGACCGACGCCTTGGAAGCAATCGAGCCTCTACTCGTGAAGCCGCGGGACCAGGAGACGATGGAGATCGTCAAAGTCTCCCTGGAGCGATACAACGAAATCGCCACGCAGATAATGACCTTCTCCAGTCCGGCGCTCAGCAGCACCAACGCTATCACCGCTACGAGTGGCATAGATCCCACGGTCTCTTACTCAAGCACCAACACAGCCTCCGCGCTCGCGAGCCAGGTGTTGAACCTTAAGCAACAGATGGAAAGCGAGACCGCGCGCCTCAACCTCCTGAACGACTTGCAGGGCTTCATTGTCAGGAAGACCGGTGAGGTCGACCAGGCCACTCTTGCGCTGGATATGCGCGTGGAAGAGGTGTCCACGCAGGTGCTGTTGCTGTCGCTGCTGGGCGGCCTGGGTGCTTTGATAGGGGCCATGCTGCTCACCGAGAGCTTCACCGGTCCCCTCAGGCGGCTCATGCGCAACATCCAGGGCATATCCTCCGGCGACTTACATACAGCCGTGGCTGTGCGCTCCAGGGACGAGATAGGCGAGCTTGCGGGCGTGCTGGAAACGATGCGGCAGAGGCTGGCCCATACCGGCGCCGAGAACGCCGACCTGCTCACCAACGCCCGCGAAGAGGCCGAAAAGCTGGCGCGGACGCGGCACGACCTGGAACACGTTAACGCCGAGTTGCGGGAAGCCCTGGCGGTCGAGTCGGAGGCCCGCAAGCGTATTGAGGAGATCGACCGGCTCAAGGCCGAGTTCACCAGCATGATCTCGCACGAGTTGAAGACCCCCGTATCGTATGTCTACAACTACGCGGGCGCGCTCAAGGAGCACAACAACAGCCTCAACGACGGCCAGCGCACCGAGTTCCTCACCGCCATACAGGGCGAAGCGCAACACCTGCTCACGTTGGTGGACGACATCATGGCGATCTCGCTGCTGGAGTCGGTGGGCCTCACGCACCGCTTCGTGGAGACCGACCTGCGCAAGCTGACCGACTCGGTGGTGAAGGACCAGCAGCTTACCACCCGCAGGCACACCGTTACGGTCAAGGGGCCGGACAACCTGCCCGTGCGCGCCGACCCAACCCGCCTAAAGCAGGTGCTGAACAACCTCATCTCCAACGCCATCAAATACTCGCCGCAGGGTGGACCTATAGAGGTGCGCCTGCGCGCCAACACCGCCGATGACACCGCCATTGTGTACGTGCGCGACCACGGCATCGGCATAGACCCGCAGGACGTGCCCAAGCTGTTCGACCGCTTCATGCGCATCCAGCGCAAGGAGACGATGGCTATACCGGGCAGCGGCCTCGGCCTCTACATAGCCCACCACATCGTGCAGGCGCACGGCGGCACGCTCACGCTTGAACCCGCGCCGGGCAAGGGCACTATCGCCCAGGTAACGGTGCCTCTCATCAATACCACCCAGGACGAAGGGGAGCCGGAAGTAGAAGAGGTCGAAGTGGCGGTGGCTGTTGCGGCGGAGACCGAGCCGAGGAAGAACGGCAGGGCGCATCGCGTGGAGAATAATGGGGCGCAAAGGAACAGTGGCGACGGCAGTCACGAGTCGAACGGCAACGGCGCGGGTAACGGCGCGGGTAACGGCGCGGGTAACGGCCGGAAGAACGTCAGGATTACCAATAGCGATACAGGCACCCACACCATCATCGTTGTTGACAAAGACCCGGCCCTGCAAGAAGTAATCGACGCCGAGGAAGTTGCCACCACGAAAGCCTAAATAAGGAAACTACCGCATGAGCAGACCGACAGGTTGGGAAGAAGCAGTTGTAGAGGGCAGCCCGGACGGCGCGGACGATAAGCCGTCGAGGGAAGGCCCCATTCGAGTAGTCGTGGTAGACGACCAGCCGGTGTTCACCGAGATGCTGGCCCACGTGCTCGGCAACAAGGAAGGCATCGAAGTGGTAGGCATGGCGTTCACGGGCGACGAGGGCCTCAAGCTGGCCCTGGAGACCAAGCCCGACGTGCTGCTGGTGGACTATCACATGCCCGGTCTGACCGGCCTCGAAGTTATCCAGCACCTCAGGGCGGCGGGCGAAAACACCACCGTGGTAGTGCTCACAGCCGACACTGACGAAGCCATCATGGCCGAGGCTATTGCAGCGGGCGCTGCGGGCTACATCACCAAGCAGCAGGCGCTAGGCGAGGTGGAGCAGGCGGTGCGCACGGCCTCCGAAGGCGAGCCTGTGGTGCCCGCGTTCATGATCCCACGCATCCTCTCGCACTTCCACAAGCAGCAACAGCGCGAACAGCAAGCCGATATGTTACGCGAAAAGCTGTCGGCCCGTGAAATCCAGATACTGGAGCAGCTAGCCAGGGGCGCGAGCAACGATGAGATAAGCGAAACCTTCGTGCTCAGCCCCAACACCGTGCGCACCCACATCCAGAACGTCCTCAAAAAGATGGGCGTCCACTCCAAGCTACAAGCCACCACCCTGGCCCTGCAACTCGGCATTATCACCATGCCCAAAAGCTAAAGGACAATTCTTAATTCTTAATGTTTAATTCTTAATTGCTGCCCCTGCATCAGCTAATTAAACATTAAGAATTAAGAATTAAGAATTAAGAATTACCATGCCTTCTGACGTTCAGCAGTTGAAGCACGAAGCGGCATTGCGGGCGGTGGAGTACGTGCGCAACGGGATGGTCGTGGGGTTAGGGACGGGGTCTACCGCGACGTTTGCGGTGCGCGAGATTGGCAGGCGCGTGAGCGAGGGGCTAAACATCAGGGGCGTGCCGACTTCGGAGAGGACCGCCGCCCTTGCCACAGAGTTGGGGATACCGCTCGCCTCCCTCGAAGACGTAGAGGGTATAGACCTCACCATTGATGGGGCTGACGAAGTGGACCTCTCCACGCTAAACGTCATAAAGGGTCTGGGCGGGGCGTTGCTGCGGGAGAAGCTGGTGGCTATTGCTACCGCCGAGGTAGTCCTGATCGTGGACGAAAGCAAAGTGGTGCCGCAGTTGGGCGACCACACCCCGCTGCCGGTGGAAGTGGTCCCTTTTGCCTGGAGCCGCACCTGCTCCACTCTGCACGCCCTCGGCTGCACCACCGAACGCCGCGCCCGCGAGGACGGCAAGCCATACATCACCGACTCCGGCAACTACCTCATCGATTGCCGTTTCCAGGGCATCCCCGACCCCCCATCCTTGGGCGAGCAAATCAAAAGCATCACCGGCGTGGTGGACCACGGTTTGTTCCTGGGCATCGCCCGCCGCGTAATAGTGGCTAGCTCAGACGGCATCAAGGTCGTAGAGCGATAAGCCTACCTGGCTGGTTCACCGTGGCCGTGTGACTTGCCCCGTGATGCTATATCCTCCGCAGTCCCTCAATGCCAGTACCATACTCCCCCCTGTCATCCTGAGCGTAGCGAAGGATCTTAAGAAGGTGAATAGGGAGGCTGTTGAACGTCATGGACCTGATAGGTAGACGTTCAGCAGAGTGCTAGAAGAGGCATCTGAGATCCTTCGCTGCGCTCAGGATGACAGGGTGGGGCTTGGTACTATCCGCTCAACATGAGGGGCTAGACACCAAGGCAAGCCCTACTCCTGGTGTGAACTCACCCCTCGCCCGTAGAAGATAGCACCTCATCCTCGTCTGACTCTAAATCTTCAACTTCTTCAACTTCTTCAACTTCCTCATCCATCTCAGCCGCATCCCGCCCTGTCCCACGCTCTACACCGGCAATCACTACCACGTACTCGCCCCGCGCCTTGCCAGATGCTATCCCCTGCATTAGCGATGATATAGTGCCCCGGTCCACCGTTTCGTGCAGCTTGGTCAGTTCGCGGGCCAGGGCGGCGGGACGGTCGCCGTACACTTCAAGGGCGTCGCGCAGGAAGGCCTCTATGCGGAAGGGGCTTTCGTAGAAGATGAGGGTATGGGGAGAATCGCGGTCGATGCCGAAGAAGCGGCGGCGAGGGCCGGGCTTGCGCGGTGGGAAGCCCCGGAAGGTGAAGCTGTGCACCGGCAACCCCGACAGCACCACCGCCATGACAAACGCCGCAGCCCCCGGCAGCATAGTCACCTCTACGCCCGCCTCCACAGCCCGCCTGACCAATGTAAAACCTGGATCGGAGACGCCCGGCGTGCCCGCGTTGGTGACCACCGCCACGGACTTGCCCTCCTCCAACATACCCACTATCTGCGCCCCGGCCCGCGCCTCGTTGTGCTCGTGGAAGGCGACCTGCGGCTTCTGTATGCCGAAGTGTTTGAGCAGCAGCCCCGTCTTGCGGGTATCCTCGCTGGCGACCACGTCCACGGTGCGCAGCGTGTCAAGGGCGCGCAGGGTAATGTCTTGCAAGTTGCCGATGGGCGTTGCCACTAGGTAGAGCATGTACCACCTCTAGCATGTAAGATGGCTACAGTATAACGCGAACCACCAGGGGAAAGCCGGATGCGTACTATCATGCAGCCAATATGCCGGACGCCCAGGACCAAAGCCCCACCCTGTCATCCTGAGCGCAGCGAAGGATCTCAAGAAGGTGAGTAGGGATGCTGCCGAACGTTAGCGAGTATGGTGCTGAGGGTCCAGCACGCAGGTAATAGAAGCATCTGAGATCCTTCACTGCGTTCAGGATGACAAGGGGAATGGGATCGCCACATTGAGAAGCAGTACCACCAGCCGTACTCGCGCGCTATCCTCACCACCTTCCATATCTCTGCGTAATCTCCGCGCTCTCTGCGTCTCTGCGGTGAACAACTTTGGTGCTCACACCTGATTGCTGCCCCTCTTACACCCATACCAGGGATGTGGAAAACCGTACACCCCACCCGACGCGCGGTGTACCTTGCGGGGTGTATGATTGGAGCAAATGTTCGCTAGCTGATGATGTGGTGAAAAGAGATGCCGTTTGATGCAGCAGAAGTAGCCCGGCAGATTGAGCAGAGCCGGGGTGGTGCGCGGGCCGACGCTGCCGTGCGCGAGACCGCTATGGAGTACGCCCTGCGCCTCTATAGGGCCGCCGGTGAGACCGAGTGGGAGCAGCGCGTGCAAGACGCCACCGCCCGCCGCTGGGTAGGCTCACCCCTTACCCCTCTCCACGCCCCCGCCAACCACGCCGCCGCATACCCCGACTACTGCGTGGTAGCCACCGACTCGTCGTTCATTGCGCCCGACAAGCACCGTGGTGCCTACTGCCACCTGGTGAACGTGGGCAGGGTCATGGTGCGCTACGGGCAGCGTCGTGCCGCCGAGATAGACAACGTGCCCAACCACTACCCCGAAGTGCCCTTGCAGGACGAAGAAATGATGTCGAGCAAGGCGCTGGCGGCCAAGTGCGCGTTGCGGGAGCTTGAGGAGCTATTCGAGTGGGCCAGGCAGTACCCCGCGGACGTGGCCCTGGTGGACGGCTCGCTCATGCAGCTTGTGAACGTGCTCTCCAAGGATGGCGAAGTGGCCGGCATAATGCGCGACTACTTCCGGGTGATGCAGGCGTTCCGGCAGATAAGAGTGCCCGTGGTGGGCTACATCAGCAGGCCGGAGAGCCAGATGGTGATGCGCGGCATCCGAATGCTCGCCTGCGAGCTACCCACACCCCACGAGACCCGCCCCGACGAAGAGTGCTCCTGCCAGCCCCTCTGGAGCATCAACGACGCCGACCTGTTCGTACGCCTGCTCGAAGAAGGCGAGCGTTCCCCCATTTGGGAGCCGATGTTTTCTCACCTTGTAGGCGAGAACGCCCCGATAGCCAAGGACATGCTCTTCGCCTACCTGGGCACGCAATACGAGGTAGTGCGCCTGGAGTTCCCCGCCTGGGTGTGGGAGGAGAAGCGGCTCGACAGGACCATAGAGTACATCCTGCACCAGTGCCGCCTCGGCCAGGGCTACCCCAACGCCCTCACGCTGGCTCACCAGTACGCCGTGCTGCACAACACCGACCGCGAAAGCTACTACTTCCTATTGGAGCGCGCCGGGATGCTACGTAGCACCACCGAAAAGGCACTAGGAAAGCAGAAAATAGGACAAGCAATCTGAAGACCGCCATTATATCCGTTGCGAAATATGGTATTTGTGGAGAGCTTCATTGAGCAGTGAGAACTACCCTCGCGTTATATGGTGGGAAGGCTATGATGCAGAAGATGCAGAGAGAGCAACATTCGAGATGACTTCTAAGGGATACGTCCGAGTGTACGTGGAGGTAGCGAAGGACGTCCGTTATAGTATTTACTTCAGTGATCCTGTGCGGCTGCAACATGATATGGAAAACGATGCAGCAGCAGGGTACCCATGCTTTCATGAACCTGGGCTTGTTGTGATACCAGAAGTTACAACTGAAGCTGTAGAAAAAGCAGCTTCATATCTCTTTGAACAAGGCTTTTTCTCACATCTACGGCCAGTTCACATGTTTGACCCAACAGGAAAAGATCATCAGACCACCTAGTCGTCGCCCACTTTGCCGTTTCGTCTCTAGACTAACTTACTGAAGGGAATCGGGTATGGAAAACAGGAAGCAATTGGGCGAGGTTATAGCCACCTCGTATAGCAGTTTTACCGTCGAAAGCTACGAGCTGAACAGCACGCCGCCTCTGGGTGCGCTGGTCGTGGCGCAGAACGTCATCGGGGTGGTGTGCTCGGCGCGTACGGAGGGGCTTGGGCCTATCTCGGCCAGGGGCAGCCTCGACGGTGACGATAGCAGCGTCTACGAGATGTACCCCGATTTGCAGCGCACCCTCCGCTCACAGTTTGGAGGCTTGGTGGTGGGCTGCTACGACGAGTCGCGGCTGGGCACGCCGGGGGAGTACGAGCCGGTCTACACCTTCCCGGAGTGCCCGCCCAGGGTGCATTACAAGTGCTGGCTCGCCACCGACGCCGAGATGGTGCGCTTCACCGAG
>DASVVE010000023.1:0-75473 GCA_036386675.1 Chloroflexia bacterium | reverse complement strand
GATGGACGATGGACGATGGACGATGGACGATGGACGATGGACGATGGACGATGGACGATGGACGATGGACGATGGACGATGGACGATGGACGATGGACGATGGACGATGGACGATGGACGATAGTGCGTCTGTGTTGTTGTGGGAGATTGGAACCAAGCACCACCCTGTCATCCTGAGCGCAGCGAAGGATCTCAAGAAGGTGAGTAGGGATGCTGTTCAACGTTGTGAATATGGTGCTGGACGTTCAGCATGGGGGTTAAGCCAGCATCTGAGATCCTTCGCTACGCTCAGGATGACAGGGGGAGCAGGGTTCTGCAAATGTGCTGGGACACAGCCGTAGCCACAAGCAGACCCATTGTCCCTCCATCGTCCATTGTCCATCGTCCCGCCTACCTGTTTCTCTCCCCTCTCACAAACAGCCAGGTCCCCAGCGCCAGGAAGGCCACGAACATAGCGGCCATGACCGCCAGGTTGAACGCGGGCGGGTCGAGCACCACCCTGCCGTATTCGGGCGTGCCTTCGTAATAAACACCACGTAGCAGGTCCACCGCGTACCGTAGGGGGGCGATGCGGGAGATAATTTCCAGGTAGGGCGGCAGATTGATGGCGGGGGCGAACACCCCCGCTATGAAGAGTTGTGGCAGCATCACGAACGGGAATATCTGGTTGGCGGCGCGCTGGCTCTTCAAGTTAGCGAGGATTATCACCCCGAACGCTCCCCCGAACAGGCAGATAATGATCGCCACCGGCAGCATCGCCAGCACGCCCTGCACCGTCAGCGGCACGCCCACCACCAACCCGAACAGCAAGATAGCCAGCCCCTGCGGCAGCGCCACCAACGTCTCTCCAAGTATCTTGCCGAAGATGATCGAATACCGAGAGATAGGTGAAACAAAGATCTCCTGGCTGAAGTCGCTCTCCCGGTCCTCAATCAGCGATATCACCCCCGTCGCCGTCGATTGGAACAACGTCTGCGCCAGCACGCCTGTGAATGTAGCCGTCAGCAGGTTGAAGCCCACCGCCCCGCCCAGCGCGGCCTGCATGCTGCCTCCCAACACGGCTATGAAGAGGAACGGGAAGATGAAAGTAGACACCATGCGCACCGGGTCGCGCAACAGCTTGAGCAAGTCCCGGTAGGCTATGGCTGTGATAGCGTTGGCCTGGCTCATGCCTCTTGCTCCTCCGAAACCACCTGCTTCTCCACTATCGCCAGGTATGCGTCCTCCAACGTCGGCATGTGCACCTGCAACACCGTCAGCGGCGTGTCTATCGCCTTGATAATCGCCTGCGGTTTGATGCCGTTGACCGGTACTTTGAACTGTGGCATCTCGGTAAAGGGCACCTCCAGCCGCTGAAGCTCCGCCCTCAGGCTCTCCCGGTCATCAGCGTCCAGCAGCAGATACTCGTCAATCAGGTCCGACTTTATCTGCTCCGGCGTGCCCTGAGACACAATCTTGCCCTTATTGATGATGCAGATCGTATCGGCTTCCTCCGCCTCCTCCAGGTAGTGCGTCGTCAAAAAGAGGGTCGTGCCGCTCTCCCGCCGCACCCGGCGCAGGTACTCCCACAGGCTGCGGCGGCTGGCAGGGTCCAGCCCCAGCGTCGGCTCGTCCAGGAACAGCACCGTGGGCCTGTGGATGAGGCTCCTGATTATCTCCAGCTTGCGCTTCATGCCGCCGGAGAAGGTCTTGACCGGCTTGAAAATCTCACCCTCGATACCCAGTATCGCGGCCAGCTCGGCCACCTGCTCCTTGTAAGCGCGCGGCATGAATGCGTAAAATGGGCGAAACGGGTAGAGGCCGTACATAATCGCGTGGAACCGGACGTTCTCCTCGGCCGTCAGGTTCATGTCCAGGCTCGGCTTCTGGAAGATGATCCCCACGCTCTTGCGGACCGCGCTTTGCTCGGTGGACAACTCGTGTCCCGCGATGCGCACGCTGCCCGCTGTAGGAACCAGGGTGGTCGTCAGGATCGAGATGGTGGTGGTCTTACCCGCGCCGTTCGGCCCCAGCAGGGTGAATAGCTCGCCCGGCTGCACGCTAAACGAAACGCCGTCCACTGCATTAGTGTCGGCCTTCCGGTACCTTTTCACCAGGTTTTCGACCTCAATTATCGGCGGCATATGGAACTCCCGCTTGATATACGGCGTTATAATGGTGGAAAGTTTCACAATCCCGGCGCGATGATATCACAACTCAATACCGTGTGCATCGCCCGAAAGACTGGCAAAAACACTCAAAAATCAATCAGGAGGAATCATGAAACCGTCGGCAAAACATCTACTAGGTACAGGCCTGCTCGTAGTGGCAGCGCTGCCCATGCTCGCGTCCTACGGCACCACCGGCCTGGCCGCACAGCCCGCGAAGCAGCTACACGCCGTCACTGCCCAGGCAACGCCCACCGTCCAGGCATCAGTCGCCAACTTCACGAGGGCCGACTACGAGGCAGCCCTGGCGAAGTGGCGCGCCCAGGACGCCGCTGAGTACCGCATCGAAGTCACCTACCAGGCGTTCAGCTTGCTGGGCGGCCCCTGGCGGCTCACCGTCGCCCAGGACGACGCCAAAGAGTTCGTCACCAAGATCGAGCGCCCGGAGGGTCTCGACGCCGGCAGCGTCCTGGCGCAAGACCTTGAGAGCCTTACAATCGGTGGCATCTTCGCCCGGACCGATGAGGCCCTGCGCACGGTCGAGAACCCCAACGCGGACGAGCTTGCCTACGACTACAACGTCAGCTTCCACCCGACACTAGGCTACCCGGTATCCTTCACCGCCAAACCCCAGAGCGAGATGGTTGCCGACGCCGATTACGCCTACAGCGTCCAGTCGGTAACCATCCTGCAAACCGGCATCTATGTGCCGCCCGCGGGTGGTGGCCTCCCCGGCATGCCCAGCACCGGCCACCCTGGGAAGTAGTAGCTGAGCGTTCTCCAGGGCCAAGCGACTCCGGTTCTGCAAGCGTCTGACGTTCTTATCGTAAAACAGCAGGTGAGGCTGTACCGAGACTCACCTGCTGTTTTATCGCATTCTGTGCATAACTGGAGGTCAAGAAACTTATGTTTCGACAACTAACAGCCGGGGTTCTTGTGCTAACTGCTACCCTGTCTCTGTTCGGTCTGCGCCAGCTACAAGTGGCGCAACAAGGGGCCGCGACCCCACTTAAAGCCATTCTAGCCCAGGAGACTTTAACAACGGTCGCTACGCCATCGGTTCCGCCGGGCCTTCAACCGCCCCTCAACTTCACAAGAGCCGAATACGAGGCTGCCCTAGCAAAGTGGCGGGCCCAGGAAGCTACTGAGTACGAAATGGTAGTCCATCTACTTACCTTCAGCGCGGCAGGAGGCACCTGGCGGCTCCGTGTAAGTGTGCGTGAAGGTGTCGAGACGATAACAGAGTTCGAGCGGGTAACGGAAGGTAACGGCTTCGATGTCGGGGTCGAGAGCCTGACAGGACTCACAGTTGGTGCCCTGTTCAGACAGGTAGACGAAGTTTTGCAGGAGGTTGAGGGCACGGGTGGCGGAAACAGCCCGCCAGTAGACCCAGAGGGTTTGACTAACTACTATAGGGCTACGTTTCATTCGGAGCTTGGCTACCCTACATCGTTTGGTGGCGCGCCCAACTTGCCCCCAGGCCAGGAAGCTTTCGATGCTGCCGCTTCTATAAAGGTGCACTCGCTAACGATTCTACAACAGAGGACAGTCGGCCCTCCCGGTGGGCCTGGCATGCCGAGGACGGGCCACCCAGGCAGATAGCATCCGAGCCTTTAGCTCTCCAAACTCACCCCACACGCCGCCAGCAACCAGCTAACATGCGCTGCGGGCCACCTTGTCAGCTTGCGGCGCGGGTCCTGCGGCGAGTGCGTATCCGAACCGCTTGACATAAGCAAGTGATGGTCCTGGCACAGCTTCATATAATAAGCCGTGTCGTAGGACGAGTGGAACGGGTGCCACACCTCGAAGCCCATCAGCCCGGCCTCTATCATCTCGCGCAGGGTCTCCTCGCTCGGTGGGTTGAAGCCCGGTTCGGCGCGTGCGGGGTGGGCCAGTATGGGGATAGCCCCACTGCTGCGCGCCCGCTGGATCATATCTCGCATGTCGGCCTGGGGAAGGAAGTCCACACCCACAGTCTTGGCAAGCTCGTGCGCCTCCTTCATGTTTGGCGCGTACTCGTGCTTGATGATCGCCTGGAAAACGTGGTAGGGCGCGATAGGTTGCCCCCTGGTGCAAATCGCCAGCACCGCCGGGTCGATAGCCTTGCCCTGCCTTGCCAGTTCCTCAATACCCTTCGCGCATATCTCTGCGTACCTGTCTCTCGCCTGATTCAGCGGCCCCACAACGCTATCATCGGTGAGGTCCACGTTGTACACCAGCATGTGATACTGCACCTCGCCCCACACGCACGACACCTCCACCGCCGGTATCACGTGCACCCCGTACCGCCCTGCCTCCCTTTGCAGCGGCAGCACGTTGTCCACCCGGTCGTGGTCCGCCAGCGCGATAACCGCCAGCCCCAGTTCGTGCGCGGCCTTCGCCAGCTCCTCCGGCGTGAAACGCCCATCCGAGGCCGTGGTGTGCATGTGCAGGTCAATGTAAGCGTCCGCCGGTATCGTGACACCCGACAGCCGCCCGCTGCTATTGGGATTTGTGTGCGTGTTGTTCATCTGTTTCATGGGGAGTAACAGGTAACGTGTAACACGTAATGGTGCGGGCGCAAGATAATTACTCCTTAAGCCACACGCTCGCTTTAGCCACCTAACGCGTTACGTGTTACTCGTTACCTGTTACCTCTAAACTATCTCCAAATCCTCTTCCACTTCAATCACACCCGGCACGCTGCCCGCTATCTGCTCCGCCTGCTCTACATCGTCCAGCGAGCCGACGGTGCCGTGCAGGTACACCGTCCCGTCCTGCACCTCCACCTCAATATTGAGGTCGGCAGTATATGCATCTGTAGCGAGGGCATAGCGCACCCGCCCGGCAATCTCGTCGTCGTTGAGTTGCAGACGCACCGGGTCGTCCACCGGCTCTGTCGGCTCCTCAAGGGAGGTGATAGAGAAGCCGCCTAGCGTCTCCACGTTGTTCAGGCCCACGGTCCTCAGCGGTGGGTCGGTCGGCGGGAAATAAGGCTCGCCTTCCTCAATCGCCTCTATAATATCCGTGGTACCTGGGTCGCCCATGAAATCGGCTTCCTCGCTCTCCACCCGCCAGCTAGCGTCGAGATTGAGCACGTCCGGGTTGTTGCTCAACTGCTCGCGATCCATATCCGGGTCCACCAGCAAGTCAAGCTCCTCATCTAGCGGCGTATCCCCTGCCTCTATCGCGTTCAGGGAATAGCTGCTGGGGCTAGCCATGGGGTTTACCGCGTTCACCGGGTCTTGCTCAGGGGCCAGGCTCCTCCCCTCGCCAACCATGTCCCGGCCCTCAACAGGAGTAGACGTGGGACCCTCGCTGGTCCTGTTATCCCGCGAATCTTGCTCGTTAAAGCCCCGCGTGTTAGGTGTGTCCATCAGTTCCTCCGCGCACAGCCCATAATAGGGCTATTGTAACATAGGTATTTGGAAATTCGGATTTCGGATTGCGAATTTGATCTCAGCACCAACAACTAACAACTGGCAACTAACAACCCAAAACGTTTGACATGCCCCATAGGCTGGTTTACAATCTTTATCAGGAGTGTTATGCGTACCTATTCAATGTGCAAAAGTGTACGCGACGCTCCGTGCTGGGTCCGAGACTATAGCGCAAGGTGTGTGCCAGCGCGCAGAATTGTTGCATGTCGGGTGATTGGGGTAGCTATTGGCTGACAACAGCGGCGGCGAAAATACGAGCGGCGGAATAGGTCGCGTGCTCAACGGGCGGTACCAACTCATCAGCGTGGTAGGCGGCGGTGGCATGGCCCAGGTCTACAAGTCCCGCGACAACATCCTGGGCCGCATCGTCGCCATCAAGGTGCTCCGCGAGCAATATTCCACCGACGCCCAATTCGTCGCCCGCTTCCGGCGCGAAGCCCAGGCCGCCGCCAATCTCGCCCACCCCAACATCGTCAACGTCTACGACGTGGGGCAGGACGGCGATATCCATTACATCGTAATGGAGTACATCAACGGCGAGAGCCTCAAGAGCTACATCAATCGCTCCTCGCCCCTGCCCATCGGCAAAGCTATTTCGGTCGCCGCACAGATCCTCGCGGGCCTTGAGTACGCCCACCGTAGCGGCCTCATCCACCGCGACATCAAGCCCCAGAACGTGCTTATCACGCCTGATGGCGCGGTCAAAGTCACCGACTTCGGCATCGCCAAGAGCGTGTCCGACCTGGGTCTCACCGAGGCTGGACTTGCGCTCGGCACCGCCCACTATTTCTCCCCCGAACAGGCCAAGGGCGAGCGCGTGGTGCCCCAGTCCGACATCTACGCTGTAGGTGTGACCCTCTACGAAATGCTCACCGGGCGCTTGCCGTTCGAGAGCGAAAACATCATGGGCCTAGCCTACAAGCACATCTCCGAAGAGGCCCCTTCGGCCCGCAACCTGAATCCCTCCGTGCCCCCACGCCTCGATGCCGTCATCCTGAAGTCGATGGCTAAGGACCCTCAACAGCGGTTCGGCAGCGCGGCGGAGATGGAGAAGGCGCTCCGGGCGATACAAATGGGCGGCCAGCAACCCACGATGGAGGTGCCCGTCGCCCAGGTGAACATTCAGCCCCGGCCGCGCGGCCAGCAGCCTCCCCAGGTGGGTGCCAGGACAAGCCGCATGAGCGCCTCCGGTCCCGCTACCGGCTCCTTACGCGTTGGCGCGGGGCCACGAGGGGCCTACGCAATGGGCGGCGCGGCGGCGGGCACGCTTCCGACCAGGGGCATGACCAGCCCGCTTGGCAGCCCGACCTCGATGGCCGTCGCCCCGGTGCCCCGCGCCCAGTCGGGTGCGGGTAGCTCCGGCTGCATGATTGCCGCTATCACGTTCATCACATTGGGCATACTGGCCGTCCTGATTGGCGGCGTTATCGTAATCGGCCCCAACCTGCCGGGCCTCTTCCAGGTACGCGTCATACCCAGCCCCACCGCCACGCCCACCGTGCCCACAGCCACCCCCACCAACACGGCCGTGCCTCCCACCAACACGCCCACCTCCACCCCCACCCTCACTCCAACCGCCACCAGCACCCCTCAATCGGTGCCTGTGCCGAACTTGGTCGGACTGCGGGTGCAGGACGCCATAGTGATTGCGCGGCAGAACGGCTTCCAGCTGTTCGAGTTGGACCGCATAGACAGCGTGGAGTGGCCTGAAGGCGTGGTAGCCCAGCAAGACCCGCCCGAAAACTCCATCCTCAAGCAGACGAGCCAGATAGCCGTGCGCGTCAGCCGTGGCCCGCCCGCGTTCAAGCTGCCCAACCTGACCAACACCGACCCCAACGAGGCGCGCGGCGTGCTGGAAAGCACCGGCCTGCGGGTGACAATCGCCTACGAGGGCAGTGATGCCGTGCAAAAAGGTATAGTCACCCGGACCGACCCTCCCGCCGACACCAGCGTCAAGTCGGGCCAGGCTGTGACTATCTACATCAGCCTGGGCAGGAGCCAGCGCGTGCCCGACCTGCGAGGCACCGAAAACCTCGAACTCGCACAACAACGCCTGGAATCCCTCGGCCTCTCGGTAGGCTCCGTCACAGAAGAAGACGACCCGAACGAGAGCGTCCCGCCCGGCGCGGTCCTGCGCACCGACCCAGCCCCTGGCACCGAGATAGAAGAAAATGGCGTAGTCAACATCGTGCTGCGCCGCAGGCAGTAGGATGCTGAAACGTGGATCTGAAACGTGATGCGGCTTGCTCAATAGGTACGTGAATGGGACTCTGCTTTAGTTGCGAGTCGCCGTAGGGCCTTTGTCATTCTGAACGCAGTGAAGAATCTCGTCCTACAGCACCCAAGGAGCACTTTTCGATTGGTAACAGTGTGCCCTAAGAAAAGGGAAACATCGGGGTAGAGGACGAGATTCTTCACTGCGTTCAGAATGACAAAGTAGAGACTCGGCCCTGCAATCGAGCAGCCTCATATTCACGTACCAAACATCACAAGCCGCATCACGTTTCACGTTTCACGTTTCAGAACCAGGAGCGTAACTTGATCGAAGCTCATGAGGTCGTACCAGGCCTGTGGCTTTTCCAGGGGGATGCCTCAGGGCGTAACTTCCTCGTGCTGGTAGGCGACACCGGGGCGGTGGTCGTAGACCCCGGCCTACCTGATGCCGTAAACCGCTTCGTGGCCGAGATGAGCGTCGATTTAGAGGCCGTGGTGCTAACCGGCAGCGCGCCGGCCAACGAGCCGGTGCCTGGCCCCACGGAACCCTCATCAGCCTGGCCCACTCTGCCTCTCTTCTCCGCCAATATGTTCAAGGGCCGCATTCCCCTGCCCATCTCCATGCCGGCCTGGGATGTCGTACCGCTCCCCGGCCCCCATGCCCGCATTGCCCTCTACGAAACGAAAGAGCGCATACTACTGGCCGGTGATATATTGCCGGAGCCGGGTGCAGGTGTGCCCAACCTGTCAGGCGGACCCGATGCCTACCTTGAGGCCCTGGAAACAGTAGAGGCCCTAGACACAAGGCTCGCCATATCCTCGCGCGGTGCATCCGCCACCGGCAAGCGCGCCATCAAAGCCCGCATCGACAACGACCGCAACTACGTCACCTCCCTGGTCCGCCACGTAGGCACCTCCGCCGCCTCGGGCATACTCCTCGACCGCCTCCTCCAGGTCGCCGCCGACCTCTACGACGACTTCCCTCACCTCCATGCCCATCTCGATAACATACGCCACGTATGGGACGAGTTGCGGGGAGGTGGATCTGAAACGTGAAACGTGAAACGTGATGCGGTTTGCTATGGTTGGTTCGTGGATGCTAGACGTTTACTTTGGCGGGACCATATTCCCCCTGTCATCCTGAACGCAGTGAAGGATCTCAGATGCTCCTCTTACCACGGCACTGAACCTGTAGCACCGTGACCCACACGTTCAACAGCACCACTCCTCAACTTCTTGAGATCCTTCACTGCGTTCAGGATGACAGGGGGAATATGGCCCCTGTATATCAATGACCTCGTATTCACGCACCAACAATAGCAAGCCGCATCACGTTTCACGTTTCAGAACCCCGTTTCAGAACCCCGTTTCAGCCCACATACCCTAATCCACAAACTCGTTCGTGAACATCTCCTCGACATCCAGCTTCTTCTTGATGATGCCGAAATCGAACAGCGCGTCCTGGGTCTTCGTCCACACGTCCGCGTCAACCCAGCCTACGGGCTGATCGGCTGAGGGGTCGCCGGGCTTCGGTTGCATTAACTTGATCGTCTCCGTGAGAACCTGGCGCTGAAGCTGCTGCGTGCTCTCGTCCTTGCTAAGCTCCGGTATCTGCTTGAGCGACTCCTGGAAGGCCCCCTCCGGGTCGTCCACAGTGCTATTGATGCCCTTCAGCGTAGCGCGCACCACCCGCCGCACCAGGTCGGGGTTCTCACTGAGCGTCTTCTCGTTGGTCGCAAGGCCATTAGAGGCAAGCGCCGCGTAGTCAGATACCGGCAGCGTGCTCACCTCGAAGCCCTGGCTGCGAAGCTGCGTTGGCTCGTTGGCGGCATACACCATCGCCACGTCCACCTGCCCCGCCGACAGGCTGGCGGCCTGCGTGAAGTTGATGTTCTTGATCTGAACGTCCTGCAAGGTAAGCCCTGCCGCCTTGAGCAGCGCCTGCAACCCGATGTAGTTGGCCCCATACGGACCGGGTATCCCCACGACCTTGCCCTTCAGGTCCGCCGGGCTACTGAGCGTCGGACCCTTGCCTACGATGGACGCTGCCGCCACCGGATACTGCCTGTACCACGTCATGACGTACTTCACCGGCACCCCCGCGGCCCTCGCCGGTATCAATTCGTCGCCTGACACCGCCGCGAAGTTCACGTTGTTCGCCCCCGTGCCAAGCTCCCCAACCAGGTCCGTAACTATGCCGTTGCGCAGGGTAACGTCCAGCCCTTCGGCGCGATAGTACCCCCTGTGCAACGCCACGTAGAAGGGCGCGAACTGCACGTCAGGTATGTAGCCCAGCGCGATGGTCACCTTCGTGAGCGTGGCGGGTGTGCCCTCCGTCGTCGGGGATGCCGTCTCTCCCGGCTGAGGTCCCGGCGTGTTAGCCTCGGTCTGCGGAGTGCCACAGCCAGATAGGGCAATCGCAAGTATCAAAAGAACCACTATGTGTTTGCCAAGCTTCTTATACATTTCTGTGTAATCTCCTAAATCCTCGTAATTTGTTCGCGCAAACTCTAACTAACCACTAACCACTAACCACTAACCACTAACCACTAACCACTAACCACTAACCACTACTCCCAGCTAATCAGCCACTTCTCCAGCAGGCTAACCCCCAGGTACGCCACCACCGTGAGGAAGGCCAGCGACACCAGCCCCACGAAGATGAGCGTCGTATCGAACAGCCCCCTACCCAGCATGAGCAGGAACCCCAGCCCCGCCCCCGACGACACAAACTCGCCCACCACCGCGCCTGTGATCGAGAGGGTAAGCCCCAGCTTCACCCCCCCCAGCAGCGCCCGCAGGCTCAGCGGCAGCTCCACGTACCAGATCGTCTGCCAGCGGTTCGCGCCCGATATCCGCGCCACCTCCAGCATCGACCTGTCAATCCCGCGCAGCCCCACGACGGCGTTTACCAGCAGCGGGAAGAACACGATAAGCGCGACAATCACCACCTTGCGCGCCAAATCATCCTGCAACCAGAGCACCAGCAGAGGCGCGATAGCCACCACCGGCAACCCCTGGCTGACGGCGATGTAGGGGCTGACCACCCGCTCAAGCCGCCTGCTATGCGCCAGCAAGTAACCAAGCGGCAATCCGACCAGCAGCGCCAGCACAAACCCCAGCCCCGCCTCAAGCGTGGTAGTGCCGAAATGCAGCCACAGCGAGCCGTCAAGCAGCATGCTCCAGGTCCGCTCAGCCACGTCCAGCGGCGCGGGCAAGATGAACGGCGGATAATTGCCCACCGCCACCAGCAGCCACCAGACCAACACCAGCCCCGCCAGTGCCACTAACCCCACCAACGCCCGCAGCAGGGTAGTGCGTACGGCAAGCGCCCTGTCCGGCTCATCTGGCGCAAGCAACACGGCATCCTGTTCGGGGTGCCCGTTACGCGGCCCGGTAGGAACACCGGTTATGCGGTTGTAGCCACTCATGTTCTGTGGCGTGGTTGTCTCTGTCTCTGCATAGCCCATAAAAAAATCCCCGGTTGCCTTGCAGCTACCAGGGTCGAGGAATCGTGAACAGCCCCATGCGCGAACACCGGGATGACCCGGCCTTCGACCGCGCGGCCCTGCATGAGATGCCACCGCGCGTGCGGCTTGTTCGACTTTCTTCCATCCGGACTATACCGTCGGCCCCGGCTTCTCACCGGGTCTGCCTTGCGGCTCGCGGGCTTGGCAACTGCTTTGTACGACATTCGCCTTACCGCCGGTCGGGAATCTCACCCTGCCCTGAAAGTCTGCTTAGCTATTATGTTGTCCCACCTTCCAGTATAGAGCACCCCCAATCCACAGTCAAGCAACCTGCGCCGACCAACTGAGTAGGAGACGAAACCGCATCACGCCAAGGACGCCAAGAGAAGAACGGTTGCACCGCAGAGGCGCAGAGGACGCGGAGATCACGCGGAGAATAGTTGAGGGTATTCTTTGTAGTGGTAGCATCGTACAGTGCGGTGTAACCCTTACTTATTACGAACAACCATTATCTCTGCGTACCCTCTGCGTCCTCTGCGTCTCTGCGGTGAACAACCAATAAAATCCTTGGCGCTATTCTTGGCGTCCTTGGCGTGATGCGGTTCCGTCTCTTAATAGGGGCCACCAAGCATGGTACTTTCGGTGCCACCATGATGGCTGCGTCGTGTAGTACCATTTTCCCGTTCCTTAAGGGCCGCCCGTGCTGTTACTATGATGGGGGGCGTTATGAGCATTTCGCGGGTAAAATCGCGCCTACAACTCCAACTTTTACCCCCATGCTCGCGGCACGCCCACTAACCAGGCACGGCACCCTCATGGATACACACGAGAAAGAAGAATTTGACCTGCAAGGGCGGATCGGTCTATTTACCCTGACCGACCTGTTGCAGACCCTGTCTTTCACCCAGAAGACGGGCACGCTCACCCTTATCCAGGGCTGGAATACGCGCACCATCTGCTTCGAGCAGGGCCGCATCAGCTACATCGCGGCCGCTACCCGCCTGCCCAGCGTGGTCGATCTTCTCATCCAGGCCGGTAAGCTCAACCCGATGCAGCTACAGCGCTACTTCGGCTACGACTGGAAGCGCGTGCTCGGCGTCACCGAAAAGGAAGAATCGATCCAGCCGCAACGCGAGTCCCCCGCCAGCGTGAGCGCCACGGTCGGTCGCAACGGCGGCCACTTCAAAGCGCCCACCACCGGCGGCCTCAACGACCGCGCCAACGGCCGGGACGCTTACGCCGACGCCTTCAACCTAGACTCGGGCGGCACCGCCCCCCACATGGAGAACTTCGAGGACATCGAGGTGTTCACGCCCCCTAGCGGCTATACCGGCAACCTCACCCAGCAGGAGCGTAGCGGCCCCGACCCCTCGCAGCTTCTTTTGCAGCACCGCCTCGTCACAATGGACGACCTGAACTGGTGCGAGGAGCAGATGCTGGAAGCCACCATCTACACCCTGTTCCTCTGGCGCAATTGTCGCTTCACCTTCCAGGGCGACCTGCTGGTGAAGGCCGACGGCACGCCCGTATCGGTGAGCGCCGAGAAGCTCATCATCGAGGGCACCCGCCGCGTGGACGAATGGATCAAAATCGCCCCCGTGGTGCCTTCCGTGCTCATGGCCTTCCGCCGCCTGCCCAGGCCCGCCACCGGGCCGCTATCGGACGAAGCCCGCGACGTGCTCACTATGGTGGACGGCGTGAGCGACGTGGCTACCATCGCCCGCAGGCGACAGCGCACCCAGTTCGAGACCGCCAAGCTGCTGCATGGCCTCACCCGCCTCAGCCTGGTCGAGCCTGTGCCCCCCAACAAGCACCGCGTGATGGAGCTATTCCGCTACACCGTGGAGGCGATCTATATCAAGCTGGTGATGTACGGCTACTCGCGCAAGGCGATGGAGTTCGAGTACGAGCTAAACCGCTTCTGCCGCGAAAACAAGCTCAAGACCCGCATGCACGTCGGTAAGATTCGCATGACCGACCAGGAATTGTCCATCGACACGATTGCCCTGCTCGACCTCTACAAGCTATTCGTCGCTATCGAGCAAAACCGCTTCGCCAAGCTCTTCCCGGCCGAAATCCGCAAGGGCCTCACCGAAGCCCTCTACCAGCACATGGACCCCGAAAGCCGCGCCCTAATGCGCATGTACGAGTTCTACGCCCTCGAAGGTCTCCTCGACATGGCGGACCTACGGAGCAGTACCGAGGACTGAGGACTGAGGACTGAGGACTGAGTGGTGGTTATCCAACATGCTCATATAAAAAAGGCGGCTAGTTTGCGCACTAGCCGCTTCTCTATTCTTCTGACTCAGCCCTCAGTCCTCGTCAGTACCACTGATTGGCAGCCAGGATAGAAGGTGTTGGCTACAATCTTAGAAGCCTGTCCCCTGGTCACCTGGGTGTTCCACCTGAAGTAAGGGCGGTTCTCAGCATCACAAGGTTCTTCAGGTAACGTGCCACACGCGTAGCCGGACATTACGTCTCTGCTGGTGAGACGGATGACGGCTCATATAGCCGGAGTCTAGGATGCCAGGACTGTATCGTGCCGGACGAGTGGCGACGTAGTGGAAATGAGGGTACAAAGCGAGCAGCAGTTGCGGGCAGCCTACGGAGTTGCACAATTGATCAGTAGTTCGCATTCGGAGGCCGCCGCGAGAGCATGGCTCATAGGTTTCAACCCATGCTTGCGAGACACAACACCCGTCGAACTACTACACCAGGGGCAGCTTGCTCAGGTCTGGGAATCGGCCCGCAGAATTGTTGCACTGTCGAACCGCGCCATAGAGTAAGGGGCATGCGCTTGGGGTAGGTTGCTTTGCCTGCACCAGCCAGGCTCACCGAACGCTCATCCGGTCCCTCTCTGCAAGCCTCCTGAGGCTTCGTGTAGAATAGCAGTGGCGTTGTACTACTGCTTTTCATTTTGCGTTCAGATCAGGGGCGTTATGTTATGAGGTCGGATAGGCGTCTGGCTGGGAGGCGCTGGGTGGCGGCAGTTCGTCTGCTTGCCCTGGGTTTGTTGCTTTCAGCATGCGATATGAGTGGTCCGCAGTCGGGGTCGAGTGAGGCCGCCCGCAGCACTCCGACTCTCGTCGAGACCGCTCCCACCATCAACCTCCCCGGTGCTCTTATCACAGAGGTGGTATCGGGCGCAGGCCAGCCGACTCCGGTTGCCACTCCCGCCTTCGTCAGCGAAGACGACCGTGAGACCATCTACGGCCTGGTAGTGCTCAACCTCGTCAAGGCCGAGCCTGCCACTACCGTCTACCTGAACCCGTTCCTGGGGCAGGGCGAGCGCCTCGATGAGTCCGGCCTTACTAACCCGTTAGGCGAAACCTTGAGCAGTTACATGGACTCCGTGGATGGGGAGCGGCAATACTTCATCTCCGAGTTCTCGGACGCGGTAGGCCCCCTTGAGGACGGCGGCAAAGTGAAGGACAGCGGTGTGTTCATTACCCTGGGCGAAATCGCGTCCGGCCCGGCAGGCACCGGCATCGTGGCCGTGCGCGGCAGCATCTTCCGCGGGATTGGAGACGCGGGAGGCAACCTCTATCGCTTCCAACCCGATGCCACGGCCCCCGATGGTTGGAAATTGCTGGACGTTCAACAAGAATGGAGCGACAACTGAAGCGGAATCATCCTCTCGCTTCCTTATCTATGTCTACCACGACCTGGCAAAGCGATAATGCCGTATCCCCGCTAGTGCAGCGGCTCCGCCAGGTGCTGCCCACCGGTAGGGTGCACTCCACCCCCGAAGACCTGGCGGTGTTCGGCTACGACGGTACCTGGGCCAACCACAGGCCCGACGCGGTGGTCTCCCCCATCACGGCTGAGGAGGTGTCGGCGGTGGTACGCCTGGCGCGGGAGATGGACCTGCCGGTGGTGCCTCGCGGCGGCGGAACGGGCCTCGCGGGCGGCTCCGTACCCACACAGGGCGGCATCGTGGTCAACACCACCATGATGGACCGCGTGCTGGAGTTGGACCGCCTGAACATGGTCGCGGTGGTGCAGCCCGGCCTCATCAACGCCCGCCTCCAGGCCGAAGCCGAAAAGCTCGGGCTGTTCTACCCGCCCGACCCTCAGTCGCTACGGCAGTGCACGATAGGTGGCAACGTGGCGACGAGCGCGGGCGGCCCTCGCTGCCTCAAGTACGGCACCACCAAGGACTACGTGCTGGGCCTCCAGGTGGTGCTGGCCGATGGACGCATCATACGCACCGGCGGCAAGATGATGAAGGTGCAGACCGGCTACAACCTCACCCAGCTATTCGTCGGCTCCGAAGGCACGCTCGGAGTCATTACCGAGATTACCCTGCGCCTTATCCCGAAGCCCCGCTACCGTGGCACCGTCATGGCAATCTTCAACCGCCTGGCAGACGCCGCCGAAACGGTCAACCGCGTGCTACAGGCCGGTATTGTGCCCCTGACCCTGGAGATGATGGACAACCTCTGCATCCGGGCAGTGGAGGCCTACAAGCCCTTCGGTCTGCCCCTCGCCGCCGAGACGATCTTGCTCATAGATCAGGACGGCAACGACAGCCGCGTGGTGCAGAACGAGCTAACAGAGATAGCGACCCTGTGCCGCGAAGGTGGGGCAATGGAGGTCCGGCAGGCCGAGACCGAAGCCGAGAGCCTGGCGCTGTGGGCGGCCCGACGAGCGGTCTCCCCCGCCATCTCGCGCCTCAAGCCTAACAAGCTGGGCGAAGACATCTCGGTGCCCCGCGCGCATATCCCCGATATGGTAGCTAAAGTGACCGAAATAGCCGCCCGGCATAACCTGGTTATACCCCTGTTCGGCCATATCGGTGACGGTAACCTCCACCCTAACATCTTGTGCAACCTGCGCGACCCCGAAGAAATGGCCCGCGTGCAGGCAGGCGCAAGGGAGATATTCGAGGCGGCAATCGCGCTTGGCGGCACGCTATCGGGCGAGCACGGCATCGGCTCCCTGAAGCGCGAATACCTGCACAAGAGCCTCGACGCCGCCAGCCTGGAAATGATGCAGCGTATCAAATGGGCGCTCGACCCGGAAAACCGCTTCAACCCTGGCAAAATCTTCCCCGCCGCCCTCGACGGCACCTCCCCGACAGGCCAATTCAGAACTAGTGACGAAAACGCCAAGACGCAGAGACGCCAAGGACCACGCCAAGAGGATTAGGGTTTAGAGGGTATAAAAGGAGCAGGGTACATGCTGTTGTACCCTGCTCCTTTTGTTTAAACCAAACAATCCTTAATCTTGGCGTGGTCCTTGGCGTCTCTGCGTCTTGGCGTTTCAATAACCTGCCGCGTGCGTCTAGTAGTCGATCTCAGCCCGCAGGCCCCGCTCGTCGGGCGCGTCATCTTCGTCGGCGCTTGCCGAAGTGCCGGGCGTCGAGTCCATATCCGATATCTCAATTCGTCTCGCCCTGGAGCTTGTGGCAGTGAGCGGGTCGGTGGCGGAGGGCGCGGTGCCCCAGGTGCCCGCAGGGCCGCTGGTGGTGAGGGGTTGCCGCGTGGAGGCAGGCCCATTCCTATCCGATAGAGCGTCCTCTATGCCGTCACCGATGGCCCCCAGCAGCGAGCGCACGGCCAGAAACCCTTCTCGCATGGCCGCCCTGGCGTGCCTGCGCGTGTCCTGGGGGAACATTGAAGCGGTCATCGAGGCTACCGCACCGGGCACCTGTACCGTCAGCCGCGCAAGCTCACCCACCGTACTGCCCACGCCGGTGCGCTGCCTGGTGCTGTTGAACTCCTCGTCCCAGGCTGCCTCTTCAGCCGAGCGTGCCCCTGTGGCCTGGGTATCGGTGTATCTCTCGTCCATAGCGTTCGCTCCTCTACTCAGCTTTCACGATGCGGGTCGATATAAGTCCGTCCGGGTGATGCGTATTATAACACCACATATGCCCGATTGCACCTATCTTAGAGGTAGAAAATCGCTCTTTCCAGTGAGCACGAGCCACTTTTCGTCGCTCAGAGTAGTATTGTCATTCCGAACGCAGTGAGGGATGACAAAGACCTACATGGGTACTGTTAATCGCGGCTCCATCCCTACTCTCATTACACTTGTCACAAGACCAAAGCCACAGCACCGCCCACAAGGGCACCTGTCACAGTCGCCGCCAGGTTCACCAGGTCGTTGTTGATCCAGCCCACTCCCCTGGTGAGGCTTGTCCGCGTCCCGCACTTGTGGACCTTGCTCTCGGTCGGCTTGTCGCAGGCGGGACAGTAGTAGCTCGCTTGGACCATCGCTCCCATGAGACTGTCCGCGATAGAACCCGTTGCGCCGCCAATAAGCGCGGTGCCCACAGCCGCCACTATCGAACCCACCGGAAAATACCCACCTTCGGAAAAGCGCCCCAGCAACCCGGCAACCAATCCTATAAGGAGCGCCCCTGCTAGTGCAGCCGCGCTGCCCAGCAAGCTAATAGCTCCCGATGTGCCCGCCCGTACCTGCGCGCCTGTGGTAATGAGCCGGGGCCGCCGCTTGCTCAGTATGCCCACTTCCGTAGCCCAGGTGTCGGCAGTGGCCGCCGCGAGCGCGCCAACGAATGCCCCACTGAAGAAGGCAGACGGGAAGAAGTAAAAGAGAAGAACCGCGAGGGCCGCGACACCGCCGTTAGCCACGACCTGTGCCGCGTCCCGCCTGCCGCCCTTGTCGAACGTCTCCGAGGCCCTGTGCTTGGCCGGGTGACCCGCCTTGAAGAAGGAAAGCAGGCTCGAAGAGGCGAAGAACGTTACAAGCAGCAAAGCAGCCGCCCACCCGCCGAACGCAAACACCGTCCCACCAACCACGCAAGCCACAACCGCACCCGACTTGGACAACGCCCGTGCCCGGTACGCCAGGTACCCTATTGCAGCAGCCAGGAGATAGGAAAGAAGGAAGGACATTGGAGATTTCGAATTTGGAATTTCGAATTGCGAATTTGATTTATTCTAAGCTATGCCAGCCGGGTGCATCTAAAGACAACTAAATCCGCAATCCGAAATTCCAATTTCCAAATCACAATTCCGGGTTGCCCGCCAGGGTTCTGAGGCTGGCGACCAGGCGGTTGGTGTCTTCGGGGAGGCCGACGCTGATGCGCAGGTGGTTGGCTAGCCAGCGGTCCGATATGCCCTTCACGAGGATGCCGTCGTCTTGGAGGTGGCGCTGAATGAGATGGGAAGTGCCGCGAGTGAGCTGGCACAGGAGGAAAGGCGCGGCGGAGGAGTAGGGCTGCATCAGGTTCAGCTTGCGTAGCTGCCGGTACATGCGCCCGCGTTCGAGGCGTATGCGGCGCACCCTCTGTTGGAGGGACTCCAGGTCGCCCAGAGAGGCGAAGGCCGCCAGTTGCCCTGCGCGGTTCAATGAGCCGGGGGGTGTGAGCCTTTGCAAGCGTGCTGCCGCCCTGGTCGAGCAGAGAGCGTACCCCACCGGCAGACCGTGCAGGCCCGCCCACGGGCTGAAGGAGCGCAGCACGACCAGGTTGTCGAACTCGGCCACCAGGGGCGCTACCGTGCGGTCCGCGAACTCGAAATAGCTCTCGTCCACCAGCACCCACACGCCCATTTGCAGCAGCCTCACCACGGCGGTAGGGGGCGTAATGTTGCCCGTGGGGTTGTTGGGTGAGGAGAGCGCCACCATCTTGATGTTCGACTGCCTGCGCATGGTGGTCAGGATGGCGTCGGTGTCCACCTCGAACCGCTCGTCACGAGGCACCTGCACCAGGGTAACCCGCGCCCGCGATGCCGCCAGGTTGTGTTGCGGCAGCGATGGCGGGCAGACGATAACGGCGTCCCCCGCGTCCAGGAAGGCATGCAGCATCCGCTCTGTCAGCTCGACCGTGCCCGCGCCCGCGACGATACGCTCCGGCACGAAGCCCGTATAGCCGCTGAGGGCCGCCCGCAGGTCGGTGGACATCGGGTCGGCGGGCAGGTGGTACTGGTCGGACGATCCCAGTATTTCTTGCACACGCAACGAGCAGCCGTAAGGGTTCTCGTCGCTGTGCAGGCGGATATACTGCCGCCTCGGATCGCGCCCTGCCTGGGTCTGCCTGGCTCCCGTACCTTGCTTATGGGACTTTTGGGGGCGGGGTTGTAACTCTTCTGTCATCTAGGCGTGGCTTCTAGCGTGTGGTAAGATAAGCGTCGAATCGAGGCAACACTGCGCCTGGCCCCTGCTATAACGTGTGAAATACGCAGGGATTATAGCATTATAACGCAACGGCGCTCCCCAATGCACAACTACACATGACGGGAAGGAATCATGGAAGAGTACACGGCCATGCCCTCCGGGCCAATCAGCCATAACGTCGAGCTATACACCGCTCGCCTCTTTATCCAGGGTTCGATATCCGGCCCCTTCAAGCGCACCAGCGACCTCATCAACCGCCGTGACCGGGACTTCTTCACGGTGAACGGCGCTACTGTCACCCCGCTGGGCCAGGCGAACACCAGCCCCCAGAAGATGGCAACGTCTGTGTACGTCGGCCGCGACCACATACAATTCGCCGCCACCATACCCCAGCAGACCCAGCAGACCCAGCAGACCCAACAAACTCAACAGCCACATGCCCCCGGCCAGCCGCAAAGCCTCGGTCCCGGCCGCGAATACTACGTACACAAGCAGGCCGTCCCCTGCTACGCCCTGACCGACACCTTCATCATCTACGGCCAGTGCCACCTGCTCGCCGGGGCTACCCTCGAAACCCTGCTCCAGGGCCACGACCCCTTCATCCCCATCACTAAGGCAACTGTCTACCTCATAGTTCGGCCCAATACCCCGTGGCAGCGGGAATTGGTGGTCGTGAACAAGGAAAAGCTAGAGGTCTTCTATTCGGTCTAGGGGCGAAGCAAGAAACGGGGTTTCTGAAACGTGAAACGTGAAACGTGATACGGCTGGTGTTATTCGGTTCGTGAATACCACCCTGTTTGTAGGGCAGGACGCTGTTGGGCTTTGTCATTGTGAGCATAGCGAAGAATCTCGTCCTCTACCGGGATGTTCCACTTTTCTCGAAGAAGACACGTGCCCAGGAGAAAGGGGCAACTTGGGTGCTAAGGGACGAGATTCTTCACTGCGTTCAGAATGACAAAGGGGAAGATGGTCCCACGTTAGAGACAGCCTCCTATTCACGTACCAGCAATAGCAAGCCTCATCACGTTTCACGTTTCAGAACCACGTTTCAGCCTACCCTCTAAGCTTCGCCCCCAACTCCCGCTCTAACGTGCGGGCTATACGTTGGCGGACGCGGGCGACATCCTCCTCCGTGAGCAGCTTTTCGGTCGAGTTGAAGGTCACGGCGAAGGCCATGCTCTTTTGGCCCTCGCCTACCTGCTGGCCTGTGTAGATGTCGAACAGCGTAACGTCGAGCACACTTGCCCCGCCCGCGCGCTTGATAGCCCCCGCTATCCGTGCGGCAGCCATATCGGCGGGCACCACGAAGGCCATGTCTTGCCGCACCGGCACGTAAGGGCTGATCTGGTTGTACATGTGGCGCTCCGGTACCGACTCGATTAGCGCCTCCACGTCCAGGTCCCACGCCGCCACTCGTTTGGCGGGTATGTCCCATTCCACGAGAACAGCCGGGTGTAGCTCGCCCACGATTCCCAGGTCTCGGCCCCCTGCTCGCAGCATAGCGACCCGGCCGGGGTGGAACAGCGGCGCGCCCGCGGGCACCCACTCCACTCCCTGCATGTGCAGGTGGCGCAGCAGTTCCTCCACCACACCCTTTGCGTCGAAGAAGTCCAACTCCTCGCCGTGCCAGGGTTGGGGCGCTGCCCCACCATCGTCAGAGAAGAGCGAACGTGGTTCCCTCGGCCCGGATATCAGGCCGGTGAGGCGGCGTAATTCCAGTGGCAGACGCTCCTCGCCCTGTACCGGTTGCCAATTGCGTAGGCGTGGGTACTGCACCCGCTCGCGTTCGATTTCGGCCCGCCGTTGCTCCACCTCTTGCTCCGTGCGCGTCACGAATATCTTACCAAGCTCGAAGATACGTATCGGCGCTTCCGGCATCAGGCGCATGTTCATCAGCAGGGTGTCGAGCATGTTCGGTAGCATGGTAGGGCGCATCACGTCTTGTCTGCTGCTGGTCGGGTTGACGATGGTCACCGGCGGACGCGACGTGTCCCAGGCCCGGTACTGCGGCCTCTCCTCCGCTCCATCCACACCCTGGCTGCCGATGCTCTCCTCCAGGGCCGCCAGCCTGCGCAACGACTCGCTGTGCGTCACCGAGTAGGTGAGCACCTCGTCCATGCCGGAAGCCAGCATCCTGTCGTGTATATCCTCGGCAATCTGGCGCGAGTGGTTCACCTCAGGGCGCGGCAACCTGCCCTCAAGCATCGTTTCGGGGATGATGTCGTAACCCACCATGCGCGCCACCTCTTCCACGACATCGGCGGGTATGGTCACGTCGTTGCGGTACGAGGGCACGTCAATGAGCATGGTAGTGTACTTGCCTACGGCGTCGGCGTTGTGGGGCAGGTCCACCTTGAACTCCAGCCGCTCAAGCATCCTGGCTATCTCCGAGGGCGGCAGGGGTATGCCCAGCAGCCGCTCCACCTCATCGGTGTAGAAGTGGATGCGCCTCGGCTTCGGGGGGCGTGGGTACTCGTCCGCGTAGCCCTCGGCTATGGTGCCGCCGCCAAGCTGCCGCATCAATTCCGCCGCCCGCTTCATGGCAGGCACCGTCAGAGTGGGATCGACCCAACGCTCGAAGCGGTACGACGCCTCGGAAGGCAGCTTCAACAGGCGAGCGGTCCGGCGCACCGTGCGCGGGTTGAAGTGGGCCGACTCCAGCAGCACCGTGGCCGTGCCCTCAGTGCCAATCTCGCTGTTGGCCCCGCCCATAACACCCGCGAGCGCCACCGGCTTGTTGATGTCGCAGATGGCGAGCATATTGGGGTCCAGCGTCCGGTGGACGTGGTCGAGCGTCTCTATCTGCTCCCCTTGCCTGGCGCGGCGCACGATAATCTTGCGTCCCTCCACCGCCTCGTAGTCGAAGGCGTGCAGGGGCTGGCCCATCTCCAGCATGACGTAGTTGGTGATGTCCACGATGTTGTTGATGGGGCGCATACCCGCCAGCGCCAGGCGGCGCTGCATCCAGGCGGGCGAAGGCCCAATCTTCACGTTCTGTATCACCGCGCCGGAGTAGCGAGCACAGAGGTCGGGGTCGTGTATCTCGACGCTCAAGAGTTGTTCGGCAGGTGGTCCTGCGGCATGCCACTCAATTGTGGGATAGCGCACCTCGCCATCGAACAGCGCCGCTATTTCGCGGGCCATGCCAATCATCGACAGGATGCGCCCGTTGTTCGGGGTGACATCTATCTCCAGCACCGTGTCGCCAAGCACCTCCTGGGCGGTGAGGCCAAGCGGCGTCTGCGGGTCGAGCACGATAATGCCCTCGTGCTCCTCCGACAGCCCAAGCTCCGCCTCCGACATGACCATCCCCTCGGTCTGGATGCCCCGAATCTTTGCGGGCTTGAGGGTGGACCACTTGGGCGGCTCCACGTGCTGGTCCAGGTACTTGCACCCCACCAGCCCCAGCACCACCTTCTGCCCCTGCTCGATGTTGGGCGCGCCCGTCACCACCGTGATGGCCTTCCCTGCCCCGTACTCTACGGTAGCCAGGTTCAGCCGGTCGGCGTTAGGGTGCCTCTCCAATCTAGCAACCACGCCGGTGTAAATGTTCTCCCACTCCGCGCCGATGCGGACGATATGCTCCACCTCCTGCCCTGCAAGGGTCAAGCGGCGGGCTAACTCCTCCACCGGCACATTAATGTCTATGTACTCCCGCAACCACGAGAGCGGCGCTCTCATCGGCATAATCTTTCTCCTCTACCTCAAATCAACAGCAACCTTGGCGCGCTCTTGGCGTCCTTGGCGTCTTGGCGGTTTCGTCTCTAAAACTGTTGCAAGAACCGCAGGTCGTTCCCGTAGAACAGCCGAATATCGTCAATCCCGTGCCGCAGCATCGCTATCCGCTCGAAGCCTGCCCCGAACGCGAAGCCGCTGTAGTCCTCAGGGTCCACCCCGCCGTTGATGAGCACCTGCGGGTGGATCATGCCCGCCCCCAGGATTTCCAGCCAGCCGGTGTACTTGCACGACCGGCAGCCGCTGCCGTCACAATTGATGCAGTCAATCGCCAGGTCCACCCCAGGCTCCACGTAGGGGAAGTAGTCGCAGCGGAAGCGCACCTTGCGGTCGCTGCCGAAGATGGCGCGGGCGAAGGCGGCCAGCGTGCCCTTCAGGTCGGCCAGCGTCACCTTCTTGTCTATCGCCATGCCCTCCATCTGCGTGAAGTAAGCCTCATGGGTGGCGTCGGTCGCCTCCGAGCGGTATGTCCGCCCCGGAATGACCAATCGCACCGGCGGCTCAACCCTGCGCATCAGCCGGATTTGTCCGGGCGAGGTGTGCGTGCGCAACACCACCGGTGGCAACTCGTCCATACTGGCCCCAGGCTCGCGCATGCCCAGCAGGCGGTCGTCCACGTAGAAGGTGTCCTGCATAGAGCGGGCGGGGTGCTCCGGCGGGATATTAAGCAGCTCGAAGTTGTACATATCAAGCTCGATATCCGGCCCCTCGTATACCTGGAAGCCCAGGTCGCGGAACGCCTGTATCACGTCGCGGGCCGTCTGGTTGATAATGTGCCTGTGCCCGGCGGGAATTGGCCGCCCCGGCAGTGTAATGTCCACCGCCTCTTCGACCAATCGTCGCTGTAACTCGCCCTGCCCGATGCGCCTTTCGGCCTCGACGTATGCCTGCTCCAGCCCGGCCTTGGCGGTGTTTATCGCCTGGCCCGCTGCCGCGCGCTCCTCTGTAGGCAGGGCACCCACGCCCCTGAACAGCCCCGTCAACAGCCCCTTCTTGCCCAGGTATTGCCGGTTCCACTCCTCCAGCCCCGTGCTGTCCCTCAGTGGAGCAAGAGCCGCAAGCGCCTCCTGCCTGGCCTGCTCTATCTGTTCCTGCAATGTCGCCATAAATTACTCCTCCAGCACGCCCAATCTCAACTTAAACAAAAAGACCGCGCTGCTCGCCAGGGACGAGGCGCGGCCACGTGGTACCACCCTGATTTCGGCCCGCAAAACCTTGCAATGCAGACCGCTCCATGCTCGATAACGGGAGCTACCGGGGAAAGCTAGTTGGATTTGGAAATTGGAATTTCGAATTGCGAATTTAGAAGGTATTCAACAAATTCGCAATTCGAAATTCCAATTTCCAAATTCCGTTCACCTTCCGGCTCGGGAGTGAACTTGGGTCCGTGTCGTACGAGGTAGGCTCTCAGTCTCTGGCCTATCCTTCCCTGTGCGCCTCCGCGGACTTACTCTCTCCGTCGTTGCCCTTGATTGTTGCTCTGGTGTTGTGCTGCCGGTCTCCGCGACCGGCTATGTAGCATCTATTAGTAACCGAAGTGGCGCGACCTTGTCAAGAGTCCCGCGAAGCCGGGAGTGTACACCAGTAGTCTCAGTAAGGAGGTACGTCGAAAGTAGCATACACATTATGCCGGACTAACCATCCACCCCGCACCAGCTTACAAGTACACTTACCGTGCTGCCAAGGGTCTTGTGGGACTTCGAGCGGGCAAGACTCCGGGCGTGTACCTTCACAACTCAGATACAGTTGCAAAGGGTCCCAAGAATCAACCGCAAAAGTTGTAGCTATAATTTTGCGACCTTTTGCGCCGACCTTGCGTAACTAAGACTGTAAGACACTTTCAAATGCCGCCTGGATTTCCGCTTACCAGGCAACAAATACTTTTCGGAGGGACAAGGATGAACGGCACAAGCCGTCTTTATAGGAGCACTAGCCAGAGGATGCTCGGTGGCGTGGCCTCGGGCCTGGCAAGCTATTTCGGGATCGACCCCAACATCATCAGGATTATCTTCCTGGTGCTTGCCTTCATTACCAGCGGGGGATTTGCCTTCGTCTACATGCTGCTGTGGCTGCTGGTCCCAGGCACCGCGAGCACTGCCACCGACGTAAACGAGGTCGTCAACGAGAACCTGGGCGATATGGGTGCCCGGTTGCGCGGCCTCACCGGCGGCAACGGCGGCAATGGTGGCAACGGTGGCAACGGTGGTGTAGCCCAGCCGAATGGCGGCACGACCGTCCCGCAGGGCCAGCTACCCCCGGCAGGCGCTTCGGCACAGCCCCGGCAGGGCAACCCGGCAATGGCCTTGATAGCGATTGGGGTATTCTTCCTGTTGCTCAACCTGGGCTTCTTCCGCTTCTTCGCCTGGGGTGTCTGGTGGCCCCTGCTGCTCGTGGGCCTCGGCCTGATGATGGTTAACCGCCGCGCTTAGCATTCTGCACAAGGCCCGGCATGCAGAGTAAGATAAGTAAATAGAACAAGCCGCTCGCGATGCAGTAATCCCCTTGGAGTTACTGCATCCTTGCTTTACATAACCAGGAGAGACCTGTATGGAACAAAACCGTAATGACAGCAGCGCGAGAGTGGGAGGCAACGACACCGGCCCACTCCTGCCGCAAGCTTCTCCCTCCAACTACGGAGGCCAACCCACTACGTACGTGCCCTCGGAGATACGCCCGCAGGACACTTACAGCGGCAACTATGCAGGGGGAACACCTTCGGCTCCCGTTCCGCCGCCATACCAGCCATACCCACCTTATGGTTCCTCGCAGCCGGTGCCCCTCGCTGGATCGCCGCCTCACAACCACAGGCACCATCGCGCGCCACTGCTCGGCCCGCTGCTCTTGATATCGGCGGGCGTGCTGTTCCTGCTCAACAACCTGGGCGTGGTGCCCTGGACCATATGGGAGACGCTTGGTCGCCTGTGGCCTCTTATCTTGATCGCTATAGGCATCGACCTCGTGGTGGGTCGACGTAGCCCTGTCATCTCCTTGCTGCTGGTGCTGGCCGTTTTGGGGACAGGGGGTGCTATCGTGTACGCCAACAGTGGCTTCACGGCTCCCGGCGAGCTAGCTAGCGCCCAGCTCGACATTCGCCTGAACACCGCAAAGTCAGCTGACGTGCACGTGGACATGGGCGTCGGCAGCCTGACCATCGGCAGCATGTCGGGTGAGCCCAATGAGCTAGCGAGAGGCGATCTCGGTTACTACGAGAACCACGGCGCGCCCCGTGTGGATGTGAACGAGAGCGGCAACACCGCCGAAGTGGAGATCGCGGAACGCTCCGGCGGCTGGAACTTCGCCCCGCACTGGTTCAACGGCGGCCGCTCGCCAGGCTGGGTGATCACCTTGAATGAGCGCGTGCCTGTGAACCTGGAGGTTGATGCCGGTACCGGCAATATGACTCTTGACCTTGAAGATCTGCAACTTAGCGGCCTGACCGTTGACAGCGGCACTGGCAACGCCAGCATTACCTTACCGGCCACCGCCAATAACACCACCGTCGAGCTAGATGGCGGCACAGGTAACCTTGAGCTAATCGTGCCCGAAGGCCTGGAAGCCCGCATCGAGGTAGACTCCGGCATCGGCAACACGACCGTAGACCACCGCTTCTCTAGCCAGGGTGAGGACACCTACGAATCGAGCGCCTACGACACCGCCACGAACAAGGTGACCATCAAGATCGATCACGGCGTGGGCAACCTCAACATCAGGTCCAAGTAACGAGTGGTTAGTGGTTAGTGGTTAGTGGTTAGTGGTTAGTGGTTAGTGGTTAGTGGTTGTCCTACTAACCACTAACCACTCGTTTGACACTCCCGTTCCCCTCGTGCGACAATCGGGCTATGCAAGCTGAGGTACGTGAGGGCGGGGGTCGTCTGGTGCCCTACATAGCCGGGGCGCTCATCCTGTACGGCGTAATAGGCGTGGTGATTCACCTGCGCCTTTTTTCGTTGCTTGCGACCGGGGTTAGTGCCTGGTTCGGGCTGCCCTCGTCCTCCAATGCGCCTGCCTCCCTGGACTTCCTTGCACCTGTGCATTCGCACTTCGATGGCACGCCCTGGCTGCCCTGGGCCGCCTGGCTGCTGGGGGTTGGCCTGCTCACGTTCCGCACTCGTCCCTCGATCGTGGAAGCTAGGGAAGACCGGGCGACTAGCAGCACAAGCCCTAGGCGCTGGCTCGTGCCCGCCGTGGTGCTAATGGCGCTGGTGCTCGTGGCGGGCTTCGGTCGCATGGTGCTGCTGTTGCCGCAAGAGGTTGGCCTCAGCGAGCGTCCCTACGACGACGAAGGGGTGTACGCCGGGGCCTCGCAACTCTTCCTCCAGGGCATCATGCCCTACCGCGATTACTTCTTCGCCCACCCGCCCGTGGCCGCCTTCTCCTACGCGCCTGCAATGGCCTATCACTTCAACGAGTGGGGCAGCCCGACTTCCTTTATGATGGCCCGCTATCTGTCGGTTGGCTACAGCCTCATCACCCTGGCGCTGCTCTTCCTCGTCGGCACAAGGCTGGCGGGGCTGGCAGGTGGCACCGTGGCCGGGCTACTCTGGGCGTTGGACGGACGCGTGGTCGAGATCAACCGCAAGGTCATGCTGGATGGCCCAATGGTGCTCCTATCGTGTGCGGCCTTACTTCTCTATTTGTGGGCGCGCCCATACCTTGCAGGCGAAGCCAATGCCCCCAGGCGAAAGACTGCCTTATGGTTGCTCGTCCTCTGCGGCATATGCGGGGCACTCAGCACGCTGACCAAGATTGCGGGAGTGGCCTGCATGCTTGCCATCCTCACAGACATGACGTGGCTATGGGCGACATATCGCTTTAGCTCACGTAAAGGCGAGGATACCCGCCGTGTAGGTGCCGGGCTGCTGTTCGCTCTAGGAGGTGCGCTTGCCGGAGCCTTGGTCGTGCTGCTGCCTTTCCTGGTGCTGGCTCCATCGCAGTTCGTGCGCGACGTGTTCTTCTTCCAACTACTCAGGCCGAGCGATGGCATAGCTGAAATCCCGGCCCGCATAGCCGACCTCACCGCCACCTTGCGCAATCCCTCTACGCTGCTGCTTGCCGCCTTCGGCTTCCTGGTACTCTCCGCGTCGATATGGCAGCGGCGCTCCACCGGCGGCTGGTGGGTGGTCGCTATCTGGATGTTCTTCAGCGTGCTGCTGTTCACCTACAGCCGCTCCTTCTACCAGCACTACTACATACAGCTTGCCGCCCCCCTCTGCCTGCTAGGGGCCGCCGTCAGCCTGCTGCCCAGCCTGCTACGCCGACTTGCGTCCCGCGTAGGAACCTCACGTGTTATGCTCCTGCGCATTGCCGCGCCCGCGCTGTTGGCTGTTGTGTTGCTGCCCCTGCTGGTGGTGCAGTGGACCGGCATTGTGACCCGGTACGAAGAGCGCATTTTCGAGGTGGTGGGGCGCTATGTGAACAACGCCGTCCCGCCCGGCACTCCCGTCCTCGCTACCGACGAGCAGTTCAACCTCCTGGCCGCCCGGCCGCCCAGTCACAACGCCACCGGCTACCTGGTAGACAGCTACGGCCACATGATCTCCCTCGGTATCGGCCTGAACACCCGCGATATGGGTGACCTGTGGTCGGCTGTATTGAATGGCAGGCGGAACGAGCTGGCTATACCAGGCGAGCGGCCCGATGTTTATGGCGTGATGTACCGTCCCGCTCCCCAAGCCGACTTTCTGGACCGAGTCTCGCGAGCGCCTCTAGTGGTGATCCATGCCACCGGACGGAATCGTCTGACAGAAGAAACGCAGCGAGACATTGATGAGCGTAAACAGTTAGTAGTAGAACAGAGCAACTACTGGATATACCGTGATGAGCGGTGAGACAGCCACCGGGAAGATGCCCATCGAGGAGAATTCTGGCGCTCAGTAGAGGCCTTCCAAGGGTATTGCCATCCAGCCAGATGAGTGCTAAAATCTGAATGCTCCCACTCGTCGTACCCCTGCGAAGTAGCTGCCAATGTAGCGTTTGCCTGGCGATGCCACCACTATCCGGTATCGCAGTGCTCCTTTGGAGGGTAATCATGAGCGGCCCCTACGTTCCCGGTTCTACTCAGCCCACGGATATTACCTGTCAGAACTGCGGGCAAGCTAGTGCGCCCGGCATGCGTTTCTGTAACCGGTGCGGGAACCCGCTTGCCGCCATTCCTCCTTCCGCTCCTTCCGTAGCGCCAGGTGCGTACTCGTCCCAACCACCGCATCAGGCGCAGCCCTACTATCCACCATCTCCTTCCCACCCACCTTACGGCCCTCCGGAACAACCATCCTATCATCCTCAACAGGCAGCCTATGGGCCACCCCCTGCGGCCGCGCAGGCACAGTACCCTCAATACAGCCAGCCTGTCGCTAGAGCTTCAGCCCGGTCCCCTAAGAGCGTTGGGCTGGGATTCATACTCGCGTTGCTGTTTGGGCCGCTAGGTCTGTTCTACGCAACTGCCGGGGGCGGGATCGTGATGCTATTGGTCTCCGCCGGTGCGTGGACTCTCTTTTATACGCGTGTCGTTGGCGGTATGGACTACTACGATCCTGGATTCACAAGCTCGGGCATAAGCTGGTTAACGCTGCTACCTTTCGGAATATGGCTCGGTTTCATACTGGTTTGTGTTGTCTGGGCCATAGTGGCAATCAACTCCCACAACAACAAACTGCGGGCACCGTTGGTCTACTAGCCGACTGCGAGAAACAACCTTGATGCTCACGAGAGCCAGGATTAGCGTTTGCCGGCTCTTTTCGTGCTGAACTACTGCACATGGAACTTGTCTCACATGAGTCTCTTATGATATAATTGCCGTTGGCGCTCTTAAAGGGCCTACCTGAAAAAGCGCGCAACAGTCGGGGTATTGCGTGCCCCGGAGTACATATCAAGCACGTCACCTGACCAGCCGGGACGTGCGCGCCAGCCGCCAGAAACACGCAAACATAGGAGCGGCTCGCGTGCCCGGCGCGAAAGAGGGTGGCGGACGTTTAACACTGACGGAGGATTCTTTTGGCGACAACAGATACGGACATGGACCAGTTGGCAGCCCCTGCCGAGGCAGATACAGTAGATACCGCACCCGCACAGGCCGCGACCCCGGTAGAGGAAGCACCTGCTCCTGCCCCTGCCCCGGCTCGTGAGCAGCAGCCGCCGACGCGCGGTTATGGTGGCGGCAACGGCTCCGATAACGGCAGCGGTGGCAGTGGCGGTGGCGGTGGTACTGGTATCAACATGAAGGCCCTGCTTGAGGCGGGCGTGCACTTCGGCCACCAGACCAAGCGCTGGAACCCGAAGATGAAGACCTACATCTTCACCGAGCGCAACGGCATCCACATCATCGACCTTCAGCAGACCGTTACCGGCTTGCAAACGGCGATGGGCTTTGTTAGCGACCTGGTAGCCAACGGCGGTAAAGTGCTGTTCATCGGCACCAAGAAGCAGGCCCAGGAGGCCATCCGCGAAGAGGCCGAGCGCGGCGGGCAGTACTTCGTGAACAAGCGCTGGATGGGCGGTATGCTCACCAACTTCGCCACGATTCGCAACCGCTTGCGCTACCTTGCCGACCTTGAGGGCCGCCAGGAACGCGGCGAGCTTGCCGACCTGCCCAAGGCCGAGGCCGCTAAGCTCGAAGAGAAGATCGAGAAGCTCAACGCCCTGCTGGGTGGTATCAAGGACATGCGCGACCTGCCCGATGCCGTGTTCATCGTGGACACCCACCGCGAGCGTATCGCCATTACAGAGGCAATCAAGCTGGGCATCCCGGTCGTGGCTATGGTGGATACCAACGCCGACCCCGATGAGGTGGACTACGTGATCCCCTCCAACGATGACGCTATTCGCGCCGTGCGAATCATCACCGCCAAGATGGCCGACGCTTCTCTTGAAGGCGCACAGCGCCGCGAGAGCATGCGGGCCGATGTGGACGTTGACTACACGATAGAGCCGGGCGAGTATAGCTTCACCCCCGACGACGCCGAGGTATAGGAAGCAATAATCACCAGCTACCATGTAGCCAGATAGAGCAGGCAACAAGAATGGGGGCGGCTGGGTAAGCTTGGCCCCCTTTTTGCGAGTTTTGAGTTATGCGTTTCGGGTGGTGAGTTGCTCGGAACATGCAACGACGCAAGGCTAACAACTAAGGACCAACAACTAACAACTCACTTGGAGGTAAATGTGGACATTTCAGCACAGGCAGTAAAGGAACTGCGCGAGAAGACTGGCGCCGGCGTAATGGACTGCAAGAAGGCATTGCAGGAGTCCGGCGGCAACGTGGAAAAGGCCGTGGAGGCGTTGCGCCAGAAGGGACTAGCCAAGTCCAGCAAGGTAGCAGGTAGAGAAGTGAGCCAGGGTCTAATCGAGTCGTACATACACACGGGCGGGCGCATCGGTGCGCTGGTCGAGGTGAATTGCGAGACCGACTTTGTGGCTCGCACGCCGGAGTTCCGCACGCTGGCCCGCGAGGTCGCTATGCAGGTGGCTTCGATGGACCCCGCCGAAGTGGGCACCCTCGAAGGTGGCTCCGGCTCAGGCTCCGGCAACGCCCTGCTGGACCAGGAGTACATCCGCGACCCCCGCAAGACCATCCGCGACCTGGTAAAGGAAGCCATCGGCAAGCTGGGTGAGAACATCCAGATCAGCCGCTTCATCCGCTTTGAAGTAGGCACCGCGGGCGGCTCCCAGCAAGCCAGCGACAGCAACAACGGCACAGGCGCGTAGGGCTGAAACGTGAAACGTGAAACGTGATGGTACTACAAGTACCAGTGAGGCCAAGATGGGACACTATCCCACAAGCCGCATCACGTTTCACGTTTCACGTTTCAGAACGCAAGCACTCAGGTTGTTGCCAACCAATGCCAAACCTGATAGACTGTTAGGCAGCATGGCAGCCTGCACCAGGAGGTCCCTTTGATCGATCCGCTGTTGCCTGATGATGACGACGTAGAAGAATTGCCCGCGATGCGGCGGGTGAACAACACCTTCCCCGAGCCGCGCTACAGGCGGGTGCTGCTCAAGTTGAGCGGCGAGGCGCTTGCGGGCGAGGCCAAATCGGGCATCGACCCGGCGGTGGTTAGCTCCATCTCCAACCAGATAAGCGAGGTTGTGGAGCGGGGCGTGCAGGTGGCTATCGTGGTGGGTGGGGGCAACATCTGGCGTGGTATCGCGGCCTCCGCTAAGGGCATGGACCGCGCTACCGCTGACTACATGGGCATGCTCGCTACCGTGCTCAACGCTCTCGCCCTGCAAGACGCCCTGGAAAACCGTGGGGTGTCTACGCGAGTGCAATCGGCCATCGCCATGCACGAGGTGGCCGAGCCTTATATCCGCAGGCGTGGTATCCGGCACATGGAGAAGGGCCGCGTGGTCATCCTAGCCGCGGGCACCGGCAACCCTTATTTCAGCACCGACTCGGCGGCCTCCCTGCGCGCCCTGGAGCTTGGGTGCGAAGTGTTGCTTATGGCGAAGAACCGCGTGGACGGCGTTTACACCGACGACCCGTTCTCCAACCCAGCGGCCACCAAGTTCGACGTGGTCACCTACCGGCAGGCTATCGAGATGGACCTGCGCGTGATGGACACCACGGCTATGGCCCTCTGCATGGAGAACTCCCTGCCCATCATCGTGTTCAACTTCCAGGAGCCGGGCAATATCCTCCGCATCGTCATGGGCGAGAAGGTAGGCACGACCGTCACGAACGCGCAAGAAGATGCGTACGTGGAGGAAGTGGTCCCCGACGACAAGACGCACGAGTTACAGACCCTCCGAGGTATGCAACAATGATTGAAGACGTACAACGAGACGCCGAAGACCGCATGAAGAAGGCCATTGAGGCGCTGAAGCGCGACCTTCAGACAATTCGCACCGGACGCGCCACTCCCGCCCTCCTGGACCGCGTAACGGTCGAGTACTACGGCACCCCCACACCCCTGAACCAGCTAGCCACGATTGCGGCCCCCGAGCCGCGCCTGCTAACCGTTAAGCCCTGGGACAAGGGCGCGCTCCCCATAATCGAGAAGGCCCTGCAAAAGTCCGAGATGGGTTTCAACCCCTCGAATGACGGCCAGCTAATCCGCATCCCAATCCCCGCGCTGACTGAGGAGCGCCGCCGCGACATGGTCAAGATGGTCAAGCACAAGGTGGAAGAATGCCGGGTTGCCATCCGCAACGTCCGCAGAGACGTGATGCACGACCTCAAGGAGATGGAGAACGAAAAGATGATCTCCGAGGACGAGCACAAGCGGGGCAACGAGAAAATCGACAACCTCGCCCAAAAGTACGTCCAGGAAGCCGACCACGTAGGCGAGGCCAAGGAACACGAAGTCCTAGAGGTATAGGAATTTGGAAATTGGAATTTCGAATTGCGAATTTAGTAGGAACTCCAATCAAATTCGAAATTCCAATTTCCAAATCGAAGAATTATGAGCGAAGCGAACTCAGATCTCAAGCCTCAGCACGTTGCCATCATCATGGATGGTAATGGGCGGTGGGCGCGGCAGCGCGGGAAGCCGAGGCTCATGGGGCACCGGGCGGGCACCGAGAACATCCGGCGCATCGTGCATGCCTGCGTCGAGAACGGCGTAAAGTACCTCACCGTGTACGCCTTCTCCACCGAGAACTGGAATAGGCCCGACAGCGAGGTCCAGGGCCTCATGCGCATCCTGGCCGAGGTGATAGAGCGCGAGACGCCCGAACTCGACCGAGAGGGGGTGCAGATACGGCACCTGGGCCATATGGAGAACGTACCCCAGGCCCTGCAAGATGCCATCGCCTACTCGCTTGAGACCACCAAGCACAACAGCCGCCTCATCCTGAGCGTGTGCTTCAACTACGGCGGCCGCGACGACGTGGTGCGGGCCGTGCGCAAGCTGGTCGCGCAGGGGGTCAAGCCCGAAGACATCACCGAGGAACTGATTTCGACGCACCTCGACACAGCGGGCACGCCGGACCCCGACCTGATTATCCGCACCGCCGGGGAGATGCGCCTGAGCAACTTCCTGCTGTGGCAGGCCGCCTACTCCGAATACTATTCGACCCCGACCACCTGGCCCGACTTCGACAAGGAAGCCTTCGCTGAGGCCATCAGGGAATATGGCCGCAGGCACCGCAAATTCGGCGGCATCCTGCCCGAAGAGTACCGAGAATACGCCGAGCACAACGGCTTGCCTTTCACCCCCGGCGCCGACACCGGCGAAACCGATACCGCCACCCCGGTGGACGAGCAGGCCTCCGTCTCCAACAGCCCCGACCCCGCGGCGGTCTAGCGCGAAGTCGATGCGGGGTTCGCCCACTGCCACACCAGGCCCCACTGCCGAGCGCGTTACAAACCCCAGCGGCCCTCGCTCAAGCTGGCTCAACCTCGCCTGGAAACTCGTACTGGCGGCCGTCATCCTCCTGTTGATGTCGGTTGGCAGCCCGCTTTCGTGGTTGCTGTCGTGGACGCTGCTCAACCCCGTTGTGGCGACCCTGCTGGTGTGGGGTGCGTTCGTGGTGGGCGCGGCAGCTAGCAACCTGTTTGAAGGCCCTGCATCGTTGCGCTGGGGCTGGGCCGCGCTCAGTGTTGGGGCTTACGTGGCACTTACGCTGCCCACCCTGGTCACCAACACTCCTTCCCGCCTGGTGGACGCGCTCGGGCCTGTGGCGGCACTCACATTGGTAGCGCACCTGGGCCGCCGTGACCTTCAGCGGGCGCTCCGTGACTGGGCGCTGGTGATGTCGATGGCCCTGTACGCGTCGTTGGGCGTGCATGCCATGTGGCTGCTGTTGGGGGTGTTCGGCAGCAACCTGGGGCCTCGCGTCTTCCTGCTCTCGGTGCTACTGCCGCCCATCTTGTTCGAGGCCATACTATTGGCCCTACGGCGCATTACCAGGCAGGGAAGCCTGTTGCCCGCCGGTGTGGCGCTGCTGTTGGCGACCCTACTCTCCACCGTGGTCGTTTCGCTCAACTTGCTGAACCAACTGACTGAGCCTACCTGGCTGCTGATTTTCGGCCTCATTATTGCGTCCCTTATCGGCATAGGGCTGATCGTCAGCTATCTCACGCGCCCCCTGATGGAGGCCGCTTCAGGCGCGCACCGCCTTCACCCTCGCGCTGTGGACCTGGCCCGCGCCCTGGTAGAACTTAGCCACGGCCCCATATTGATTTCCCTGGCACTGTATCTGCCCTTACGCTTGCTGAGGTAAGACTGATTTTGCTCAAGCGATGTGATGTTTATTAGACCCCAGATTAGAGGAACCAAGTTTCACTCTGTCATCCTGAGCGCAGCGAAGGATCAGTAGCCCGTTCTTGACTCTTACTTTTCAGGGACCAGTGTTTCTCTTGCCATGAGCATCCCCAATGTTGGGGACTCTTATCTACCCACCTGATCCTTCGCTGCGCTCAGGATGACAAAGTGAAACAGAGTGCATCAGGCCGGGCGGGGATGCATTTACGTACCAGCTACTCTCAACGATCACTTATCACACATATGACCTACAACCCCGATAAATCCCCCATAAACATAGCCCTGCTAGGCTCCACCGGCTCGATTGGCCGCCAGACACTCGACGTGGTGAGCCGTCTTGAGGGGCGCTTACGCGTGGTGGCTTTGGCTGCGGGGCGTGACCGGGATGCTCTGTTGGCACAGGCCCGTGCCTTGCCGCAACCCCCTTTGATACTGGCGCTGGCAGATGAAGCAGCGGCGTCGGCGGCCTCGGACGGCGGTCCGCCCTTACTCGCAGGCGAGGCAGGACTGGAGGAACTCGCTCGGCACCCCGACGTAGATATCGTAGTGGTTGCCACCACCGGGCATGCCGGGTTCGCGCCCACGCTGGCCGCGCTTGAGGCGGGGAAAGAAGTGGCCCTTGCCAACAAGGAGGCGCTGGTGATGGCGGGGGAGTTGGTGACCGGCCTCGCGCGCCGCATGGGCACCCGCATACGCCCTATAGATAGCGAGCACAGCGCCATCTGGCAGTGCCTGGCCGGCGAGCCGGAAGCGCCGGAACGGGAGGCTACCAGGGGCGCGAGCGGCGCGTGGGACGTGATTGAGAAGCTGGTGCTGACGGCCTCCGGCGGCCCCTTCCGCACATGGGACCAGGAGAGCACTTACAACGCCACCCCGCAACAGGCCCTCAACCACCCCACCTGGAACATGGGTGCCAAGGTGACTATCGACTCTGCCACCCTGATGAACAAGGGGCTGGAGGTAATAGAGGCGCACTGGCTGTTCGGAGTGCCTTTTGACGACATTGAAGTGGTCGTGCACCCGGAGAGCATCATCCACTCGATGGTGCGCTTCACCGACGGTTCGGCCAAGGCTCAGCTTGGCATCCCCGACATGCGCGTGCCCATCCAGTACGCCCTCACCTACCCGCACCGCTACCCCAACGCCGCCCACCCCCGCGCCGACTGGGCGAGCATAGGCGCGCTCCACTTCGAGGCGGTAGACACCGGCCGCTTCAGGTGCCTCAGCCTGGCGTTTGAGGCGGGCCGCAAAGGGGGCACCTACCCGACCGTACTGGCCGCCGCCGACGAGATTGCCGTGCCTGCCTTCCTGGCCGGGCAACTGCGGTTTGGGGACATTCCTGGTATAATAGAGGGTGTGCTTGAAAAGCACGTCGCCGTCACGGTAGACCGGCCCGACATCGAATCGATCAAGTGGGCTGACGAGTGGGCAAGGCAGACGGCGTTGGATTTGGTGAAACGTGAAACGTGATGAGACTTGTGGAACTTGGTTCTTTATTAGTGAGCATGTGAGCCTTGCCGCATCACGTTTCACGTTTTACGCCTCAGAAAACGGAGTAAGTAATGGATTGGGCTTGGTTGTGGGTGTTTCCTGTGCTGGGCGTGCTGATTGTCGTCCACGAGCTAGGGCACTTCTTGACGGCTATCTGGCTGGGGATCAAGGTGGAGGAGTTCGGTATCGGGTTCCCGCCGCGCATGTTCGCCATACGCCGCAACGGCATTGACTATTCGATGAACTGGCTGCCCATCGGCGGCTTTGTAAAAATTACCGGGGAGAACGGCGACTCTGACGACCCGCGCTCGTTCGGCAAAGCCCCTGCCTGGAAGCGCATCATCGTGCTCGCGGCAGGCTCGACCATGAACCTGTTGCTCGCCATCCTGATCTTCGCGGGCACCTCCATCGCAGGCACGCAGCAGGTGGACGCTCCTTTCACAGCCATCGGTGGCGTGGTTGAGAATTCCCCCGCGGAACGTGGCGGCATGCAAATCGGTGACGTCATAGTAGCGGTTAACAGCCAGCCTATCGCCAACGACAATGAGTTGCGAACTGCCAGCCGCTCCAACCTGGGGAAGCCAACCAAGTACACCGTTATGCGCAACGGCGAGAGGGTCGATCTTACCGTCACGCCGCAGGGCGACCCTCCGCTCGGTATAAGCCTGGGCTTCGCACTCAGTCCGGTGAAAGTGGGGGAGGTACGCCCCAATAGCGTAGCGAGCCAGGCAGGATTGCAACCTGGGGATATCATCGTTGAGGTAAACGGCACTCCGGTCAACGTTGATGCCCACGTGAGCGCCCTCCTGGCTAGCAGCAAGACAAGCCCCACCGTCGTTGTGGAGCGCAACGGCCAGAGGGTCGGTCCGCTAACGCTGGATATAGGCACCGGCTCCCAACCAAGGTCGTACGGCTTCACCCTGGACCGGCCCCTCACCACAGTCTATTACAGCCCCACCGAAGCCCTTGGCCGCTCTCTGAACAGCACCTGGGACGTCATAACGAGCATACCAAGGGGTATAGCCCAGGCGCTTGCGGGTACCTCACAGGGTCCTGGTGTAGCGGGCGTGGTCGGTATCAGCCAGCTAACGGGAGAGGTAGCGCAGGAGACCGGCTTCAACGGCCTGCTGACCCTGACCGCGCTGCTTGGCATATCGCTCTTCATGATAAATCTCATGCCCCTGCCCGCGCTGGACGGCGGACGCCTGTTGTTTATCTTCATCGAGCTGTTGAGAGGTGGCCGCCGCATAGCCCCCGAAAAAGAGGCGATGGTGCACTTCGCGGGCATGGTCGTGCTGCTGGGGCTGATGGCCCTGATTACCTTCTTCGACGTACAGCGCTTGCTCAGCGGGCAAGGCCTCATGCCTTAGGCTGCTAATAACCGGCTATGCGACCCGTCATCAATATGGTGGCGGGTCTTCTTTTTCCGTTAGACTCTTTCGCAGTTCAACTGGGGCCGAAGCTTGCCACAAGCCCAGCCGCGCAATTATCGCTACTACACTCACATTCTGCCCAACATGGAGCACAAGTGGGAGATGGAGAACATGCCAGTGTGGTTCCTACATATCATGATGCAGAGGGTGCTGAAACGTGAAACGTGAACCGTGATGCGGCTTGCTAAAGAGGGTGCGTGAATCGGGGAAGTTGGAGCAGGGTCACGTCTTAGGAGCAGGGTTGAATTCACGTACCCTATAATCCTTACCGCATCACGTTTCACGTTTCACGTTTCACGTTTCAGCATCGCCCCGCTTGACAACCCCCGCGCGGCGCGCGATACTAGCTAGCGCATGAAACCCAACGAGCACAACGATGTCTAGCCCAGCGTCGGGCGCGCCACCCGCTCGGAATGCCCAGGGGCAGGTGGAGCAGAATGTGCCCCTACCACCTTCAATTCGGAACGCGGTAGGCTCCAGCGCCGTAGCGCAATTACCCGGACCCTTCTCCGAGTTGGCGTCTCTCTGCCCCATAGGCGCGTACGACTCCGGGCTGGGTGGCCTCTCCATTGTAGCTGAGATACGGCGCTTGCTGCCCCAGGAGGACATTGTCTTCTATGCCGATAGCGCCTACTGCCCCTACGGCGGGCGCTCGGACGAATGGCTGCGCAATCGGGCGCTGGAGGTGGCCGAGTTTGTCTTCGGCCAGGGTGCCAAGACGCTTGTGGTGGCCTGTAACACCGCCTCCGCCGCTGGGCTTGAACACTTGCGTGCCCGCTACACCGCCCCTATCGTTGGCCTGGTACCCGCCGTCAAGCCCGCCGTAGCCATGACCCGGACCGGCACAGTAGGCGTGCTTGCCACACCCGCCGCGCTCAGGGGACGTTTGCTGGCCGATGTGATAGAGCGGTTCGCCACCCCGGCGGGCGTGCGTGTTGTCACTACGGCCCCGGTGGGCATGGTGGAAGCGGTAGAGCGGGGTGAGCTTGACACCCCCGAAACTGAGGAAGCGGTAGAGGCCGCAGTGGCACCTATGCTCGAAGCCGGGGCGGACTGCATTGTGCTAGGCTGCACTCATTATCCGTTCCTGAACTCAGTCCTTCATAGGATAGCCGGAGACGACGTGCAGCTAATCGACTCTAGCGGGGGCGTAGCCATGCAGACCCGCCGGGTGCTCGAAACCCGGCACCTGCTCCGCGCCGACGGGCATGTGGGGCGGCTCACTGTCTACACCAGCGGCGACCCGCACGTAGTAGCCCCGGTGGTATGCGCTCTATTGGGCGAAGAAATCAATGTGTTGCACGAGTCTGAAGCACCCCAACCTATTAGCCCCGATAGTCCATTTTTCCCCGGTTGAGAGCAATGAAGCACTTCGGCATCACCGACCCCAGGCTGGAAGACTACATGGAGGCCCTGTTACCCGCAAGGGAAGAAATGCTTGCCGACATGGAAGCGCACGCCGAGCGGGAGGGCCTTGGTATAGTTGGACCTATGCAGGGGCAATTCCTCTACTCGTTGGTATTGGCGACCAAGCCGAAAGACATACTTGAAGTAGGTACAGCTATTGGTTATTCAGCCATGTGGCTAAGTATGGCGGCAGAAAAGGTCGAAGGCCGTGTGGTTACGCTTGAGCGCGACGGTAGCAGGGCGGTCTGGGCCGAGGCTTACATGCGCCAGGCGGGGCTTTCCGGCGTGTGCGCGGTGCGTCGCGGGGATGCGCTCGTCCTGATGCGCGGCATGGAGGAGAGTTTCGACCTCATCTTCCTGGATGTGCTTACCCAGTTCGACCGTGCCGACACCGCCCTGGAGATGTTGGACCTCTGTGTGCGGCGTCTGCGCCCCGGTGGCGTGCTCCTCTCCGACAACGCCCTACGCTCCGGCCAGGTACTCCAGCCGCAGGACCACAGCCCCTCCACCCAGGGCATAGCCGCCTTCAATCAAGCAATCTTCAACCACCCCAGGCTAACCAGCACCATTATCCCACTCCGTGATGGGCTGAGTATGAGCGTGAAGGTATGATTTGGAAATTCGAATTTCGAAATTCGAATTTAGTAGAATACGGAACAAATTCGCAATTCGCAATTCGCAATTCAAAATGGAGGTACAATGGTCGATCCAAAGCATGGCCCTACACATAGTGCGGCGGTGCTGGTGGAGGTTACGCGCGGGCCGATTGTGGAGTCGGTGCATCATGGGGTGATTTCGGTGGCGGACGCGGAGGGTAGCCTGCTGGCGTGGCTGGGCAATCCCGGCGTGGTGAGCTACTATCGCTCGTCCTCCAAGCCGATACAGGCCGTGCCGGTCGTGGAAAGCGGGGCAGCCGACCACTTTGGGCTGACCGAGCAAGAGATTGCCATATGTTGCGGCTCCCACGGTGGGGAGGACATACACGCTGAAGCTGTATTGAGCATCCTCGCTAAGATTGGCCTGGGACCGGACGCCCTGGCTTGCGGGGTGCACGCGCCCTACGACAAGGCGGCCGCTCGTGCCCTCGAAGATCGTCGTGAAGCGCCGACGGCACTCCATAACAACTGCTCCGGCAAGCATGCCGGCATGCTTGCCCTGGCGCGCTTTCACGGCTGGCCTATCAGCGGCTACGAGAATGGCCCCCACCCGGTGCAACAGGCCATGCACAAGGTCGTGGCCGAGTTCGCGGGTCTCGATCCCCAGGAGGTGCACGTCGGTGTGGACGGCTGCGGAGTGCTGACTTTTGGCATGTCCGTACATGCCATGTCCGTATCATTCGCTCGCCTGGCGCAGGCTGATTACTGGCCGGAGCCTCGCCGTAGCGCGGTACGCCGCATCACCGAGGCCATGCTCGCGTACCCGGAGTATGTGGCCGCCCGCCAGCAACGCTTCGATACCGACCTCATGCGGGCCGCCGGTGGCACCCTGATTAGCAAGGTGGGCGCGGAAGGGGTGTTCTGCGCCGCCACGGTGAGCACAGGGGATAATCCTGCCATCGGCTTTGCGCTAAAGGTACTCGACGGCGACAACTCCCTCCGCGCCCGCAACCCCTCCGTGACCGAGGGCCTCCGCCAAACCGGCATGCTCACCGAAGATGCCCTGAACAAACTGGAAATGTACTGGGTGGAGGAGATACGCAACCGCCCCGGTGATGTCGTGGGCATGGTCCGCCCCGCTTTTACACTGTCCCTTGCAGAAGAATGAGTAACCGAAGTAAATAGACGGAACCGCCAAGACGCCAAGAGCGCGCCAAGACGAAGAATATTATTCACCGCAGAGACGCAGAGGACGCAGAGATTACGCAGAGATTGTGGTTGTTCAGGAAGGGGTAAGGGGAGCATCTTACTGCACAACGCTGCCCTAATAAAGAACCCCCTCTATTCTTCTCCGCGTAATCTCCGCGTCCTCTGCGTCTCTGCGGTGCAATTCTTTATTACTCTTGGCGTCCTTGGCGTCTTGGCGGTTCCTTCTCCTGCCCGCTTATACCCTCAGACCGCCAACAAACACCTGCTCGGCAAGGTTGACGCCGAAGTGGTAGGCAAGGTGCCTGTGGTTGGGGGCGTTCCAGATGACTATGTCGCCAAGTTTGCCCGGCTCAAGGCTGCCCAGCAGGTGCCCCCGGTCAAGGGTGTAGGCGCTGTTGATGGTGGCGGCCACAATGGCTTCGGCGGGCGACATCTTCATCTGCGAGCAGGCCAGGGCGATCATCAGCGTCAGGTTCTCGGAGGGGCAGGTGCCGGGGTTGCAGTCGGTGGCGAGGGCCACCGGCACTCCCGCTTCGATGAGGGCACGTGCCGGGGCGTACCTGCCCAACCCCAGGCCCAGCGGCGTGCCCGGCAGCAGCACCGCCACCGTGCCCGCCTCCCGGAGCGCCTCTATGTCCTCAGGCTCCATCACCAGCAGGTGGTCGGCTGACGAGCAGCGCATCTCGGCGGCCACCTGCACGGCCCCCACGCGCTCGAACTCGTTGGCGTGCAGCCGGGTGCCCAGGCCCAGGTCTTTGGCCGCCTGTAGGATGCGCCGGGTCTGGTCTGCCGTGAAAGCCCCCACATCGCAGAAGACGTCGCACCACTCCGCAAGCCCCTGGTCCGCCACCGTGGGCAGCATCTTCTCTATCACCAGCGTTACATAGCCTTCAGGGTCGCCCGCGTACTCTTCGGGTATGGCATGCGCGCCCAGGAACGTGGCGGCTATGCGTGGCCCCGTGCCCGCCATCTGCAACTCGTGGTTGAGGTCACGTACCGCCCACAGGCACTTCAACTCGTCTTCCACCGAGAGGCCGTAGCCGCTCTTGATTTCGACCGTCGTGGTACCGTGCTCTAGCATGCGCCGCAATCGCTCGGCCGTCCTGCTTTTCAATTCGTCCTCATGGGCGATGCGCGTCGCCCGTACCGTGGACATGATGCCACCGCCAGCCGCCATGATCTCCAGGTAGGTGGCACCGCGCAGCCGCATCTCGTATTCTTCGTCACGGTAGCCGCTCCAGATCAGGTGCGTGTGCGCGTCCACGAGGCCAGGGGTGACCGTCTTGCCGGTGGCGTCAATCAGGTCGGTATCGTCGCCCCGGTAGCGATGGAGTACCTCATCCCTCGGCCCGGCTGCCAGGATGTGGCCGTCCCGCACCGCCACCGCGCCATTGGAGATGATACCAGCGTCGGCCTGCATAGCCCCGGCGCGCGGACCTTCCGGCGAGCTATCGCTGTGGCACGTCACAAGCTCTGCCGCCGAGTGGATTATCAGTGTAGCCGGTGTCTGTGACATGGTTGTATTGGAATAAAAAGGGCGGGCGGCTCTGGAGACGCTGAACATCTCCCGTGCCGACCGCCTCACATTCTGCTAAAAGTCTATGCGCCTACCGCGGTGACCTGCGGCTGGCTCTGAGGCAGGGAGATGGAGGCCGAGGTGCGGCGCACGCCCCTCTTCGACTCCACAGTGGCGTCCACGAACGACTTGAACAGCTTGCGCGCCCACGCATGCTTGCGCCACAGTTCCTCAGGGTGGCACTGCACGGCCACAAGGTAGTGTGCGTCCGGGTGCTCTATGGCTTCCACGATACCGTCGGGCGACCACGCGGTAGCCACCAGGCCATTGCCGATCTTGTCGATAGACTGGTGGTGTGAGGTGTTAACCCACACGCGGTCCTTGCCTGCGAGGGCGTGCAGTCGAGAACCGGGGTCAATAGAGATGTCATGCGCCAGGAAATCGCGGATCCTGCGTTTGAAGGACTCGCGGTGGTCGATGGTGGTGGGGTACTCGGAGTAGATATCCTGGATCAGCGTGCCGCCCATTATCACGTTCAGCACCTGCTCGCCTCGACAGATACCCAGGATCGGCATGTCGTCTTCGATGGCCCAGGGTAGCACGGTGGTCTCCAGGAAGTCCATGCCGTGGTCGGTGGGATCGAGGGCGGGGTGAGGCTCCTGACCGTAGTGCTTCGGGTGGATGTCCAGCCCGCCGGGCACCAGCAGCCCATCCAGGATTTCATAGATGCTGCGCAGGGCATCGGCGTCTTCCTGGTGCGGGATCATGATGGGCACGCCGCCCGCCGCTTCTACCGCCTTGCAGTAGCTCTGGTTGATGCTGAAGCGAGGCGCGTGCACGCCGGCCGCATCGTTGTCGTCCATCGTCGAAATGCCGATAAGGGGTAGCCCGTTCGCGAATGGCATGTATCTGCTCCGATTTCTAGGGTCGTGTTGCGGCTCGTGCGTAACTCGGAGCATGAACCCCACTCAACGCGTGTCGCAAATCTATTGCAGTAGTATAGCAGAATTTCTCAGCTTGGGAAGCGTATCTAGTACATCTGCCCGCATTTACTATGATGAATTGGCTACATTCGGGCAAGAGTTGTGCCAAGCCCCGGAAGCGAGATTAGCTCTACCAATCTATACTTCTTCAGGTAACATTCCGATTATCAGTAAGTACTTTGGTTCCTGCCGCTTCACCCGATGGGGTAATAGGCAACCGGCAGCGCGGCCCATATCATGGAAGCAGACTACTGAGCGGGTGTGCTATGTTCGCGCCAAGCACACGTCACGCACCCGCCCGGTAGTTCACATTCGCGGGTATACAGCAGCAGTTCAGTAGCGGTTGGTCGCATGGTGACGCCCGTCGAATGATGCTACGGGTTGCAAAGGCGGCGCCCGTCGATTGAAATCGAGGGCTACACCTTGCAAAGTCCCCCTTCGGGGACTAATACATCTTTCAAGGTCGTTTCAGACGCTCTGAGATATACCAGTCTGCCGCAGGGCAGACTTCGCAAGCTGTAGCCCTCGATTTCAATCGACGGGCGCCGCCCTTCGCAAAATGCAGCAGATCGAGGTGCGCCCCACCTTAGGCACCTAACAGCCTCTCATAAATAGCCGTTAGTTGCTCCGCGTGTCGCTCCCACTGGAACTGTTGCTCCACGAACTGCCGCCCCGCGTGTCCCAGGCATGCGCGGCCCTGCGGGTCGTCCAGCAGGCGAGTGACGGCAGCCGCAAAATCATGTGCCGTGTCGGCTACCAGCAGGTCGCGGCCCGGCACTCCGCCCACGCCACGGTTCGCTATCGAGGTCGCCACCACGGGCGCGCCCACCGACATCGCTTCCTGCACCTTCATCTGGATGCCTGAGCCTGAGCGCAACGGGCAGATAGAAATCGTGGCCCGCCCCAGGTAGTCGCTTACATCGGGCACCCAACCCAGTACCTCTACTCCATTTTCCGGCTCGGCTAGCGCGCGCACCCTCTCTGTAGGATTGGTGCCGACTACCTGCCAGACAAGCTGCGGGTGCGTGGCTCGCAGCCTGGGCCACACTTCGGCGGCGAACCAGAGCACAGCTTCTTCGTTCGGGTGGTAGCCCATGTTGCCGGTGAAGATTATCGTTTGCGAATCTCGCACTTCGGGGCCACGGAACTGGAAACGTTCCAAATCGACGCCCATTGGCAGCACGGTGATGCCGTCTCGCCCTCCAAGCGCCAGTTTGTCGGCGGGAGACGTGACGAGCAACTCAGGGTAACGCGCCACCACTGCTTGCTCGTAATCGCGCATCCTCCTGTACTCGATCTCATACGCGAGTCGTTTCGGCCCACTTACTTGCTCGCGCCGGTCGGCAAGGTTCAGCGTGAGGGAGTCGATCAGGTCGACTACAACGGGCGGATGCTCGACGGCCCGAACGTAAGGCAGCATCCTCACGAGAGTCACATGTAGCAGGTCGAACTGCTCCTCGGACAGCAGCCTCATTAGATGCCGCTGCACGGCCGGGATGCGGTAGTAATTCACCTGCAAAGGCAGCTTCGAAAGCAGGCCCGTGCCCAGGTTCCAGAGCGTACGCCACCGGGGGAGCGGCACGACGACAACGCGCTTGCAGTATTTGGCGACCTGCTCGTACTCGTCGGGGCTTACGGGCCTCTCGGCTATGCTCAACAGCGTGATCTCGTGCTCGCGCGATAGCTCGCGGAGTTGGTGGTACACACGCGAAGTGTCGCCTTTGAGCAAGGGGTAGCAGAATCGTGGGGTGAGAAAGAGTATGCGCATGTTATCGTGCTCGCGTGCTCGGTGCGGCCCGGCGGTCCAGCACCTTTTTGTAGACTTGCTCCGTACCGGCAACCAGTCGATCTATGGTGAATTGTCCGGCCACTTCTCGGCCACCCGCGGCCAGGTGGCACCCAAGCCCAGGTTCGTCGTGGATGCGTATCGCGGCGTTCACCAGGTCGTCCAGGCTGCCGGCGGGCACCAGTAGTGCGTTCTCGCCTGAGGTGACAATCTCCGGTATGCCGCCCACTGCGGTAGACACCACCGGGATGCCCTGGCCCATCGCTTCCAGCAACACGTGGGGTATGCCCTCGGTGTCCGATGTGATCATCACAAGGTCGGTGGCTGCGTACACGCTGGGCATCTCGCGCGTCAGCCCTGTGAATATCAGGCGCTCGCCCAGCCCCAGGCTAGCCGCCTGCTCCTTCAAGTTGGCTTCCTGCTTGCCCCCACCCACCAGCAGAAACACGGCGTCGGGCAATCGCTCGGCCAGCGCGGCGCATACTTGCAGGTAGAGGTCGAAGCGCTTTTCCGTTGAAAGCCGTCCGATGGCTGATATCACAAAAGCGTCCTGCGGTATGCCCCACCGCGCGCGGGCACTGTGACGCTCCTCTGCCGTGGCCTTGCGTCCCATCGCGAACTCCGGGATGCCGGGCCGCACCACGCTCACCCTATCAGGACTGAAGCCCATCTCCAGCAGCGTGCGTTGCTGCAACTGCGAAACGGTGATAATGTGGTCGCACTCGCGCAGGGTGAGCAGTTCCAGCCTGGTAACGACCTTGCGCACGAAGTTGTCCTGCACCCAACCGTGCACCGTAGCCACCAACGGCAACCTGCCCCATGTGCCAGGAAACAGCCTCCGCATCAACCAGATGAAGTAGTTGGCGCGCTGGCCGTGTACGTGCACCAGGGCGACGTTCATCCTACGCGGCAACGCGCGCAGCCAGCGTGGGCGCCAGCGCATTTCCGGCAAAGCGAGCACAGGGATGTTGCGCTTGCGCGCTCGCGTGTGGAAGTCTCGCTCAGGGTCGGCGGGGTTGGGCTTGCGCAGGAGGAGTATCGCCGGGTCGAACTGCCCCCGCTCGCGCATGATGGGGGAGCAGGCCAGCAGCAATTCCTCCGGCCCGCCCGTCTGCCGGGAGTCTACCGTGCGTATAGCTTGTAGGGCACGCGGCCTGCCGGTCTGTGATTTCATCTACCGAGAATCATACACCATGCTCCCGCTCCCCGGCATGGCCTAAAAGTACGGGAGCGCGTCACCAGCGGTACTTTTGTTACTCGGCGGCAAAACCTTTGGGTCATAGCACGAAACGTCGATTTTCCGGTATCATCCAGGTAGGAGCCAGGCCGCACGGCTCCTCCTTATTGCGCGGCTGCCAACTGAGCGGAAGCGAGGCATATGAAGCTGAACGTGGTGCAAATGACGGATGTGACTGGGCGGGGCGGGGCCGAGAAGGCCCTGGTTGACCTCGCGCTGCGCCTGGACCGCTCCCGCTTCAACGTCACCGTGGTAGTCACCCGCCACACCGGCAACTACCAACCCCTGCTCGACGCTGCCGGGGTGCGCACCCTCGTGATAGAGCGCAACAGCCGCTGGGAGAGCCACAAGATGCTCGGCCTGGTGCGCTTCATGCGCCGCCAGCCCGTGCACGTCCTCCACACCCACCTCTTCGGCGCGAACACCTGGGGTCGCGTGCTCGGCAGGCTAGCCGGGGTGCCGGTGATAATAGCGCACGAGCACTGGTCGTCCAAGGCGCAACGCGAAGTGTGGGTAGACCGCCTCCTCTATCGTCTCACAGACCGTATCCTGGTGCCCTCCGAAGCCAGCAAGCAATTGGTCATGCAGATGGAGGGAATCCCCGCGCGTTATCTCGACGTGACCTATAATGGTGTGGACATCTCGCGGTTCAAGCCAGGGGTCGAGGCCCCGACGGTGCGCCAGGAACTCGGCCTTGCACCGAAAGACGTGGTAATCGGCACAGTGGGCCGCCTGAGTGCCGACAAGGGCGGCCAGGACGACCTCCTCTGGGCCGCGAACGAGCTACGAAAGTCGCACCCGCACGTAAGGCTGCTTATAATAGGTGACGGGCCGCTACGCCCGGACCTAGAGAAGTACGCAGGCGAGTTGGGCATGCTCGATACAGGGGCCGCGCTATTTACCGGCACCCGCGACGACGTAACCCGGCTGCTGAATGCGATGGACGTGTTCGTCTTGCCCTCGCACAAGGAAGCGTTGCCAATAGCCGTGCTGGAGGCCATGTCGATGTGCTTGCCCGTGGTAGCCACGCGCGTGGGCGGCGTACCCGAAGTGGTGCAAGATGGCTCGACGGGCCTGCTGGTGGAGCCTGGCGACAGGGCCGCTCTCACGGAGGGCCTGGCCCGTCTCATAACAGACCGCGATTTCGCCCAGCGCCTCGGCTCATCAGGCCAGGCGAGGGTGCACGCGCACTTCACCATAGACAAGATGGTGAACCACGTCGAGGAACTGTACGAGAAATTGATGCTGAAACGTGGCTCTGAAACGTGAAACGTGAAACTTAATGCGGCTTGTGCAATAGGGTACGTGAGTGCTGGACTGTTGGCAGGACAGAACCAAGTAGGCCCTGTCATTCTGAACTCAGCGAAGAATCTCGTCCTACAGCACCCAAGCGGCCCTCTTCCAAGGGCAACACTCTCATCTCAAGAAAGGTGTTATACCTAAGAGAGGGACGAGATTCTTCACTGCGTTCAGAATGACAGGAAGGAAGATGGTCCCGCAACAGTAACAAGCTCGCACCCACGAACCAAGTACAGTTAGCCGCATCACGTTTCACGTTTCACGTTTCACGTTTCACGTTTCACGTTTCAGAATCCCCACATGAGGTAAAGACCTATGGAAGTCGGTACGTACCTGCGTATAATCGCCCGCTACTGGTGGGTGATCCTTTTGTCTATGCTGGCCGCCGGGGGTGGGGCCGCCCTGCTCGATTCGGTGCGCACCCCCAGGTACAGCGTCCAGGCCCGGGTGGCCGCGCGACCTGCGGCGGTGCTCTCGAACACCGTCACGATTGTGGACCTGGTGGGGCAGCTTGGCTCGCGCCACGTCACCGGCACCCTGGCGCAGACGTTCACCTCCGCTGACGTAAAGACCGCCGCCCGTGAGGCAGCCGGGCTAAATCCCGATGAGGCCCACTTGTACGATCTGGAGGCCAACGTGCTGCCCGACTCCTCGGTGATCGCGGTAAGCGCCAGTGGCCCCGACCCCCAGGCCCTCGCCCTCTACCTCAACGCCACGATAAGCAACACCGTAAGCAAAGCCCATCAGTACTACAGCGTCATAGACCTTGAGCCGCTCGAAATGGCAAGCCCGCCCATCGAACCCACATCCCCGGTGCCCGCCCGCGACATACCTATGGGCGTGGCCCTGGGCCTGGCCCTCGGCGTGCTCCTCGCGATCGCCCTCGACTACCTGGTAGGCTCCAGGGGCGTACAAAGCGAGCTTCGCGCCCTCCACCCTTACTACAACCAGGAAGTAAATAAGTGATTTGGAAATTGGAATTTCGAATTGCGAATTTGTTGAACTCCTACTAAATTCGCAATTCGAAATTCCAATTTCCAAATCCGCAATTCGATGCAAGTCCGTACTCTCCGGCCACCACCAGCCATACTTGACCCAGGGGTCACCAGGGTCTTTGCATTGGTGACGGTGCTGGCTGGGCTGCTGGTGGGTTTCGCGGCGGGATTGGGCATGCCGCAGAACCTCCTGATTGCCCTGTCGCTCAGCCCGTTTTTGCTTATCTTCATCTACGCGCGCCCTCATTGGGCCGTGACCCTGTATGTAGTGCTGGTCTACGCCGATTTGCTCAGCATCATGGTCAAGTACCACGACTTCCCGCCGCTGGCCCGCTTTGCTGGCGCCATCATGCTCAGCGCGGTGCTCGGCTACCGGGTGATTTACCGGCGCGAGGGGCTGAAGAAGGACGAGGTCACCGCCTGGCTGGTGGCTTACGGCGCGGTGATAGCGCTGGGGTTGCTGTACGCTAGAAACCCCGACCTCGTCATGCCCAACCTGGTCGAATTCATCCGCAACTTCCTCACCTACCTGATCATCATCAACTCGCTGACCAACCTGGGTCGGCTCAAGGCGACCCTATGGGGCCTGCTCGGTATTGCCACCCTGCTCTCACTGCTGACCATCTACCAGACTGCCACTGGGAGCACCGGCACCGACTTCGGCGGCCTCGCCCAGTTCCGCGTGAGCGAGATCTTCGGCGGCTCGGATGCGCCCAGGCCGGGCGGCACAATCGGTGACGCTAACTACTACGGCCAGCTACTACTGATAGTGGTGCCGGTTGGCCTCTACTTTGTGTTCGAGTCGCGCGCTCTGCTGGTGAAACTAATCGCGCTCGGGGCCACCACGGTCGTCATCGGGGCTATTGTCTTCACCTACTCTCGTGGTGACGCCGTGGCCCTGGGCGTTACCCTGTTCGCGGTCATGCTCTTCAAGCGCCCGAAGCTCCCCGCCCTCATCGCGCTCCTGGTGGGCGGTATGCTGGTATTGCTGGCATTACCCAGCAACTATGTAGAGCGTATGAGCACTCTGGTCGGCACCATCACGGGCGACCAACGCGCCATATTGACCGAGGCCTCCATTCGAGGCCGCGTGGGTGCCGTGAGTGCAGCCGTAGACATGTTCGCAGACCACATGGTGCTCGGCGTGGGCCGGGAGAACTACCCACTGCACCAGCTTGAATACCTGGAAGGCAGCGGCCTCGCCCTGCACCGCAAGGCGATTCCACCGCACGACCTCTACCTTGAGATTGCCACGGAGCACGGGATTGTGGGCCTGCTGGTGTTTGGCGGGTTGATACTGGCTTGTGTCAGGGCGTTGCGCGAGGCCAGGCGGCGCTTCATGGACGTGCTGAACAGGCAGGGGGGGGAACTGGCCGTCTGGCTCGGCATTGGTCTGCTAGGTTACCTGGTAAGCAGCGTCTTCCTGCACGGGGCTTTCCTCTACATGCTGTGGCTGCAAGTAGCCCTCATGGTGGCGTTGCGCCAGATCTCACGCAACACCGAGGTGGAGCGTGTCCCTGCTGGCGTGCCCCCCGACGAGCAAGAGCCGGTGCTGCCTTTTGCCGACCCCACCGCACCCAGGGCCTACCTGTTGCCCGTTCCGCTCGATAGGCTGACGCCCCCTTCTTCTGCCGCCCTGCCTGGGGAACCGGTACTGCCAGTGGTCGTGTTCTCCCCTGAAGCTCCGGGTGAGTTGATCCGCAGGTTCTACGAAGCCCAGGGTGGAGAGGATGTATTCGGCAAGGCGGTCAGCACCGTCTTCGAGGAGCAAGGCACCGGAGGCCGTACCGTGCCAGTCCAGTATTACGAGTTTGCCCGCCTGGAATGCCATCCAGTGGATGGTGGTCCGTATGAGGTTGTTATTGGCAAGGTGGGACTTGAGGTAGAGGTGGCAGGCAAGCCCGCAGACCTTCTGCCGCCCGCGCTACAGGGGGAGCAGGTGCATATCGAGAGCAGTGCGATCACCGTGCCGAGCGCCTTCTACGAAGCCTGGCAGACGGGAGGCGCTGACCTGTTCGGCTACCCGGTAAGCCCCGTGCTGCTGGACACCTCGTCCGCCGGGCTGCCTGTCTACGTGCAGTACTTCGAGCGAGCGCGCCTTGAGTACCACCCACACAGCGCCGGCACCGGCTACGAAGTGCAACTCACACCCATAGGCTTGCAGCTATACAACAACCGCTACGGAGTGATAAGCTAATGCCCACTTCCAGCTTTACAGTCCTTTCCTACCACCGCATAGCCGAACCCGGCTGCCCCGACCTGGCCGACTCGCTCATTGATGCCTCGCCCGCCGCTTTCGAGGAGCAGATGCGCCACGTGGCCTCCCATTACAACGTCGTGTCTTCGTGGGACGTAGTGCGTGCCTTCAGGGATGGCTACACGCTGCCACGGCGTGCCCTGGTGATTACCTTCGATGATGGCTATCGCTGCTTCATGGATACGGCCATGCCGGTGCTGAAGCGCCTCGGCCTGCCCGTGACGCTGTTCGTGTCAACGCACATGGCGGGCGAGCCTGCCTGTCTTTTCTGGTGGGACGAACTGTACCGCTCAATCAGGGGCACCGGGTTGCAGCAGCTAGAGGTGGCGGGCCTCGGAACGCTGCCCCTGGGCGACAAACAGGAGCGTTCCGAGGCTTTCTCCCGGATCGTACCTCATTTCGAGAGGCTGGCCGAGGAGGAAGCTACCGCCCTCCTGCGCTCGATTGTGGAAAGCTGTGGCGTCGAGCCAAACCACGAGCGATACCTGCTGGACTGGGACGAACTGCGGGCGCTTGAGGCCGAGGGTGTAGCCATCGGACCACACACTCGCCACCACCCCATCCTCGCTCGTGCCGCACCTGGCCGTGTCATCTCAGAGACGCGTGGCTCCTGGCGCGACCTTACGGCGCGTCTACAGCGTCCGCTACCCATCTTCTGCTACCCCAACGGGCGCGAGCATGCAGTCAACCGCACCGCTATGGACGCGGTCAAGGAGGTAGGTCTCATTGCGGCCTTCACTACGGTGCCCGGCCTCAACGTAGTGGGCAAGACCGACCCCTATCGCCTCTTTCGCATTGGTGCCGAGGGCGGCGAGTCCTTGCGCCACTTCGCCATCAAGCTCAGCCCGGCGGGTCTGGTCTACCGAAGGTTAAAGGGCATACTCCGAGGCACACGGTCGCGCAACAATGAAGGATAGAAAAGTCTCCCGCAGGCTGCTCAAGCCATTGCGGGTAGCGCTTCTTTTGTTCGCCATACTCGCGGTGTGGCTTCTGGGCGACCTTGCCTACGTCATAATAGGAGCCGAGACCGACTACGCTGCCCCGGCTGACGTGATAATCGTGCTGGGTTGTAATCCGTACGCGCCAAGAGGCGGGCCGAGTGTCTGTCTTAGCTCGCGGGGCCAACACGCCGCAGGCCTCTACCACAAAGGTCTCGCCCCTCGCATAATCGCCACGGGCGGCCATATAGAGAACGGCCCCAGCGAGGCCTCCGTGATGCTGCGGGTGCTCACTGCCGCCGGAGTGCCGGAATCGGCCGTGGTCCTGGAGGAGCAGGCCCACAACACGATACAAAACGTAGGGTACAGCAAAGTGATAATGCAGCAAAACGGCTGGGACACCGCCATCCTCGTCACCGAGCCGTACCACATCAAGCGGGCCAGCCTGGTAGCCAGGGACGCCGGGCTGCATGTCTACCCCTCGCCTGCCGTTGAAAGTCCCTTCTGGCGTAACCCCGACCAGCGCAACTTCCGGGTACTGAGGGACACGCTGTCGCTGGTACTCTACCAGCTTAAGGTGGCTACGGGCACGCATGAATAACGCATAAAACTACGCAAAATCAGACAATGACGTTAATGGTTGTAGGGGCAGGCCCCCGTGCCTGCCCTTCATGAGATTAGCACATGGTACGCCTACTACCCAGGGCAGGCCCCCGTGCCTGCCCCTACAGGATATCACCCTTTCAAGTCGAGGTTAGGCTTCTTTCGGCGCCAGCCGGTTACGCTTGAGCATAGAGCGCGCCAACTCCAACATGCCGCCCACCGCCGTACGGTCCAGCAGCCAGATGGCCGCCGCGTAGACCGCCCCACCTACGATTACCGACAGGATGAGCACCGGAATCCCTCCTCGTTCCGCCGGGTCCACCGCGAAGGAGAGCAGGCGCACGGCGGCGGACATGAGGCAAGCGGCAACCAGGGGCGGCCAGATCACGCGCAACTGGTCTAACACGCTGATCTTGACGAAGCGGGCGACTATCACCATGTCGATCACGATACCCACGACACGCACCCCCAACTGCCCCCAGGCGACGCCCTCGATGCCGTAATTAGCCGCACCCCACCAGAGCGCGGGCACCAGCATCGCCAGCTTCACCAGGCTGATGTAGTTCAGCACGTCCGGCCGCCCCACCGCCTTGTAGATAACCCCCGGCCAGTAGTTGATGCCGCCCAGCACCATGTAGACCGAAAGTATCTGCATGACCGGGATAACGGGTGCCCAGTCGGGCTTGAACAGCGTATGGATGAGCGTTGGGGTGACCGCGAACAAGCCGAATCCGAGCGGTGCCAGTATTATCAGCATGTAACGCTGCATTTTCAGGTAGGCTTCTCTCAGTGCCGCGAGGTCCGATTGCAGCTTGGCCGCCACCGCGAAGGCCACCGTCGCCACCGCCTGGGCCATGTTCCTTATCAGCAGGTCGGGTATGCGGAAGGCCAGCGTGTAAATACCGAGCGCGGTGGGGCCGAGCAGCGCGCCTATGATGAAGTAGTCCACGTCGGCCAGCATCGTGCCCAGCCCGCCCGCCAGCATCGTCTGGAAGCTGTAGCCGAGCATCGAGCGGAGCAGGTCGCGGCGGAAGAAGCGGGCGGGCCGCCACTTTGTCACCACCCACAGCAGCACCGTGGCGCACGCCTCCCCCAGCACCTGCCCCCAAACCAGGCTCCACACCCCCAGCCCCGCGAACGCCAGCGCCACCGACAGCACGCCCTTGAGTAGCGTCCGTCCCACCTCGGGCACCATGCGCCGCCGGTAGTTGATCTCTTTCTGCAACAGGGCGTCGTGGGTGCTGCCCAACGATGCAAACAGCAGGCTGAGGCCCAACACCTGCACCAGGGAGGTGACGGTCGGGATGTCCTGCGGGTTCTCGCTGTAGAAGAACTGGGCCGTGTAGGGTGCCAGCAGCCAGTTGGCGGCGAATAGAACGATGCCGATGCCGCTGCTGAGCGCGAAAGCCATGTTAGCGGCTGCCGGACCCTCGCGCCCGTAGTAGATGACCGCCGAGCCTATCCCGAAGTCGCGCAGGATGTCGAGCACGGTGATAACGAGCAGCGCCATGCCAACCAAGCCGAACTCGGCGGGCGAGAGTATCTGCGCCAGGATAAGGGTCGATACGAACACCAGCCCCTTGCTGACGACAAAAGCCATGTAGTTCCAGGCTGCCCCCTGCGCCGCCTGCTTACCAAGCCCGCCAGTAGGTTTATCTGCTGCTTCTATTGGGGTGTCCGTATCCAGGGAGGTGTCCTTCATCATTAGGTAAAGTGATTGTATGGCAATTGCTTAGAAACTATCTTCAAGATAAGGAAATCGAATAATAGCACATGGCTCCTTCTTGTCATTCTGAACTCTTCGGCTAAGCTCAGGGTAAACTCCGTGAAGAATCTCGTCCTCCACCACCCAAATACCACCTTTCCTTCAGCCACAAGGTACCATAAGAAAGAAGAAACACCCCGGTAGAGGACGAGATTCTTCACTGCGTTCAGAATGACAAAAAGGAACTTGGGTGCTGCTCTCCCAGATCAACGTCACCAGGATAGCTTTGCCGCTACGAAGTGGTGCCCCACCATTGTACCCCATGCACCGCGCACGCATATCACCCTATCGGGCTACCGCAGGTGCCACACACGGGTAATTGCCGCTATGACTGGCGTGTGATACAATCGCTGGGAACACAGCCGCGTGCGGGTACTGGCGAGTGGCTGTTGCAGCACGGCATACTCTGTGTGCCCCCCATCTATTTTGAAGGCGGATAGCTTCTACCCTACATGTCTCTCAGACGGTCGATAATGCAGGCCCTGTACGCGGGCATCTACTTCGCGGGCAAGCCACTTCCCGGTGGGGGCATTACCATACTGAGCTACCATTCGCTCGACGATTTGGGCACTCCGCTCTCCGTGGCTCCGAGGCTGTTCCAGGCGCAAATGTCGGCCCTCGCGGAGTTGGGTTGCCGCACCCTCACCCTGTCGCAGGTGGCCGAGCACCTATCCTCCCGCCGCCCCTTCCCTCCGCGTGCCGTGGCTATCACCTTCGATGATGGGTTCGCCAACCTCGCGGATGCGGGTATGCCCGCGTTACAGCGGTACGGCTTCTCGTCCACAGTGTACGTAATTACCGGCATGGTAGGACGTATGACCCGGTGGACAGACGGGCCTCGCGCCTTGCCTTCGCTGCCAATCCTCACCTGGCAGCAGATAGAGCACCTGCACGCGCAGGGGGTGGAGATAGGGGCGCATACCGCCACACACGGCTTCCTGACGCAGTACAGCCCCTCCTCCCTGGAGCACGAGCTTACCGCGCCCCGCAAGCTGCTGGAGGAGCGGTTGGGCACCCCCGTGCGCTCCTTCGCCTACCCGCAGGGCGACTACGATGGTCGTGTAGTGCGGGCCGTGCGCGCGGCGGGCTATGCAACGGCGACCACGGTTGACCAGGGCAGGGCGGCGGCGGGCAGCGACCCGCTCAGGCTGCCACGCCTGTTGGTGAGTAACAATACCACGCCGGAGATTATGAAAGCGTTCGTGGTGCCCACAATCGGCCCGGCCTACGTGGGTATCAACCTCGTCGTCAAGGGCCTGCTGGGGCGAAAGCGTTGGCCGCGCCGCAAACCGGGGGAAGTGCAGAGCACAGATACGCTGCCGGTGCCTTGCTAGCCATGAAGCCGCGATTGCTCCACGCCAGACCTCCATTGAATGTCAGGCAAGCATGCGACGTCGAAGAATTGTTGCTGCTTGGCCCCACGCCAAAGGCAAGCCAACATAGCGAAGGGACAAGCTGAGTATGCCTCGACAGCGACGGGTGCGAGTGCTCCAAATTATCGACGTGCTTGGGCCGGGCGGGGCCGAAATGCTGCTGCGCACCCTTGCCTCCTCGATAGACACCAGCCGGTTCGATCTACATGTCTGCGGCCTCCGTCCCGATCATCCGTCCGACCTCGGCGATCAAATCCGTGCTCTCGGCGTGCCAGTTATCGCCATGAACCAACGCAACGCTTACGATGTGCCAACTCTCATCTCGCTCGTCCGCTACATACGCAAGCATAACATTGACATAATACACACGCACCTGCTCGCCTCGGACATCATGGGGCGGGCCGCTGGCTTCATCACCCGCACTCCGGTGGTCTCCACCGTCCACAATTCGCGCCAGGACTTCGACCACGAGCCTGCTCGGAGGCGCTGGATGGAGAGGTGGTCAGCGCGGCTGTGGTGCCGCAGGCTGATTGTCGTGTCGCCCGCTTTACGAGAGGAGATTGCCGGGTGGTACGGCCTGCCCGCCGGCCGCTTTGTCGCCATACCCAACGGGGTAGACACCACCCGCTTTCGCCCCATGCCCGAACTCGACACCACTGCTCTCAAGCGCGACCTGCTTGGCGATCCCGCAGTGACCGGCGAGGCCCCACTGGTCCTGAACGTGGCGCGCTTAATGCCACAGAAGGGCCTTAGCTACCTCGTGGAGGCGGCGAGACTCGTCCTCGACAAACGGCCGGAGGTGCGCTTTGCCGTAGTGGGCCAGGGTGATCTCAAGGACGAGTTAGACGCACAGGTCGCGGACCTGGGACTAACCGGCAAATTCGTGCTGGCCGGGGTCAGGAGCGACGTGCCTGAGCTGATGGCGGCAAGCGACGTGTTTGTGCTTTCTTCCCTGTGGGAGGGTCTGCCCATCTCGCTGCTGGAAGCTATGTCCTCCGGCTGCCCGGTCGTGTCAACAGAGGTTGGAGGGGTAGGTGGGGTGGTGCAGGACGGCCGCACGGGTCTGCTGGTGCCTCCCGAAGACCCACAGGCCCTGGCGCAGGCAATACTAAGCTGCCTTGACAATCCACAGAAAGCCCGGCAGAGGGCTACAGCCGCACGCGAGTGGGCGCACGCACATTACAGCATGGAGACCTGGGTGCGCAAGTTGGAGCAGCTTTACATGAGGGAGTTAGGCAGGCATCGAGCCTAGGACTCCGTGCTTCTTCAGGACTTCCTCAAGCGCCTCACCCGCTCCAACATGGCGGTGGGTAGTAGGCGTTTCACCAAGTCGCGAGTCGAGGCAACCAGTCGCTCCTGCCTGCCAATATCGCTGCCCGTTCCACCGCGTGGGTAGATGCGCAGGCCGACGATGGTGCGTTGCCCGTTGTTCCATTCGGCCTTGTATGGCTCCTCGCCGCGCAGGAAGTCGTAGGTAGCGGCCCCTTCCTCGATGGCCCGCTTGAACGTTTCGACCAGCATCACGAGGCCCACGCTCATGTTCTGCCATTCGGGGTCGCGCCCGGCCTGGTAGTAGCTGAAGGTGTCGCCGTGTCGCAGGGCGTACAGCGAGGCCACAGCCTTACCCTCCACACTCATCACGAACAACCGCAGCTTACCCCGCTCGGCAAGCAAAGTAGTAGCGTCCCGGTGGAATGCCTCCACGTCGTGCCCGGTAATACCGTCAGAGCCGCCCTCGCCCGACCAACGCATGGCGTGCAGGCGCAGGAACTCGCTGAAAGGCCGCGCAAGGTCCGCCGGGTCCTCTATGCACTCCACGCTGAAGCCTGGCTGCTTCTCCAACTGCTTCTTACGGCGGCGATAGTTCTCCCGCCGCGAAGAGCCGCGCAGGAAGTCCTCGAACGTCTCTCCGGGCCGCAACGTCAGAGTAGGGCAGACGAAGCCGGGTCGAATCTCCGCGACGTACTCAGGGGCTGAGAAACTCTTCTGCAACAGGGCCAGCGTGGGCGATTGGCTGTCTATGTCGGCCAGGTCCAGCACGTCCCACATGCCCTGCGACCGCCTAAGATAGTCAGCAAACGTCTCCACCACCGCCTCGTGCCGTTCCGGTAGCGCTACAACGTCCATGTAGTCGCCACAGATGTGCGTCTCCCCCAGGAAGGTCAGGCGGCGCAGCTTGCGTCCCATCGCGCGGCGTTGCTCCACGCATAAGGGCATCAACCCCACCAAACTGCCGTCCTCATCACGCGCCGTCAGGATGTAGAGCTGCCGGTCCGCGCCCAACCGCCTGTACCACGGATATAACCATTCCCAGGAGTTGAATATGCTGGCGCTGCTCCTATCAAGCAGTTCGCCCCACTCGCGGCGCAGCGCAGCAAATGCCAGCACGTCGGTGACCAATCCCATCTGCAAGGGTTCGGGGAGGGCAGAGAGAGGACGAGCCAGCGTGCGCTCAAGTTCGTCGGCTATCGTTATCGGGCGTTCCATCGTGATCATACTATACACCCACCGCCACGCTTATTTGTTCTCCACACACTACCTCCCGCACCATACGCGTCACGTAGGCCATGCGCGCCGGGGTGAGGTCCTGGTGGCAGGGTACCTCCAGCACGTGCTCGCGCAGCCAGGCGGCGTCGGGGAACTGTTGCGGGTCGCAGGAAGGGTGGAAGTAATGCCAGAAGTCAATGGCCTCGATACCCACGGCCTCCAACTTCCTTACGATCTCTTCCTTGTTCCGCACTATCATGGGATAGAAGAGCGGGCAAACGCCTTCCCCCAGGTGCGGCATCAGGGGCTGGCCTACGTCGCCCAACTGCCGCAACAGGTAGCGGTAGTTGAGCCGCCGGACCTCTATGATGCGCGCCATGTCCAGCGCCGCCAGCACGTTGTGGCTCACGCTGCTCATGCCCAGGCCCGCGTCGTCGGGGTTGAAGTGGTCGCTGCCGGTGGTCACTCGCTCTATTCCGGCCGTTTCCACCGTGCGCTTGCCCAGCCGCCGCACGCCCTGCCTCACCAGTCGCCCGGCCTTTCCACCGCGAAACTCCACGTTCTGTAGCAACGAGGAGAGTATATGGCTGACCGTCGAGGTAAAGGGCGGTGCCTCCACCTGCCCCAACTCGGCGGTACGCTCGGCAAGCTTGCCGTTCAACACCATAAGCCCGCCGTTCGGCACCGGCAGCATCTTGTAAATCGAGTAGAAGGCCACGTCGCCCGTGCTGCCCAGTGGGGTACTCCCCTCGGAGGAGAGGAGCGATAGGGCACAGTCTTCGATAAGCGGCAGGTTGTAATGGCCGGCCAGCGCCCTCATCTGCCGGGTGGGGCCTGGGAAGCCCGCGTAGTGAATGAGGTACAGCGCCCGCGTGTTGGGGCTAATCAGCGCCTCCACGTCGGCGGGATTCACGTCCCAGTCGCGCCCCACCGGGTAGTACACCGGCTTTACCCCGGCCGCTACGAGCGTCTCAATTTCCACCCCGTGGTGATACGCTGGGACCACGACCTCACCACCCGACAAGCCGAGCAGCTTGATTGCTTCCCAGAGGGCGTTTCGCGAGAAATAATAGTACGAAGCGGAGGGACTGTCGAAGGGGAAGATGCCTTTGCGCCCATCCTTCCGTCCAGCGCGAGGCAGGAGCATGCCGGGCCACAGGGTAGGTAGCGACGGGACGAAGTACTCTTTTTGCTTCACCGACCTATCCAAGTCCAATGCCTGCGCCCGAATCGACCAGCCATGTAATGGCGTGCTTTACCTGCCTCGACCAGTTGAACTTGTAGTTGCGCAGGAACCTGCCGTATGGGCTGTCGCGGAAGATGTAGAGGCGGGTGTGCTGCCGGCTGTCACTTGCCCAGTCCCGCTTCCACGTCATGTCGGGACCAAGGAAGTCGAACTCGGTCAGACCGTCTTCGATGCACTGCTTCACCACCTCGTCCATCAGCAGTTGGCCCGGACTGCACTCCTTCACGCTCTCGTCGTAGCCCGGTTTGAGCAGGTAGTAGGTCGAGCCGTAGGTCAGCCCGTAGTGAAACGCCACGGCTTTGCCATCCACCCGCAGGTAATAGAGCGCCAGGCTGCCGTCGTGCGCCGCGAATCGCGCAAGCTCCGAGTAGAAGCCCGCCACGTGGCCGTCCTGGGCCATCGCGGTACCCTCACGCCCCTTCCAGCCGCTCTGCTCCACCGCGAAGCCTTCCTCCAGGTGGTATGCCAGGTCGCTCTCACCGGAGGCCTTTTGGACCGTTACAGGCCCCTTCTCCGCCAGTTTCTTGTGCCTGCGTCTCAGGTTCGCCTTGAACTTCGTGTCGAGTTGCTTCTGCATCTCCTCGTGCCTGGCGGGTAAGGCAAAATAGGGTGAGTTGTCGGCCTGCCAGGTGCCGGTGGGGTGGCCCGCATGGTTAGCTGCCTCGTACAAGCGCCACGCATGGCCCCCAGGCGGCACGCTGGGCAGGTGCAGGACGTCCCAGTTACTGTCGCGTCTCAGGTGCCCGACGAACGCGGCCGCGACTGCTTCCGGGTCCTCGGCAATCAGGTCGAACCGGGGAGTGTGGTCGTTTGCCGCGGCGGAGAGACACCGCGCGGGCGCTCCCAGCACCATGCCAGGCTGTTCGATGAGGGGGAGAGCGCCAACCAGCTTGCCCTCGCCGTCGCGTGCGACAAATATCCGCCACCTGGCATCGGCTGCGAAGTTGTCCAGCCAAATGCGAAACCACTCGTGGCGGTAGAAGGGTTGGTCGTCGGTGGCGCGGACCAGGGCGTTCCACTCGCCCTGCATCTGCATGAAAGCGGCGCGGCTGTTCACTTCGCTTACGTGTAATGTGGTCGCACCGGCAGTCGTGCGGGAGGTGGGCGTGCCCAATGTATGGGGAGTTGCCTGCTGGTATTGGGCTTGGGAGATGGCGGCCATTAGTGCTCCGGTGTGGGTGGCTCCACGCAATGATGGAACCTCGCGTGCAGTTCTAAATACCTCTTGTTCCGTGCGACACCCTAGCTCGCAGGGTGTGACTGATACGGCTTACCATCTTCGCCCCGAATAAGGAACGCAGCACCAGGCCCAGTTTGAGCTTGGCCTTGTAGAACGGGTCCATGACCAGCGCCAGCACGGCCAATCCCAGGGCGCTAAAGCGTCTGCCACGGTCGTCTGCCAGGCCCACCGCGGTGTAATAGAGGTTCATGCTCTGCGCGGCCCTCGCTATCCAGAAGCGGTCCCAAGCGGAGGGAAGCTGCCCTATGTAGCGGCGGTGGAACTCGCGGTTCGAGCGGTACCGCTGCTCAATCTTGCCCGCCGACAGGCTACCGGAGTGCCGCGTATAGTAGATAAGTGGCTCGCCTATCACGCTGATGGGGTACTCTCTGGCGATGCGCAGCCACATATCCCAGTCGTGGCCCAGCGGCACTTTCTCATCGAACATGCCCACCTTGTCAAAGACGGAGCGCCGCACCAGCGCCAGGGAGGTATTGCCGATGAAGTTCTCCACGAGCATCTGCTTGTAGACCCCGGCTGCTTCTATAGCTTGCCGCGCCACAAGGTAAGGGTGCTCGCCGCGCGCGTCCACCTGCCACTCACCGCCGGACACCAGCCCCACGTTAGCGTACCGCACCATCTGCTCGACCTGTCGCTCCAACTTGTGTGGCAGCCAGCGGTCGTCCCCGTCCAGGAACGCAATAAAATCGCAGTTGCTGGCTAGAATACCCGCGTTGCGCGCTGAGCTACCGCCCCCGTTCTCCTTATAAACGTATCGCACGCCCCGGTCGGCATATCGAGCCACCACCTGCGCCGTGTCATCGGTCGAGCCGTCGTCCACCACGATTATCTCGTCGGCTGGCAGCGTCTGAGCCAACACGCTCTCGATGGCCGGTGGGAGGAACCGGGCATAGTTGTATGTGGTTATGACCGCGCTGACTGTGGGTCTCATAATTGGGTCCAGGCGAGGCTCAGGTAAGGGGCTTGCTAACGAAATCAATCCTAGTTGCCGCCGAGCTTTAGCACCACCGCCACGGTGCGTAGCAGGATGAGCAGGTCGAGGTATAGCGACTCGTTCTTGATGTAGTACAGGTCGTATTCGACCTTGCGAAGCGTGTCCGCGAGAGTGTTGCCATAGCGGTACTGCACCTGCGCCCACCCGGTAAGCCCTGGGCGGACCGCCCGCCTCGCCAGGTAGAACGGTATCTCACGCTCCAACTGCTCGTCGAACTCCGGGCGTTCGGGGCGGGGGCCGACGAAGCTCATGTCGCCCACCACGATGTTCCAAAGCTGCGGTATCTCGTCAATGCGGCTCTTGCGCAGGAAGCGTCCGATGCGGGTTATTCGCGGGTCGCCGTTGCTGGCCCACACCGCGCCGCTCCCGGCCTCGGCATCCTGGCGCATCGAGCGGAACTTGACTATCTTGAACAGCTTGCCGCCCTGGCCCACGCGTACCTGCTTGAAGAAGATCGGCCCCGGAGAGTCGAGCTTGATTGCCAACATGGTCAGCGGGATAACGGGCGCGGCCACGATGAGCATGCCCAGCGACATTACTATGTCCAGGCCCCGCTTGATAAGCTGGTAGGTGCGGGTCGTCTTCTTGACGTTGGCCGGGAGGGCCACGTACCAGTCGTTGCCCAGGTGCGACACCGGCACTCGGCCCGTGAGGTCCTGGTAGATGGCGAACATCGGGGTGATTTGAGCGCCTTGCTCGTGCAGCCGGGACAGGGTGTGCAGGAGCGATACGTTCTGCAACGGGTTGGCAAGCACCACCTGGTCGATGCCGTACATAGCATTGAAGGCGATAAGCTCGGAGGTGGGGTGCACGCTCTCGCGCCTGATTGGGGCCTTGTCCTGCACCAGCTCCGGCGCGTCGTCAAAGTAGCCCAGGAACTCGTAAGTCTTGCCGTCGTAGCGGCGGATCGCCTCGACCATCTCGAAGCCATCCTGGTTGGCACCTACCACCACCACGCGCCTGCGTAATGGGGCATGCGACATCGCCAGGCTCAACAGGACGCGCACCCCCGCGATGGGCAGCATAAGCGCGGCGATGAGCAGCGTTTCGCTGATGCGGGGCCGGATTATGGGCACGACGCCACCCACGAACCAGGCCACCAGCGTGTAGCTGATAGTGGTCACCACGGCCACCTTAGCGGCGGCGTAGGCGGTGTAGAAGCGGCTCTGCATCGTCGGCACCCTGTAGGCGTCGAAAGCGTCCGCGAAGAAGAACCAGAGCATCGTGAGCACCAGGAGGCTCACGCCCATCGCGCTGCGCGAGTAGAGCCGGTCGCTAATGCTCAGGATGAAGAAGCAGCCCGTCACCAGCACAGACCAGTCGGCGAACGCCTGCAACAGCTTGCGCTCTCCAATCGCCAGTCCCCGCTTCAGGGGGCCAGTCCTGAGATTCCCGCTGTCGGTGAGGGTGCGCGCGGTGGTTGGGGCCATCGCCCTGGCGACGGGCCTCGTGCGCGAAGCCCCTATGAGGGCGGTATAAATGCCCCCAACTATGCCTTTTTCGTCAGTAAAGAAATCTGGTATTTGCGCCATTTGAATGTCCCTTTCCCGTAGGAGACAGGAGGGTCCCTGACGCGCCCGCAGGGTTACCACTCGTGACTGTTACCGCCCCTTCAGGGCATGTGGATAGTTAAGCAGAACGGCTGCTCTGCCGTATGCGAAGTTGTATAGCGCCCACGATTAGCTAGGGAGTATTGCCGGTATCTTGATTGTAAACTCGCGTCACGAGAGCCAAATCACCCGATGGTGTTAACTCTTTTAGCGTGAGCGTGGTATATCAGGCAGTACTATGTGATACGTCTACTACTCATTTGTTGGAGGAGGCCCCCTTCTGTCTCCTCCAACGGTAATTTACTTTCGCGATATTGCTGTCATCTATCGCCGTAGCCCACCGCTACGAACTTGGCGACCTGCCCGCGGCTGGCGCTGCTTGAAGGTCGGAAGTAGGGTCTCCGCGCACCGTCGCACGGCTCGCCCGGAAGCCCGCAGGTGTATCCACCCACTATATGGTTGGCCGACATCGCCTCCACGTACGTGTGGAAGGGACTGCCCTCCGGCACGTCCTCGAAGGTCTCGGTACCTGCCGCCGGGGCCGGTAAGCCCAGCGCCAGGGCCATGACCTTGCTCAACTGCCCGCGCGTGATGTTGCTCCCTGCTCGGAAGTAGGGTAGCCCCGCACCGTCGCAGGGTTCGGCCTCGCTGCCGCACGGATAACCGTTGATGATGCTGTGCCGCGCGGCCGTCTCCACGTAAATGTAGAAGGCGCTGTCACGCGCTACGTCGGCGAAAGTGGGGTCTTTGGGGTTGACCATGGCCCAGCCCGTAGCGCTCACCACCATCTTGAGTAGCTGCCCCCTGGTGACGCTGGCGGACGGCCGGAAGTAAGTGCCAGGACACGGCTCGCCCTCACCGCCGCAAGGATAGCCGCTGATGTAGCCCCGCGAGGCCATCCATTCCAGGTACGGCTTGAATACGTCTTCCTGCGCTACGTCGCCAAAGGTGGTGTTGGGGGTGCCGGTGGGCACCGGGGTGTTCGCATGCGCCTGCGAGCCGACCGGACAGGGGACGTTGCTGTAGATTATCGACAGGTTCCAGGCATGGAGAGTGCCGAGGTCGTAGGCCCCGGTGTCGTTTACCTCCAGCTTCCACGTGCCCTTCGCCTGCTGGCCCGCCATCAACCCCAGGTTACCCACGGGTAGATACGTGCCGCTGCCGGGCGGGCATGTGGCGCCCATCGCCGTAGTAGCGCCCTGTTTCAAGCTGAAGCCTGTATTACCCTGCGTCCAGACGTTGCTGCCGCACCTGTGGGAGAAAAGCTCCACACGCGCGCCCTGCGGCGAGATAAGGAACACCGTCATGTCGCTGGCGTATGTATGAGCAAGGCTCAGGCCACGTACCTCAACCTGCGCCACGGTGCCGGTGTCATTCACCGTCAGGACCGAGATGGTGGTGCCCTGGTCGGTCAGCGGCCTGGGCACGTCCGCGCTGGCGTAAGTGGCCGCACAACTACCACCTGTCGCCGGTGTCTGTGTAGCCAGGCTCGTAGCCGTGCGCGTGGGAGTACGAGTGACGGTTGGGGTGCGTGTGGCTGTACCCATGACCGTTCGCGTAGGAGTACGTGTGGCAGTGCTGGTTCTCGTCGCTGTCGCTGTTCTTGTGGCTGTGTTCGCTGCCACTGAGGTAGAGGTGCCGGTCGCGGTCCTCGTAGCGGTCCGAGTAGCTGTATTGGTGGCGGGTTGGACCGTGTTGGTGGATGTAGAGGTGTGTGTAGCGGTGGCACTCGCGGGAACAGCCACAGTGGCGGTATTGGTCGGCACTGGCGCGCGAGTAGCAGTGTTGGTAGGCTGCGCCGTATCGGTAGCGGTATTAGCTGGTAGTGGTGTTCGCGTGGCTGTAGACGTAGGCACAGGTGTATCAGTCGGTTGATATGTATACGTTGCGGACGCTGTAGCGGTTCTAGTGCTGCTAGGTGCTATTGTGGACGTGGGTATGCTGGTGCTGGTCGGCGGCTGCGTGTTGGTGGCGGTACTGGTAGCGGTGTTGGTGGACGTGGCACTGGGCGCAGCCCCACAAGTCGCGCTATTGAGCGTGATCCTCAGTTGCCAGGCGTGCAGTTTGCCTATGTCGTACTGGCCTCCATCGCTCACCTCAAGCGTCCACGTACCGTGCGCGTGCTGCCCTACAAAGGTCGCCAGGCTCGCCTCTTCCGGTTTGTATGTGGCCTGACCCGGCGGGCACACAGACCCCATCGCGCCCGCAGCCGACTGGGCTATGCCGAAGCCCGTATTCGTTGCCGTCCATTCGCCCGTACCACACACCGCCGCAAACAGGTCTACCCTCGTGCCCTGTGGGCTTACAAGGACAGCTGTCACGTCGCTGGCATAACTGTGCTCAATGCTGAGGCCAAGCACCTCTACCTGGGCCACCGTTCCCGTCGCGCTCACGCTAATGGCCGAGGTGGTAGTGGTAAAGTCGCGAATGTCCTTGGGCAGGTCGGTAGCCGGGAACGTCACCATACATGCGGTGCCCTGGACAGGTGTTTGGGTTGCGTTTCGTGTCGGGGTCTGCGTTGGGGTGCGAGTGGCAGTAGCGGTATTAGCGGGAATACTCGTGTTCGTGGCGATGCCCGCGTTAGTGCCCGTAGGCGTGGCGGTGTTGCCGCCGTTTTGCGGGGTAGGAGTGCCCGTGCGAGTGGGCGGGCTGGTGGGCAGCGTGCCGGTAGCGGTTGGGGGCGCCGGCATGGGGGTGCGCGTGGGGCGTGGGCCTGTCTTGTAGAAGTCCTGCCCTTCGCAACCCCTCGGCGTGCCGTCCCAGTAGCCCGCGAACCTATCAAGTATGTTGGCCGTCAGTTGCTGAATGCGCGCATCAGCGTCGTTCGACCGGGCATACGACTGGAACACCTGGTTGGGGTATGAGTGGTCCATCAGGCCCCACGACCAGTGGATGCTACCCGCCGCGAACACCATTGCTCCACTTGGGGCGGTATAAATGGTGGTGTTCTGCGGGTAGGGCACGCCCCGGTCGTTATAAGCCACGCCCTCCGACAGCAACTCTATCCCCGCGGGGGTGACGGAGTTGTAGTTGTACAGGATGGCGTTCCACTCTTCGCCCACGATGTTGTTGACGGTATCGCCCGTCCGCAGGCCCGTGCAGTCCCAGTACCATTTGCCGGAGTCCACGGTTGGCTGCCAGGGCATGTTGTAGAGGGCGTCGTCGTAGTAGCTCATGTAGCCGGTGCCAAGTAGGCGGTTCTCCGAGCGGTTCAGGTTGCGGAAGGTGATCGTTGGCCCGTCAGGCCCCGACTTGATAGGGTCGGCAGTTGCGTCTTTGTAGCCCACGACCACGCGGTTAGGCCCAAGGCTGGAACTCTCCATACGAATGCGCCAGTACGCTTCGTTAGCCGACAGGAAGAGCACGTTCACTCCGCTCGCCACCGCGTTTTCTACAGCGTCGAACTCCTGCCAGGTCCAGTATTCGTCATGCCCCATGACCAGATAAGCCTTGTGTCCAAGCAGGATAGATGGGTTGGCGGCCCGGTCCACGTCGCTGATGTAGGTCACATCGTAGCCGGATGCCTCCAGCCAGCGTATCATCTCTATGTCGTGGGTAAAGAGGCCGCCCGTGCCCGCACCGCCCTTGTACGGGCGGTCAAACGACACCTTGTAGCTTCGCGTCCTGTTGCTGTTGCCGTTGGAGACCACTCCGTCGCACTGGTTGTTGCTTGTGTTAGCCGTGCCTGAGAAGTAGAGGCTCTCGCAGCCGTAGCGGTTGTAGGCCTGGTTCGTCTTGGTAGGCTCCATCGCCAGGATGTCGGCCGCGTAGCCGTCGTTGCGAACGATGAAGTAGACGAAGAAACGATTGCCCTGGTTGGAGTCGAGGCGCAGCAGGTAGATGCCGCTGATCCAATTGGCATCGGTGGGAATGGCGAACGTAGACGACCAGGGGCATTGCACCAGCCCGGTATCCTTGTCGCGGGTGCAGGCAGACTGCGAGGGCGTGGCGATGTTACTCTGCTCCCAATAGAGGCGCGCCCCCTGGTCCTGGTAATAGCCAAGGCGGTACAGCTTGGCCGACAGGGACGAGCCGGTGGACTTCACATGGACGTTCATAGGCTCGCCTGCGTTGACGCTTACCGCGCCCGTGAAGGCCGACAGCTTGCTCATGTCGTGGTTGCCCACCTCAGCCCACTCGCTGGTACCCGGCAATGCGTTCTCAACGGCGATGCGGCTGTTGGCGGGCCTGGCGCTCACCATCTCTTGCGGCTGAGTCTTGCCGTCGCCCTGGGCCGCCATACCCACGCCGGGGAATCCCAGCCCAAGCAAAGCCACAGCCATGCAAAACAACACAGCCAGCTTTCGCCTATCTTTTATCTTGCTACCCGTAGCGGCCAATCTTTCCCCCAGCCTTGAAATGTAATAGTGCCTGTAATGGTGCTTTATGTACCCCGTACCTGCTTCGCTAAACAAATGACCCTTACCCCATCACGTTTCACGTTTCACGTTTCACGTTTCACGTTTCACGTTTCACGTTTCACGTTTCACGTTTCACGTTTCACGTTTCACGTTTCTCACTTCAGAACAATCCTACCTTCATGGATATTCAGGTCCACTTCCACCGTGCCGTTGGTGAAGTTGCGCCGCCACACGCCTGGTACCACCTCTTCGCGGGGGCCGGTGGGCGTGCCTAGCTGGCGGGCGGCGTCGTACTCAGGGTAGAGCCACAGGGTGTTGTAGTACGAGTCGAAGCGGGTGTAGCGGAAGAACGCCTGCTCGCCTTCGGCCACCAGCATGTAGCTCGCCAGGGTGAAGCGCAGACGCTCCTCGTCCTCCCGCGCACCCTGCCCGACCATCACCAGGCCCTTGCCCGAGGCCAGCCAGCGACTAGCTCGCTCAAGCTGACCGCGCCACTGCTCCGAGCTGCGCCATTCGTCTATCCAGCGCACTGAGAACGATTCGTCCATAGCCCCGTCGAGGTAGGGCGCATAGGAGTCCCACGAATCGGCACCGGACCCTCCACCCACGAGGTTCGCCCACATGGGCCAGTCACCGACTTTGTGGCGAGCACCTTCCAGCCAGCGCGCCATGCCGGCCCGCCACTCAGCATCGTTGGCATACTCGCGCACCTGCCCGTCGGCGTTCTTCACGTCGGTCCTTGGGCGGTCGAGGTCGAGGTCCACGTTGTCCAGCCACACGCCGTCGTAGAACCAGTTGTCGCGCATGAAAGCCAGGCGCTCTTGAGAGAAGGCCTGCCAACCGGGGTCGGCCGGATTCATCAGGTACGTCCAGCGACCGGAGCCAAAATAGTCGCCCGCCAGGCGCTCGCCGTCTCCGTTGTGCAGGAACCACGACTCGTGCGCGTGTACGTACTTGCAAAAGTCGTCCGTGTCCCACGCCAGGGTGTTGTCGAGCGGCCTGTACCCCGCCTCGCACTCCTCCGACGCGTCCGTGTAGGGGCCTGGCCCCTCTACCGCGTTGGCCGTGATATAGGTGTAGACCGGGCCTTTGTACCCCGCGTCCCGCAATTTGTTGCGGTACTCAATGTCGGCCAGGCTCGTCAGGTGGACGTACCTATGGGCCTGCGCCATCTGTTTAGGAGTCGTGCCGTCTTCCGGCGGCTTGTGGAACCAGGCCAGCCCAAACATGGGGCCAGGAGTGGCAGTCGAGGTAGGCTCCGGGGTAGCTGGCAATGCCGTTGCGGGAGTGGCCGGGTCGGTTGCTGGGAAGGTTGGCAAGCAGACGGGCATGCCGGGTATAACTACCGTCTCCTCGGCCATAGCCGCCAGCACGGTGGGCGATTGTGCCGCCTGCTCGTTGTCCGGCGCGTACATGCCGCGAAGCAGCAACGCAGCCACAATAGCAAGCCCCGCCAGCGCAATGCCGACGCCCACAAGTACCGAACCCTGCCTCTGAAATCTTGACACCAGCTTTATAAACCTCTTCCTTACCAATTCCGGCCCCTATGCTTTTCCTTATGCCTCATGACCGTCCAGGTACCCCTCACCCCGGTGCATCGCCAGTGGAGCAGGCGCACTCAGACCTCATGATTGTAAGGCAGCACAGGGCGACACCATATCACCCATTAGAGTTAGAAGGGGTAGGACAGAAGGGTACCTTCGACCGCGTGAGTGGACTGTTCGCGGGCAAGGTACTACTGTGGTTGAGGGTAAGATACGTCAGCGCAGGCTTGACGCGCCCGCCGGCCATGAATGTATAATCACGGGCCGGTCCGAAGGCATGCGCTATTGACCCCCATGACTTATAAAGCAAGGATCATACCAGCCACCGAGGAAAAGAAGATGCCCACGCACGAAACAGGACACAATATCTATAGCATGGCCGAGCGACCCGACCTGCGCCCGCAGATATGGGAGATCGACTCGGCCGTATGGCCGAAGTTCATGCATGAAGATACCGTTGCCAACCAGTACTGGAACCGGCTCTATACAGACTTCCCCGGCAACATCCTGGTGCTTTGCGAGCAGGGGCGTGAGGGCGAGAGGGTGATAGCCAGCGCCGTAACCATACCCCTCGCGTGGGATGGCAGCATGGACGGTCTGCCCGACGGCTGGGATGGCGCGATCCTACGGGGCTTTGAGGGCAAGGAGGCGGGCGTGGCCCCCAACTGCCTGTCGGCCCTCTCCATCACCGTCGCGCCCGACAGGCAAGGCTCGGGCCTCAGCAGCACCATGCTCAAGCAGATGCGGCGGCTCGTCCAGGAGAGCGGCTTCACGGCCCTCATCGCTCCGGTCCGCCCCAACCTGAAGCCGAGCTACCCACTCACCCCGATGGAGCGCTACATCACCTGGACCCGCGAAGACGGCTCGCCCTTCGATCCCTGGCTGAGGGTACACTGGAGGTTAGGCGCGCGCATTCTGAAGGTGGCCCCACGCTCGATGGTCATCCCAGGCACAGTAGCCGAGTGGGAGGAGTGGGCCAGCATGCGCTTCCCTGAGAGCGGCACGTACGTAGTCCCCGGCGCGCTGGAACCCGTCACGGTAGACGTGGAAGCAGACCAGGGCCTCTACGTCGAGCCAAACGTCTGGATGCTTCACGAGATAGAAGCTGAAACGTGAAACGGGGAAGCTGAAACGTGAAACGTGAAACGTGATGCGGCTTGTGCTATTTGGTTCGCGAATTTGGCAGGGCATTTATTATGGGACCACGTTCCCCTTTGTCATTCTGAACGCAGTGAAGAATCTCGTCCTCTATGGAGGTGTTCCCCTTTTCCTATGGACGAGTGCCGCATGAGAAAGGTGATACTCGGGTGCTGAGGGACGAGATTCTTCGCTGCGCTCAGAATGACAAAGGGGGGCACGGTCCTGCTAAACTAACATACGGCTATTCACGAACCAGCTTTAGCAAGCCGCATCACGTTTCACGTTTCACGTTTCACGTTTCACGTTTCACGTTTCAGAACGACCCGGACGAGAACATCGACCTGTCCACTCGCTGCCCGTGGGATTCGAGGCGGCTGACGAACTTGGGCAGCAGGCCGGTGGGCATGAGTTGGCCTCTTACCTTGCCGTTCTCGTCGTCGCCCAGCTCGCGGAAGCGGAAGATGTCTTGCAGCACTATCGTGTCGCCTTCCATGCCCTGCACTTCGGTGACGTAGGTGACCTTGCGAGAGCCGTCCCGCAGCCGCGCTTGTTGCACTATCAGGTCCACCGCCGAGGCCACCTGCTCGCGAATGACGCGTATCGGCAGGTCCATGCCCGACATCAGCACCATCGTCTCCAGGCGGGAGAGGGCATCGCGGGGGGTGTTGGCGTGCAAGGTGGTGAGCGAACCGTCGTGCCCGGTGTTCATCGCCTGGAGCATGTCCAGCGCCTCACCACTGCGGCACTCACCGACCACGATACGCTCCGGGCGCATACGGAGGGCGTTCGTGACCAGGTGCCGTATCGTCACCGCGCCGCCACCGTCCACGTCCGCAGGGCGTGCCTCAAGGGGCACCACATGGCGCTGGTTGAGTCGAAGCTCCGCCGAGTCCTCTATCGTCACGATACGCTCGCCGTCGGGTATGAACGAGGAGAGCACGTTCAGCAGGGTGGTCTTGCCGGAACCCGTGCCGCCCGCCACCACGACGTTGAGCCTGCCCACCACGCACGCCCGCAGGAACTCCGCCATCTGGCCTGATATCGTACCAAATTCGACCAGGTTCTGTACCGTAAGCGGCGTCTTGAAGAACTTGCGGATCGTGATGGTGGTGCCTCCCAGGGCGACGGGCGGTCCGATGATGTTCACGCGCGAGCCGTCGGGCAGGCGGGCGTCCACCATCGGCCACTTGCGGTCCAAACGCCTGCCGAGCGGGGCCACAATGCGCTGGGCCACCCGCATCACATGGTCGTCGTCCAGGAAAGTTACGCCGCTCTCGATAAGCTGGCCCTTGCGCTCGATGTACACCTGCTTGGGGCCGTTGATCATAATCTCCGTAATGGAGGGGTCTTCCAGCAGCGACTCCAGCGGCCCGTAGCCGAGGATTTCGTCCATGACCGCCTTGTACAGCACTTCCTGCCCGCCAGGCGGGAGCGTGCCCGGCACCTGCGAGAGGGCCGCCATGAAGCGTCCGGCCAGCATCTGCTCGATTTCGGGCTTGCGCTCAATCTGTACATTCTGCGGCAGACCGGAGAGCACCCGCTGGGCCAGCGCCAGCACCAACATCGGCGGTGCCTGCATGCCGACGCTGTTCGCCACCGGGGTCCATACGTTGCCGGCCGGGGTAGCGGGAGCCAGTTGCCCGGTCGCCAGGTGCTCGGTGGACGCGCCCTGGAAGTTGCCCGCAGGCGCGTTCGGATTCATACCCTGTGGCACGCCTGGGTTTGCGTAACCCTGCGGAACGCCGGGAAACGGCCCAGCTTGCTGCTGAGCGCCCGGCTGCATACCGCCTGGCCCGTACGTCTCAGTTTGCGGCCCTGCCTGTATGGATGTAGTGTTCAATGGCTGTATGGGTGACATCCTGCATTCCTCAATCCGGTATCTAGCGTAAACCGCTCTCTACGTACCAACCGCGCCAAGCCCTAGCTCCGGCACAACTCAAAACTAAAAACTCATCACTCGTCACTCGTCCATCGCGGCTCGTTCACGGGCACCACCGTAATAATGTGGCTCTTATTGACCGCCACGAAGCCGACCTCACGGTTAGCAGGGTCCAGGTGGCCGCGCAGGGTAGCGCCCGTCACCGCCAGGAACGTTTCGCCCTGGTTGTTCAGCTCGTCCTTGATGCGCTGATCGGGCTTGACGTGCACGAAGCCGTGCACCACGCCATGCAGGGTTACGATATCCACCTCCACCGAGGCGGTGCGTATCCTGGGCGTAAATACCTTGCCCTTTTCGTCTACTCTTTCGTACATTTCCATATCCGTCCTACTATCTTTCAACGTGGTCAGTGCTTGGGTTTGGCGTTCACAAAATAGGTGCTGCACGCCGCGTCCACCAGTTGGGGGGTCATCTCCGGGGGCACGTTGCGGTAGCGGGCGATGCCCATCAATTGGCGTAGCAGGTCGCGGGGCTGCGAGGCGCGGAAAGGCCGCCCAACCTCGATGTAGTGCTTCTTCACCAGGTACGTGAAACCGTGCTGGTCGAACGGCACGTTCAGCGATTTGCACATCGCCAGGAATATCTCGTAAAACTGCTGCGGCGTCGGGTCGGGCACGTTCAGCTTGTTCTGGATGCGGCGCAGGAACGCGTCGTCAATGAGGTCTTCCGGCTGCAAGTTGGTGGAGAGCACCAGGAATAGCTCGAAGGGCACCTGTAGCTTCTTGCCCGTTTTCAGCGTCAGGAAGTCTATGCTCTTCTCCAGCGGCACGATCCAGCGGTTGAGCAGCGCCTGGGGGCTGACCTGCTGGCGGCCAAAGTCGTCAATCAGGAAGAGGCCGCCGTTCGCCTTTAGCTGGAAAGGGGCCTCGTAGAAGCCCGCCGTCTCGTTGTAAATCAGGTCGAGCGAGGGCAGCGTAAGCTCGCCGCCTACTATCACCACGGGCCTGTGCACGCGCACCCAGCGGCGGTCGGGGAACTCGGCCCTGGTGGAGTCGTTCTCGTTCGCGCCCTGGGGTACGGCCGGGCGGTGGCTGTTCAGGTCAAATAGCTGGATGATTTGCCCGTCAGCCTCTATCGCGTACGGGATGGCGAGGTTGCCGCCAAGCATGGTGGCGATGCGCTCGGTGAGCAGCGTCTTGCCGTTGCCGGGCGCGCCAAACAGGAAAAGCGACTTGCCCGCGTTCACCGCCGCGCCAAGCTGGTTCAGCAGTTCTTCGCTGATGATGAGGCCTTTCAACCCGTTCTCTACCACCTCGCGGTTGATTATGGGCCTCCTGTTGGTCTGCACCTTGAGCGCCTCTATGTACCTGGCTAGCGGCACCGGGCAGGGGCCGACGTAGCTGGAGCGTGCGAGCACCTGGTGGGCGCGCTCCATCCCCTTGACGGTGAGGATGTACTGGTAGCCTGCTTCGCCCAGGCCCGACGTGCCGCTCACCTCACAAAGCTGTTCCTTCTTCATCAGGTTGATCGCCTGGTCGATCACGCCGTAAAAGGGCACGCGAATCTCGGCCGAAATCTCCTGGCCGCTCATGTACGAGGTGAAGTACATCGTCTTGATTACCAGGTCGGCTATTAGTCCCTGGTTGATGCCGGTCTCCTCGATGCTGCGAGGCTCCGGGAACATCGAGTCGCTAAGCTCGTAATGTCCGTTCGGCTGTACCCCGTGGCCCCCCAGCATACCGGAGGTGAGGCGGCCCGTAGGCGACATCCCGTTCGCGTTACCATTCATCCCACTCAGCGCATTTAGGGCGTTTACAGGCAACTGCGGCTGCGTCATCGGTGACGTGCCTAGGTCGGGCTGAGTGGCAGCACCGGGCGACATATTCAGGGTCTGCGCCTGCGGTGGCACGGCTCCCATAGCGGCCAGCGGCCTGATGTTAGAGCCTTGCGGCTGGCTGCCCAGCACCTGTTGCAGGTTATCGCTGCTCGGTTCGGGGTACGGGAAGCCCGGTATCTCTTCCGGCAGCGGCCCCGCGTTCACGGCAAAAATTGGGGCCGTGTGCGCCGCAGACTGTTGTTGCCCGGAGTGGCCGTTGGCGTAAGCCTGCGGCGGGTTTGGCGCACCCTGGCCGTTCAACTCCGGCGTATTAGGCGACAGCCCACTCGTCGTCCAGGGCAGGCGTGCGACCTGCTGGCCCTGTGCGTTCTGCGGGTTTGTGCCGTTCGAGTCAGCCGGCACGTGGTTCTGCCACGGCATCTGGGTAGCGGGCGAGTTCTTCGGTTGGGAGCTAGTCACACCCTGTGCTCCTCGTGAGTAATAATGTTGATTCAGTACGACGCACCCGCCGTACACGATACATGCGCCACATTGCACACAGTCCAGGCGGTACTACTACGGCTGCGCTATAGGCATTATATCTGCGTTCTGACGGCCTGACTAAGGGTAGATAGTCCTAGTACGACTAGGATATTGGTCCACACCTACCCGGCACCACTATCAACTTACGCTATGTATCAAGCGTGGCGACCACACTCCGCCCTGTCATCCTGAGCGCAGCGAAGGATCTCAAAAAGGTGAGTTGGGATGCTGTTGAACTAGGGGGCATTGGTGCTGAACGTTCAACACCTGGGTAAAGGCGGCATCTGAGATCCTTCGCTGCGCTCAGGATGACAGGGTGGGGCTGTGGTCCTGCAATTGTTACAAGCACAACTTCCACGCAGCCCTACCAGAGGGGACCAAAAACACTCGACCATCCTTGCCGCCAGGGTGTATCATTAAGTGTGGCTCCTACACGGGGCCAATATTCATTGTTTTAAGGCGGCGGGGAGGAGACGGAAAATGTCGGCGCGTGAGTTTTCGATGCTGCTGACGCTGGG
>DASVVE010000022.1:0-12830 GCA_036386675.1 Chloroflexia bacterium | reverse complement strand
GTTCTCCGGACCCCGTAACAAGGAGACGCAAACCCCGACCGCCACGCGAGGCAAGCCATGCCTCCTGGCGGTCGGGGTTTGGGTGCCCGCCACCGGTTTCACCAGGGTGCTATCGAGTATCTTTACCCGCCTGGTCGACCGCTTTGACACTCACATCATCGGAATCGGCTACAAGGGACCGGAGATGATGGTCGAGGGTGTTACCATACACCCTTGTAACCTCAAGGGCGGCGACATGTTCGGGCAGTACCAGGCCGAAGAGTTCGTCCGGCGTCACCGCCCTGAAATAGTCTTTCTGCTAAACGACATCTGGATCCTCGATAAGTACATGCCCCACCTGGCACCTTACCAGGATAGCACGCGCATCGTATGTTACTCTCCGCTGGATGGCAGGCTGCTTGATGATACACTGGTCGCTCCCTTCTCAGTGCTCGCGCCATCGAGTCGCTTCGTCGTCTACACCGAGTTCGCCCGGTTCGAGCTTCAGCAGGCTATAGTCAGGCTCGCACAAGCGCAGGAAGGCTTCACTTTTCCAGGTGTGGAGGTGGTGCCTCATGGTGTGGATACGCAGACGTTTTACCCCGTGCCAGGCTCAGTGGAACGGCAGTTAGAGCCTGCGGGAAGGCTCGCTGCCAAGCAACTGCTCTTCCCCGGAGTGCCCGACATGGAAGACTCTTTTGTGGTACTGAACGCCAATCGCGCGCAGTCTCGCAAGAGAATTGACCTCACGCTCCAGGGGTTTGCGTTGTTCGCACGCGACAAACCCAGGAACGTAAGACTCGTCCTGCACCACGCCGTCCCATACGGAGATGCGTTGGCCCAGGTCCAGCGGCAGGTAGAGGCGTTGGGCATGACCCACCGAGTCAAGATGGGGCCTGAAGACGAAAGCGGCGTCACTAACGAAGGGCTAAACCTTATCTACAACGCGTGTGACGTGGGCATCAACACATCTATGGGCGAGGGGTGGGGGCTTGTGAGCTTCGAGCACGCGGCCACGGGAGCGGCTCAAATCGTGCCCCGGCACAGCGCAAGCGCAGAGTTGTGGGCCACGTCCGCCGAGCTGGTGGAGCCTGTGGCGGCGTACGTGCCCGACTTCGCAATGTTGGAGATGCAGGAGGTGGCCCCTGAGGGGGTTGCGGCGGCCTTGGAACGGCTGTATGCTGACGAAGCGCACCGGCGCGACATGTCGCTTAGAGCGTATCGTAATGCCACCCGGCCCGATTACCGCTGGGAGCATATTGCCCAGCAGTGGAGCCGGTTATTCAGCGACATGGGAGCCGGACAGCCACTCCCAACTACATGAAATCACACGCTTAGGAAATCATATGAACATCACCCTGCGGCCTATCGAGCAAAGTGACATGGAGTTCCTGTACAGGGTCTACGCCAGCACGCGAGAGGCGGAGATGGCTATGGTGGACTGGACCGACGAGCAGAAGGAAGCCTTCGTGCAAATGCAGTTCGCGGCCCAGCACAGCCACTACCAACAATATTATACGGGCGCTTCCTTCCTGGTAATCCTGGCGGACGGACAGCCGGTTGGCCGCCTCTACGTTGACCATTGGACCGACCAGATTCGCATTGTTGACATCGTGGTGATCCCAGAATACCGTAACGCCGGTATAGGCACCGCGCTGCTGAAGGAGCTTATCGCCGAAGGCGCTCGCACGGGCAAGCCGGTGACCATCCACGTAGAGCAGTACAACCCTGCCTTGAGTCTTTACGAGCGGTTGGGCTTCACCAGGATGGGGGAACGAGGGGTTTACTACCTGATGGAGTGCCGCACCAGCGCCCCTGAAGCTCCCGAAGCTCCCGAAGCTCCCGAAGCTCCCGAAGCTTCCCAAGCTGCCGAAACACCTGGAGCCGAAGGCTAGGTGAAGATGGCCTCATACTGCATACCTTGAGGGTCCGGGCCGAGGGGCACCAGGAATATCTCAAAAGGCTCCAGCTCGGCATGCTCGAAACGATACATGCCCTGGCCCAGGAGAAACTCCGGTGAGCCAAGGAATACCAGGGTGAAGGGCGCACGGCCCGACGTTTTGCTCCATTCTTTCGCCGATTCGTTACCCAGTTCGGTTGCTGAGCCGAGCGTCAGCTCCACCGCAGACGTTTCGTCATAGAAGACCCGAAAGGTGTCACCTACGTGAGGGGCGAATTGCTCCACCGTAAAAGCATCCAGCATGCCGTCCTCCATTAAAATTGGTACGTTACTATCACCTGAACACCGCCCATTGTAGAGCGTACGCGTAGGCCGCGCAAGGACCAACTTTGACGTGGCTACCAATTCCCAGAGCCACATACCAGAATCGCGTTCGATCTTCGTACCTGAGGAGCTAATTGTCATCTAGTCTGACGGCTACCGGCTGTTGCGGCTAGACCGAGTCTACTAAGATTACTAGTTTGTAGTAGCCTATAAATACCATTGACATTTTTTACAAAAGGGTGGATTGTAGTAGTAAGCGTTCTTCCTCCCGGGCGACGTGAAACGTGCCCAACGAAGGGCCGGGACAGCGAATTGAGACGACGGCAAGGTGACATGCTTAGATAGCATGTTGGCTTTTGCTTGCACACGACGCATAGAGGACCGGCCTGGTATCAGGGGCAGAAACAGGAACCCACAAACTATCTTTCAAATCGTGCATTGTTCATGGAAGCACCCGGAGAGTAGCACTGACTTGATTACATGCCCTCCCCACAGACAGCATGCGGCTCCTTGCGCTAGAGAAGGCAGGTTATGATAGAACACGTAGTCAGCATGGCCGACTACCAACTGAGCATATACTCAATACCCACACTCATCACGACGGCGGCTATCCTGCTGCTTGGCATACTGGTGCTGGTGCGCGAGCGCGTGTCCCTGGTCAGTCTCTCCTTCGCCCTCGTCACTCTGGTGGTCAGTATATGGCTGTTCGGGTTCTCCATGATGTACTCCTCACCCGACAGCGATTCGGCGTTGTGGTGGAACAAAGTGGCATATCTGGGCGTGCCTCTCATCGCGCCGGCTACCTACCAGTTCACCGTCGTAGTGCTCAAGCTCTTCGAGAGGTTCAAGAAGTATGTAGCCCTGGGCTGGGTAGGCGCCGGGGTGTTCGCGGGCCTGTCGCTCTGGACCGACCTCCTGATAGACCAGGTGCAGGGTTTCTGGTGGGGCTACTATACCCACTTCGGCCCCCTGGGTGCTGCCTTCATCCTCTTCTTTGTCTCGCTGCTGGTCGCCAGTATGGGCCATTACTGGGTGGAGTACCGCAAGGCCGAAAGCCTCAAGCATAAGCTCCGTATCAAGTGGCTCATGATCGCCTTCGCGATAGGATATGTGGGGGCACTCGATTTCGTGGGCGCTTATGGCATTCCACTGTACGCTTTCGGCTACTTGGCGATCCTGGGCTTCCTGTGCGTGGCCGTCTACGCCATCGGGAAGTACCACCTGCTCGACATCACGCCCGAGTTCGCCGCCAATCAAATCATCAATACGATAACGGACGCGCTGCTGGTGCTGGACCACGCGGGTATCATCCGCGTGATGAACAAGGCGGCCAGCAACCTGCTCGGCTACCCGGCGGATGCCCTGATCGGGAAGCCGGTCACAACGGTTTTCGACGGGCCGCAACTGGACGAGATCAGGTCCAGGCTCGCCACAGAGGGATCGCTACAGGACTTCGAGATAGCCTACGTAGGTAGCGACAAGGGGGAGCGTTGCCTTAGCCTGTCCGCCTCCACGATGCAAGCCAAGGACGACCAGCCGGTGGCCTTCGTGTGCATCGTCCGCGACGTTTCCGAGAAAAAGAGGGCCGAGGCCGCCATCCGCGAAAACGAAGAGCGGTACCGGGCGGTCGTGGAACAGACCTCCGAGGGAATATACCTGGCCGACCTTGAAACGACACGCATACTGGAGGCCAACGCCGCACTGCTAGGCATGCTCGGTTATACAGCCGAAGAGCTTACGGGCCTGCGCATGTACGACATAATCGCGCACGACGCCACTAGCATAGACAGGAACCTCGCCCGCCTGCGGGAGGAGAAGCGGCTGGCGATTGGGGAGCGAATATACCGGCGCAAGGACGGTGCGCTCGTACCTGTGGAAGTTAGCACCAACCTTATCTATCATGCCGGCCGCCACGTAATCTGTATCTCCGCGCACGACATGACCGAGCGCAAGCGGCACGAGGAGCGCATCCAGCGGCAATTGGAGCGGGTAGCCGCCCTGCGCAGCATCGACACGGCCATCACCGCGAGCCTCGATTTGCGCATCACGTTGAGCATCATCCTGGACCAGGTGACGGCGCAGTTGAAGGTAGATGCGGCGGACGTATTGCTGCTGAACAGCGCCTCGCAGATGCTCGAATACGGGGCCGGGCGCGGCTTCCGCAGAGGAGGGATAACTCAGTCCCAGTTGCGCCTGGGTGAAGGTTACGCGGGCAAGGCGGCGCTACAGCGGCACGTGTTCCGCCTAGATAGGTTGTCGGATACCAGCGATTTGTTACGCGCCCCCCTGATAGCCGGGGAGGACTTCGTCAGCTACTTCGCCGTGCCTCTGCTCGCCAAGGGCCAGATCAAGGGCGTGCTGGAGATTTTCCACCGCTCAAAGTTGGACCCCGAGACTGAGTGGCTTGACTTCCTTGAAACGCTGGCGGGACAAGCCGCTATCGCCATAGACAACGCCACTCTGTTTGACGACCTGCAACAGTCGAACCTGGAGCTGGCACTGGCGTATGATGTGACCCTGGAAGGCTGGTCCCGCGCGCTGGACCTGCGGGACAAGGAGACAGAGGGGCACAGCCAGAGAGTGACGGAGATGACGGCGCGGCTCGCCCGGTACATGGGTGTCCACGAGACGGAGATGGCGCACATCCGGCGTGGGGCGCTGCTGCACGATATAGGCAAGCTCGGCATACCCGACGCAGTGCTGCTCAAGCCGGGTCCGCTGACGGAGGAAGAATGGGAGATAATGCGCCTGCACCCCGTGTACGCGTACCAGTGGCTGGCCTCGATTGAGTTCCTGCGTCCGGCACTGGACATACCCTACTGCCATCATGAGAAGTGGGACGGTAGTGGCTACCCGCGTGGCCTCAAGGGCGAGCAGATACCATTGTCGGCCCGTATATTCGCCATCGTGGACGTCTGGGACGCTCTCAGGTCGGACAGGCCATACAGGCCCGCTTGGCCGGAGGAAAAGGTGCGGGAGCACCTACGAGAGCTATCGGGCACGCACTTCGACCCGCAGGTAGTAGCGGCTTTCTTGAGCCTGGAGGCGCTGCCAATGGAGTTGGCGCTCACGGTGCCCCATGAGCTATCTATGGTTGCCACGGCAGCAGCCAGGCGCGCCCAGCCGCTTACTAGAAGCCGCCTGACCTGACATGCTGCCAACGGCAACACATGGGGACTCGATGCTTCGTGCTCCTACATTCATACCCGCCAGGTTGCGTCCAATTCTTTGAGCCTGGCGGCCGGGCTAGTCCCTGGAACCCCCCGTAACGGTCCCCAACTTCTCTCCCCTTTCTGAGGCTTCAATCAGAGCAGATAGCCGCCGGAGCCGGGTCTCTTCCTTCTTGGCGCTCATAATCCACCAGGTCGAAGTTCGACGGTACCCAGGGGCCTGCGACTCGAAGAAGGCCCAGGCCCGCTCATTCTCGCGGAACCGCCGTTCATAAGTCTCGTCCAGTTGGCTGCTGGTGCGCTCGTAGGAATAGAGTTGGGCCTTCTTCGAGTTGCGCCTCTCAAAGGCTTCGAGGCCGGAGGGCTGCATCAGACCAAGCTCCGTAAGCTCGCCAACACGCTTGATATTTACGGCGCTCCAGGTGCTGTCGCGCCTGCGCGGGGTAAAGCGGTTCGTGTAGCTGGTCTCATCCACACGCTTGCGAATGCCGTCAATCCACCCAAAGCAGAGCGCCTGGTCCACTGCCTCAGGCCATGTGATGCTTGGCTTGCCGGAGCCTTTCTTGTGGAACCCGACCCATAATTCTTTGACGCTCGCGTGATTCTGCTCAAGCCATTCGCGAAATTCGGAAGGCGATTCGAAGAACGTGACGTCCATGATTGCGATACCTCAAATCCTGGATTGTGGGACCACCTGGCGCGGCTACAAGCCTACAGATAGATGATAGCAGATGTTGCACTGGTCCGCCTCAGCATCTTAATCGAGACTTAACTTTTCACTCCATTCAACTTAATTCTCGCTTTCTATACTGATAACAGACGGCCAGGCAATGTCAAACATTCCAGTGCCATTACAAACAAGCAGAAACTACAAGGAGAAATCTAAGATGAACGCAAAAACAGTAGCCAGTGGGCTTGGGGCCTTCCTGGCGGCGACGTTGGTAACGGTCGGCACGATTGTGGGGAGCGCGTCCGCGCAGACCTCCACGACCACTGCCACACCCAACCAGCCCGCCGCGCAGGCAACGGTTAAGGCCACCGCACAGGCCACTCCAGGCGCAACCGACACCCCAAAGGATGGTTTGCCGGGTGCGGGCGGCAGGCGGGGTCCAGGCGGGCATCGCGGCGGCCCAGGCGGAGAGGGATTCCTCGGAGGTGACTTCGATGGACGGGGGCCGGGCGGCGGTGCTCTCACCGCGGAAGGTGTTAGCCACCAGATTAGCAATACCACAACCCTCCTAGGGCTTGCCAAGGACGACCTGGCGTATGCCAACGGCAAGATGGACACAGCCAACGTGTCGAAGTGGCTGACCAACGCACAGACGCTGCTGGGTAGTGCGCAGACCGCGGCTACGGCCTCAAAGTTCGGCTCGGCAAGCCAGTACGCCCAGGCGGCCCAGGAACTGATCTTCATTGCCGAGGGGCAGATGGCCCGTGCCCTGGGTGCCGATACGCTTCCGTCCGCGAACCAGCGGCCCGTGGGACGTGGCAGGCACTTCCCCGGAGGGCCGGACGCGGCTAACGTCACGGTAACCCAGGCGCAGGCCAGCCGTTTCCTGTCGCAGACCTACAACAACCTGGTGGCCCAGAAGTCACTGATTACTGACAGTGCCGCCACGGGTTACCTGGCCGATGCACAGGCCGCTTACCAGAGCGCCTACAACGCCTACGGTGCGGGCAACTACAGCGAGGCGGTATCCTCCGCCAAACTGGCCCAGCAACTGGCGGGTGTCGCCAGGCACGTACAGGCAGCACCCGGCGCTCCCGACAACGCGGATACGGTAGTACCCGTGCCCGCACCTACCTTCTAGACAGCTTACTTCCCTCCTCCTCAACCTCCACCCGGCCTTGCTCCGGGTGGAGGCTATATAGTTGTGGAGTGATGAGGACTGAGGACTGAGGTATGAGTGATTTGTGCCGGGTAGAAAGTGTAAGCGTATGGTGGTAAGGACGGTGCGGGATACTCCCATGCCTGGGCTGGGTATGCCGGACATTTGGAGCGACTTCTCACTTATAATGGTTTTATAGAGAATTGGTAAAAGGAGCAATGATAATGCGTAATAATGGGGCGGGTGAAGAAAGGGAGCGCCCCGCGCGTGTGCTGGTGGTGGACGACGAGGAGCTAATCGTTGAGATGCTCACTATGGGCCTCAACTACGAGGGCTTCGAGGTGAGCGTGGCGCGGACGGGGCACGAGGCGCTGGAGCAGGCACGGTCCGCCAAGCCCGACATCGTGGTGCTCGACGTGATGCTACCGGGCATCGACGGGGTGGAGGTATGCAGGCGCTTGCGGGCGACCAGCGACGTGGGCATCCTGATGCTGACGGCCAGGGGCGAGGTGGAGGACCGGGTGGTGGGCCTCGATAGCGGGGCCGACGACTACCTGGTAAAGCCCTTCACATTCAGGGAGCTGCTGGCGCGGGTGGGCGCTATCCTGCGTCGCAAGGGAGTCAACCTGCAACAGGCCCTGCGCGTGGGCGATCTCGTGCTGGACCGCCAGACGCGACGCGTTACGCGGGGCGGCAAGCCTGTGGAACTCACCCCCCGCGAGTTCGACATGCTCGAATTGTTCCTGACCCACCCCCGCCAGGTGTTCAGCCGCGATGTCATCCTCAACAGAGTGTGGGGCTATGACTATTATGGCGATACCAACGTGATCGACGTACACATAAGGCACCTGCGCGAGAAGTTGGAAGATGAAAGTAGGGACCTGATCCGCAGCGTGCGAGGTGTGGGGTACAGCCTGGAGCCGCCCGATGTCGCTGGCTAGACGTGCTAGAAGCCTGGTGTGGAACGTGCCGGTGGGCCTGCAACTCAGCGCCATTTACGCGCTGCTGCTGGCCGCCGTGCTCACGTTGCTCGGCTTCGCACTCTACGCTCAACTCGACAGCTTCCTCATCCAGAACACCAGGGAACGCCTGGAGAGAACGACCCGCACCTCGCTGGAGCAACTCTTTCCGCCGAGGGACCGCCGCCCGCCACGTTCCGTCGATATGGTGGCCGACTCGCTGGTGCGCGGGCTAAGCAGCACCGATGTAGCGGTGGCCGTGCTGGACGAGCAAGGCAGAGCCATCAGCGCCGGCCAGTCTCCTACAGGTGGCGAACCTCCCTACGTACCCCCCCTGGCCGCTGACTGGCAGGACAGGATAGCAGGCGGCTCAATCACCCAGTGGGTTGCCTACGCACCGAACGGCGAGCGCATCCTGGTGGTCCTTACGCCCCTTAGACTAATCACCACACCGGAAGGGCAGGGTATGGGACTGCTCTTGCAGCAGGTGGCCTCGCTGGACGAATCCGACCTCGTGCTCAACCAGTTGCGCTTCTACGTGGTGCTCGGCATCCTCATCGGCACGACGCTGGGCGTACTGGCGGGACTGGCGCTCACACGCGTGGTGCTGAGGCCGCTGGACCGCATCTCTCGGACGGCTGAAGCCATTTCGGCAGGCGACCTGGACCGCCGGATACGCCTCCCTGAAGGCCGCAACGAGGTAGCCCGCCTGGGGCATGCCTTCGACAGCATGGTGGAGCGGCTGGCCTCGGCCCTGGAGGCCCAGCGCCGCTTCGTGGCCGATGCCTCGCACGAACTGCGCACCCCCCTCACCTCTCTGGAAGGGCTGAGCGAGATGCTGCTCATGGGCGCGGACAGGGGCGACACCCGCGTGGTACAGCGCACCGTGCGCTCCATGCACGGCGAGCTAAGACGTCTAGGCCGCCTGGTGGCCGACCTCCTGACGCTGTCGCGCCTGGATAGCACCGCCCCCACTATCATCCTCAAGCCGGTAAGCCCTTGCCTCTTGCTGACAGGGGTTGTAGAGCAGATGACACCCGTGGCCGAAAGCAAAGGTGTGAACCTGTCGCTACGTTGTGAAGCGGGCGCGGAAACGGCCCTGTTGCGCGCGGATCCGGACAGGCTGAAGCAAGTCCTCCTGAACCTGCTCGACAACGCCCTGCGCTACACTCCAGAGGGAGGCGAAGTGCGGGTGTGGGCTGCCGCCGACGAGGGCGGTAAGCGGTTGCAAATCGGAGTGCGGGATACAGGGCAGGGCATATCGCCGGAGGACCTACCGCATGTGTTCGACAGGTTCTACCGTGGCGACCTCTCCAGGACGCGCGCCACCGGCAACACAGGGCTTGGCCTCTCGATTGCCCGCGCCATTGTAGAGAGACACGGCGGCAGCATAAGCGTGCAGTCCTCCCCCGGCGAAGGGGCTACCTTCACCATCGTGCTGCCAATGACCAGGGCGCAAGCCACCCCCGAACCGGAAGCGGTCCTGGCTGAGAGCCACTAAGTACATCACACACGGTACCTTCGCTAACTCTCAGTGCTCTGGATAGACTCCTCAGTGTCTTTGCCGAGCTTTGTCCTGTAGAACAGCGCACGTTTCCCACTTCGTTGCCAGGGTGGAGGGGGAACAAAGTTTAGCGGGAATTAGGACTAAGGTCACTCCCACCTGGCGACTTGCATGCCGTATCCTAAAGGTAACTTCAAGGGAGGCATGCACGGCCTGCTTATGGACATCTCCGAAGAATCGACGCAAAGTAACGATTATAAGTTCTGGCTCACCTTCCAGCAGGCGGCCGTGGGCATTGCCCTTGTGCGCCCCGACGGCCGCTTCATGCGCGCCAACCCGGAGCTATGCACGCTGCTGGGCTACGACGAAAGCGAGCTGAAAGAGCTTTCACTCCAGAACATCACCCACCGCAGCGACGTGGACGTGGATACCCGCATGTCGCAACGCCTGGTCGCGGGCGAGATTTCCAGCTACCGGTCGGAGAAGCGCTTCATCACGCGGCAGGGCTTGACAGTCTGGGGCCTGCAATCGGTGTCCGTGGTGCGCGACCGGTTCGGCAAGCCTCTTCAGTTCATCACCGTGGTCCGCGACATCACCGCTCAGAAGACCAACGGGTCTCACGTGCCCCACGCCTACGCTACTGAAGTCACCCCAACTCCTGAGCCGAACGTCCAAGCCGCTACAAATGCCTCAGCCGGTGCCGATGACCCGCGCCCGCCACACGTAGCCTCACCGCAGGATGACGCCCGTTTGATCGAGTTGCTGTCGTCGCTGCCGCTCGGTCTGATGGTGGTGGACGCGATGGGCGAGACCTGGTTCGCCAACGAAACGGCACGCAATTTACTCGGCCCCGGCGTAGCGCCCGAGTTCACCGCTGATGCGGATGGAACGGATGATGGCAACCTGCACGTCTACTCGGCGTACAAGGCAGGCAGCGACGGGCTGTACCCACTGGACGAGGCTCCCATTACCCGCGCCCTCATGGGCCAGCAAGCGGTCGTTTCGGACATCGAGATTCGCCAGCCGCAGGGCGTTGTGCCCGTGCAGGTGTGGGCGGGGCCAGTATACGACGAGCACGGCAAGGTGGCCTACGCGGTCGCAGCTATCGATGAACTCAGGACCAGAGTGCAGGTTATAGAGCAGCAAACGCAGACCCAGGCGCTCAGGGTGGGCGACACGGTAGCGGGCTTGCTGCAACTCGCGGGTGAAGTGGCGACGGGTATCGGCCTCGCGGGCAGTCTCGAAGATGCTATGCAGTTGTGCCTGGACCGCATTTGCGAAGTAACCGGACTGCCCGTCGGGCACATGCTGCTGGCACGCGGCGACCTCTACGCACGTAACGGCGCGCACGTCCAGCTTGCTTCGTCCGGTGTGTGGCACCTGAAGGACCCTGACAATTTCAAGGCGCTGCGCAAGGTAACGCAGAATATGTCCTTCGACATGGGGGCCGAGCTACCGGGTCAGGTGCTCACCGAGAGGCAGGCGGTCTGGACGGTCGGGCCGGGCCTCATCGCAAGCTCGCCACGAGCCAAGGAACTGGAAGCCTCCGGCATCACCACCGGGTTCGCCTTCCCGGTGCCCGCCGAGGGTGCGGTGGTAGGCGTGATGGAGTTCTTTTCGGTGGAGCCGTTGGAGCCGGACCAGACCTTCCTGGATGTCATGTCGCTCATCGGTGCCAACCTGGGCAACGCCATAGTCCGCCGTACAGCCACGGATGAGTTGGAGCGGGCACGGGGGCGCTACGAACTGGTGGGGCAAATCGCGGGCGAACTGCTCTCGGTCCACGATGTGGAAGGGAAGTACATGTACGCGGGCAAGGCAGCAGCCGGTTTGCTGGGGTACGAGCCTGCCGAACTGGTGGGCAGCAGCCTGCTTACCTACTGCCACCCGAACGACGTACCCCGGCTGAACAGGCTCCTGGGCCGCTATTTGGCGGGCAGCGACGAGCAGAGTCGCGTCAAGTACCGCTTCCGGCACAAGGGCGGCGACTATATGTGGCTGGAGATGTCCTGCCAACCGCTGATTGCGACCTATGGCTACAGGCGGGAAATCATCGCCATGTCGAAGGTGACGCAGGCCGAATTGGAAGTGGCGCACCGGATGCCGAGCGGCATGGCTACCACCAGGGAACTGAAGCCGCTACAGGTCTCCGCGGACGAAGCGCTGGACTTGGACCCGCTGACCGGGCTGTACAACCGCGAGTCGGTGGAGGATATGCTTACCACCAAGCTGAGCAGCCGCCGAGCCTCCAGCTTCCCGGTGGGCTGCCTGTTCATCGACCTGGACGACTTTGACGAGCTGGCTGGCACTTACGGCGAGGAGACCCGCGACGAGGTAGTGCGCCGGGTGGCCGAGATGCTGGACCAGACCTGCCGTGACGACGACTTCCTGGGCCGCTATTCGGGCAGCAGCTTCGTGATCGTACTACCGAACACCGATGCCGCCGGCACAATCATCGTGGGCGAGAAGGTGCTACGCCGGATGCGGGCTATGGAGTGGCCGGGCACGAACGTGACCAGCCCGGTGAGCGTGAGCATCGGCGGCACCTGCTTGCGGCACGGCACCATGCTGACCCTGCCGGAACTTATGGAGCTACTCGGCTCGCAGCTGATGCAGGCCAAAGGCTCCGGCGGCGACTGCATCATCATGAACGCCCGCGAGACGAGCCGCACCGCCAGCAGCTACAATCCGCTCGGAGGGTGGTCTCAACCCGTGCGACTGCCGCTAAACGGGCAAGCTCCCGGTGCCGCCCCCGGTCATGCGGCCCCGCCTGAGCCGGGCAACCGCGGCAACTAGCTTCGGTCCACTTCCAGAGGTGATGGCTATACCCAGGAGCACCAGGGCCAGGCCCAGCACGGCCGTGAGGGTAATCTGCTCGCTCAGGAACAGCGCGCCCCACATAAGGGCAAAGCCGGGCAGCAGGTAAGTCACCAGCAGAGTACCCGTGGCACCTACCCTCCCCAGCAGCCAGTAGTACATCATCGAGGCCAGCGCCGTGCCCAGGACGGCCAGAGCTACCACCGCGCCTATCGAGAGCCAGGAAGGCATGCGCTGCGGCAGTTGCAGGGCCGCGAGTGGCATAAGCATAATCGCACCTGTAACTAGCTGCCCTGTGGCCGACACCGTCGTGGGCACACCTACCAGGGCGCGCCTCCCGTAAAGACC
>DASVVE010000021.1:0-19020 GCA_036386675.1 Chloroflexia bacterium | reverse complement strand
GCGGCCCTGGACCAGCTTGCCCGCCAGCTTGAGACCTCCGGCAGCGACGCCGCTAAGAAGGCCGCCGAGGCCCTGCGCCGTGGCGACACCGAAGAGGCGGCGAAGCAGCTTGAGCAGGCGGGCAAAGACGCCGCCAAGATGACCCCCGAAGAACGCAAGGCGCTGGCAGAGGCCATGCGGCAGGCGGGCGCGAACGTGGCCCCGCTCGACCCTGAGATGGCGCGGCGGCTAAACGAAGCGGCTAACGGGCTGGAGAGCAACGACCCACAGGCCGCCGAACAGGTGATGAAGGACCTGGGCGAGCAGGTGCGCGAGCGCGGGCAGCAGCTAGCCACGCAACGGGAGGTAGAGCAAGCCCTCTCACAAATCCAGCAGAGCAAGTCGAACGTGGCCCGTTCGGGGCGAGAGCAGGCACAATCGGGCACCCCGCGACCGGGCGGCACCAGCCGGGCGAACGCGAACGGTACGGCTGTAGCGTCCAACGGCAGCCCTGTGTCCGGTACGCCTGTGATCCTCGGCTCGCCCGTTTCAGGCACCCCCGCCAGAACGGGGACCCCAGGCACCCCCGTGTTCGCGCAGACCACCCCAGGCCAGGGCACCCCGGTAGTCGCCGAGGGCCAGGGCCAGCAAGGGCAGGGGCAGGGGCAGGGTCAAGGCCAGCAGGGCGGACAGGGTCAGCAAGGCAGCGGGGGCCAACCCTCCGGCGGCTGGGGCAAGGGCCACAACGAGCCTGTGTACGCCCCCGGCCCGGACGTGAACGCGGCCCTCACCCCCGTAGCCTTGCAGGGGCAGGAGGACCCGGACGGCGAGCAGAGCACCGGGGCAACCAACACCGACGCCAATAACACCGGCCCCGCCCAGGTGCCCTACGAGCAGGTCTACGGGCAGTACCGCGACCAGGCAGGCAACGCCCTCAACAGCGACTACATTCCCCAGGGCTACAAAGACCTCGTGCGCGACTACTTCAACGGCATCGACCCCGCCCAACCCCAGCCGGAGGAACCCGCGCAGCCCTAGCCCGTGGTCGGTGTATACTAGACACTGGAATGTCGTTCGACAGGTTGCAGCCAGGCCGCCAGGCGTTTCCTGGGGAGGTATCGAGAAGGGGAGCAGGATGCAAAGGCCGACGCCCGGCGATTGAAATCGCGGGCTACACCTTGCAAAGTCCGCCCTGCGGCGGACTACTTCAGCTACATCTTCTTCCCAATAGGAACTATTTGCCATAAAGCCAGTCCCCGAAGGGGGACTTTGCAGAGTGTAGCCCGCGATTTCAATCGCCGGGCGTCGGCCTTTGCATTCTGTACCTTTTGACTTGCTAATCACCGGGCATTGGCTTGCAACTATGTTGCTTGGTTCGTTAGACATCGGGCTTCGTAGGCTGAAGCGCACATGTAGCGCACCAGCCCTCCTCCTGGGAATTCAAATAAGTGGCTCGCCAACACAAATCAAGCTCAAAATCCTAACTTGGCCTCCTCCACCATAAACACCCTCAAACCTGCCGCTACCACCACCAGAGCCACCCGCGCGGCCTGGACGCCTGCCCTGCTCGCGCTCATGGGCCTCGTGCTCGTGGCGGCTGGACTGCGCTTCTACTGTCTCGACTGCTACGGCCTCTGGTACGACGAAGTTTCCTCCGTGCAGGTGGCTCAACGCGGCTTAGGTGCGATCCTGACCGACCGCTTTGGTTGGATGCGCGTGCAGACCCCCCTCCACTACCTGCTCGTCTGGCTCAGCATCCAGCCGCTCGACCCCACGGCCAGCGCCGTGCTAGTGCGCCTACCTTCTGTGCTCGCTGGGCTGCTGACCCCTGTCGTCGTGTATGGATTGGGGCGGGAGATGTTCGGGCGGGCGCAGGGGCTGCTCGCGGCGCTATTCGTGGCGCTGTCGGCGGTACACGTAAGCCACTCCCAGGACGCGCGGCCCTACGTCTTCCTGGCGCTGTTCACCGCCATCTCGGTCTTCTGCCTGCTCGTGTCGGAGCGCAGCGGGGAGCGCCGCTGGTGGCTGGCCTTCGCCGCCAGCATGGCCGCCAACCTGCTTATGACCTACCATGCCCTCACCCTCGCGGTGCCCGCGCTCGCTCCTTACCTGCTGTGGGTGCTCTACAGGGTGTGGCACGGGCGCGATGGCGAGCACGGCAGGGCACAGCTTCGGAGCGCGATCCTCAGCGTGCTAGTTATCGCCGCAGTGGGGATAGTAGTCTTGCTCGACATCCTGGGCGTGCCCAGGACCCCGCCCAACCTGTCGCAGTTCTCGCTCGCTTCGGTGGGCGACCAGCTTGGGCGGATGCTCAACCGCCTGGGGCAGACGGGCGTAGAGCGGGAAGCCGAAAGGACGCTGCAATGGGCAGTGGCGGCTGTGGCCCTGCTGGGCGCGCTGTTCGGCATATGGCAAAGGCGTTACCGCGCGGTGCTGCTGTGCCTGCTGATGTTGCTCGTGCCCGCGCTGCTCATGGCGGTGCTCAGGACGACCAACACCGTCTTCCAGCGATACGTGCTCTTCACGATGCCGTTCTACTTCTTGCTCCTCGCCAACGCGGTTGCAGGAGCGCGCACGCTGTTGCCCGCGAGTTGGAAGGCGGCCGGGCGGGCGGCTTCGGGTGCGTTGGGCGCGGGGCTGCTAATGTTGTTCGGGCTTGGCAGCTACGTTTATTTCAGCCCGGAGCAGCACAAGCAACTTTCCTTCCTGCCCGATTACCGGGGAGCGGCCCGCTACCTCTCCGAGCGCGTGCAGCCCGGCGACCTGATCGTGCTGCTGGAGGAGCCGCCCCAGAGCATGCAGGTGTTCGACTTCTACTGGCACGGCAGCCCGCCCGCGCCTACCCTCGCCGGCATCGATCCCAGGGTGCACGCGCAACCCGCGCCCCGCAGCATCTACTGGGTGGTAACCTACGCGCTCAACGATCCCGCCTACCTTGAAGCCCTGCGGAACGCCTCCCCCAGGGCACAGTTCGCCTCGGTGGGTGAGTTCGACCGTCTGCTGGTGCTCCACGAGAACAGCCCCGGCGAGGTGACGGCCGGCTTGCAGCGCATGGCAGCCAGGATGACGCAGGCCAACCCTCCATTTTCACCCAGCCTGCAATCCCTCCACACTCTACAGGGCAGCCTCCTACAGGAGTCCGGCGATTCGGAGGCAGCCGCCAACCTGTATCGCACCGCCGGTCCCTTCTACCTCATAGGCGATGAATACCTCACCACCGCACGGGGCTTCCACGCCAGGGGAGACCGTCCCGCCGCCTGGCGTGAAGCCATTATGTCCCTCTTCGTAGAACCATACCGCCCCCAAATCCACACCTTCCTCGCCCAACTCCTCCAGGAAGAAGGTCTCACCCAACAAAGCGCCTCAGAGCAACAGGTAGCCGAACAGCTGAGAAGATGATTTGGAAATTGGAATTTCGAATTGCGAATTTCGAAGGTATCCAACAAATTCGCAATTCGAAATTCCAATTTCCAATTTCCCGTTCCCACAGTACCTATGTCGGGTGCTGGATGGCCCTGTGGGGCTATTTCCTGGGGAGTAGGACGATGGTAGACTTATCCAGGATGGATTAGGACCATTGTGTCAGTCGCAGGCTGGAGGGAAGGCGAGCTTAATGAACAGGGTACAGGCTATCCCGGTCCTGGGGAACAGCGCGAAAGAGGCCGCACCGGGAGAGAGTCCCTTGTGGAACCGGGTGTTCGTGGCGCTTGTGGCGGTAGTCGTCACTATGCTGGTAGCCGGCCCCATTGTATCGGGGCAGGGCTATGTAACGCCGAACACCGAGCACAAACTGCGCAAGGATCATTACTTCTACCTGGCCCGCAACCTCGTGCGCGGCGACCTCACGGTAGACGGCATCCCCAGCGAATACCCCGACACTTTGGAATGGAACGGCCATAAGTACCTGCCTCTCGGACCTCTACCGGCTGTATTGCTCATACCCTTTCTCCCGCTGCTGGAACTGGGCCTGAACCTGGTAGCCGTGGGGCTGCTCTTTACGCTGCTCAACGCCTGGCTGCTATATAAGGTGCTGGTGCAAATTGGCGTAAGGGACACGCGGCTCAAGTGGTCCCTCCTGCTCTTCTTCGGAGGCACCGTCTACCTGAGCACGGCAGTCAATGGTACCTCCTGGTTCCTGGCCCACATTGTCACAATTACCTTCCTGCTCCTGTCGGCCACTATGGTGCTCAACACGAAGTATCCGCTCGCGGCGGGAGTGCTGCTGGGTTTGGCAGGCACGTCGCGCTTCACGGTCCTGTTCGCGCTACCCTTCTTTGTGGCGATGCTCTTATACAGGCAGGACCACGAGGGAGAGAGGGTGCCCACGAGGGAGTTCGCCGCGAGAGTGGGCATGTTATTGTTGGGAGTTGCAGGCCCGGTGCTGCTGCTGGCACTCTACAACTACGGCCGCTTTGGCAGTCCGCTCGATACCGGCTACTCCCACGTTGTGCTGAAAGACCCAGTGCTGGCCGAGGCGATGAACCAGGGGCTGTTCAGCCTGGCGCACATACCCAAGAACCTGTTCATGATGCTTCTACAAGGCCCGTTGCCTTTCCCCGGTGAAAACGCACCGGTGCTCCAGTTCCCTTATGTGCGCCCGTCGGCGTGGGGCATGGGCATCTTTTTCACCTCTCCCGCCTTGCTCTACATCTTCCGCGCCAGGCTGCCGAAGTCGTTGGTTTGGGCCTGCTGGTTGGCCGTCGTGTGCGTGATGCTGCCGATCATCACCTACTACGGCGTCGGCTGGATACAGTTCGGCTACCGCTACGCGCTGGACTTCACGCCTTTCCTGGTGTTGCTGGCGGCGCTCGGCATGCCGGCTGCTATGTCCGCCAGGTCGCGGCTACTGATTGCCGCCTCGGTCATGGTGAACGTATGGGGTAGCGTATTCCTTATGCAATCCTACTGATTATGAACGGCGAACGAGCGATTTCCAATCCGGGCACCGAAACGCAAGCTATGCAGGTCTCATCCCGCGAGCGCCTGTTCAGGCTGCTGGCGATTGCGGCTTGCGTGGCGCTGCTGCTGGTCTACCTGCTCGACTGGTATGCCGTCACCCGCGACCCCCAGATGCACGGTTTCGAGGGCGTAGTACGACGCGCCGACTTCCTATCCAACCTCACGGGCGCGAAGCTGATAGCCGAGGGCAACGGGCACAGCCTCTACAACCTGGACGTGCAGCGCGAGACCCAGAACGCCGTCCTGGCCCCTTACTTCACTCTGGACCCAGGCAAGATACTGCCCTATAACCACGTCCCATTCGAGGCTATGCTTACCGCCCCACTGGTAGCGTCCGGCGTGCCCTACACCGCCATCTTCACCCTATGGGAACTGCTGATGCTGGGGCTGCTGGCCGCCTCTATCTGGACCATGCAGAGGGTGCTGCCGGTGCACGGGGCCGCGCTCTTGGTCATGGTGCTGGCCGCCGTATCCTACCAGCCGGTGGCGCGCTCTTTCATACTGGGGCAGAACTCCCCGATGGTGCTGCTGGGCATCTGCCTGGTGTACGCGACCTCTCGCCGCAAGCTGGACGTGTGGACCGGGCTGGCACTGTTGCTGGTGGTCCCAAAGCCCCAGGTGCTGCCCTTAATTGGGTTGGTGCTGTTGCTGCAAGGTCGCTGGCGGGCGTTGCTCGTCTTTGGGGGAGCCTTATCGGCCTTGTGCGTGGCCGCGATGCCGGTGCTGGGAGTCGATTGGCCCTTGCAGTACGTCCGGCTGCTGGTCGGCATGGCGGGCTGGCAGGACACCGGCGCTATAGACCCCGGCATCATGCACAACTGGCGCGGCTTCGCCACCAACCTCTTTGGCGGGTGGGCACCGGGCCTGGTGACGCCAATCTTCCTGCTGCTGACCTTGCTCTCACTCGGCCTGCTAATGTGGCTGTGGCTCAGAACCAGGGGCGCAAGCACAAGCGCGGTAGAGGCCCCTGCCACTCAGCAAGCCTCCTTTGACCTGCTATGGGCCGTGGCGGGCATCGTCGCCGTGCTCACCTCCCTGCATCTCAACCCCCACGACCTGGTGCTGCTCATATTCCCCGCCTGGATCGTAGCTGCCTACGCGCTCTCAGGGGCCTTTGGAAGGGCCTTACGTATGGGGTTGGCAGCGCTGTGGCTGGGCTACGCTCTGATGGCCGTCACGTCTTTCCTGCAAGCCGCACCGGCCATCAGAGGCAGTGGCGTGGTGCTAAACGTGCTGCTCATAGCAGGGATGGCGCTGTGGCTCGTGCGGCAACGAGAAGACGTAACGGCCAACATGACAGGATAGCGTCAAGGGAAATAGAATAATTCACCGCAGAGACGCAGAGGACGCGGAGATTACGCAGAGACCGTGGTTGTTGTGGGATGTGCAAGGGCAACAACCTACAGTACGATGCTGCATGACAAAGAACACCCTCCATTCTTCTCTGCGTAACCTCTGCGCCCTCTGCGTCTCTGCGGTGAATTATTCTATTCCTTAAGGAATACCGTTCCATTTACTGATTGTGTCAACTTCGCTAGTCCACTGCGGCGACCGACGCTTCCGGCACGACATCTTGCCCCGGCGGCCCGGCTACCGTCCTGTTGCGGGCCATCGCCACCAGGGGCACCACCGGGGCCAGCAGCACGGCAGAGAAGACCAGCGCCGCCCTTATAGAGCGCACCGTGCCTATCCACCCTATCACCGGCCCGACCGTCATCTGGCCTATAGCGTCGCTCTGCCCCACCATCGACAGCACCGTGGCCCGCACCCTCGGCTCGATGCTCTGGGCCAGCCAGGTGCGAAACAAGGGGCCTGCGATGCCCCGAAAGAGGTTCATGCCCCAGAAGGCGAGCAGGGCCATGACGAACTCCCCGGCGAGGGCGAACCACACCAGGAAGGCGGTCTGAAGCACGCAGAAGGCGATCAGCACGCGAGCCACGACGTTGTGGTTGTTGGTATCGACGCGCTTCTGGATGATGAAGGTGCTCAACATGCCCAGGAGGAGCAGCCCCACGTTCATCAGGCCGAACCACACAACCGGCTGGAGGTAGCCACCCCCCGGAAAGGCGAAGTTCTGTAAGAAATGGGCTTCCCACAGCCTGTCCATCCCCTCGGTGGACGCCCCGGCAAAGAGGGTCAGCAGCATGAAGATGACTAGCACCGGGCTGGTCCTGATTACCTTGCTGCCGTCCTTGAAAGTGGTCACCATATCGCGCCAGCCCTCACGCTCCTCCTTCGGCCTGCGCGTGAAGCCTGTTTCGGGCATGGCAATCACCCCGTAGATGGCGAGGCCCACGAAGCCCACACCCGCCACGAGGATCGGTATGGCGGGGTTGAGGCTGCCGAGGCCCATTGCTGCAACTATGGCGGCCAGGGCGCATACCCGGCCGACCTGCGATGCCCGCAGGAAGGCGCGCCCCAGGTTCTCCTCGCCCACCTCCCCCGCGATCCACGCTTCGAGCGCCCCGCTGTTGAAGGTGTAGCCCAGCGCCATAATCACCTGCGATACCACGATAACCCAGAAGAAGGGAAAGGCACCCTCGACGAGGAAGCCCACGCCCCATAATGCCATGCCTATCAGCACCGACATCCGTCGGCTGTAGATATCCGCCACGATCCCAGTGGGTATCTCAAAGAGGAAGCACGATACTTCCAGCACAGTACCCACCAGCACCAGTTGAAGCGGGTCCAGGCGGGCGTTGAGTATAAAGTAGACGGCCTGCACCGTGAAGGCGAGGGTAAAAAGAAAGGCCACGATGCCCTGTCGTACCATGAAAAAGCGGTACGCTCGATTATTGGAGCTCAAGTTTGGGTCCACATTCACCTGCTCTTGTTTGCGGCACAACAAAGTGCCTGGCTAGTATAGCAGGCTCGTTAACGGGAAGCGCGGACCCAGATATCAGCGCGCAATCAAAAGAGGGGTGCGGCCAGTACAGCCGCCACTCGCGGGCGCGCCACTAGACAAGGTTCAGGACGAAGTACGCCCTGACATGTGGCAGCGTAACGAGTTGTTATCGTCGCGCAGCGAGACTAGGGTTGCGCAAGCCCATCGGAGACCTGCTTTCCTGGTCGATACTAGCGATGTAAGTTGACATTGTGCTGGCCTCCTTTCCGGCTGTATGGGGGTGCAGCCGCAGTGTATTTGCTAAGCATTATACCTGCTCTGCTCGCCAGGGATATGCGACCTGAGGCGTATTTCACAGAGATGTAGGTGCCCTGATACAAACAAGAAAGGGACCCAAGTTTGGGTCCCTTTCTTGTTTTGCCGGCCCTAGACCGGCTGTGGTTGTAAAAGTGTGACCTTAGGGCCTTGCAGGCGGTGGGGTCTGAGTAGCGGGGCCAGGTATCGGCTCGGTAGTAGTTGTGGCTACCGGCTGCATCGTGACCGTGGCTGTAGGCGCAGGTAGGGTGGTGTTGCAGTTGGGGAAGAAGGTGTTAGCCACTATCTTCGCTGCCTGGCCTCTCGTGACGTTAGCGCCTGGGCGGAAGTACGGGCGGTTGCCACCAGTACAAGGCTCGCCAGGGCCGCCGCACGGGTAGCCACCCATTACGTTGCGCTGGGCTAGTCGCTCTATGAAGAAGTAGAACGAGCTAGGCTCGGTGCTAGGCGGCACGTCTGCAAAGGTCTGTCCACTCACCATATTGGTGAAACCAGCGGCGTTGGACACGATCTTCGATAGCTGTGCGCGAGTAGCGGTGTTGCCAGGGCGGAAGAAGGCGCGGCTCACGTCGTCGCATTCCTCATCTATGTCACCATCCCCATCAATGTCGGAACCGCACGGGTACCCGCCTATGATGTTGCGGCTGCTGAGTCTCTCTATGAAGGGATAGAAGGAGCTTGGGCTGTCGCTGGGAGGCACGTCAGAGTAGGTCTGCCCCTCAACCTCTTCGTTGAAGCCAGCCGCGTTCGATACGATCTTGGCGATCTGGCCCCTGGTCACAGGGTTGCCGGGCCTGAAGGTGCCATCGGCATAACCGCCGAGCACGCCCTTGCAGGCAAGGCACTTCACGAACGGGTGGAAGGTACTACCCGTAGGCACATCGCTGAACTCGGTGGTGCAGACGATAGCCGTCGGGCTGGGTGCTACGGTGCTGGTGCTTGAGGCCTGAGGCGTAGCGGTAAGCTGGCCTTCGGTGAACACCCCAAGTACTTGCGCCCGGTCGCCCTTCACATTGTAGTGGTGGAGCAAGAGCGCGCCCAACGAGCCGTTGGCCTCGAAAGCAGCCTCGTCATACGTGACAGGGATGCTGTTGCCGGGCACGTCGTAGTACATGGGCACGCCGTTTTCACCGCCGGTGAAGTCGAGGCCGGGATTCGCGTAGTCGTAGGTCATCCAGTCCGTGGTGTCGATGGGGCCTTCTTCCCCTTCCGCTGTGGGGAAGAACTTGGTGTACGTCTCGATACGATAGTTGAACACCGTGTTCGAGGTCGTCATGAAGGAGTTGGCAAACACCGGCATCACGAGCACGTTGTTGTTGAAGTCATTCGTCGCCAGGCTAGCCGGGCTAAACCAGTTGACGTATTCCTGTATAGGTCCACTGGCGAACGAAGGACCGCGCAGCAGATGAGTTACAAAGACGTCGGCATTCTGGCCGGTCGCGTCGCTCAGGCGGCGATTGTACAGGAGTACATCCTCGGTGCCGTTACGGTCGCGGTCGATTATGACCTGGAACTCGACCTCGTTAGCCGGGTGAGTCCAGTCGGCCCACGAAGCCATGCCGAAGAAGATCACGGCGTTGCTGATCGGCTCGGATGCGCTGAGCGAGGGTGCGTCAGAGGTGACACCGACGTACCGCAAGTCCGCGGACCTGGCGCTCTCCGTGAGGTTCGGCGCGGTAAAGGTGAGTTGGGCGCTGACGTGTGCCAGTTCCATAGCCGACACGAGCGACACCATGTCGTTCGGGAAGGCCGCTCCGGTCTGGACACCCTGGCCCGTGAGGTCCAGGTTAGTCGAGGAGTTGGGCCCGTCAAAGACCAGCGGGTCCTGCACCGTTGTCATATCGGAAGCGGGGCGCAAGGTAGCGTACACAGGCACGCGTAGCACCGGCGTAGTCACATCCGGCCTGCTGCCAGGTGTGAGCGTGATGAGACCGCTCGCCTCACTGATCCAGGACCGGGGAAGGGTGCCCAGCGTGGTTGCCTGTGAGCTCGCCACAGTGCTGTCACGGCTGTGCTTCATTAGCGAGGCAGTAGCGTTGAGCTGCACGCGGAAAGTGGCGGTGCCACCGGCGGGCACGGTGAGCATGTTACCGTCAGGGAAGGAGTAGCTGACGCCGGGCACCGTGGTGCGTGCGTCGTATCCAACCTGGTAGATAGCTTGCTCGCTACCCTTGTTGACGACCTCTATGGTCTTGGTGAGGGTGGAAGTGCCCAGTACCTCAACCGAACCGAACGATACGCTGACCGCACCATCCATCTCGGCATTGTAGGCCACTACCTCGTTGTTTATAGCGGTGAGTACCTCTACGCGACCCGCACCGACGCGCGCCGGGCCGTACTTGGTGCCCGTGTGGTTGAACGCGGTGTAGATGTCGGTACCGGCGGTGTTCATCGCCAGGGCCTTGTACTCTTCAACAGTCCAGCCGGGGAACCGCTCGTGCAGGAGGGCCATTACGCCCGCCATGTGCGGCGATGCCATCGAGGTACCGTTGAGGGAACGTCCCGCGGTACCCGTGCCGCTATCGGTCGAGAAGATACCCTGGCCCGGAGCCGCGATGTCCGGCTTGAGAGCGTTGTCCACCGTGCGAGGGCCACGCGACGAGAACGCCGATAGCGTATCGGCGCGGCCAGGGGTAACGATCCTGACGCTGTTGCGGTACTCGTTGCTCAGGGTGACGCTCACGCTGGAAGGTGTGCCCGCGGTAAGCTGGCTCTTCAACTGGTCGCCAACCTGCTTCACAGTGTAAATAGCAGGGATGGAGGCGTTGCCCGCGATGGCCGTATCAAGGAAGGTGGTGTTGTCCACCATGATGATACCCTTGGCCCCGGCTGCGGTCGCATTGTTGGCGCGAGCCGCCGAGCCGCAGGGAAAGGTAACGTCGCCGGTCTTGCGCCAGTCCACGAGCACAATCGTGCCGGAGATGTTGGTGAGGTCGGACCCGGTCCAGGCGCTACAACCGTACTGGTTGGTCGCCGGGTAGTAGAGATTGGCCGTAATAGGCACAGGGTTGGTGATTGGGGGCGACGCCCAGTTATAGAGGGAGCTAAAAGAGCCAGGCTTGGTCCCACTGATAACGTTAGGCGAGTTTACGCGGAAGCCGTCGGTGATGTCGACTTCGTCCACAGAGGACGCGGTCGCCAGCGCCCAGGTGGCGCTACCGGGGCTGCCGGTGATGTAGTACACGTCCGAGTTGTTGCCCGCCGAGGTAACGACCTGCACGCCAACAAGGGCGGCATTGTTGCTGGCGGCAGCGGACGAGTCGTCGGGGGTGCCATAGGAGGAACCCAGGGACATATTGATGATGTCCAGGTGGTCAGAGAAATCGCCGTTGTCGTCGGGGTCGACTGCCCAGTCGATGGCCTTAGTGGTAAGGTTGGTGCTACCGCCACAACCAAAGACGCGCAGTGCGTACAGGTCCGCCTCTGGGGCCACGCCGGGGCCGATGCGCATGGTGGTGGTCGGTACGACCGAGCTACCGTACGTGCCCGTGTACGTAGAGCCGTTGGCGTTTACGCCGTAGCCCGCTGCCGTACCTGCGACGTGCGAGCCGTGCCCGCCGCCCGAGGTGGTGGCGCAGTCAATCGGGTTGTCGTCGGGCATCGCCACCGGCTGGAAGCTGGGGCTGGTTGGGTCGGCGTTATAGCTGTTGCCCGCGAAGTCGAAGCCGCCGACCACCTTCTCGTTGGGGAATACACCCGCCGCAGCAGTTACGGCGCGAGGCGTAGTGTCGGTGTAGACGTTGTAGCCGGTGCCGGGACCACCGAAGTTCGTGTGCAGGTAGTCAATACCGGTGTCGATGATACCGATGGAAATGCCTTCGCCGGTGATGCCGTAGGGGGCATTCCAGGCATACGGCGCACCAATCAGGGTCACCGAGGAGGCGTTGTCAAGCACGTGAGTTTCCAGCACGTGGATCGCCTTGATGCCGGATATCTTACGAATCTGCTCGACTGCCTGGCTGTCGGCGAGTACCGCGATGCCGTTGTAGGCTTTCTGGACGCGATAAAGCACCTTGGCCGAGGGGGCAAGGCTGCTCAGGGACTGGAGCACGGCCTGCTGCGCCTGCTCGTTGCGAGCGACCTGCTGCCGACCTGCCTGGACCGCGTTGGCGGAGGCGGTACCCTTGCTGGTGCCTCCCGCCTGCGCGTAAGCCACAGTGGCGGGAAGGCCACTAAGCTCGATCATCAATGGTGCGGGCCCGTTGGCGCGGCTCAGCGACTCCGAGACGGTGGCATCGACCCTTGCAAAGTCGCTCGCCGTCTTCGGCTCGACATGCTGCGTAACCTGGCTCGCCTGTATGCTGGGGGCTATCCCCGCAGCTACTACGATCATCGCCAGCATCACCAGCATGGAGATGCGCACGTACGTCCGCGTTCTTTTGCTCAACTTCTTCACTCCCAAACCTCCTATGTTACCTTTGTGGGTTATTGTGGGATTTATATCTCACGTTAGTCGCTCCATCTCATGAGGGAGCTTGCACCGCGTCGACCATACCGGCATCTTCGCAGATAACTCGCCCGCGTGCGCTGAGATTACATCTCCTATTCCTCCTTTCTAAGTGACACATAATTTCCATAGAGGACACAATTAAGGCTGCCCGTGTCCTGTCTGATGGCATCGTTAGAGGAGATAAGCAGCAACTTATCTCCCAATACTTAATAAGGCCTGCATAAATCATGCAGATTACAGTTGTGCCGGGTTCTAAATTTTGAAGCACGGAAAAAGAGGACAGCAAGTAGAGGTAAGTGTAAGCCTTACTGTTTAAGGAATAGGGTGCATAAGCCCCGGCGTGCTATTTGGCTACAACGATGTCTGGAACGAGCCTCCGAAGGGGAGGCAGCATGCGCCCGGTAAATGGCCTTGCTAAAGGTATGTCATACTATATCCGATACGCAATCATTAAACAAGATATACGTCGAATATTCTCTCACAATATTATCTCTCCTAATCTCTATGTACCTACGAATTGTGCTCGCGTTGCACGTGCAGAGATTAAGTAGCTGCTACAAAACAAAGGACCAGAGTACGTTACATCGTACTCTGGTCCTTTGTAGAGGCGGACAGGTCCGGGGCTACGGCACCTCACAGGCAGGGAAGAACGCCAGGCTCACGAACTTAGCCGCCTGGCCCCTGGTCACAAGAGCGCAGGGCCGGTAGTAGGGACGATTTGAGGCATCACAAGTCTCAGTCGCGACGCCGCAGATGCTACCAGGGAGCGAGCTTTGGCCGCAGGCATAACCACCCACCACGTTCCGCGAAGCCAGGCGCTCTATGTAGAGCCAGAAAGCATCATCGCGGTCCACATCAGCAAAGGTCTGCTGTGAGGGTGGAATGACATACCCGAACCCGGCCGCGCTGGCTACGAACTTAGCCATCTGCCCTCTGCTAACTGTGGCACCAGGCAGGAAGCAGGGTACCCCGGCGGGGCAGTGGGCGGCAGTCCCATAGCCTGACACGATGTTGCGGCTGGCAAGCCGCTGGATGTAGATGTAGAAAGTATGGTTGGTGGCCACGTCGCTAAAGGTGGCCTTCACGTGGTCTTCCGTGAAGCCTGCGGCGTTGGAGACAATCTTAGCCATTTGACCTCGCGTTATGCTCTCACCTGGCCGGAAGCAGGGTTCGCCCGTCCCGGCGCAGCGCTCCCCAGTGTTATAGCCGGAGAGGATGCCGCGGCAGACCAGGCAGGCCACGTAAGGCTCAAAGCTGCTCCCTGGAGGTACGTCTGTAAAGCTTACAGAACAGACACTAGGCGTGATCGTAGGTATCTTTGTGTTGGCCGCCGCAACCGTAACCGTATAGGACGGAGAGGCTGAAGGGCTGCTCGCTACGGTACCAGTAGACAGGGGCGTAGCGGTCGTTGTGATTGTCAAGGTAGCCGTTGGGGTAGCCACCGAGATAGGAGTGCGCGTGTTTGTTGGCGTAGAGGTGGAAGTTGCCGTAGAGGTAGAGGTACGTGTGCTGGTAGGTATGGTTGTGGTTGTGGCTGTGGCTGTGGCTGTGGTTGTGGTTGTGGCGGTACTGGTAGGCGTTGAAGTGGTCGCACTGGTACTTATGGCTGTTGAGGTGGGCGAGGAGAGATTAAGTAAAGGCTTCTTGTAGATAAGCACCCTGCCCCTGTTGAGGTCACCCACGTACAGGTTGTCCTCTTCGTCAAAGACAGCGGTGTACGACATCGAGCCGTAGTCCTTCAGGAACACATCTGGATAGCGCGAGCGCCCGTCAGCAAGTGGGCCGGCATAGATGCCTGGGAAGCGCCCATTCTGCCACATGTTGAGTTGCTCCGGGGAAAGAGAGGCGGGCCGCTGGACCTTCTCCGCGCCGCCGGGAACGGCGTAGTCCAAGATGCTCTTGTATCCGCCCGAAGGCTCCTGGGGCAGGCTCGGCATTGGATTGCTGTACCAGTAGCCGTTATAGCCCACTACCATCGTGTTATCCGCGCTAAAAGCGGGCTGCCAGACGGCGATAGACGACAACTCACGTGTGGCCGGTATGGCATAGATTACCTGTTGATTGTTGGTGGGGAAGAGGGACGCATCGAATTCCAGCAACCGCATGTTGCCCACAATTTCCAGCGAGTGGTCCGAGACCCACAGGTTGCCCAGGCGGTCCAGTGCGAGCGCACCGGGGTAGCAGAGCGTGTTTAGAGCCGCCCCATATATCGCGCTCCTACCCTGGTTGCACTGCGTTCCGTTCGTACTCACCTGCCCGAGTATGACGTCTACAACGGGGTTAGTCAGTGGGTCGCGTACTCGAAATACGCGGTGCGTAGCCGCATGGCTCAACCACAAAAACCGGCCATCCGCGCTGGGGGCGATGCCCCAGAACGCCTGGAAATCGCCTGTGTTAGTTATTTGCCCTCCGCCGAGCACCGGCAAAGGCAGTTGAAGCGTGCGAACGGGTAAGGCCCCGCTAGTTAGCGGTAATTGGTAGATGTGGATGCGGTCCATGAGGTTGGCGTTTGCGCCGAAGCTTACGTACAGGTGGTGGCTCTTATCGGCTTTGAGGGCAAGACAGCAACCCTGTTGCCGCTCCGTGAACCCGGCCGGGCCGCCCGTTACCCCATCCGCCGGTTGCCCCGTGGTTAGCGATGCGGGGTTGTTCCAGAAAAGTACCCGCCCCTCGTCGGCCACAATCAACTGGTTGTCTACGATCTCCACACCACTAACGCCGGACATGCCATAAGCGGTGAGCTTATTGCCGAAATAGTTGCCGCTGCCAGGCGCATTGCCGAAGAGTTGCTTTGTGGGAGAGGTCGTCGCACCGGGAGCGAACATCAGCACATCGTAGCGGTAGTCGCCCGTTCCGATTGCGATGTACTTGTTGCCGGCGCTATCTATGCCGACCGAGCCTGTGGCCCAACCCAGCAGATTGCCGTCGTTCAACCTGCCCAGCATCTCTAGAACAGCCCCGGTATCTTCGTCCCGCCGCTCGAATACGCTCCGCTCTTCGTCCGCAATCCACACGCCCGGCTTGCCAGGCTCAAACTCGATGCCCGCGGGCCGTGCCATCCCGGAACCAAAAACGCGTCCGCTCATTCCTGAAGTAAAGGGTGGCTCAAACACCATTACCCGCCTGTTAAAGTGGTCGGTGACGTAAAGCCAGCCTCGACTGCTCACCCGCACGACGCCGGGATCCTGCAGCCGGTTCAGCTCGCCGTAGCCATAGTAGCGGGTGTCAAAGCCGGGTTGCCCAATCACCAGGTCTGCCTGGCGCGCACCGGGCGGGAAACGCAGCAACCGGTTGTTACCGGAGTCTACTACCCACAGATTACCCCCCGAATCGATGTCAAGCCCCGCAGTCCAGTTATTGCTATTGCCCCAGTCAAAGCAGAGAGTGGTAGCGTTGGGGGGCCACACGCTCTTGTTGCAGGTGTTTCCTGAGAAATCATCCTGGCCCCATACCTCATCGGCTACTGTATCGGTGGTGAAGGGACTGTTGTACTTCAGCACGCGGTGGTTGAAGAAATCGGTAACGTACAAGTTGCCCTGGGCGTCCACCGCCATGCTGGAACCGGAGCCCCCTTCCGAAATACTAAGCTGGCTCTCTTCCTGGAGGCAGAGGGTGGAGGCGCTAGCGGGGGCTCGTTGCCGCCACATCTGATAGCCGGAGTCGCCGTTGCACGCCGCGTGCGACATGTCGGGTTGGCCGAATACCAGGTCGGCCGAACAATTGAGCGGGTTGGAGGCGCTAGCGAGGCAGGTCCCCAGGTCAAGACCCAGGATACGATTGTTGCCGCTGTCATAGACATACAGCTTGTTGGGCGTGGAGGAACGGTCAACTATGGTACCGTGGGCCCAGTACAGCTTGTTGGCAACGGTTGTGTAGGGCGCGGACTCCGAGAACCGGGGCTTGCCGAGCACAACATCAGCCCACAGGTCGCCCGTGACCCCGCGTGTAGGTAGCGCCACGGGATTTGACTGGTTTACAACGCCTGGACCCGCTCCCATGTCGGCGCTATTGACCTGCGAGAGTCCCGTATTGCGAGCCGCCACGCTGTTTAGTGGGAAAGCAACGGCTAGGATAGGAAGAATAAACAACAGTATTAGAGCGAACAGCCGGTGTCGTGAAGAAGGCAAGGACGGCAGCGTGGGCACTAGATATCCTATTTGTCTTGAGCCGTTTGGCAGGGCAAAGCGAGTGAAGACCTTAGCATAAGCTGCGGCCTGAAACAATCATAACGTCCACAAGCACTAATGTCAACAACTAGTTGAGCACAGTCTCTATAGGAAATTTAGACTATCCTCTGCGCGTGCCTGTGCGTTGCCTGTGCGTTGATTGTATATAGGGGAAAAGACAGGCGAAAGACGGGTGCTCTTGTTTGTCTGCCGTCCTTCGCCTTACTTAGCTGTGTGCCTATATTTTCTCCTTCGTTATCCGCCGTTATCCGCCGTTGCGCCTGTAGTTGCCGTTGCCGCGCTGGCTGCCCTGTGGGCGCGGGCCGGCATTGCCTTGCCCCTGGTTCCTGGACCCCTGCACGAAGCGCGGGTCCATCTTGCGCATGCGATAGTCGCCGCAGGGCAGGAAGATGTGGCGGCAGAGGTCGGGGTCGCACAGGCGAGAGCGGATGCGTGGGTCGAGCGTGTCCAGGTCGGAGTTGGAGGTGACCACGGTGGGCAAGCGCAGGTTGTACCTGTGATTGAAAATCTGGTACAGCTTCTCCACCGCCCATGGCGTGGACTGCTCAGCCCCCAGGTCGTCCACCACCAGCAGGTAGACCGACCGTATCTGCTCGAAGCGGTCGTCATAGGTGGTGCTGCTGTTGGGGGCGAAGGCGGCGCGCAGGTGGTGCAGCAGGTCGGGGGCCACGGCGAAATAGACCTGCATGCGGTGGTCCTGCACGACGTGGTTGGCTATCGCGGCAGCCAGGTGAGTCTTGCCGGAGCCGTAGCCACCCATGAGCACCAGCCACCCCTCGGGACTTGTAGCGAAGTCGGCGGCGGAGTCATAGGCCTCGGCTGCCCCCTGCACTTCCGGGTCGAAGTTGGCGAACACCTTGCTGGAGAACGCTTCCAGGTTGCTCAGCTTGTAAAGCTCCTCCAGGTTGCTCTCTTCCGTGGCGTTGGTGCGGCACACGCACGGGTAGAGCTTGCCGAAGCGGGGGTCGCCCACATGCACGTCCATCCGCAGCCAGCCTACGCCCTTGCAGTGAGCACAGGGGGCTTCGCCCGATTTGGAATTTCGAATTTCGAATTTCGAATTTGTTGGAGGAGTAGCAGCGCCCTGTTTTCGCAATTCGAAATTCGAAATTCCAATTTCGTTCTCAGTCTGGTCTGAAGAGGAAGGCGTACTTGCCCTTTGTGTATTTATCGGGATCGAGAGATCTTTCAGCAGGTCCCCTATCTTTTCCACTGTTCATCCCCTCCACGGCCCACCGTTCGAGTATGCGCTCGATGTACCGCCAGTTGCGCTTGTTGTTGCTGACGGCTTCTTCAAAGGCCGCCTCTATCCACTCCAGCGGGTAGCGCCCCTCGGCGTCTTGCAGCTTCTCGGCCAATAACGGCGTTAGCAGGCCGATGTTCTGCTCGTACAACGCGAAGATGGTGGGACGCTCGACCACTATGTTGATTTTGGATTTTAGATTTTGGATTTTGGCTTGTCCGTTGCCGTTACTATGGCCGTTGGCATTTCCGTTGCCGTTATGCTCGGTATGCCCGTTGCTTGAGACAAGAGGTGTGGCAGCTACGTCGATTTTGCCTTTGCCGAGGGCTTCCACCCAGGCACGGTTGTCGCGGGTGTTGAGCATGAACCAGGCTTCGGCGCGGCCCTCGCTCAATTCGTTCGGCTCCTCGCGCACCCACATTTGCAGGAGGGTGCCCCTCGCCACGGCAAGCTCCAGCCCCTCGCGTAGCGCCTCCACCCAGGGACGCGGCCCCTTCACGGGGGAGAGACCCGTTCGCAGGGCGGTGTCGCCCTCCATCTCGTCCAGACTCACCATGCGGGGCACACCGTGGGCGTGGCCGCCGGGCGCGCCATGCCGGGCCAGCCGCCAAAACAGGTACAGCGTCACCTTCATCTCCAGCATGGAGGTAATAGAGGGCAGCACGTCCTCGAAGAAGCCCTCCGGCACGCGCACCGTCTTGAGCCTGTCGCTTGAGAACCCGATGAAAGGCTTCACGGCTGGCTTTCTGAGTTGTGAGTTGTGAGTTGTGAGTTGTGAGTAATGGTCATCTCAGCGTGCGATGTTACTCCTTGCTTGTATTGCTACTTGTATTGCTTGCCTTTCACAAAGGACCAAGCCACTTCTACATGTGCCCACTCCCACCCTGTCATCCTGAGCGCAGCGAAGGATCTAAGATGCCTCCGTTATAAGGCTGTCGAACCTTCAGCAGCATGGTTCTCCTATTCATCATCGTCCCTACCCACCTTCTTGAGATCCTTCGCTACGCTCAGGATGACAGGGTGGGGCCATGTTCCGCACATC
>DASVVE010000020.1:0-27629 GCA_036386675.1 Chloroflexia bacterium | reverse complement strand
CTCGGCGGCCGCCTGGTTGGTGCCAATCGTGTAGTAGAAGGAGAGCGAGGCGCTGCTGCCCGCTGTGAGGGTTATCGTCTTCTGGAAGCCGAGGTCCAGGTTCTGGGACCACAGGTCGCCGTTGTTCTTCAGCGTGCCGTTGGCGTCGAACTGGTACCACGCGCCCGAAGTAGTGTTTGCGGTGTTGGAGTCGGAGTCGTTACCCACCTGGCGGGTATCCATCGCCTGGAACGCGCCGAACTCCATGTAGTACTGACCCGACTGGCTCATGTCGGTACCCAGGGCATTGCGGGTCGAATCATACCATCCGTGTTGCCAGTTTGGAGTTGGGTTGTTCTTGGTCTTGTTGTTCAGGTGTAACTGCTCCAGGAAGTTGATGGTGCGCGAGCCGGTCGTCAGGTTCTGGAGCGTGTACTTGACCACCACGAAGGGCTGGTTGGGCACCATCGCGTACTGCTTGGTGATCTTTACAGGCAGCGCGGTTGTGCCGTAGTTGAGGTACTGCGCGGTCAGCGTGCCGTCGGTCTCGATCCAGGCTTCCGAGTCGAACTGGTGAGCGTCGGTGTACTTGACGAGCGTGCCGGTCTGGTCGCGGAAGAAGGCCGTGGAGTCCACGATCTGGTTGGTAGTCCAGTCGCTGTTGAAGCGAATCTCCGCTAAACGAGGCCCGAAGGTGCCGGTATCCGCAGGGCTTAACTTGCTAGCCATGTGGATGGCGATCATGTTGCTCCAGTTGTTCATCCAGAGGCTGGTGGCCGATGCGGCAGCAGGTGTGGTCTCACGCAGCACCACGAGGTTGTCCAGGTTGACAGCCCCCGTGTTGCCGGTGCCGTACCAGAGCACCACCTGGTGCACGCCCGCCGAGAGGCGCACCACCTTTTCCGCGGTGCCCCACACGGCCCAGTGGTTGAGATTGCGGAAGCTGACCGTGCCCGCGCCCTGCCCGTCTACGAACAGCCCGCGGGTGGCGTTACCCGTGCCGCCGTTAGCATAGCGGAAGCGGAAGGTGTAGCTGTCGTTGGCCGGGACGTTCACCATGAACGATACGCCGTCGCCGCTCACGCTGTTGCCGTCCACGAAGCCGGTGCCGGTGTAGCCCGCGTGGTTGGTGTTGGTGGTGACCGCCGTCTTGATGGCGGACTCGGCCTCGTACTGTCCCCCGGTGGGCGTGGTGACGGTGCGCTTCACGTAGATCATGTCCCAGTACTTGAGGCTAGGCACGGTGAACTGGATGTAGTTGCCCTGCGAGTCGGTGCCGCTCGTATAAGTGAGAGAGGACGTCACGCCGTGGTCGTTGTCCGGGCTTGCCAGGTAGACGCCGCTTATCGTGGCGTTAGGGCCGGGGTAATACTTGACGCCTACATTGGTCTGGAAGGTGGGCTGGATGCCGGAGTTGCGCCACTGGTCGTCGTTGCCTATCAGGTTGATCAGGTGGATGATGTCGTAGCCGGGCTTGCGCTTCACCATCTCCCAGACGGTGCCTGAGGAGGCGTTGCCGCTCAAGGTCTGGCCGGTGGTCAGCGAGAGCCACTGCGCGCCCTGGTCGGCGGGCATCACGTCGGCATCGAACAGGAGGTTCTCATATGCCGTGGCGAAGCTGTAGTAGTCGCTCATGGCGCTCTTGAGGGAGTTGCGCATGCTCTTCGACTTGTTGGGATAGTACTCGTGCGCGAGCATGTGGTTCTGGTCGCCAAGCTCGATGTGCGTAGCGCCGCTGGCGAACATCATGGCGTCGGCCAGGCGGACGGAGTGGTCGTCGAACGTCCCTAGCGTCAGGTGGTCCACGTTGATAGCGCCGGAGTTGCCGCTGTCGTAGGCGAGCTTCACGGTGTGGGTGCCCGCGGTCAGGCTGGTCTTCTGTATCCAGGCGTCGTGCGCCCAGGTGTCCCAGTTGGCCTGGTCGGAGAAAGAAACCTGGCCGAGGAGGGTGCCGTCCACGTAGACGTTGCGCGTGGCGGTGGAGCCTATGTCGTTGGCGTAGCGGAAGTCGAGCGAGTAGTCGCCGGTCTCCGGGAAGCTGACGCTCCAGGTGACAGATTCGCCCACCGCATCGAAGTTGTCTACGAAGCCGGTGCCGGTGTAGCCGGGGTGGTTGGTATTGGTGGTCGCGCCCACGCGGGTAGCGGTCTCTGCCTCGCTCTTGGGGCCGAGGTTCTCGCCGTAGTTCATATACCCGGCCAGCACTACCGCCTTGCCGCCGTTGTTGCGCTTCAGCTGCTCTACGTAGTTGCGAAGCTGGTTGTAGCTGTTGGACAGGTACCATATCTCGCTGAAGTCGAAGTCGCTCGCGCCGTAGGTGGAGACGTGGTTGGCGGCCCAGCCGTCCACTGTGCCATCCACGATGTTGAAGGTCATCGAGGCCTTGGCGGCGTTGTTAGCCACCAGGGCTGCCTTGACCGACTGCTGGAACTGCGGGAAGGTCGGGGGGATGTAGTGTGAGAAGCCGTTGTAGTCGTAGACGTTGTTGCGCTGGCCCATCTGGTCGATCTGGACCCCGTCGAAACCGGCCGTATTGATGGCGTCCTTGTACTCGTTGATGATGTAGTTCTGCCAGTTCGCGTTGGCCGGATTGAAGAGCCAGAGGAACGCGCCATTGTTGAAATCGACGTTCAATTGGCTGGTGTGGGTGGTATCGTTGAACATGCCCCAGGCAGGGTCGATGCCCCACATCTGCTGGTACCCCTCGCGGGCGGCGTAGCTCATCGCATAGGCCATCGCGTTGGCGTTGTAGTTGTGGACGGCCGTGATGTCGTTCTGTAGGGTCGGCCAGGAGATGGTGCGGTTGAACAGGTCCACCCAGGAAGAATCGACCGTGCTACCTGTCCGCTTGAACATCTTCTCGTGCCGCCACATCCAGTCGTAGAACTGGAACATGTTGATATGGTAGTCCTCCGACATTTGCTTGATCATGTTGGTGCTCTGCGTGGAGGTACGCGAGGAGGGGAAGTCGGAGATGTAGCCGTAGCGGGGGAAGCGGTTGGGGGTGGAGCTTACGTCGATGCCGGTGCCGTGGAAGTCGGTGGTGCCGGCGGTGATGCCTGCATAGTACCCGGTGAAGTCCCCGGCGGGCGCGGTCCAGTTGAACGTCCTGGTGGTGGTAGCGTTGTTAGCGAGGGTGAAGCTGGCGCTGGTGGCCGAGTGGACCTGGGTCTCCAGCTTCTTGATGCTGAGGCTGAGGGTGCCCGTCCAGGAGGCCCCCGTGGTATTCTTCAACTCGGCGGTAATGACCACTGCGTTGCCCACGTTGTAGCGGGCCTTGTCGGTGTAGACGCGGGTGATGAGAGTGCCGGTGGTGGCCGCGCTGGCTACCGTGGGAGAGAACGTCAACTCCGCCGGGCGTGGGAGTGCCGAGGCCGGTATCAACGTGGTCAGTAAGAGGACCAGTGCCATTAATAGACGATATTGCCGCTTCATTAAGGTAACCTCCGTATGTGTGAAACTAAAGGACAACCACCTGCGAACAAGAGAGAAAATGATTCCGCGGGACGCACAACGACACTGCCGAAGATATATTTATCCTCCGCAGCGCCATGCTCTTTATGTGAATTGGAGTGCAAGTCAAAGCATTAAATGCCTGTGCCTGCCATGCAGCATCGCACAGGCGAGTTGTACAACCGGCGTACGTTACGGTCAGTTCCTTGACCTTTTTTCACTGACCGAAGTTTAATAGATGTAGACAGCTTTGTCAAGGGGTTAAGCCCGACTTTCGGGGAGCAGTTTTCCACCTACCCATTGACAGACACGGCAAATTGCGTTATCCTACGTCAGGCTAGCTGCAACTTATTTCGGTTGCTGAATTTAGCTGTCCTTTTCAGGAGTGGTGTTCGTATGGTACTAAGACTGCGCTCCGGTAACCGTGATCTTATCAGAGAGATCAACAAGTCGCTAGTGTTGAGCATCGTGCGCGATCACGAGCCTATTTCGCGCACCGAGATCTCGCAGACCGTCAACCTGAGTCCCGCCACCGTGTCGGGTATCACGGGCGAGCTTATCGAGCAGGGCCTCATTTACGAACACGAGGCCGGTACCTCCACGGGCGGGCGGCGGCCCATACTACTAGCCCTCAACCGCCAGGGTGGCTTCGTTATCGGCATCAAGCTGGCCGAGACGCACATCGTAGCGGCGCTCACCGACCTAGGCGCGAACGTCCTCGACCAGAGGGCTGCGGCATTGGGCGACGACCGTCAGCCTGAAGCCGTGATGACGGTGTTGGCCGACACCGTGAACCAGCTACGCAGCCTCCACCCGGAGCGCAACATCTTCGGCGTGGGCCTCGGCATGGCGGGTGCTGTGGACCGCCGCCTGGGCATTTGCCACTTCTCGCCCTTCCTCAACTGGCACGACGTTCCGTTGAGACGCATGTTGGAGCAGCGCCTGGAGTTGCCGGTGGTCCTGGAGAACGACGTAAACACGCTTACTATGTCGGAGAAGTGGTTCGGGGCGGGCGTGGGCGTCAACGATTTCCTGGTGATCACGCTGGGGCGCGGTATAGGTATGGGCATGGTGCTGAACGGGCAGATCTACCGGGGCGGCTGCGGCGGCGGCGGCGAGTTCGGCCACATCACCGTAGTGCCCGACGGGCCGCAGTGCGAGTGCGGCAAGCGTGGGTGCCTGGAGGCGCTGGTGTCCGACCCCGCAATCCTGCGCCGCATGCGCTCGGCCACCGGGCGCGAGTTGACGATGGAAGAAGCAGCCGTGCTGGCGCGCCAGGGCGACTCCACCGCGCAAGGCATCTTCAACGCCGCGGCCCGCACGCTCGGCATGGCGATTGCCGACCTGGTGAACATCTTCAACCCTCCACTGCTTATCGTGGGCGGTGAGGGCGCGCGGGCCTTCGACCTGCTGCTAGAGCCGCTACAGGAAGCCCTACAGGCCAACTGCTTCAACGGCTTCTTCGACGACATGCGCCTGGTGGTCGAACCCTGGGGCGACGATGCCTGGGCGCGGGGCGCGGCAAGCCTGATGCTCGAAGAACTGTTCCGCCCGACCCTGTACCACGACGACAGGGCACGGGCCTCGTTAGTACTCCCAATCGGCGCGAATTAGCATAAGCAATTTGACGTAGTGGCTTTAACCTGCCGCTACGTCGAACTACCTCCAACTTACTTAGTTCACTTAATTAACTTAGGGGGGTGAGCGACCGGACACAGTCAGGCCTGGTCAGCCACGGGACCGACACTACTTAGCCGTTACCTACCTGGAAACAACCAACCCAGAGGAGTGAAAGGGGATACAAAGATGATCCGTAGATTTAAGCCAGCGTTGTTGCTGGTCCTTGTCCTGTTGTTGCAAGCGTGCGGGGGCACCACGCCTACACCTACCACCGTCCCAACGTCGGCCGATACGCCCGTCGTTGCTGCCACCACTGAAGCCACCACCGCGCCGACCGCCGAGGCCACCGAGGCTACAGTTGCGGCCACCGCTACTACAGGGGAGTCGGATACTACCGGCACGAGCGACCTCAGCGGCACCGTGACCTTCTGGAGTTCCTACAACACAGTCTCCCCCGAAATGGAGACGCTCACCGGGGAAATCATCCCGGCGTTCCAGAAGCTGCACCCTAACGTCACTATCAAGGCCCAGGCGCTGCCCGGCGACGAATTGCGGCAGAAACTGCTCACCTCCATAGCGGGCGGTGAGACGCCTGACGTCGTGCGTGTTGACATTATCTGGGTGCCGGAATTCGCCGAGATGGGTGCCCTCGCCAAGCTGGACGAGGAGATGGAGGACTTTGACGAGTACAAGGAACTGGTGTACCCCGGTCCCCTCTCCACCAACTTCCACAAAGGCAACTACTACGGCCTGCCCCTCGATACGAATACCAAGGTTGCCTTCTACAATAACGACGTCCTGAGCGCCGCAGGTATGAGCGCCCCTCCCAAGGACTGGGCGGAGTTCACCACGTTCTGCGAGAAGGTCAAGGCCCTGAACCAGCCCGACACCTACTGCTACGCGGAGAGCGGCACCGGCCCCTGGAGCATCCTCCCCTGGATTTGGGCAGGCGGTGGCAGCATCACCGACCCTGAGTACACCAAGGCGACCGGCTATGTGAACAGCCCGGAGACCGTCGCGGCCCTGACCACCCTGCGTGACATGCTGAAGAACGAGCTGATCTCGCCCTCGATCCTGGGTGGCGGTATCGCCACCAGCGACGCTCTCGGCAAGGGCCAGGCCGGTATGATCATCGAGGGTCCGTGGATGCCTCCTATCTTCGACAAGCAGTTCCCCGACCTCAAGTACACGCTGGCTACGTTGCCCGCAGGTGACGGTGGCACCAGCTCGGTCGTGGGCGGCGAGGACATAGTGCTGTTCGAGAAGAGCCAGAACAAGGAAGCCTCGCTTGAATTCATACGCTTCATGCTGAGCGAGGAAGCGCAACTCGCGCTGGGCAAGGTAGGCCAGATGCCGGTGCTCAAGAGCCTGGGCGGGCATGCTGACCTACCTGAGTACTTTGCCACCTTCCAGGAGCAGCTTGAGACAGCTCAGGCGCGCACCCCCAGCCCTGCGTGGCCCAAGATTGATGAGGCGCTCAACACCGCCTTCCAGGAGGTGTTCCGCGGCGAGAAGGAGCCACAGGCCGCGCTGGACGAAGCAGCCACGGCTATAGACGCCCTGCTGGCCGGCACACCGTAACACTGGCTTTCAACAAGGTACCTAGTTTATAACAGCCGGGTACCTTGTTGCCTCCACTCGTTTCCTCGTGCCCAGGGGCAGCGCCTTCAACCGCCCCTGGGCATGAGAGAGGGGCTTGCCTGCCCCAGTTAGGAGAATCACCATATGGCCTCTGTTGGAGGTCAGGCGGGCATCACCGCTTCACCCGTAGCCAAGCCACAGGCACGACGCGACACTCTGCGGCAGCGGCTCCGCAAGTCGATACCCGCCTACCTCTTCATCCTGCCGGGTATGTTGCTGTTCGTGGTCTGGACGCTCTACCCGCTGCTCCACTCTCTCACTATGAGCTTCGCGGAGTGGAACCTTATCAAGCCGAGTCGCTTCGTGGGCATGGAGAACTACACTCGCGCCTTCAACGACCCTGTCTTCTGGCTGGCGTTACGCAATACCCTCTTCTACGTGGTAATAACGGTGCCGGGACAGATGATAATCGGCCTGGGCATCGCGTTGCTGTTGGACGCGCCGTTGCGGGCGCGGGGCTTTTTCCGCACCATCTACTACATCCCCGTGGTGACCTCGTGGGTGGTGGTGTCGCTGATATTTACGTACCTGTTCAACGGTCAGGCGGGGCTTATCAACTGGGTCTTGCGCGACGGCGTGCAGGTAATCGACAAGAACATCAACTGGCTGAGCGAGCCACTTACCGCTAACATCGCCATAGCTACCCTGGGCATCTGGAAGGGGCTGGGCTGGACGATGGTCATCTTCCTGGCGGGGTTGCAGTCGGTGCCTATCCACCTTTATGAAGCGGCCTCTATTGACGGTGCCACCGCCTGGCAGCGGTTTCGCTTCGTGACGGTGCCCCTCATCCGGCAGACGACCCTCTTCATCATGGTGATGCTGACGATTGGGGCCTTCCAGGTCTTTATATCGGTGTACATCATGACGGGTGGCAATCCGCTGCATCGTACCGAAGTGTTGCTGACCTATATGTACGAAAACTCGTTCGAGTCGCTGGACCTGGGGTACGGCTCGGCCCTGTCCTACATATTCGCGATCATGGTGTTCACTCTGAGCATGACGCAAATTCGGCTCTTGAAGCGGCGGGTCGAGTACTAACACTGGGCGGAGCCGGCCCAGAGCGGACCGTTAGAAACTGAACTGACAGGTGGTACCGGCTATGTACGCACGTTCTTCACCAATCGTTAGCGCGTTACGCTACGTCGTTTTGCTCGGCGGGGCGTTTCTCGTGCTCGCACCCTTCATCTACATGATCGGCACGTCGTTCAAGCCGCACGCCTTCGTGCTGGAGCTACCGCCGCGCTTCATACCCAGCGAGCCTACCTGGGACAACTACACCCGCGCGCTCACCAGCAACAATTTTGGCCGGTACTTCTTCAACAGCCTGATAGTGGCAATCAGTTCCACTACAATTGTAGTGATACTGTCAGCGCTGTTGGCGTATGCGTTTGCGCGGTGGGACTTCCCAGGACGCCAGTTCCTCTTCTACACCATGCTCGGTACGATGATGATTCCGACGCTCGTGCTGATTATTCCCCAGTTCGTGCTGGCGAAGAACCTACACATCCTGGATAGTCTGTGGGGCCTGGTAGTTGTATACTCGGCGGGTACGGCGTTTAACATGTTCCTGCTGCGCGGCTTCTTCGAGGAGATCCCGCAAGACCTGTTCGACGCAGCGACCATAGACGGTGCGAGTGCCTTCAGGACCTTCTGGTCCATAGCGTTGCCGCTGGCGCGCCCTGCCCTGGCCGCGGTGGCAATATTCTCCTTCCTTGGCGCGTGGGACGAGTTCACCTGGGCGCTGACCGCCATCAACAACCAGGACCTCTACACGTTGCCGATTGCGTTACGCCTGTTCCAGCAACAGCACGGCACTGAGTGGGGGGTGGTATTCGCCGCTTCGGCCATCGCGGTGCTGCCGACGATCATCGTGTTCGTCATTTTCCAGCGCCACTTTATCAAGGGTATCACTTCCGGCGCGGTCAAAGGTTAGGGCCGAGCAATCACGCGGATATGACAAACGGGAGTATAAGACAACCAGGAGCCACGGTATTACGATGCATCCACTATACACACGCAGTATCGAGTTGATTCGCGCCCATCAAGCCCCAGGCGGGGCTTACGTGGCAAGCCCAACCTTTGGAGAGTATGCCTACTGTTGGTTCCGAGATGGGACCTACATAGCATATGCTATGGACCTGGTGGGAGAGCATAGCAGCGCGAATCGCTTCTACGAGTGGGCAACCCGTATGATAGAGAGCCGCCGCGACCAGGTCGAGCGGACGGTGGAAGTCGCGCTCCTGCACAACGTACCCCCGCGCGAAGACCTGCTACATACTCGTTACGCACTGGATGGTCAAACGACCGACGATGATTGGCCCAACTTTCAACTGGACGGCTTCGGCACCCTTCTATGGGGCATAGCCGAGCACGTATCCATATCAGGCGGCCCCCTTCCGGAGAGTTGGCGCTGGGCGGTGGACCTGCTCGCACGCTACCTGGGTGCGCTCTGGCGATTTCCCTGTTACGACTGCTGGGAGGAGTTCGGTGACAAGGTACACACTTCGACACTGGCAGCTCTTTACGGCGGGCTAAACGCGGCGTCCGTACTACTGGACGACGATACGCACGCCGAGACTGCCGCGGGGATCAAGCAATTCGTGCTGGACCACTGTGTCAGTAACGGTAGCCTGTGCAAGTTCGTGGGCAGCGAGGCTGTAGATAGCAGCCTGGTGCACGCCTCAACTCCCTACCGCCTGCTCACCCATGACGACCCGGTCATGCGCTCCACAATCGGGCGCATAGAGGGGGAGTTACGCCGCGATGGTGGGGGCGCGCACCGCTACGCAGACGACAGCTACTATGGCGGCGGCGAGTGGTTGCTGCTGACGGCTTATCTCGGCTGGCACTATGTTGAGCAAGGCCTGGTGGCGCGGGCGCGGGACTTACTTGATTGGGTGGAAGGTCGTGCGACCGAGGACTACATGCTGCCGGAGCAGGTAGCAGAGCACCTCAATCACCCTGATATGCTGCCGGTGTGGGAGGAGCGTTGGGGGCCAAGCGCATGTCCGCTACTCTGGTCCCACGCGTCCTACCTAACTCTATCCGAGCACCTGCGCCGGGCCGTCAGCGTGGGCTGACATTCACGGCTCACCCACCCCGGCCCCGTAGCCCACAATCCACAACCCCACTGAAGCTACCCTATGACCACCATTGACGATGTAGTTCCACATAAAGCCACCTACCGCCCAGGCGAGACCGCGCACGTGCGTGTGACCCTGACAAACGACGGACGTGCCGCCGAACGGGGCCGCCTCACGCTCGCTCTGACAAGCCTGGCAACTACGGTCGAGCGCGTAGCCCAGGACGTAGAGTTGGGGCCTAACACGTCTACGGTAATAGAGTTCACCCTGACACCCCCGCCCGTGTCGCTGCGAGGGTACGGCCTGGATGCCACGCTCGCGGGGCCGTCTGGTGAGGCGCTCGCGGAGGGGAGCGGGGCGCTGGACGTGCTCGAACGCTGGTCGCAGGCACCTCGATACGGCTTCCTCTCGGACTTCGCGCCCGGCCAGACAGACATTGAGGGGCGATGCGACTCCCTGCTCCGTTACCACCTCAATGTAGTGCAGTTCTACGACTGGATGTGGAGGCACTACAAGCTGCTACCTCCCACGGAGGAGTTTACCGACGGCATGGGGCGGCGGCTCTCACTTGATTCGGTCAGGGCCGCCATCGAGGGGGTACAGGCGCGGGGAGGGGCGGCCATGGCTTACGGGGCGGTATACGGTGCCGAGCCGGAATTCATCGAGCAACACCCGGAGCTTGTGCTTTACGACGAGGAAGGCAAGCCGGTCAGCCTCGCGGAACTCTTCTACATCATGAACATAGCGCCCGATTCGCCGTGGGTGCCGCTGATCGTAGCTGAGTTCGCGGAAGCGGTGCGAGAGATGGGCTTCGACGGCATCCACCTCGACCAGTATGGCTTCCCTAAGACGGCGGTGACGGCCTCGGGAGAGAAGGTGGACCTCGCGGAGCACTTTCCGCTGCTAATAGACAGGGCGCGTGAAGCTGTGGTCGCTGCGCGGCCGGGCGCGGGTGTGATCTTCAACGCGGTGGAGAACTGGCCTATAGAGACGGTCGCCCCCACCAGCCAAGATGCCGTGTACATCGAGGTGTGGCCCCCCGATGTGAGCTACAACGACCTGCGAAGGCTAATCAGGGAGGGCAGGCGGCTCAGTGGCGGCAAGCAGGTCATCCTCGCGGCCTATCTATCGCCCTTCGCGGAGACGGACGAGACCACCCTGCCCCAGGCTGAAGCCGCGGCCTTGCTCGCCACGGCTACCATCGCGGCAAGTGGAGGTTCGCACCTGCTGCTGGGAGAGCGCGACGGTATCCTCTGCGACCCCTATTACCCGAAGTATGCGACTCTGCGCCCTGCTTTCGCGGCCAGGATGCGCGCTTATTACGACTTCCTGTTGCGTTATGAAGAGTTGCTTATATCACCTGAGCTGACGGACGATGAGCCGGGCGATGGCGCAAGTTTGTCTCTTCGAGGTGTATCTTATGCCGCCGAGGCCGAAGCGGGGGCTGTATGGACAGTGGCACGGCGCAAGGCGGGGCACCACATCGTGCATCTGATCAATCTCAGGGACCAGAGCGACGTGACCTGGAACTCGTTACGTACGCCACCAGGGTCGCTGGAGAACTTAGAGCTAACCATTGAAGGATTGCCTCCTGTTGGCAGGGTATTACTTCTCACACCTGATACAGGCAAGGGCAAACCTGTGTCCGTTAGCTGGACTCAGGAAGCTAATCAGGTCCGAGTTCATGTACCCCGGCTCTTAATTTGGGCGGTTGTTGTTTTCCAGCACCTGGCAGAATGAGATGAAAGCATGAATTATTTCGTTCTCTAAGCGCCGGCGGCACACATGGCGTTTAGTTGCCTGCTCAAGTCAGCACCTATTGTTGGTTGTATATTACTTGGGCCAAGCACTTGCAATTGAGAAGGACCAAGTTGGGAAAGCCACGATTGCAAAGGTGATAGAGGCAACAAACGTCAAGCCTCATACATATTTCAGCATCCTCCCCTTGGTGGCACCCGGTCTCTTCCGGCTTTGGATGCAAACTTAGCTTCAGATCCTTCTTGTTCAGAGGACTGGCAGTACGCCCTAAATGCCTCCTGGTTCTCCTACTTCTATGTGCGTGTTATTACTCCGTCGCTCTGGCACCTTTTGACATAGTAAAGTCCTGAGAGCTACAATATCTTGAAGTATTTTGTCGCCCTGGACGAGCAACAACCTATCTCGGTTTGCACCTAAGTGGTTAATTCGTTCTCAAATTCGTGCAAGCTCTCATTGCACGAATTTGAGAACGCTACCCAGCCTGATTAGAACAAATGAGCACATATTACGTTCGTTTAGGAAGAGCCGCCGTTTCCAGCGCCGTTCTCAAATTGGTGCAATTTACCACCCATTGCCTTGTGGTTCTATTACTTCGGTGTGACTTTTTCACTCCGCTGCTCGCACACATCTTGACATTGCACATACCCGATAACTACAATTTCTTACAGGAGTTAGCATTCTCAACGAGTAACAAGGTAGACCTTATTTGCATCTGTTGGTTAATTCGTTCTCAAATTCGTGCGATGGAGCATCGCACGAATTTGAGAACGCCGCTGTACCTGATTAGAACAAATGGGCCGAATCCACGCTCATTCGCGATGGGACCTCGATTTGCTCCCTGTTCACAAATTCGTGCAATTTACCAATGATAGAACGAGGCTTGTTCGTCAAGCGAAAGGACCTGGGTACATGATCATGTACCCAGGTCTTTCTATTTCTCGTATGAGGCTTTAGCTGTTCTGGTGCGAGTGACGTTACGAATCTAATGGCTGGTACTCGAAGCTAGGCCCGGCGTTGGTACCATCGTCCAACTTGAAGGCTATGAGAGTCTTAGCGGCTGCCTCAAAATTATCCATCAGGTGGAAGACGTTATTCTTGGCCCCATAATCAAACGCGCTGGGTGGGGGGTTACCGTTGAAGCCATCGTGGAGGCGGTTCAATAGTTGCATGTAGACCTGATTGCAGGCGTGACAAGCTTTTTGAACGTCTGAGTTGGCGGGGTAATTGGCTTCTTTGGGGTTCTCAATCATAGGCAGCACTCCGGCGGCGCTGGAATCGAAGTCAATCGTGGGCGGACCAAAACCCCAGCCGTGAGGCTTAGTTGAATCAGGGACGATGGTCTGGCCTTCATAGGCTTCAAGGAAGCGATAGTAATGTGCCAGAGGCTCCGTGGAGTCTAGCGGCTCGGGGTCCAGGGGGGACTTAGACGTGCCTTCTCCCTGGTCCACGATCAAGGTGATTGCGGCCATGGCCGTGTCTAAATCATGTACCGGACCGGGGAGATTGCTGGCACCGAAGGCCTGACTAAAGTCGATCTGTCTTGTGGGGTCGCCCACGAAGATATTTGGTCCTGTGCCGTTAAGAAAGTTCTGGTTGAATGTTGCGAACGACTGGGCGATAGCATTGTAAAACATCCCTATGGTGACTTCCGTAGAACCAGGAGGCAGCAGGTATTCCGGTTCTTCTATTTCCATAAAGACGTTCTTCACCAGGTCTTTAGAAAAGGGGGCAAGCGGCACCGTCAGCCCAGTTTCAACCCCGCAGGGCAGTGGGCCAGGGTATGCTGGAATGAAGTCCTCGGTATTGATTTGCGGGGAACCACCAATGGCGTTGAGGAGATTGCACGCCAGACCCATGTGCAGCATCTCCTCGTATACAACCGACCAGAGTACCTCGTTAATGGCATAGTTGGTGGATTTTGGATCCGTCGAGAATCCCGGCGCGAAATTTATCGAGAAGTAGGCATACAGGTAGGTTGGAATCGTTGAGTGTTCCAATTCGATGGCGTTTTGAAGGGCATTCTGCAAACCTTGTACGGTATCCAGGTCCTGGATGCACTCGGACTTTAGTTTTACAACCATGGTAGACCTCCTTGGTTCGCTATTATGTTTGGGTGAGTCTTCGGCCCAATACAGCAACCCCGGCAATTATTTGCGGTGTCACCCGGGTCAGGCTGCGCACCAATGCCGGTGGCTGGTACTGTCGCCGTGCTATCCAATGTAGGAAGAAAAGCGAGCAGGAGAGCAACGGACTGAGAATAGCAAAGGAGAGGTGCTTTGTCAATGGTAAATATTATGACCGAGTGCATCATGGTTGACTGTAAGGCTATATATCAGGGACCATTAATGTACAGTAAATTCATTGCACCTTCTGCTTTGCAGGGTGGATATGCAAACTCATTATCTGGTAGCCGAAAGCGCATTAGAGATAAGAAGCTGACGTGGCCTACTGCCCCGTGCTTCCGGCTTGACACGAGGAGAGGACACACCTACAATAAAGGATGAACATACTATGCTCCTGGCCTTCAGTGTGCCACCTCATACCGTGACACCGCAGTCCCAAGATCCTCCCCACTCTACAACCCAGGTGTCGCCAGCGCGTTGTAGCTTTGTGAGGGTTTTCCCCACAGAGGACGTGCTCATAGGAGCCTTGCGCTAGTCTGGTATAATACTGCCATGCCAAATCTGGCTGTTGTTATTGTCAACTATAATACACGGGATTTGCTGGATGCCTGCCTGGAGTCGGTGTTCGCCAGCCAAACGTCCTTCCCCTTCCACATCCTCGTCGTAGACAACCGCTCCTCTGACGGCAGCCTCGAATTGGTTGCGCGACGGTACCCCCATGCAACGCTTATTTCCAGCGACCGCAACGGTGGTTTCGGCTATGCCAACAACCTGGCATTGCGGTGGCTGTCGGGGCTAAAGTCGCTACCGGGGGCGGGTAGCAAGGGCGAGGCGCTGCATCTTTCGGGGCCTGGGGATATGTCGCAGCCCCGGTCGGAGGTGCCCACGGAGGGCGATTCGCCGCTGCGGTTCCCCTGCGACTACGTGCTGTTTCTCAACCCCGACACGGTGGTGCCGGAGGAGGCGTTCGAGGAGACGGTGCGCTTCCTGGAGGAGCGGCCGCAAGCGGGGGTGGTTGGGCCAAAGGTGGTCAAGCTGGATGGCACGCTGGACCTGGCCTGCCGCCGTTCGTTCCCTACTCCCGCATCGTCGTTCTTCAAGCTGACCGGGTTGAGCAAAGCGTTCCCGAAGAGCAAGCTGGTATCGAAGTATAATCTGACGTTCCTGGGCGAGGACGAGACGGCGGAAGTCGACTCGGTGATGGGCGCGTACATGCTGGTGAGGCGGCGTGCGCTGGAGCAGGCGGGGCTATTCGACGAACGGTTCTTCATGTACGGGGAGGACCTCGATTTGGCATTCAGGGCCAAGGAGCGGGGGTGGAAGGTGTTCTACTACCCGGCAGTGCATGTGCTCCATCATAAAGGGGCGAGCAGCAGGAAGCAGAGCGGCCGCTCGATACGCGAGTTCTACCGGGCGATGCACGTCTTTTATCACAAGCACTACGCGCAGAGCAGACCTGGAATAATAAATGCTGTAGTTACAATGGGGATCGCAGTCAGAGGCACGATTGCCCTGTTGCAGAACGCATTGAGGCCCACTGAGCACAAAAGAGTAACATAGGAAAGTGGTATATTAGCTAACAAGCCAATGAATGTATAAATTACGCGAGTGAACAGGCACGAACTGTACATGAGACCACCTAACGGACACTCCAACGGGCGCAACAACGGCCCGAATAGAGCACAGATGATGGCCGCCAGCCACGCGCCAGTAGCTGAGCCTGCGGGCGCGTCCAAGGGTGGGCGTGGGGCGGGTGGTCCCGCATCATCTGCTGAGGTGCTTGAGACCGCGCCCGCTCCTTCGGCTGTGCCGGTGCCCTTGTCGCCCGCGGAGGCAGAGCAGGTCGCAAGGGCGCGCCGGGACGTGCGTCAGGGGCGCACCGGGATTGACGAGCCGGTACAAATTCCGTCACTGCCCCCGCTGCCCAAGCAACCGGCCAAGCTGACGCCGGTGGTGCTGGTGCTATTGGAGATGCTGCTGGATATAGTGGCCGTGGCGGGGGCATTTGCCACAGCCTACGCCATCAAGTCGGTGGAGGAAGGGCAGCAACTGGCTCCGAGCGACAGCCCGGTGTATGTCACGATGCTGGGTGTGACGATTGGGAGCATCATCGTCAGTTTCTACCTGAGCAAGCTGTACAACCTGAAGCGCGGGGCGTCTCGCGTTGACGAGTTCTACAAGATCGCGCTCGCGGTGTCTATGGGCACCCTCGCCTCGGTGGCGGTAAGCTCTCTCCTACTGGGTGAAGACAAGTTCAATTATTCGCGCCAGGTGCTCCTCACGGGCTGGGTCTTTACGGTGCTGTTCGTCACGGCGATGAGACTGGTGTACAGCGCCGGGCTGGGCACGTTGCGCAAGCGCGGGTTCGACAGGGCGCGTGTGCTTATCGTGGGCACGGGGCCTACCGCGCAGATGGTCGAAGAGCGGTTGCGCCACCACAGCACCCTGGGGTATACAGTCGTGGGCCTGGTAGAGGTGGGGGCGGCGGAGGCGGGTGGCAACGAGCACAAGCTGCGCGCGCCGATACTGGGCAACCTGAATAAGCTGCCCGTGCTGGTCCGCAAACACAACGTCGAAGAGGTCATTCTGGCGCTGACGGGGGCTTCCGACAAACAGCTACGCGACATCCTGGGCCTGCTGGAGGACGAAACGGTGTCGGTGAAGATCTATCCCGACGCCTTCCAGCTGATGACCCAGAACGAAGTGAGCGTGGGCGAGTTGAGCGGTCTGCCGCTGTTGAGCGTCAAGGACGTGGCGCTTCGTGGGTGGAACCGGCGTATGAAGCGCGCCTTCGACATCGTGTTCAGCCTGATCGTGCTGGTGCTCACCTCACCGCTGATGCTGGTTATCGCGCTGGCTATAAAGTTGTCCAGCCCAGGCCCGGTGTTCTTCATCCAGGAGCGCGTGGGGCTGGACGGTAAGCCGTTCCAGTTGGTCAAGTTCCGCACGATGAAGGTGAAGGTGGAGGAGGATGAGACGCCCAAGCTGAAGGAGGGGCTGCCGGGCTGGACGGTGCGCAACGACCCGCGCCGCACGAGCATCGGCACCTTCCTGCGCCGCTTCTCGCTGGACGAGCTTCCGCAGTTCTATAACGTGCTGGTCGGGGAGATGAGCGTGGTGGGGCCGAGGCCGGAGCAGCCCGCTTACGTGCAGGAGTTCGCGCAGACGATACCCAAGTACCTGCGCAGGCACCGGGAGAAGGCTGGGCTAACGGGCTGGGCGCAGGTCAACGGGCTGCGGGGGGATAGCGACATAGCAACGCGCACGCAAGCCGACCTGTACTATGTGGAGAACTGGTCGGTGCTGTTCGACCTGAAGATTATTGTGAGGACTATCTGGACGATGGTGCGGGGGAAGAACGCTTATTAGTGCTCCTGGCGGTTGAAACCGCGGGCAACGTTTACGAAGTCCCCCTGCGGGGACTTTATGCTTTCGGGGCGGAACTTCCATACGTGGGATGGGTGTGACATACTAGATGAGTAAAATGCAGGACGAGCAAACCAAGCTGACGCACCTGGACGAGAGCGGGCACGCTGTCATGGTGGACGTTGGAGCGAAGCCGGACACGGAGCGGGTGGCGGTGGCGCGCGGGGAGGTGCGGCTCAGCCCTGAGACGTTGAGCGTGGTGCGCGAGGGGCGGGCGGCGAAGGGCGACGTGCTGGCTGTGGCCCGTGTGGCGGGTATCATGGCGGCAAAGAAGACGCCGGAACTGATACCTCTGTGCCACCCCATTATGCTCACATCGGTGAAGGTGGGGCTAGCGGTGAGGGAGTGGGGCATCGAGATAGAGGCGCGGGCGAAGACTACCGGCCCCACAGGCGTGGAGATGGAGGCGTTGACGGCGGTGTCGGTGGCGGCGCTGACTATTTATGATATGCTCAAGGCGATAGAGCGAGGAGCCAGCATACAGAACGTGCGGCTGGTCCACAAGGAAGGCGGCAAGAGCGGAACCTGGAACGGGTAATTACGAATTACGAATTACGAATTACGAATTACGAGTTAGTGGACAGAAGCGCGAAGGTGTACGGCACGCGTGACGATAATCAGTGTTTGGCTAGGCACCACTCGTAATTCGTAATTCGTAATTCCCGAAGGGCAGAGGGAGGTATGGGGTTGTGAGGTATGAGACGCATACGGGGATGGGGCGGGAGGCGATATTTGAGGCGGCTAAGGGCTTCTTCGGGCAGGAGGAAGGCGGGCTGGGGATGAAGTTGAGCGCGCACCAGGGGAACCAGATTTCGTTCTTTGGAGAGGGGTTGATCTGGGTGACGGTGTGGCCCGCCGGACCGAACGAGAAGATACGGGTTGACGTGGACGTGTCGGACCGGGACGAGGATGCGAAGCGGTTTATCGAGAAGGTGTTGAACGCACCTGTGATGGGGGCTAGCGGCTCCACGAGCGTGTGACATGGCTGAGGCGGTTATTGGCAGGTTCATGGTAGCGGTGGGGGCGGTGATCGAGCACGTGCATACTGGGAGGGTGCTCTTAATCAAGCGGTCGGACGCGGCGGACTTTGAAGGGGGAGTGTGGGAGGACGTGACGGGCAGGGTGCACCAGTTCGAGGAGCCGGAGGACGCGCTCAGGAGGGAGATCGAGGAGGAGTGCGGGCTTGCGGTGGAGATTGTGAAGCCGATTAGCGTGTTCCACTTGTACAGGGGTGAGAGGTCGGCGGAAAATGAGCTGGTTGGGATCATTTTCTGGTGCAGGACCGAGTCGGACGTGGTGAGGCTTTCCAGGGAGCATAGCGACTACAGGTGGGTGACACCGCACGAGGCGCTGCAGGTGGTGGAGCACCCGGGAATCAGGGGCGATTTTGAGGCGTTTGTGAGGGAGAGAGGTATTCAGGCAGCCTAACCTGCGCCAAAGAAGGGTGTTACCCTGTAGGTGATAGGACTCTGTCTCTATAGAGGGATTGGGGATGGGCCAGTCTACCGGTAGAAAACGATGGACATTGGTTGCCGCTGTAGTTGCGGTATTGGTGCTGCTAGGAGCATTTGTCTATAGATTTGCTTACCAAGAAGGCTACAGGACGGCGGATGTGGAAGGCGATGCCGAGCTTGCGCGGGTCCGTGACGAGGCGAGTTCCACTGCAACGGCGCTAGTGCAGATTGCCGACACCTATAGCAGGACGGTGAGTCTTCTTCAAGGGCCTCATCTCAGGGCAGGAGAGACCGGAAAGGTAGGCGGTTGGTCTCTCAGTGTGACACGAGTTGAATCGAGCGCTACGATTACAGTGTCGAAGAGCACCGGACAGGTGGCGCAGCCTCGCATGGGCAAGTTCTGGCTCATCAGGCTGCGGGCCAGCTCGGAGGCGGGTAATTCCCTTAAGTTCCTCAAATGGTATGCACTTGATACGAAGGGTAATATCCACCAGGAGACAGGAAATGACCCGAACTACAGCTTTGATGCCAGCCTCTTTGAGTTTTACCGGGAGCAAGGCACACCGCCGTTGGAGGTGGAATGGCTAGGTGGTACTACAGGTGAGGATGCCCTGCTCATTTTCGATATGCCGGTAGATGTATCGCCGGTTGAACTCATAATTGAGTACTTTGATCACCACATTATCTTTGATATTGGCAGTAACTAGAGGGCATGTCATAAAGGTGGCGAGAGGGGCTGCCTTTTGTCGGTGTGTACCCGTATGTTACCGCTTTGCTAAGGGATTGGGTTGCTGAAGGAAAGGTGGTACTTAGGGGGTGAGGGACGAGATGTCTCACGGAGTTTACCCTGAGCGTAGCCGCATGTTCGAAATGACAAGGGTGGGGCCTTAGGGGGTCCTTCTGGATGGTGAGGGACGAGATTCTTCGCTACGCTCAGAATGACAAAGGGGCTTTGGGTGCTGCTAAGATGCGGGCGAACAGGGGAGGCTGATTCTTCGGGGCGCTCAGTACACCACCAACGAAGTTGTTACCAGGAAGGCGTAGTGCCCGAAGGGGCACTTTGTAAGGCTAGCCCGCGGTTTCAACCGCCCGGCTAAATGTACCCAACTTAGTTGGTGGTGTGCTCAGAATGATAAAGTAGGGGATTTGGGTGCTCACCTTGGGCAGCGCTATCTTTGGGAGAGTTCCGTTAGGAGGGTATGAAAAGAGCCACCTCATTTGCGAGGTGGCTCTTTTCTGGTACCTGTTGATGCGGGCTAGCGGATGAAGAGCGGGGCCAACACCAACGTGATTGTGGAGAGCAGCTTGATGAGCACGTGGAGGGACGGGCCAGCGGTGTCCTTGAAGGGGTCGCCTACCGTGTCACCTACCACCGAGGCCTTGTGAGCTTCGGTGCCCTTGCCGAGGACGTTACCCTCCGCGTCCTTGAGGCCGCCCGACTCGATGAACTTCTTGGCGTTGTCCCACGCGCCGCCGCCGTTGTTGAGCACGTTAGCCATGAGCACGCCGACGATGGTGCCCACCATGAGGAGACCACCAGCCGCCTCCCAGCCGAGGATGACGCCGACAAGCACGGGCGTTGCCACAGCCAGCAGACCGGGTGCGATCATCTCACGTAGGGCCGCGCGGGCAGAGATGTCTACAGCGCGGGCGTAGTCAGGTCGAGAGGTGCCTAGCATGATGCCGGGGTCGGCGCGGAACTGGCGGCGGACTTCTTCTATCATCTGGCCTGCCGCGCGACCCACCGCACGAATGGCGAGAGACGAGAAGAGGAACACCAGCATAGCGCCGATGAACGCCCCCGCGAACACCTCTATCTGCGATAGGTTGATGGGCACCTGGCCCTTCACCAACTCCGTCTCAGGTTGCACCTGCCGTACCTTGTCCAGGTAGGCTGAGAAGAGCAGGAAGGCAGCGAGCGCCGCCGAGCCTACCGCGTAGCCCTTGGTCAGGGCCTTGGTGGTGTTGCCCACCGCGTCCAGGCCGTCCGTGATGTCGCGAACTTCCTTGGCCTGATGGGACATCTCGGTGATACCACCGGCGTTGTCGGTGATGGGGCCGAAGGTGTCCATCGCCAGGATGTAGGCGCAGGACATGAGCATACCCATGGTCGCCACGGCGGTACCAAAGATACCAGAGGCCACCGCAGTGTTCACGCCGAATGTACCCTCCACGCCAGGCACGTGGATGCCTACTTCAGCCAGGTCCGACGGGTTGCCCATCGTGCCCAGCCAGTACGAGCTAAAAAGCGCCGCGACTATGGTCATGGTGGGCAAGAAGGTCGTCTCGAAGCCGACCGCGATACCGGAGATGATCGTGGTGGCTGGGCCGGTACGGGCGGCGTCCGCGATTTCTCGCACGGGCCGCCAGGAGCCTGCCGTGTAGTACTGGGTGATGAACACGAAGGCGATAGAGGTCAGAATACCTATGATACCCGCCAGGCCATACCAGATGCCCGACGACCAACCGTTCGCGGCCGATTCGGGGAGCATGATCCAGCTTACCAGCAACATCGCAACCGCTGATACAGCCGCCATGATGTAGTACCCGTTGTTCAGGGCGGCGAGGGCTGCCTTGTCGGTCACGTCCTGCCCGCCACGGCCGGAGACGCGGGCCGAGAGAATACCCACCAGGGAAGCTACCAAGCCGAAGGCGCGTATCACGAGCGGGAAGAGTATCCAGGCTAAGTTCTCGCGGCCGGTGATTTCGTAGAGCAGCACGCCGAGGATCATAGCGCCGATGTTCTCAGCGGCGGTCGACTCGAAGAGGTCGGCACCGCGGCCCGCGCAGTCGCCCACGTTGTCGCCCACAAGGTCGGCTATAACGGCGGGGTTGCGGGGGTCGTCTTCGGGGATACCGGCTTCCACCTTACCCACGAGATCGGCACCTACGTCGGCGGCCTTGGTGTAGATACCGCCGCCAAGCTGGGCGAACAGGGCCACGAACGAAGCTCCGAAGCCGAAGCCCACGATGAGGAAGGGTGCCTGAGCGGCACCGTCGGCCCCTCCACCTGCGATAGCGGCGTAAGCGAAGTAAATGAGGAAGACGCCGAGCAAGGACAAGGCGACCACCAGGAAGCCCGACACGGCACCACCCCTGAGGGCCACCGTGAGCGCCTCACCAAGGGAGTTGCGGGCGGCGGCGGCGGTGCGCAGGTTGGCGCGCACGGCCACGTACATACCTATGTAGCCCGAAACAGCCGAGGCCACAGCGCCTAACAGGAACGCTACGGAGGTCATTATGCCCAGGGTAGTAGAGTCAACCGTGGTGCCTTGCGTGGCACCGGGGATGACCGCCAGCAGTATGCCCACCAGAATAGCCGTGACCACCGAAAGCACCGCGATGGTCGTGTACTGGCGCTTGAGGAAGGCCATAGCACCCTCTACGATGGTGCTGGCTATCTCCTGCATCTCCGGGGTACCAGTGTCCCGGCCCAGCACGTCACGCGCCAGGTAGATGGCGAAGGCCACTGCTATGATGCCCGCGACAGGCACGAACCACGTTAGCAGTGTTACAACGTCATTATGCTCCATTAGTTCTCCTCTCCTCCAAAAGTCTGCTAGATTAGATGCGTGGCCCCGTTGCCACACTCCTTAACCGGGGACCATATATGATGTTCGCGGCATTATCCGTTTACATCAACTGCCCGGCCACACACATGTAACCGGGCAGGGCGCGTGAATTGTATCACATTCTTGTCAAGTAGGCAATTGTGTAAAGAGTGCCGAGTTCCGAGTGCCGAGTGCCGAGTGCCGAGTTCCGAGTTCCGAGTTCTGAGTTCCGAGTTCTGAGTTCCGAGTTCTGAGTGAGTATCATATTGTACTCGGTACTCGGCACTCGGCACTCGGCACTCGGCACTCGGAACTCAGCACTTCCTACCGCCTCGCGGTTGCGGCCCGGCGGCCGGGGCCTTCGGCGGGCGGTGGGGCGCTGCGGCCAAACATGCGGCCCCATTCGCGCTTCTCCCAGACTACCAGCAGCATGGAGGCGGTGAAGATGGAGGAGAAGGTGCCCGACAGGATGCCGATGAGCAGGGTTAGCACGAAGTTGCGGATGCTCGCGCCGCCGAAGAGGTAGAGCGCGAACAGGGTCAGCAGCACGGTGATCGAGGTGTTGATGGAGCGGGCCAGCGTCTGCACCAGGGAGTAGTTCACCACGTCCTCGAAGCGCTCGAAGCGGCGCTTGATGATGTTCTCACGGGTGCGGTCGAACACCACGATGGTGTCGTGCACGGAGAAACCTATCACGGTAAGCAGCGCCGTGATGAAGAGCGCGTCAATCTCCACGTCGAATAGGAGGCCGAGTATGGCGAAGATACCGAGCACCACCAGCACGTCATGCAAGAGGGCGACGATAGCGCAGATGCCATAGCGGAAGGCGTTGGGCACCTTGCGGAAGACCAGGGTCAGGTAGAGCAGGATGGCGAGGGAGGCAATCATAATGGCCCAGAAGGCGCGGCCTACCAACTCCCGGCCGACGGTGGGACCTACCGAGCGGAAGTCAATCTCTGAGGCTTCGTCTATGCTGTAGCGCGTGATCGTCTGGGCTTGCCCGCCGCCCGTGGTGCCCGCGCCTGTACCTGTGCCTCCGGTCGTGGTGGTGCCGGTGACGGTGCCCGTGGCGGCTACGGCTTGCGTGCCCGTGACGGTCTGGGTGCCCGTGACCGTGCCGGTGGGGAGCACCGTGGCTGTGAGCGTATTCGTGCCGGTAATAGGAGACACTTCCTCGGTGACCAGGCTACCGGCCACCAGGCCCTCTTCCACCAGCACATTCTCCAGGCGGGCCTTGTCCTCGGCCGTCAGTTGGCCCGGCAGGTCCATGATGATGGTGTCTACCGTGCCCTCGGTGGTGTCGGTGGTGGCCTGAGTGGCGCTCAGCAGGCTCAGTGTGCCGCCCTTGACCAGCGCGCCGTCGAAGCCCTGCTCGTCGAGCAAAGCGGAGAAGCGCTCCGTGGCCGTGGCGTACTCAGCGACCGGCCGGACCTCCCAGCGGGTGCCGCCCGTGAAGTCTATACCCACCTTCAGGCCGCCCAGCAAGATAGCGATGAGGCCGGGTATGATGATTAGCAGTGAGAATGCCAGGTATAGAAAACGCTTGCTTACAAGATCTATCATTGGTACCTCGTTGGAGTGGTTAGTGGTTAGTGGTTAGTGGTTAGTGGTTAGTGGTTAGTGGTTAGAAGAGAACTCTTCACTAACCACTAACCACTAACCACTCGACTATGCTTCGGTGGTCCTGGCGGAGGGGCTTTGGGCCTGGTCCAGGAAGAAGGCCCACCTGCTACGGGAGAGGCCGGTGCCCACGATGGCCCGCAGGAAGGTGCGCGTGACCGTGATGGCGGTGAAGAGCGAGATGATAACGCCAATCGCCAGGGTCAGCGCGAAGCCCTTGATGATGGACGCGCCACCGAAGGTCGAGCCGAACCAGAACAGGATGGCGCAGGTCATGAGGGTCGCGACGTTGCTGTCGCGAATGGAGGGCCAGGCGTGGTCGAAGCCGGCCTCCACCGCGGCAGAAAGGGTCTTGCCCGATCTTAGCTCTTCTTTCAAGCGTGCGAAAATAAGGACGTTGGCGTCAACCGCCATACCTATAGACAGGATGAAGCCGGCGATACCCGCGAGTGTGAGGGTGACCGGCACCAGCTTGAAGACGGCGTAGGTGATCATCGAGTAGATGATGAGGGCCACGCTGGCGAGCACGCCGGGCAGCCGGTAGTAGACGATCATGAACAGCACCACGAGGCCGAGGCCGATGATGCCCGCCGTGATGCTCTTGTCGATGGCTTCCTGGCCCAATGTCGCGGAAATCTTGCGCGACTCGATGGGACTGAGGGAGACCGGCAGCGCGCCGTACTTCAGCTGGAGCGCCAACGAGCGAGCTTCCGTGGCGGTGAGGCCGGTAATCTGACCGTCGCCGTTCGGGATGGGGCTTTCGATGCGGGGGGAGCTAATGACGCGCTTGTCGAGCACGATAGGCATGTAGTTACCTACGTTACTCTGTGTAAAATCGCGGAATATATCGGGTCCATCTTCCTTCAGTGCGAAAGCCACCATCGGCTGGCCTGTGGTGGGGTCAAACTGCATCAGCACGCGGCTGCCGTCAATCTGGTCGCCGGTAATGATGGTCTGATACTCCTGGCTGATGGGAGTGGGGCTGGCCTCAGGGGTCGGAGTGGTAGCGGCCCCGCTCGTGCCGGTTACGGTCTGAGTGGCGGTAATGGACCCGGTGCCTGTTATGCCCACGCTTGCTGAAGGCTGGGCGGCAGCGGCGGTGGGGCTGGCGTTGGCGTTAAGTTGTGAGCGCGACGGGCAGCCTTCTGACGTACAAATAAAGGTGCCTGCGGGGATGGGGACAGCGCCGCTGCTGACAATCTCCAGGAACGCGGTCTGCTGGATGATGTTGGTGGCTTCTTCGAGATTCTGGATGCCTGGGAGTTCCACCAGGATGCGGTTGCCCTCGGCGGTCTGGACGACCGGCTCGGAGGCACCAATGGCATTGACTCGGTCTTCCAGGATGCGGCGGGCCGACTCTAATTGCTCCGAGGTCACGGGGTTTGCGGGGTTGCGAGGCTCGGCCTGCAAGACTAGCTGCAAGCCACCCTGGAGGTCGAGGCCCAGGCGCGTCCTTACGTCCTTGCAGAAGAACCCAGGGTTCTCGCAGTCGGGGCCGCCTTGCCCGATGACGTTGGACATATCTACGTAACCGGCGAGCATTGTGACGACGATGATGCCGGCCAGCCAGGCTAACGGGTTCTGACGCAAAGAAGTGCTCCTCTCAGGTGTACTAAAAGCGAGGTAGGAAGTACCGGGCGAACGTCTCATGACGCCTGCAGCTACGTACTTCTTACCTGGGACATTCCATGTGTGCTCTTATTCCGGGTGTTGGGATTTTTGGATCATGCGCAGCTCCGCCGCGCGTGCGGTGTAGTTGCCGGCTGGGCGAGCCGGAGCCGCGAAATTCGCCTTGCTCCGGGCGGCAAACTATAGATGTTTGCGCGCCTGCTCAATAGGCAGTCAAAAACAAATTATAAAGTAGGAAGGGGGGTCTGTCAACTTTGGGGCCGTATCGGGGTGCTGGGAGCGAGTGTGTTCGGGAGAATAGCAGGACCAAGCCCCATCTGTCATCCTGAACGCAGTGAAGGATCTCAGATGTTGCCCTTGGGAGTCCTTTGAACCTGAAGCACAATGTTCATGTATCAAACATCACCCCTACTCACCTTTTTTAGATCCTTCACTGCGTTCAGGATGACAGGGTGGGGCTTGGTCCTGGAGCTAGAAGGAGCGCGGCTACCTAACAGGGGCGCGATGTATCGCGCCCCTGCTACGGGGTTGCTGGATGGAGGCTAGAGCGGAGGGGCGGGCGGGATGTTGCGGTTGCCTTTAAAGAGGTTAGCGGGGTCGTAGCGGTGTTTGATTTGGGCGAGGCGGGCGTAGGTGGTGGGTGGGTAGGCTTGTCTTGTGGAGTCTTCGCCTTCGTCACCGAGGAAGTTGACGTAGGCCCCGGTGGAATGAGGCTTGAGTAGGTGCCAGGCCCGTTCGGTCCAGGCGCGGTGCTCCGTGACCTCTGAGGGACCGGCGGGAGCGCTCATCCAGGCGTTGATGATGGTTGCCATGTAGGGCTTATCGCGGTGGCCGAAAGCCGTGCTGTCCGCAGATTGGCGAGACATAGCACCGCCGAGCACGCGGAACTGGAGGATGCCCTGCCGGGAGGCGGCCCGGCTCACGTGCTCGACAAGAGCGGCGGCTGTCGAGTCGTCCAGGCCGTCAAGGAAGTGGGAGCGTACGCTGGCGGGACGACTGGTGGCCCCTTCCGCCGAGAATTGGAAGAGCACCGGGTAAGGCATCGGCTGGACCATTTGCATGATGGGCGTAGCCATGTCCCGCAGTGGGGCGATTGCCCTTTCACCTTCTTGCGGGTCGCCCGCGTAGCAGAACAAGACGCCAATAATAGGCGTGCCGTGGTACTCGGCGGGTATCATGGGCATGGGCGGGGCTAACATCAGCATCAGGATGGTGCTGAGTTCGTCGGGGGCTTCGGCGGCGAGTCGCAGGTAGGAGGTAAGCAGGGTGGGGTCGGCGGGGAATCCTATCATGCCACCGTAGACGAGGCCAACTGGGACCAGGCTGAACTCGAAAGAGGTGACAATACCGAAGTTGCCGCCTCCTCCACGTATGGCCCAGAAGAGGTCGGGGTGCTCGGTTTCGCTGGCGGTGAGCACCTGCCCGTCAGCGGTGACGACCTCGGCGGAGAGCAGGTGGTCTATGGTCATGCCGTACTTGCGTGCGAGCCAGCCGATGCCGCCGCCCAGGGTGAGGCCGCCCACGCCCACCGTGCCGCTGTCGCCGCCGGGGGTGGCGAGGCCATATTCGGCTGCCTGGTTTGTGTAGTCGCCCCAGGTGAGGCCCGGCCCTACCCTGGCGATGCGCCGCTCAGGGTCGATGGCTATGTCGTTCACCAGGGACAGGTCTACGACGACACCGTCGTCTACGACGCAGAGGCCGGAGGCGCTGTGGCCGCCGCTGCGCACGCCTATGGGGAGGTCGTTTTCCGTGGCGAAGCGTACCGCCTGGACCACGTCGGCTGTGTTGCGGCAGCGAATGATAGCGATTGGGTGGCAGTTGAACGCCTTGTTCCACGACCTGCGGGCGGTCTCGTAGTCGGTGTGGCCGGGAAGGACCAACTCGCCTGAGAGGGCGCTTGTCAGCTCGGTAGTGTCGGGTATGGCGACTGCGGGGCCTGTCTTAGCGGCACCGGCGGGAGAATTGTTCATCGGGTTGGCTCCTCGACTGTTGGAATGGTTACTTTGTAGCTCATTAGAGAGGCGGCGTCAAGACCCCTGGAGCGTGGCAGGAGGATTATTGCTGGGAAGGGTGCTGAGTGGCTAGAAGTCATATCACAATTAAGTAACGGGAAAGCACACATGGCTCCTTCGTTGTCATTCTGAATACCATGCTAAGGAAGGAATGTCAGCAAGTACAGCCACATATGGTGCCAGCCGACGCCCCGCGATTGAAATCGGGGGCTACACCTTACCAAGTCCCACAAGGGGACTCCTCTACCCAACTGCTCTACCTGCTCTACCTACTCTCTCT
>DASVVE010000019.1:0-40985 GCA_036386675.1 Chloroflexia bacterium | reverse complement strand
CCTTGACCTTGTCATCACCAGGGACGTACTCGTACCCAGACCTGAAACTGAGTGTGTTGTTGAGGCTTGCTTGGAGCAATTGCCCAAAGCAGAACTAAGCCAATTGGCTGATATAGGCACAGGAAGTGGTGCTATTTTAGTTTCGGTGTTGGTCAACCGGCCATCTACACGTGGATTCGGGACCGAAATCTCCCCGGATGCGCTGGAAGTCGCCCGGCAGAATGGCATCAGGCACGGAGTTGCAGACCGCGCTACCCTCTTGTTAGGAGACCTCCTGGAACCTCTGCCTGGCAGAGTCAATGTCATTGCCGCAAACCTGCCCTACGTGTCGCCGGGTGAGGCTTCGCCGGATGTTGCTACCTGGGAGCCAAACGTAGCGGTGTTCGGTGGAGGGGACGATGGTACGGACACCATCCGCCGCTTCCTAAAAATGGCCCCGGACTACCTCTTGCCTGGGGGCACGGTAGTCATGGAGACCGCGTACTCACAAGGTAGGATTGTTTCCGAGCTAGCGCGCGCCGCGTTTCCGGGCGCGTCAGTGGAGGTCCGCAAAGACTTGGCGGGCTACGATAGGATTGTCGTGGTGAAGACACGATGACAATCAAGCTGCTAGCCCTCGACCTCGACGGCACCCTATTCACCGACGACCTCATCATCTCACAGCGCACCCGCAAGGCAATCCGAGCAGCGCAGGAGCGGGGCGTGCTCGTTACCCTGGCAACCGGCCGCATGTTCACCACGGCCAGCAAAATAGCTCATGATGTCGGGATTGTCGCGCCACTCATCTGCTACCAGGGTGCCCTGGTCAGGCACAACGGCACCGGGGAGGTGCTGTACCATCAGACTGTGCCCTCGCTGCTCGTCCACGAGATAATTAGCGCCACCGAGCAGCGTGGCTTGCACCTTAACATCTACCTGGACGACAGGCTATACGTGGCGCGCATGACCGAGGGTGCGCTCTACTACGCGCAGATAAACTATGGCCTGGTGCTCAATGAAGTTGGTGACCTGCACGCCTGGCTGGACGGTCAGGGAGGTCTCGAACCTACCAAGCTAGTGATAGTCACGCCACCTGAGCAGACGGACGCCGTGTTGGATGAGTTCGCGGAACAATACGGCAACTTACTGCAAGTCACCAAGTCGCACCCGCGCTTCACCGAGTTCACCAACAAGGAGTGCTCCAAGGGCAGGGCGCTGGCTTTCCTAGCCGCGCAAGTGGGTGTAGCGCGTGAGGAGGTCATGGCTATAGGCGACGGGCACAACGACCTGGACATGCTACAGTGGGCGGGCTTCGGCCTTGCCATGCCGACTGCTCCCCAGATGGTACTCGATATAGCACATGGGGTATGCCTGCCGCTGGCTGATGATGGGGCAGCCGAGGCCATCGAGCGCTTTATTCTAGCCGCGAAGTAACGACAATTCGCAGCCGGTTCTTACGGAAAGCGGCCCATTTTACCTGTCTTAGGGCTGCGTCGTGCGTTATAATGTGTGAAGGATGAAGGCCGAGAGACTCCGCAGATCAGCGCGTAGAAACACGCCCCCCGCAGATGACGACGCGATCCTGGATGCCGCCGTTGAGTCCTCGCGTGCCCCGCGCCGGTCAGAAGCGAGCGCGTCCGAACGCGCACAGCACCCCGATGGAGATGCTACTCGCGGAGATAGTGCGCCCCAGGGCGTGGCTGCAAACGGGTCGGTGTCAGGGCCAGAGGCGACTGTTGACCTTCAGCCTGCTATCGTTGACGTCTCCGGCGGGGTGACCAGGATAATCGACACCACTACAGCTCCGTACGTAGCAGGTACACGTGGCTTAACCTGGAGGGAGCGACTGACCGGCGGCGAACTTGACGAACGCCTTGGCCGCCTGGGTCTCGCGCTAATCCTCGCCGTCCTGCTGTGGTTCTACGTGGTGAACCTGGAGAACCCTGCTCAAACTACTTCCTTCCGCGATCTGACCCTCGACGTGCGGGGCACTTCCTCCGACCTGCGGGTAATCAGCCCCTTGCCCACCGTCGATGTAACCATCCAGGCCCCCGAAAACCTCATGCGCAACCTCAGTCCGGCGGATGTACACCCATTTATCGACCTGTCCGAGATGACTGAGGGCGTACATGAAGTACCAATTGTCGTCGAAACGAACGCCCTGCCTCGCGACAGCCTGACGGTAAACATAGATCCCCGCGAGATACAGGTCCAGCTTCAGTTGCAGGTAACCAGGGTTTTTTCCATAGCTGTCGAGGTTGAGGGTACGCCCCCGCTTGGTTACAAGTTCGACCCGGCCCAGGTGACGCCGCGTAGCGTGGAGGTTACAGGCTCGCAGGACGCTATCAACCGCATCAGCAGGGTGCTGGTGCCCGTGAACATCGAAGGCCAGACTTCCCGCGTGCAGGGTAGCCGCAACCCCCGTGCCCTTGACGCTGAGGGGCGCGACGTCTCGGGTGTCACGTTCGAGCCTGCGACGGTGCAGGTGCTCGTGCCGATAGAAACATACGTGCGCAGCAAGACCGTAGGCGTGCTACCCTCTGTCCTGGGGCAGCCGGCCGCCGGCTATCGCGTCGTCTTGCTCACGGCGGACCCCAATAACGTGCAGATATGTTGCACTGAAGAAGCCCTAGGTCCGGTCGACAATCTAAACGTTCTGCCGGTGCCGATAACGGGCACGACTTCCACCATCATCACCACCACGCAACTGATCCTGCCCGCCGGGGTCGACCTGCTGCCGACGCAGTCCCGCGAGATCACAATTACGGTGCAGGTGGAGGAGTTCCAAAGCGCCATCGCGCTGTCTGTGGCCCCGGTCGCGCAAGGAGTGCCCCCAGGCTACAGCGCCTTTGTCTCGCCGGAGCGCGTGGATGTAACGCTGCAAGGGTCTATCAACCGGTTGCAGCAGATCGCCCCGGAGAACGTGCGCGTGGTAGCAAACGTGTCCGGCCTTGGTGCGGGCGCTCACCAGATCTCGTTGCAAACTATCTTGCCTGAGGGAGTAACCCTGCAAAGCATCTCCGCAGAGAGGGCCACGGTCACGCTGGTTGCTCCCACCCCCACGGTAGTGCCCCCCACGGTCACCACGCAGCCCTCGCCTACGGCCACTGACGAGCCGACGGTGAGACCCACCGTAACAGAACCTGCCGTGGTCCCACAAGCAACGGCTACTCAAGCTGCGCCGGCCGCAACGCGCACACCTACGTCCACAGCCACGCCGTCACAGGCGGTGCCAACGCCCACCGCCAACGACGATGCTCCCCAGCCGACCCCTACACCCACGCCCGTTGCAGGTACTACAGGTGCCGAAACTCCACAGCCACCTGCGGTTCCATAGAGCAATTATGCGACTTATCACATGCGTTGCGGGTGCTACGATGCGCTGTGGTATAATCCGCCGTGGCGCAAGCGGACAATCCACCGCGAAGACTTTACCGAGAATTACAATCAACACAAGAGCAGATTTGGAGTGTAGCTAGCGATGTGTGGAATAGTCGGATATGTTGGCCCCAGAGAGGCTACCGGCATAATCGTTGAGGGTCTGTGCAACCTGGAGTACCGGGGCTACGACTCGGCGGGCCTCGCGGTGCAGAACAACGGCTCCATCGAGCGGCGCAGGGCTGCGGGCAAGCTGAGCAACCTCCAGTCGCTGCTAAGGGATGAGCCGGTCACGGGACACAGGGGCATCGGGCACACCCGCTGGGCCACCCACGGCAAGGTAAACGAGGCCAACGCGCACCCGCACCGCGACTGCTCCGGCGACATCGTGGTTATCCAGAATGGGATCGTCGAGAACTACCTCGAACTCAAAGAGCGGCTCCGCGTGCAGGGGCACGAATTTCACTCCGAAACCGACACTGAGGTGCTGCCTCACCTGCTCGAACAGTGCCTCAGGGATGGCGCGATGGGCCTGGAAGAGGCGATGCGGCAGATGCTGCTTGCCATACGTGGCTCGCATGCGATTGTCGCCATGCGCGCCCAGGAGCCGGACCTGCTTGTCGCCGCACGCCTCGGCAACGCGGGGGGCGTGGTAGTCGGCTACGGCGACGGCGAGATGTTCGTCGCGTCGGACCAACCCGCCATCCTCCAGCATACGCGGCGGCTGGCCTTCCTCGAGCCGGGTGAGTACGTGGTCCTCACCAGCGACGAGGCGCGATACTACAAAATCGACGGCAGCGAGGTACATAAGCAACCGCAGCAGGTCGCGTGGGACCCCATAAGCGCGGCCAAGGGCGGCTACAAGCACTTCATGCTGAAGGAGATCCACGAACAGCCACGGGCGCTCATGGACACCCTGCGGGGTCGCGTGGATGTGGAGACGGGCCGGGTCGAGCTTACCAGCGTCACGCTCACCACCAAAGAGATACGCCAGCTAAAGGAAGTGGTTATCCTGGCGTGCGGCACAGCCTTCCACGCGGGGCTTGCGGGCAAGTACATCCTCGAGGAACTGGCTCGCATACCGGTGAGCGTCGAATACGCCTCGGAGTACCGCTACCGCAACCCGGTCGTTGAACCAGACACCCTCGCAGTCATCATCTCGCAGTCGGGCGAGACGGTGGACACGCTTGAGGCCATGGCGGAGGCCAGCCGGCACGGGGCGCGGGTGCTCTCGATTGTGAACGTGATAGGCAGCCAGGCCGACCGTATGTCCGAAAGCAAGATACACGTGCAGGCGGGGCCGGAAATCGCGGTCGCCAGCACCAAGGTCTTCACCGGCATGATAGCGGACCTGGTGTTGCTGGGCATGTTGCTGGGGCAGGCGCGAGGCACGCTCGCCGAGAAGCGTTCGCGGGAGCTTGCGGAGGCCCTCATGAAGCTCCCCAACCAGGCGGGCGACCTGCTGGCCGACGAGTCGCTCTACGATGGTCTGGCGGGCAGGCTGCACAACGCCGAGGACATGCTCTACCTGGGGCGCGGCGTGAACTACCCTACCGCGTTGGAGGGGGCGCTCAAGATAAAGGAGATAAGCTACATCCACGCAGAGGGCTGCCCCGCGGGCGAGATGAAGCACGGCATCAACGCCCTCATTGACAACAAGCTGCCGGTAGTGTGCATCGCGCTCCAAGACCACGTCTATAGCAAGATGCTCAGCACGATAGAGCAGGTCAAGGCCCGCGACGGCATCGTGGTCGCAATTGCGACAGAAGGTGACGAGGCGATAGGGGACAAAGCGGACGAGGTGATCTACATTCCGCAGGTGGACTACCTGCTTTCACCTATACTTGCGAGCATGCCTTTACAAATGCTGGCGTACAAGGTTGCCGTGCGCAGAGGTGCCGACGTGGACCAACCCCGCAACCTGGCAAAGTCGGTCACTGTAGAGTAGTTGTGGAACTTATCGGGAGGCTGCGGTACCTGGACAATAAAATCACGTACCAAGAATCAAAGTCGCGTACTAGAGCAAGATGGTTGGCTAACAGATCACCCATGGCAACTTTGTCCTGATGCTAATAAAGCTAGGTAATTACACAACATGGGCGTCGAAGAGCAACACAGCCCAGAAAGACTGAAGCCGACATGCATCAGCTACTAACGGTACAAAGCACTGAGGGCATCAACCGGGCTGAACACACTCAACACACCATTCTTCAGCCAGCTATACTCAGTACGACAAGAGGCAAGTGATCGACTGAAGGTCAAAGTGGCACTAGACCATGACATGGTAGGACTTGCTTCGACTTACCACCAGCGCGAAGAGCTTGAATATTGGTGGAGACCAAAGTTCAACGACGATCTGACCTCAATAAGCCCGAACGTAACTCACCATGAGGCCACCCCTGAAGAGCGCATGTACCACTGCATCTCTCGCACAGAGTTCTGGTGGCAATCGTGTGATGGTAAGCATATCTTCGAGGCCGAAGAATTGCGCGACCTGCCAAGTCCTCCGATAGCGGCACTCAGAAGTAGGGATGACAAACGCCAGCGCCGAATGGGGAGCGTCCCAGGCCCAGCTCTCTTAGCGTTCCATTATCAAGAACACTTTCTTGCTCTTGCTATAGAATGGGAGGTCTACACCTAGGTCGGTACTTTCGTGTTCTACTTTGCTTTTGTATCTCGGCGTTAGGAGCAAACGCCGACACTCTTATAAAGGGGATAGTCTTCTTACGCTCAGTTGCACCGCCCCCTACATCAACGCCGCCTACCAACACGTAACAACTAGAGCCTATCAGGGAGGGCAAGGAGGGGGAGCACACGGGGCTGACGACCGGAGCACCCATGGAAACCATGCCACTTCCAGAGTGGACTGTTCCGAGCCACAGTGCCACAACGCCTGTACACTACATGCTTGGCCAGTTGGTCGCCACGGACACCACCGAACTGTCGTCTTATTCAGCTTACTTTAGCAAGCGACGGTTTTTCCACTTTATAGCGGACTCGGGGTCAAGAGCTTATAGCCTCCAATACGAACCTTGCAGGTTCGCATTGGAGGCATTTACCTCGCATGGCACCCTATGGTGTTTGATCACCTGGTAGCGCACTTCATCGATATACTCACCTTCGCTTCCCTCGTCCTTTGCGCCCCACATCCTCGTTTCTTCGGTTGAATTCACATTGCGGTTGGGAACTTTCTCCATTGGATCCAGCGCGTACTCCGTGAAGTAATTGACCAGCGTTTGCTGATCGTTAGCTGGCACCTTGTCGCCTACCGTGAGTGCGCTCCCCTTCCGTATCGAAGCGCCTAGCCGTGTAGTCTCACTAATGCTCCTGGCTGCGATGAATGCCCTTGCGTCCGACACGCTTCCTTTTCCTCTCCGTCCGGTTCTCTCCAACCAAAGGCATCTTCTTGTCATTGCTAGGGTTCATATGGAAGTTCAATAGCTACAGGGGTAGCGCTCGAGAACAATGCTCTGCGTAATAACAATTCATCTTCTGATAGCCACGGGTGCGTACTGTTCCAGAAGTTAGAATACTGTTGGTGATATCCTTGATGAATATTTCTGGCATATATAGTAAATTGCAAATGCAGAATTGATTTTTGCGGTTGTAACATATGTAGGTTGGTGATATACTAATCTCTCTAATCGGCCATCAGCACAATTCGTGAAAGTTTAATACAGATGTTGCAAGTCCCTTGACTAGTCTAAGTGGTGGAGGTGAAAGCAATTTCCCTCCAGCCGTCAAGCCAGTCACTAAGCGGCAGAGCGCAAGGAGCAAAATTCCAAATTGACAGTAGGGTGGAACGAGCTATTTCCTACATTCGGAACTTGTGTGCCAGGCTCATCCAGCCTAGTAGTTACAACATTAATTGTATCTATAGGTCATTACAAACCTGACCATGCGCCTCGGGGACAGCATCCTGGATACCATGTCTACTGTGTATGCCGTCTGCAACAGGGTGACTGTTACGTTCAACAATAAGTGTGTTCCACATTGACCAGCGATAAGGAGGGTTAGAGCATGTCGGATGAGATCAAAGCACAGTATGACGACCTTGAACAAGTCGCAAGCCGCTTTAGCAACCAGTCGCAGGCAATCCAAGAGATGATAACGCGGGTACGCAGCAGCATGGAAGACCTGCAAAGTGGGTGGAAGGGTAGGGGCTCCGAGGCATTCTTCAACGAGATGCAGAGTGAAGTCTTACCGGCGTCTACGAGACTCCATGACGTTTTGGCTGATGCGGGCCAGGTAACGCGGGAGGTAGTTAGAACTATTCAGCAGGCTGAAGAGGAAGCAAGCTCTCTTTTTAGCAGGTCGCATTAGCCAGAGCAATCCTTAACCCAGGAGGAAGCTAGTATGTCAGAAGAGATTATCGAGTTAGATTACGGAAAAGCGGAAAAGATGTCGCAGACCTTCAGAGCGGGCGTTGAGAATCTACAGGACACGCTGCAGGAGATGCAAAACCTCGCCAGCATGCTAGAGGAAGGGGCCTTGTTGGGGCGGGCCGGCGAGACGTTCGTCCAGTCCATCAGGGGCGCTCTCTGCCCTTCAATTGCCAAGCTGATGGCGAAATACCAGGAACTGGATGGGGATGTGCAACAGGCCGTGAATCTTATGAGAGAAGCAGATTCGAGAGCGGCCCAGGGGTTCGGGAGCGGGTAGGCCATCCCCTACGGAACCGTTTTGAGCTATCGCTTTACGGAGCTCGGCCGCCTCTGACCCAGGGCGTATCAACCCTTGTCCAAGACGCCCAATCTTCGGCGGTTCTTCGAGAATAAGGAGGACTCACAGTGAATAATGTTCTCTTGCGCATGGTGCGGCAGCTTGTGGAGCAAGTCGTCTCCCAGCTTGCTGAGCAACTTAACATCGTCCAGGAGGCGGCGCTCTCCCCCATGCGGCTGATGATACAAGCTGTCAATAGTGGCATCTGGATCGGGGAAGGCGCGAACGCTTTCGTCGAAGAGGTGTCCAGCTTGGTGATACCAGGCGTAGGCCGAGTCGGGGAGCACATCACCCATATGTCGGCCAACACTCAGTCTGCCAGAGAGATTATCGAGCGTGGCGACGAACAGGCCAGCCATCTAATACAGGGTAGGCTTGCCGATCAATTCAAGTTCTACTAAGTTCCTCGCTTGTTGGATCCTTCGTAACTCACACGTAGCCGAGAGGAGAGACTGATGGCTGTTAATCGGGTCTACATGGACGTCCCCGCAGTGCGGGATTTAGCAAAACGCTTCCATGCGATCAGCGAGGTGCTCACAGCGGTGGGGAAAACTCTCGATGTGCTCTCAACTGTGCTGAAGACAACGGCTTTTATGGGTCTGGTAGGTGGCGCAGCAGTGGCCCGGTTCATCGACGGTATAAGGCCGGATATCGTGAGAATGGCCGAAAAGTGTGCCGAATTGGACCACGATCTAAAGCTGTCCGTTGACGCTTTCGAGCGCGGAGACGACCAGGGCGCAACCAGATTCTACTAACGCGCCTAACGCGCCAGCCGAAGTGACCCAGCATACAGGTATGGCAAGATGCGGATTTTTGGCTATTCGCGCGCATCCGCATTTTCGGCGGGCAGGCACGCCATGAAGAGGTGTACTTGTGAAGCAGGAGTGCCTTTTATGTGAGCGTTCTTCACCTGACAACAATCTCTACTGTCAGGAGACATACTGCCCTGCCGAGATGTCGCCCACTATACTCGACTACGGGGACTGGCTAGGTAACATTGAAATCATCAGGCCCCTCAGTGTTCTGCGCTCCTCAGTATTGTACGAGGCACAGTGTCAAACTAAGAAGGTCTTCTTGAAAGTTGCTCATCCCGGTGCCAGGAACAGTGAAAGGCTCAAGCGGGAAGCTCAATTTCTAAAAGACCTCCGGCTGGACAAGACAGCCAACAAATACTTCCCGGTCTGGCTATCTCCCTACTCGAACTCCAACGACACGGACGCATACGGCAAGGTGGTCCTTAAAGGCCAGCTACTTTACTATTTCCAGTGCGAGCACTTCGCGGGCGAACCTCTGCGTGCTATCCTCGCCAAGAGCCCCCAATTGTGGGTCTATCACATTGGCTGGACAATGATTGGCTTGGCCACCGCAGTCACAATCCTGCAGAGCAAGGGCCTTTTCAGTTTTGGGCTTAGTCCGGACGCGGTGCTCTTGCAGTTTGACAACAACTCCGGCCCGCCAGCTATTCTGCTTATTGACATGGGTGTCATTACCGACGCACAGGGTCTGGCGCTTGAGGAGAAGACTGGCAGTTCCGACTGGGACTGCTCTTTCGTTCACCCGGCTTATACGGCTCCAGAGCTTATCGATGCCGTAGCCACGGAGCCAAATTACTCGACCGACGTCTATGGCCTGGGCATCATCCTGTATGAAATGCTGGTCGGACAACCGGTTTTCCCATTCAAGTTGCGCGGCGATGCTGAAGTTAAGGAGGCTGTGAGGCAGGACCGACGGGTGAGCATGACCCGCATCAAGGATGTCGCAGCGGTCGCCCAAATCGCCGAAACAGCCGCGGCTCGAACCCCATCCCTTCGCTACCGTGACGCTCACGAAATGCTGAAGAAGTTGCACGAGGTGTTTGGTAGGGTGCCGGAAAAGAAGCGCCCGATACGGCCCATCATGATAGTCGTTGCTGCTGGTACTCTTCTTTCTATCGTCCTGTTGATCGCAGTTGTTGGGCAGTGATACGCCCGGAGCGTACTTCGCGACAGCCGGCTGGTAGCGTGCAAGGCAGTAGGAAGCTACCGCCGATTTATTTTCAGACCGGGTCTGATCGAACAGGAGAAGCACCTCAACGATGGGTTCAACACCCCCGATTCCCTTGATGCACGGTCCTACTTACATTGACCGCCCACCCCGCATCCAGCCGGAGGTGCCATTTGCTGAGCTCGAGATTCCTAAACCTCCGGAGAAGAAGGAAGACGGGATCGCGCGGCTGTTGCAGATCGGGCTGCCAATGGTCAGCATTATCGGCTTTGTGCTTGTCGCCTCGTTAGGAGGGGCCGGGAGAAGCCCCTTATTGCTTGTTCCAATGACGCTGTCCGTAGTAGCCTCGACGGCCTATGCCTTGTACAGCTTCCGCAAGGAAAAGCAGCGACTTGCCGAAATTCGGAAAGCCTACGCAGACCGCCTGGTTGAACTCAATAAAGAAATGCACAAATACCATGATTTGCAGCGGCGGGCTTTTCATTACAATTATCCCGATCCAAACATGGCCGCGCGCATTGTGCGCACTGCTCGCGAGGAACTGCGGCACCCTCACAGGACATTGCGGAGTGAAACACGCCTGTGGGAAAGACGTGTATCGGACGCGGACTTTGGGGTTGTTCGGCTGGGTATTGGCACTTTGCCGTCTACCGTCACATATAAGATAGGGGAGGTTGAGAACTTTGATGATCCCCAGGTCAGGGAAGCGATGAAGTTGGACAGCGACTCTCGCTTCGTTCCAGAAATCCCTGTAATCCTCTCTTTCCGCCAACCATCGGAGAAAGTTGCTGAACCGGAGAGCGAGGCAGAGAAGGAAGCCCAGGACGAATCGTACCATCCACCTACTACCCATGCGCTCGGCATAGTGGGCGAAGGTAGGTCGGTATATGAGTTCGTGCGAGCCTTGCTGGCCCACTATGTGGTTTTCCATGCCCCCATGGACGCGCGGCTTTACGTGTTAGCCTCCCAGCGAGCGCCATGGCGCTGGACGGAGGCTTTGCCACACAACCAGGGAGACGAGCAAAGTCACTTCCACTGCTTTCTGGATGCGGTCAGAACCAATCAACAGCAGGATTCCTTCGATGAAGGAGACGGGACAGAGCTCGAACAGTTCCTGGAGGGTATCCGTAAGGTTCTGGCGCAACGGAAGATACGCTTACAGGAGCACGATGAGAATGTAGAACGCACCGATCCGACACTCCCATTGCTGTTGATAGTAGTAGATCTTCTTGATGCGGTCTACTCCCCGAATTCTCCCCTTCGCAATATTGAATCGGACGCTGCCATCTCAATTTTGCTGGAAGAAGGCGCAAGTCTGGGCGCGGCAGTCATATTTCTGGTGCCGGAGCGAAGCAAAGTCCCAAGCGACTGCCGGTCGGTGGTCGAAATCGAAAGGACAACATCGGCGACTAATGGCCCTGGCGAGCCAGGTGAGAAGCCACACTTTCGCTTTGCGGAGACCGGCCTGAATACAACTCGTCTCGTTGGCGAGGCGGACTGCATTGTTAAGCCTGGAGGCGTGGAAGAGCTTGCCCAACAACTTGCAGCCCTCCACGTACTGCAGGGTTCCGGAGCCAACCTCACCGCTTCCGTTCCCTTCCTCGACTTGATGGGATACAAGTCCTTACAGGAGCTTGGAGAAAGCAGCCGGAAGAAATGGCAGGATAGCATAGAACCGCGTAACGCAAACCCGCTCCGGGTAAAGTTAGGCCTGATGCCCGGCAATAAGCCCCGGACGTTAGTGCTCTCGGCCAGGCGGGACGGCGTGCATGGTATGGTAGCAGGCAGCACAGGCTCGGGGAAATCTGAACTGCTTATTTCCCTCATCATTGGGTTGGCTGTGACTTACGATCCCACCATGCTCAACTTCGTGCTTGTTGACTACAAAGGCGGCAACGCCTTCAACGAATTCAAAAAGCTACCGCACTGTGTAGATGTCGTCACCAATCTTGGAGAGGATAGCGTTATCCGCATGTTCACGGCCATTCGTGCCGAACTGGAGCGCCGTCTGGAGCTCAACAGGGCAAGTGGCGTGAAGAACATTCTGGAATACCGCCAACGAGGTTATCACCAGACAAGCTACAACCAGACAGGCTACAATCGGAACGCAAAGCCTTACCCTTACCTGTTTATCATCATTGACGAGTTCGCCGAAATGATCTCGCATCGCGCAGAGTTCAAGGCCCAGCTAGAAACGATTACAAGCATCGGTCGCGATATAGGTGTATTTCTTGTCCTGGCTGCGCAACAACCTAGTGGCGTCACCGACCAAATGCGCTCGAATATCAGGCTTCGCATCTGTCTGCGAGTGGAGTCGGAAGCCGTAAGCCGTGAAATGCTACATCGCTCCGATGCTGCGTTCTTGCCAGGTGCCATTCCGGGTAGAGGTTTCTTGCAGGTAGGTAACGAAGAGGTAGAGCTGGTCCAGGTCGCCTACACCGGCGACAGGTACACCGACCCGAATGAGACACCTCGGGCCAGGGTAATCTGGCCGGATCGTAGTCTCAGCAGCGAAGCCCTACAAGAGCAGGAGCCACCCGAGCTTTACAAAGCGATAATCGACATGTTCGACAAGATAGCGAAAGAGCAGGGTATCAGCAAGCAGCTAGCGCCCTGGCCCGGTTTTCTACCCAAGCAACTTTCGCTGATCCGAGTGTTAGTCTCGGACGACCCCGTTCAAGAGGCTGTAACAGCCGAGGAGTATCTACACGAGGATAGCGTACGTCAAATCATGCTTGGTCAGCCCAGGGTGCCCAACATTTCCCTCAACCCGGCGGTCAATAAGTGGTTCACCGATGAATCCGGCTGGGAAGTAACCCCAGATTGGAGGGCCTACGCAATGCGCCCCGTCGTCGGGCTGGTCGACCATCCATACGCGGCCAAACAGCTACCTTTGCAAGTCGATTTTCGGCGCGGTCATGTAGCGATATTTGGTGCATCTGGCTGGGGTAAGACAACTTTCTTGCGCTCGCTGATCATCAGTCTGGCTGCTACACATTCGCCGGATAATTTTCATACCTACGTACTCGATCTTGGCAGTGGTAATCTGGATGTCCTGGCACCACTGCCACACGTCGGCGCGCTGATCATCCCTGGCGAAGAAGGCTACGAAGAGCGGACCCAGCAACTTTTCCGAGAAATTGAGGGAATCCTCGAGAGACGGAAAACTCTGCTCAACAATGCTCAAGTGCCCGACATCTACGAATACAACTACAATCGTCCCGAGGACCTCCAGCCCGCGATCCTTATTGTGATCGATAATTTCAGCGAGTTCACAGAGACGTTTGGCGGTGATAGCAGCGAGGCGGAAACAGTCCTGGACAGGTTCGTTGCCCTCATTAGGCAAGCCAAACCGTGTGCCGTACACTTTGCAATTACAGCCAATAGTCCGAGCGAATTGTCAAGTCAGATCTATAACCTGTTCACCGAGCGCTTTGTGCTCAAGCTCTCAGACCCGGCTGAGTACCGCATTGTGGTCGGCGACCAGGTACCTGACATCCGTGATATTCCAGGACGGGGCTACACTAAAATTGAGGGGCGAGCACTGAGCTTTCAAGTTGCCGGCATTGCCAAGCCCGAGCAGGAACTTGAGCGGTTGAGAGGCATAGTCGGCAATATTGATGCGTATGCCAGGAGTCGGCAATACAACTTGCCCGTCAGGGTTGATGCTCTACCCAGGGAGGTACTCCTTAAACAGCTTCTGGCAAAGGAACATAGGATTCCGTTGGATAAAGACTTTCTGCCACATCTCAAGGTGAAAACCCGGAAGAAGTGGGACGCCAGCAAGGCCCCAGCCAATGCGGACTGGTTGAAGGCGACGATTGGAGTGGTTTCAGGGAATCGTCCCCGCTTGCTCGAGTTTGCGGCTTCGAAGGACGGCGTTCATGGCATGATTGCCGGGAGCACGGGGATGGGAAAATCCGAGCTGCTGATGACTCTTATCATGGACCTAGCACTAAATTACGACCCCAGCGTACTGAATTTTGTGTTGGTAGATTACAAGGGCGGAGGCACATTCGAGCCTTTCAGGAAGTTGCCACACTGTGTCGAGGTGATCACCAATCTGAACAAGTCAGAGACGAAGCGCGTATTTACCAGTATCAAAGCCGAACTGCGACGCCGTCAGAAGCTCAACGCTCAGACGGGCACTAAGAGTATCGTCGAATATCAGGAGAAGGGATTTCACGTCTCTGAGGCGGCATATCCGCACCTCTTTATTATCATAGATGAGTATACAGCGATGATCTCCGATAACTCTGAGTTTCGAGAAGAACTCGATATGATAACCGGCCAGGGGCGTGCTCAGGGTGTAAACTTGCTTCTCGCCTCACAAAGGCCTAGCGGCGTATCAGACCAGATGCGAGCCAACATTAAGCTCCGCATATCCTTGCGGGTGGAAGGACTCGACGCCAGCCGAGAGATGCTGCGTCGCCCTGATGCAGCCTTCTTGCCCAGTGGAATGCCGGGGCGAGGCTACTTACAGGTAGGCAGTGAGAACATTGAGTTAATGCAAGTAGCCTACGTGGGCGAGGAATATAAATATGCGCCGCCGTCCGAAGACAACAAGAAACCTCGGTTTTTCGAGGTGATAACCAAACTAGCCGAGGAACTGCTGGAGGGAGAACGGCCCCAAACTCCATGGCCTCCATTCTTGCCATCGACTCTTACTTTTGTCCACCAACTGGAACCGGCATATCTCGACCCGTCCTACCAGGCGTCGACCAGCCGGGATGGACGAGCTCGCCTGGAAATCAGTCCCTTCATCAAGGATTGGCTGGACGGCCAGGGAAGCTGGGACCCTACCGATTGGCACAAGATCGCAATGCGAGCAGTTGTAGGTCTGCTCGACGATCCGCAAGAGGCCCAGCAAATGCCACTTGTAGTAGACTTCACGAAGGGCCACGCCGTGCTCTTTGGAGCGTCAGGTTGGGGAAAGACAACATTTATCCGCTCACTAATTGTCAGTCTGGCGAGCCGGCATTCGCCTGACGAGTTCCACGCGCATGTGCTCAGTCTCGGGAGTCAAGCCCTGGAGGTACTTAAGAAGCTACCACACGTAGGGACGGTCATAATGCCCGATGAGGCAGGATACGAAGAACGCATACAACAGTTGTGGCGCGAGTTAAATGACGTTGTCGATGCTCGCAAAAGGCTATTCGGGGCGGCGGGGGTATCTACCTTGGCCGAGTACAACAGCGCCCAGGGAGCGCAGGTTGAGCCAGCCATTCTGGTAGCAATCGATAACTTTACCGAGTACATCGAGGCTTTTGGGAGCCTCTCGAAGGAGAATGACCCGGACAACCTATTAGAGGCGTTCGTGTCGCTGGCGCGCCAGGGTAAAGCCTATGGGTTGCATTTCGTGGCATCGGTAAACCGGCTCAACGCCATACCAAGTAAGGTTTACAGCTTGTTCACCGAACGACTCACTCTGCGACTGGCCGACTCGAATGAGTACAGCGCGATAATTGGAGGTCAGATTGGCAATGTAGAAGAGATAACTGGCCGAGGCTACACCAGGGTTGGACGTTCAGTCTTAGCTTTTCAGGTTGCCATGATGCCCGACGTCAAGGATGAACGAGGGCAGTCCCTGACCGAGGCCCGGACCGTCCAGGTCATCGGAGAGAAAATGGCGCAATTTATCCAGCGCAACGGTCACGCGTACAATCGACCGCTATGCGTCGACGCGCTACCGACGATCTCCCCCTATCGCCAGGTCCTGTCGGAAACACTTCAGATCAGCCACGAAGATAAATCGTTTCTCCGCGATCTCAAATCGGCTATGGCCAAGCGTTGGAAAGCCAACGCCTCTGCGGAGCACGCAGACTGGCTACAAGCCACAGTAGGGGTGACTTCGGGTAATAGGAATCGAACGCTCCACTTCGAGGCGAGCAGAGATGGCACGCACGGCATGATCGCGGGAGGCACAGGCTCCGGCAAATCGGCGCTGTTGAGGACCCTGATCCTGGGTCTTGCCGTGAACTACCCTCCGTCTATTCTCAATTTTGTGTTGGTAGATTACAAGGGTGGCGGGACATTCCAGCCTTTTGAGAATCTACCTCACTGCATTGATATCGTGACGAACTTGAAAAAGGCAGCCGTGGATCGAATGTTCTCCGCAATCAGCGCGGAGATCCGCCGCCGCCAGGCCTTGAATGTCGAAACCCGTACCGAGGACATCATCGCGTATAGGCGCGACAACCTGCATATGACTCGACCGTATCCACACCTTTTCATCATTATAGATGAGTATGCGGAGATGATCGAGGAGCATCCAGAATATAAGCCTACCCTGGACAGCATCACACGTGTTGGCCGCGCACAGGGGATCAACCTGATTTTGGCTTCGCAGCAGCCCAAGGGCGTATCAGACCAGATGCGTGCCAATATCAAGTTGCGACTCTGCCTGCGAGTGGAGCAGGTGGAAACCAGCCGCGAGTTGCTTCGACGCCCCGATGCCGCTTTCTTGCCAAAGAACCTACTAGGCCGAGGCTATTTACAAGCTAAAAATGAGAACCTGGAGTTGATCCAGATCTCGTATTCTGGGGCGGCTGAACCGAATCTCAGAGAGCCCGTGGTGCTGTGGCCCGACCCGCGTGACAGCGAACGAAACTCTTCAACCGAGGAGCCTCCCAAGCTGTTCGATGCTGTTGTTGCTTTGTCGTCTGAGCTGACGAAGGGTGTGATGGCCCCGAAACCGTGGCCCAGGCCGTTGCCAGAGAGCTTTAGCCTGGAGTCTCCACTGCCTGGTGCCACGCCCGGTGGCGTCTTCAGACTTGAGCCCTCAGTCAGCGATTGGCTCAACGGTGATACCGAAGGGTTGTGGCCGGGGGTGAATTGGCGGGATGGTGCCTTATGCCCGGCGGTAGGCCTGGTGGATAACCCCGCCGAAGCCAGCCAAGCCCCGCTGCAGATCGACTTAAGCCGCAACCACCTGGCTGTGTTTGGCGACTCTGGGTTGGGAAAGTCAACCTTTCTGCGAACTCTCCTGGTAAGTCTGGCCGCCACTCATTCTCCCGAGGAGTTACACACCTACGTGCTGGACCTTGGCGGGCAGAATTTCCAGAGCCTGAAAGTTCTCCCACATATGGGCGCGATCATTGGCGCCGATGAGGAGGCATTTGAGGAGCGGCTGCGACGCCTTCTCGAATTGGTGGAACGCACTATAGAGGAGCGGCAACAAAGGATAAGCGCCGCCGGTGCCTCCGGCCTGTATGACTTCAACGCGCGCTTTCCCGACCAACTACTGCCCGCAATAGTGATAGCCATCGACAACGTTGCCGAACTGCATGAGAATCACGAAACGCTGGTGCAAACAAGGCTCATACCACTGGTGCGACGGTCTTTAGGAGCAGGCATCACGTTCGTGGTCTCCGGCAATCTACCAGCCAATATGCCTGGCAAGATGTACAACTTGTTCGGTGAGCGGATTACTTTCCAGCAGTCAGACACAGATCGGTATATAGATATAGTGGGGCGGGGCGCGATCGAGATAGAGGATATTCCAGGGCGGGGGTACATTCGGCGCGGCCAGAGACCATTGTTGTTCCACGCCGCCCTGCCTGTTGGCATTAAGGGCAGCGACGGCCAATACACTTGTCCTGACGCCGAGGAACTAAGGCTGCTCACCACCCGTATGCACGATCACTTGGCGGCCAAGGGAGGCCCTGGATCAAGCCCTGATCCCATCAACATACTTCCGGCGGTGGTATCGCTGAGAGAGCTGCTGAAAGAAGCAGACGCAGCGCAGTCGCGTGGGATTCTGCCGGTGCTGGGAAAGAATGACAAACTAGAGCCTGCCTTGTTCGATCTCCGTCGCATGGGTCCGCACTTCAGTGTAATAGGACCTCCCCTCTCGGGGAAAACAACAACCTTGCATAGTTGGATCTTGTCGCTGGCCTCTCGCTATTCCCCACAAGAGGTTAGGTTCGTCTTGGTGGACACGATGCAGGGCAGGCTATTCCAATACGGTGGTAAGCATAATCTGGGCGAACTACCTCACGTTCTGGCGGCCATCTCAGAAGTCGGTTCTCCGGATAAGGAAGGGAGTCCGTTGAACGAGCTGGAACGCCGCCTGACGAAAGAGGGTGAAATCCTTTCCGCCCACGATCGCGCCCGGCCCGTGTTTGTTGTCATAGATAATTTCGATGATTTCAGTGAAGAGATTGGAAGGAATCTGGGTCTTATAGGTAGCTTGAGCAGCGTAGCACGACGCTTTGGTGGAAGTGGCATTCACTTTGTCATCAGCGGCCCGCCTGATGGGAGTATCAACGACTTGAGACGACGCGTGCAGGCCTCGCACTATGGCCTGGGGTTGCGGTCGATGCAGGCCGTAGAGGCATTCCGTGGGACGGGAACACTCAGTGCTCTTCTCAACCGAGAGTTTCCGCCCGGACGTGGTTACATTATCAAATCCGGACGCGCCTCGATGATCCAGGTAGCCACGCCGTACGCAGGAGAAGAAATCCTTTCGACGGACGGTGACTCCGTGGATGAAGAGAGGCATATGGCAAACGCGCTAGATGGGTGGGTGGAACTGATTAGCACGAGATATCCTGGTCAGCGCGCGGACTGGTCTCCGGGCAATAAGCATTTAGAACCGAGTCAGAAGACTGCGCCCAAGAAAAGTGCGCGGCTCAAGACGATGATGTCTCTCGTACAGAGCCTTAGAGATCTGAAGGGTCATGACGAAGTGCTGGGTGAGCAGTTGCTAGGGGCCGATACGAACAGTGCGGGCAACGAGGAAGCCATAATGAAACTACTAAGGGACGTATGGGTAAGGACGCTAGCGGAAGGACTCACACAAGCTAATGCAGAGGAGTTTGTTGCCTCCGCTGACGACGATTCTGTGCTTGTGGCTCTTGAGGAGTTTGCTACACGAGACGTTGCTCGTGACGGCTCAGGAAAGGACCTCAGGAAAGTAGGTGAAGGGGAAGGGGAAGGGGAAGGCTAGGAATGAGTAGCGATCGAACACGGCTTGAAGTGCGCATCGACGTTCTAGACCTGGAAGACCAACGTGCCCTGGCCGAGCCTGAGTTGGCTCCTGGCGAGTTGATAGCGGCCATCGTTGAGGAATTTAGAGACCTGGAGTACCTGTCGAGCACACCTGGCGACTACCGGCTGCTAAAGTCTTCAGACGGTTCATTACTTGTTGACGATGTCCCAATTGGCGAACAACTGGCTCAGAAGGAGCGGCTGATACTAACGGAAAAGGAGCGGCCACTACCCGAGGGTGCAACGCTCGCGACGCGTCAGGTCTATCTTCGGGAGAAAGACTGGGGCAGGGTGTTCAGATTGCACTGGTTCCCCGCAATAATAGGGAGGCCAGACGTAGGAAGTGTGGATAACGAACGGCTCGCCGTTGACCTGGCCGACCACCCGCAGGGGATACGCGTATCTCGCCGCCACGCCAAGATCACGGAAGAAGCCGGGCAGTACTACATAGAAAGTCTGTCACAGAACAAGACGTTTATAGAGGACCGCGATGGGACGCGCACGCTGCTCACCGCTACCAGACTCCCTCTGGAGCATGGTGCTAGCATCTATCTCGACGGAAGCCAGGTCACGCTGAAATTCATTGTTCGTGGAGAGGAAGGTAGGGATGACGGCCAACATCATTCAGATCAACTATGACGACATGGATTCTATCGCAGCAAGGTTCGGCCAGCAGGCAGAAATGGCGGCCGCACTCAATAGCCGGGTAAGGCAGCACGTTGAAGCCCTGGAGCAGGGAGGCTGGGAGGGCAAGGGAGCCTCTGCCTTCTTCGCCGAAATATATGGAGAGTTGCTTCCGGCCATGCAGCGCCTGAGCCACGTCCTCGAAGAGGCGCGTACGGTGACGCTGCAGGTCAAAGAGGTCCTCTTCGAGGCTGAGCAGGAGGCAGCCTCCTTCTTTGGCAATGGGGTGGGGAGCCTGGTGGGAGCGGAGACCGCAGCCCTGGCTGGAGCCACGACGAGCGGGTCGGCGTCAGCCATGGAGAAGGGTGACGATGGGGGCAGTGCCGTTGGCGATTTTTTCTCGGGCATGTGGAAGGAAGGCAAGGACAGCGTGACGGGCCTGTGGACCCTGGCCACAACTGACCCGCGCGAAACCGCCAAAGGGCTGTTTTATGGCATCACTCACCCCGCTGAACTCTGGAATGCATTCAAACAACCCTACGTGGAGGCGCTGGAGAGTGGGCATCCCTGGGAGGCGGTCGGGCGCGGTGTGATGTTCCCCGTATCAGCGTTGGTAGGTGCTAAGGGCCTGGACAAGTTAGCGAAAACGAGCCGCGTCGGAGTAGCGGCTCAGGTGGTCGGTCGCACAACCACACCCTTGCGAGCGGCAGAGGACCTGGCAATGGTTGGAAGGGGCAGCTTTCGCGAGGCTACGCTCCAGCGCTACCTCGCTCAGCAATCGACGCATGCAGTAAGGGCAGCCGATGGTAAGGTACCAGACCTGGTGGGGCTGGGTTCAAGCCGGGCAATACCGAAACGAGACTTTCCTGGATACGTTGCCGACATTGAGAGGAACGGAGGTACGTATTTCAACACGAGAAACGACGTGTGGAATATTCTCGAGTCTCATAAGACAGGGCAGGGCTGGGCCGTAAACAGGGAATTTCTCAATTCGCAGATGGAGCGCGGCGTCAAGCGGATTGAGCTAAGAGGAGAATCGATTCAAGACGTTCTCGACCATCGGCCCACCTCCTACTCTCGTAGAGAGATCGATTACATGCGGCAATATGGGCCTCGATATGGATACCGGGAGGTAGGAGACGCTTGGGTGCGCGATTGGTATCGCGACCTAGGCTATCAAGTCGGGGGCGGCGTTGCCGGGCCTACAGGCAGTATCATCGAAGACACGCGTCGTTGAATCAACAGCCCGACATGGGTGAGGGTGAGCTATGAACATCGATTGTAGCGATGGCAACAGCTTTGTCGAATACGTCGAACATCACTTCGTGGGACTTCTAGCGCGGCACGGGTTCAACCCTGTGCAATGTGCTTCTGATTTTGGCGGTCGCGAGTGCGCGCTGATGTATCAGTCAGCTCAATGTCGCATTCTCTTCACTCTCATAGATGGTTCATATGACTGCTCCCTTGGAACGTTGGATGCGCCTTTCCCGGGCCACAGCATGATTTATCTAGACGGGGAGACGGGCTGGTATAGCATGCTCTTCTTGCTCGAATTCAGGACTGGTACGAAGCTGCTGACGCGCAATCGAATAGACCGGATTTGGGCTGGTGAGCTTGATTCCTTTGAGTGGCAGGCCAGTCTCCTGGAGAAGCATGCTGAGGCATTGTTTCAGATGTTTGCCCCAGGCGTACCGCAGACCTGGCGTGACGGCTTTGCGCGGTTCCGCCAGGCCGGGGCGAGAACGGAGAACGCGGCGACGTACAGATTTACGACAGCTGAACTTGTGTTGTTAACACAGTATTTGACCGGCAGCATCGGTCACCTGGGGCCCGGCCGGCAGGCCGATCCAGGTGCAGACGCAGAAGCACTGAGACTTGCCGAGCAGAATTTGCTCGGGAGCGGCCTGCTTGTGCGGGCTGAGGGTGATGGAGAGATCGACGTCACGAGCCGGTTGGCTACCCTGCTGTCGGCAGCGCTATCTCCGCAGGTGCTGTGCGTGCTGCGCAATACCGGACCGGACGTCGCCGGTGAGGAGGTTTATTTCAGCTTTTCATCAGCGTGTATCGTACGCAATCACGTGGATACGCAGGGGCAGCACGTCTTCTCCGAGTTAGCGAACCTTGACGAGGCGCTCAATGGAATACTGGTTGCCGGGGGAGTGCGGCCTGGGCAAACCATGTCGAGTGCTGGCGAGGTACAGTCACTGGACAGGTTATTGGACGATAGGCAGGCCCGTGTAACGCTCCTTGTGGTGGCCGACCCAGCACAGCCGCAGCCACAAGTGCAAGCCTTGTCGTGGCTAATTGCACGTGGCGGCGTGTGGTTAGTTCAAGAGTCTGCCGACTCGGGCGCTCCCAGCGCACGCTCGGTTGATGTAGCCGAGTTGCGCCAGATGCTTTCAATGACGCTCTCTCAGCAATGGGCGTTCGTGCGTTAGACGAAAGGTCTCTGGGCGTTCCTTATTGGAGATATCATTATGAGAAGCCCCATAATACGCCTCTTGGCAGTTGTTTTTCTTGCCTCTCCGTGGACACTGAGGGTTCATGCCCAGACGGAGCCGCAAGCCAAGGTAATCCACACCGTAGCAACGAACGCGGCTGACAGTCTTGAGTTACGCACGCTCTTTACTATTTTCGATGCTAACGGCTTTCCGATACCGAAAGACGACATCCAGGTTGACCCGCACGGCCAAGTCCAGTTGCTGGGTACCACCAGCGTACCTGTAGATGCTACCATTGAAGCTGCAACTACCCCACTTAAAATCGCCCTGTTGATTGATATCAGTGGGAGCATGAACCCGTATATTGCGCAGGTTAAGGAAGCAGCAATCAAGTTCGTTCAGCAAGTGCCACCCAACGCGGAAATCGCCGTCTTTAGCTTTTCCGAGGATTTCTTACAGGTGCAGGAATTCACGGATAAGAGCAAGGTTGACCTTGTAGTAAACGCGATCCAGGATCTTTCCACGATGACGCCGTACACTGGCGACACTTGTGTATACAAGGCAGCCTTTAAAGCGCTCAATTCGATCAATGCCTCAGCAACTGAACACCCAGAGGAGAGACGAGCTATAGTCCTCTTTACCGACGGCAAAGATAAGGAGATGGGAGGACAAAACTGCGGGGATATGGAAGAATCAAATGTGATCACGGAGGCAAACCTAACTGACCGCTTACCGATCCAGATTCATACGATTGGCCTATGTAAGGACCAACAGTGTAGTAATATCGAGAAGGACAAACTCGATAGCCTGGCTACTTCCACTTACGGCTTTACCGAAAGCGGTCAGGTCGGAGAGCTTGATCGAGTCTTCACGACTATCCTTTCCGGCCTGGATAGCCAGTGGATAGCCACAGCAAATATATTGCCCCCAGCGGGCGAGAACCAGCAGGCCAGCCTCACCTTCAGTGCGGTCATTAGGGGCAATGCGACTAGGCTCCACCTCATCACCGACCCCTTTAAATCGGATAGGGATTATAGAGTTCCGCAGGCCATGGTTGAGTTGATGGGTCGCACTTTCAACATAGAAGAGAACGTTTATAACCTTACCTTGCGTGTGACAAATCCCGAGGAGGTCGGGCAAATTGTTGTGGATGCCTGGGACGAGTCAGGTGGTTCCATCGTCTCGCAAACAATTATCACACAAGAAATAAAGTCCGAAATGTTGATCGCTCAGAAAACGGAGGACTTCAAGGTAGGGAGTAGTTACTGTTCCCGCGTCGTGGCGAAGAGTACCAGTCAGGTTCCAATCAAGAACGACAAGGGCGACGAAATTCTGGGTCAGATATGTGGCAATTACCAACCGAAGGAAAAGGACCCCCTCGACTTCGAGATAAAATCAGTTGACGTCAAAGGGGATACTAAAGCCCTGGAGATCCAGTTGCATAACATTAGAGGCTCTACGGAGGAGAGTCTCATCTATCATGGCTATCTTAACCAGGGAAGCCGCCCGGTGCAGGATATAAAAAGGGGCTTTTTGCAAGACAGTCTTATTACCGTGCCTCTACCGGATGAGGAACTCGAACGAATAAGGAAGGGTGGTGGGACGCTCGAATATACTCTTGTGCTGACCATACAAGAGGAGGGTGCGGAATCAGGTCCGACGAAAACATCCCATCTAAAGCTTACGCCCCCCCGCCCTGTAGACTTTCTTGAGGGTGTTTGGCAGGCGCTTCAGACTCCGTACATCCTGGCTGGTATCAGCATCATGGTCTTGACAGTGATTTCCCTGCTCGGCATCCTAGCTGTCCGAGCCAGAAGAAAGCCGGATCTTCCAAGACCACTACAGAATCCCGCCAATCATACAATAATAAAGGCCGGGCAACTTGGCAACCCACCGGCGGACCTGCCCGAGCCGGGACTAAACGGAGGGGGTTTCAGCGCCGGGAGTGGCGCTGTCATCCCGAATCCCGCCCCCACCGTCATTTCACCACAAGTTCAAGTCAGAATCAGAATCGTAAGAACGCCCGGATATTCAGAGGAAAGCGAGAAGGAAAAGGTCATAGAGCACTTTCCCTGTGTGCTGGGCCGGCATCCGGAGGCAGGCTTTGTGGTTGCACACGACAAAACCGTCTCAGCCTGGCATGCAGAGCTTACGCTTCGAGGTAGTGATGTGGTCATTACTGACTGTCGCAGTGTCAATGGGACACGGGTCGGCCCAGTCAGGCTTCATCCCGGTGGATCTTCAGTTTTGGGCAGACACAATGAGATAGGCCTGGGCCGCACCACGGAACTTGAAATCGACTTGGAAAGCCTTGATGACTTACGTACTCAATACGGCTACGAGGCAAAGGAGGTCAGATGAAAAGGCTAGTGGTACACCCACCACCTCAACTCGCCGTCGAAGTTGGACTGGATGAGGGGATGTCGCGGCAGGGCACGGTCAATCAAGATTGCATAGGCATCTACTCTGATTACTGCGAGGACCCGGATTGTCTTGCGGCAAAGGGGCTGTTATTTGTGCTCGCGGACGGTATGGGGGGTGCCTTGGGGGGCGAGGTGGCAAGCCGGACCGCAGTGGATATCGTGGGCAAGACTTACTATGACGACCCGGATTTGGAGGTGGCTCTCAGCCTGGAACGCGCTCTACGGGTCGCAAATACCCATATCCATGAACTCGGCCAGACCAATGCGGCCTTGTACGGGTTGGGCACAACACTGGTTGCAGCGGTTATTCTGGGAGACAACCTGATCGTGGCTAACGTCGGAGACAGCAGGGCTTATCAGTTTCGCCAGGGTGAGTTGATTCTGCTCACATTGGACCACACAGTCGTTCAGGAACAGGTCCGAAAGGGTGTGTTAAGTGAGACGGAGGCAATAACGCATCCGCGTCGACACGAACTATCGCGCAATCTTGGTGCTCAGAGTTGGACACATCCCGATATCATTAGCAACCCACTTCTGAAAGGCGACACGCTCTTGCTTTGCAGCGATGGCCTCTGGGGAGCCGTCGGCCATGAGGAGATCGAACAGTTGCTACGGAACCACCGCGGCAGAGTTACCGTGCAGATGCTGATTGACCTTGCGAACCAGCAGGGGGGCCCCGACAATATCAGCGTAATCTTGATTTATTTCGGTGGGCTTGAGGCGGCGATTACGGAGCCTGTGCGCGAACAGAGCGTACTGGTCACTGGCGAAGCTGAGGCGCTTGTGTCTGCAATGAGCGAGGACAGGACCCAACTCCTGCGCTTGCCAGCGGCAATCAAGGCACGGTTTCGTCAGGGGCGGCACTGGCAAGTGGGCGGAATGGTCGCAGTGGTGGCCCTGTTCATGTTAGTTGCCTTGAGCTGGACGAACATGTTCCTGGCTGCTAAGAGCGGCGTTGTTACAAGTAGCCGGAGCCTCGGCTTGGAAGCGGCGCGCTCCACCCCAGTTGGCTATCCTCCAGAACTTACCCCGACGAGCATCGGGACCAGCTTGCCAGTACAACTAATAGAGAGCCCAATGTATATGCCCACCGTTACGCCGATTCCCGCCTCGCGCACTAAGTCGCCGCATCTCGCGCGATTTTCCTGGAGAGAATATCCATGACCCTGTTGTCACGCGATATGTTGATCCATGGACGCTACCGCATCGTTCGCCTGATAGGGCAGGGGGGCTTTGGTGCAGTCTATGAGGTCGAAGATACACGCCTTGAGCGCCCCGCCGCACTAAAGCAACTACTGCTCACGGATGAACGCGTGCGCCGGAAGTTCACTGATGAAGCTCGCACGCTTGCTAACCTGGACAACCCGCATCTGCCGCGTGTCATCGATCAATTTACCGACTCCGATGGGCAGTTCCTAGTCATGGATTACATCGCTGGGGACGACTTGGCGATGGAGTTGTTGAAATGGGGCAGGGCCTTCCCCGTGGAACGAGTAGTGAAATGGGGCTTGGAGTTGTTGGACGTGCTGGAGTACCTACATACGCACCGTCCACCAATCGTGCATCGCGACATCAAGCCGCAGAACCTTAAGTTGGGATCAGGCGATAGTATCATGTTGCTCGACTTTGGCTTGGCTAAGGGATATGTGAGCGAGGCCGCAGTCAGTACCCCACCTATAACTGTGCCCGCGTACACTAAAGGATATGCCGCACCCGAACAGGTCGAAAGTAGAGGCACTGATGCTCGCACCGATGTGTACGGCTTTGGCGCCACTCTGTACAATCTGCTAACCAATGTCCAGCCGATTGAGCCGCATCATCGTTTTGTGAAAGCAGCTGCCAGCCAAGAGCAGGACCGGTTGCTCCCACCTCATCAGTACAATCCTGAGGTGCCTGAGACTCTGAGCCGCGTACTCTTGGCTGCAATGGCTCTCGAGCCTGATGATAGACCAACAGTAGGAGAGATGAGGCAGTCGCTGCAGAAAATTCGCTCAGGTCTGCAACCTTCCGTTAGGCCTGGGATAGCAACTGTTAGCGATTGGACAGCCAGGACTGAGATCGACCCGACCGTGATTGACTTGGCGCCCACCGTGATGGATTTGACCGTCAGCGAGCGCAGCGAGGAGCTATCGGATCTATACTCTCAAGCCCGCCGGTATTACAACGCCAAGGAGTGGGCGTTAGTTGTTACTATTTTCGGACGCATTGTGGCTATCGATCCGGAATATCCTGACCAGGAAGGGCTGCTTGCTGGTGCGCAAGCAGCCCTGAATCGATCCGGAAAACGGGATCGTCCCATACAAATCTGGAAGTACTTAGTCGTTGGCGTTGCTGGCTTGCTAATTGCTGCGTTGCTGGTATTTATCGCGTGGCGAATGGCAGAACCTGTCTACTCGCTAGTAGCGACCTTCAAAGGTCACGGCAGCTTTGTGAGGGCCGTGGACTTCTCCAGTGACGGGAAGACGCTTGCTTCCGCATCATTCGATGGGACAGTGAAGTTGTGGCAAATAGGCGACAGCATAGATCCACAGACACTTCAGGAGGACAACTTCGCACTTGGAGTGGCCTTCTCCCCCGATGGACAGATACTTGCCTCCGCCTCATCTGGTGGGACGGTGAAGCTGTGGCGGGCCAGTGATGGCGTAGTACTGCGGATCCTCTCCGGTCACGAAGATGGCGTCAACCAGGTAGCCTTCTCGCCCGATGGGCAGATGCTCGCCTCAGCTTCGAGCGATAGCACCATCAAGCTGTGGCGGGTGAGTGATGGCACCGAACTGATGCCTCTCACCGAAGCAGCAGGCATCATGAGTAGCCATACCGTGTACGACGTAGCTTTTGCCCCGGATGGGAATACCCTGGCCTCCGCATCGTTCACAACAGTGAAACTATGGCGGGTGAGCGATGGTGCAGAGATGCGAACTCTCTTGATGAATTCTGAGCATCTGGTGTTCGGAGTGGCCTTTTCCCCAGATGGACAGATACTTGCCTCCGCCTCAGCCGATGGAACGGTGAAGCTGTGGCGGGCCAGTGATGGCGTAGAGCTGCGGACCCTCTCCGGTCACGAAGTTGGCGTCAACCAGGTAGCCTTCTCGCCCGATGGGCAGATGCTTGCCTCAGCTTCGAGCGATAGCACCATCAAGCTGTGGCGGGTGAGTGATGGCACCGAGCTGACTACACTTGTGCGACCGACAAGTACTGCAACCCAACGGCCTGTCTATGACGTGGCTTTCTCCCCAGATGGGCAGATACTCGCCGCAGCCTCAGCCGACGGCACGGTGACGCTGTGGCGGGTGAAAGTTAGGGGCAGCTAAGAACGGGCCTTGGAAACGGTGTTAACTCCGTAGCAACTTTGCCGAGCCACTCTCGTGCTGTATAGGCCTACTCGACGCATCGCGCGGCACAACGGCCATAAACTATGAAACGCGCTGCCAAAACTGTGGAATTGACCAGCAGGCGACCTATAGCGGGAGATTTACACTTGTGTGCCCCCGTCGGCAAATCAGCCCCTATACTTTAACAGCAGAAGACTCGGAAGGCTCCAGGTCAAGAATCGTAACAACGCAATGAGTGGAGCGGACAGAGTACCACTCCACTCTTATCCTACTCACGTCATAGGAGCGACAGACGATCCTATGACGTGAGTAGGATAAGAGTGGAGTTCAAGCCGCCCGCCACCTTCAGTTCCACTGGGTGATCGGCTCGAAGGATTTCCTTGAAGAACATGGAGAGCATAGACTTTGAAATAGACACCCGTAGTGTCCCGGTTTCCTTGCAGAGCCTCACCACTTCTGTCAGTGCCACTGCAACTGCCTCAGTTGCGCGGTGCGAGTACGCGACTTTAGTGTCTCGGTACAAGTGCAAAGGTTGACTAATAGTAAAGTGCCGCGCTCCGTATAAAGAGGGGTACTAGCGACAAAGTGGAGTACCTGCCCCAAGAAGCACGTCCTCCGTTATAAGCGGAGTGTGAAGTCCGTCGTCAGTACGCCAGTCTAAGTGGCAAGCAACCAACTAAATTCACGCTCAAGCAACCTTGCCGGTACGCTACTTAATTGTCAGTTACCAATTGCAAGCTCATTGCCCAGCGGTGCGAGTACTACCCCGGAGCCATCAGTTCGTAGCTCCATGCGGGCGTGTTGGAACCACTGCGTCAGGTAGACCTTGTTGTCAGCCGGGCTTTTCATCTCCGCGGCGGGGGAAATCGGCAAGCCGAAAACGCGCTCACCGCCGTTGTTCAGCCAGTACGCGTAGAAATCGCCGGTGATAGCCTGGCCGGTCTCCTCGAAGAAGCGCCCATCTCCGGTGTCCTCGGAGCGCGGCCACGATAGTCCAAGCTGCCTGGCGCGCTCCTCACCCACCCTGCCGAGTGATACATTGGGGTGTGCGCCCTCTTCAGAGCTTTCCTCATCCCACTCAAGTCGGGCGTGCTCAAACTGTTGAATGAGGCGACCGCCCGACATGGTCTCCGGCCCGAGGGGAAGCCCGAAGGTCCCAGCTGCTCCGTACTCGTGCCAGAACTTCAGGAAGTCGTGGCCCACAGTCTGGCGCGTTTCAGGGAAGTAGCGAGCAGGGGCCACATTGCGAGCACCGAAGTAGGTGTGGACCTTCTCTGATAGAGCGGGCATTGCATCCCAGGCGAAACCGTAGTCGGGCAGTTCGCTGGACATTGCGACGATGATGTAGGGCCCCGATTCGCTGTAGACGATGCCCGCGTCGTGCAGCAGGTCTTCGAGAGCGCCGGTCTTATGCCCAATCTGCGCGCTGTCGGGCAGTCCGGCGGGCAGGAGGTTGTTGATCTGCTGGCCCAGCATCAAATCCACCATCTGGCGGCTCGACTCGGCGTCCACCAGGCGCGAGGTCGCCAGCAGTTCCAGCAGCTTGAGCATGTCGTTCGGGGTGGTTAGCGGGCTACTCTCGCCCTCCCACTCGAAGAAGGAGTCGGACAGGCCGTTGCGGCTCATGAAGCGGCTTACGTTGCCGGCACCAAGCAGCCGCACCAGCAGGCTGGAGGCGGTATTGTCGCTCAGTGTCACCATAAGGTACGCGGCGCGTTCAATCGACACTTCGCTTCCCGCGGGCAGGCGCAACTCGCCGGTGAGCACGTCGTAGGCGGCGTCCTCGGTGGTGACGGTCTCGCTGGTGTCGAGGCTCAAAGTCCCCTCGGACACCTGCCGGAAAAGCTCCCCTAGCACCCAAAGCTTGTAAAGGGAAGCGGACACCTGCTGCACATCGCCGTTGAAGGAGGCAAACTGCCCTGTGTCGAGCTTCTTTACCACAACGCCCCACTTGCCGGGCTGTTCGCCTACCACCTCATCTACTATCGCCTGCAAGCGGGCATCGGGGACCGAAGGTGCGCTGCCAAAGAGCATTGGTATCTGTGGCTCGTCCTCTGTTTGTGCGAGCGTCCTGCCTGGCGCCGGCAAGGAGGTAACCACCAGTACGAGGACGAAGAAGGCTGGAAGAAGGCGCAGGCGACGAAGTGACCGTAGCATAATAGAGCGGCTCCAGGAGATAGACTTTACTTGAGAGACCGTACATTATAGCGCAGGTTAGGTACGCTGCAAAGGAGTTTTCGGACTCGCGTAGGTCCCAGGGAGAGACCAATGGCCGGTTGCCCCGAAAGCGACTTAAACAGAAAACCCAGACAATCCGTGAGGACCATCCAGGCTTCTGTTCCTCCGCTGTTACAAGCGAACCTGTAACCTCGAAGTAGTCATATTATAGAGGCTGGTGCCGCCCTGGTCAATAGAAGCGCTGCCGGCTTTTGCACATCCACTCTGCCGCTGGAAGGGAGCCCAAGTACAACCGGCCGGTGCCCTGCGCAATAGATGCTACAGACGACGGAGGGATAGCCCAAGTACAACTTGAAGGCTATCCCTCATCATGGCTCTCAGCAGCCGCCACGTCGCCACATGCAACCACAGGCGGGACCTATGCAGTCGCTAGCTCAAACTGTGGTAGTGCATCAACACCGGCGTCGGCGTAAGGTTCGTGCTGGCATGCTGGCTTGGTGCCGGCAAAATGCGCTCTGTTGACAGACACGTAAATACCTGCCTCAGGCCGTCTATACGGCTCAGGGCCTGGCAAATCTGCCGCCGCTCCCGCTCCGAAGGCACAACACCCTCGATATAGGCTACGCCATCCTCGACCTCGAACGTCACCGCGTCCAGGTCTTCGGTGACCACCGCTATTACGTCGCGGACCCTGAGTTGCAATTCTTCGTCGTGCCGCTCCATCCCTTTCCTCCTGTCCGGCTCTCAGCTTGAACTTAGTCAGTGACCTCCGGCCAAGTTGCACAGACTATATAGGCAAGTCATGTGCCAACTAGCGGCAGTATGTGGCGCGGACAGGGGCTACACGTCAGGGTTGCAGCGTCAAAACGCCCTCCTTGCGAGCCTCAATGTCGCTCTGCGCGTACAGGAGCGGGTTGTATTCGCCCCGTATCCAGAGGGGGAGCATATCACTGAAGTGGTTGCTACCCGGCTGTCCCGATTGCCCGGTGGCGAACACCGCGACCGAGTTGCTCCAGTTCGACACGTCGAGGATCATGCGGTACGACTGGTGGTTCACCACCCCTCCGAAGGGGGCCAGCCAGCTATAGGAGCTAACGGCCACGGTGGTATTGTCGCCACCGATTGGCTGCCTCTCCTGGTTGAACACGCCGCCCACCAGGGGCAGGTCTCCGAAGGGGTGCAAGGCCTGGATCGAGTGCAGCTTGCCCCAGGTCCAATCCTGCTGGTTTTCGCCAAGTGCCCCTTGAAGGTCGTTGAGCGCGCCGTTCAAACTGCGGAGGAGTATGTCGTCGCGTGTCTCCTTCTGTTCGGTGTCCTTCCTGTCCCACAGCGGATCATCAGGTTGCTCCAGGAGGTCGCCCATAGCAAGCCAGCTGTTGGTACCGACCGCCCCCAGGTAACCGAAGAACAGGTCCGTACCCAGGTCGTCGCTCAGCGTCTCGGTCAACGTACGCTGCAAGAAGACCTCATAGATGGCGGCGTTGGTGCTATCGGTGCTCAGTTTCCCGTCCCAGCCTTTGAACGACTCCACGACCTGCTTGCCTCGTTCGTCTTCGGGCTTGAGAGCCACGATGTAAGGGGTAATTTCCCTGGCGAGATGGGACTGCACGTCGAGCTGCATAGCCTTGAAGTCGTCAATGGAAAGCTTGTCCTTGGCCTGAAGCATCTCACGGATGCGACCAATACGCCACGGCCCGGCAAAGTCGCCCCTTATCGGCAGGCCGCTCTCCTCGCTAAACGGTTTGTTATTGGCGGTGGCGATAAAGTGCTCAGGCGGGTTATACGCGCGCGCCAGGTCCTCGAACGGCACCACGCCATCCCAGCCGTACTCGCCTGTGTTCCCCGGCACAGGCAAGCTGCCGTCGCCCTTCTTGCGCACCGGGTAATCGCCTGTCATCTGGTAGCCGATGTTGCCCTCGGTGTCGGCATACACGAAGTTCTGGCCGGGAACGCTCCACTTCGACAACGCCGAGCGGAACTCCTGCCAGTTGGAAGCGGTTTGCAAGGAATATAGGGCCTCGAATAGTCGTCCGGGCGTCAGCGCCGTCCACTGTAGGGAGATGGGCTTTTCAACCGAGGCACCCGTTGGGTCTTCGGGGTCGAACGCATCGCTTAGCAGTGGTCCCCGCTCGGTAAGGCGGACCGTGTGGGTTATCGGTGCGGCATCCTTGACCTTGATGGTCTCGGTGATAAGTTGCAAGGGCAGCCACTCGTCACCCTTTTGGTACTGTCCGGGGTGGCCTTCGGGATCGAGTTTCTCCATGTAGAGGTCCTGTACGTCGCCGCCCACGTTGGTGACGCCCCAGGCGATGTGCTGGTTATGTCCTGTTACCAGCCCCGGTGCCGAAGCAAACGAGAAGCCGGCGATATCGTGCTTACCATCGGTCGTGGTCAGGTGCATCTGGTACCAGATCGAGGGGTTGCGCACTCCCAGGTGGGGGTCGTTCGCGAGGAGTGGCTTGCCGGTCGCGCTCTTGGTGCCGTCAACCACCCAGTTATTGGAGCCAAGGCCCTCGGTGTGCATGTGGATGAGCCAGGGGCGCACCGTCTCGTTGTATGCTTCCACCATTCTCATGCCGCCCCCGGAGTTCTCTCCAGGCACTATGACCGGGGCATCCGCTGGATACTCGTCCATGAGTTGGGCTGCCTGCTCGGCACCTAGCTGCTCGTGCAAATCGGCACCGACAAGCTCATGGGACCAGTCCTGCGAAAGCTCCCACGCCTGTAGCTTGCCAAAAGCCAGCGTATCCACGGGTTGCCAATCTTCCAGCCCGCCGCCTACGATCATGAATTCTACCGGCAGATTGTCGCGGTGGGTGTGTATGAACTGGTTTACACCCAGGGCATAAGCTTCGAGCGCCCCACGCACGTCGGCGGGCAGCGTCTCTAGCTCAGCCTGGGCGGCGCGGTGGAAGCCTATTGTGCGGGAAAACTTATCGGTGCGAATAGTAGCGGGGCTACCACTGAGTAACTCAGCTAACCTGCCCTGTCCAACCGCGCGGAAAAGGAACATCTGGAAGAGGCGGTCCTGCGCGTGCACGTAACCCTGGGCGGCATAGAGGTCCTTTTCGTTTGCGGCCACGATGTGCGGCACCCCAAACCCATCTCGCGTGACTGTGACAGGGGCCGACAAGCCCTGGAAGGTTACCGTGCCGTTGATGGTAGGCAGCGCTCGCTGTACCTGCCAGTAGAGAAAGCCCGCCACGCCCCCGAACAACAACACAGCGACCACCGCCGTGATAATGAGGGCACGCCTTACATTGAACCGCCTGCGCGCCACCCTGGTGGTGGTCTCAGGCTCCTGCGCTTCAAAGTCCTCCACCACCGGCGTTTTCCCGTTGGGTGTGGACCCGGCGGGTCTTGCCTTAGGTTGAGCGGTCGAACTGCGGGAACCCTTTTTCGAGCGTGCCATGTCTGCTCCTTTGCGCAAGAGGCAATGCCGCACCACTTAAGCTGTCGGCGCGGGAACAAATATCGAGGTTATTATAGCAGAGCCAGCCAATACGAAACTCATTCGGAGGCAGCAAAAAAGGCAGGTATGGTTACCTGCCTGCCGGAGCCGATGGTGGGATTCGAACCCACGACCCATCGCTTACGAAGCGATTGCTCTACCACTGAGCTACGTCGGCAAGTGCGTTTACGCGTAAATTATACAGTTCACGCACGCCTACTGTCAAGCGCAGGGAAGGATGGTCTTGCCATACCTAAATTCAGCAATGAGGGCTTTGAAGTCAATTAATACTCTTTATAGGGTATATCTGTTACTGAAGATGTCAATCAACTTTGGTTGGACAGCTTGAAGTGGTGCAACTCCAGCAGTATGATGGCTACAGTGGCAGGCGGTAGAACATGCGCAGGTCGGCGCTCACAAATCTAGCACATACAGGGTGCCGTGAGTGACACGCAGAGATAACTACTGGCTGCACATGAAGCTAGGGAGACTGGCTGACCAAGAGGAGAAGTAATGCTATGGCTATTGTATGTCCGATATGTCACCGTAATGACCTGATTCGCAAGGTATCATCAGTAGTATCCGAAGGTACCATGGTAACTCAGACCTCGGTTCCTAATGCGACAGTATTGGCACAGAAGCTGAACTATCCGACTCAAGATGCGATTAGAAGATACTATGACCTCTCCAGCCCACCGCGGCCAAGTCCTATTGACCTGCATATGAGTAAATGGATTGAGGCTCACCCACTTGTACGATTGTTGATGTATCTTGGCGTTCTCTCACTCATTGGTTTACCATTTGTCATCATGGTATATAAGGCGATTGAGAATAACTTGGAAGCTGCACACAGTAGGGAACTTGAGCAATGGAAAGCCGACGTGGCCGAGCACGAGCGCTTTGTACAGAGCAAAGCAAACCGGATTTCGTCTAATTGGGATGAACTCTATTACTGCTCTCGTGACTATGTGGTTTTCCTACCTGGGACCGCTGTAGTCGCGTCTCCGGAGAGAGCAATTGATCTATTCTAGAACTACCTAGTGTATTCTGAGAGGGTGTCTAATAAAGGCAACGGGTAGATTTAGGCACAAAAACAAGGTCATACAGGTTGGAAGGAGCATACGTGATAGCACCCGTTGTGTCTATAGAGCCTACTTGAGAAGTCCTCTCCCTCATGATGCCCTTGTCCCTCACTCTTCCTTTCCAATCTCTACCTATTATTAGACACCCTCTGATAGCAGGTGGATTCACAGCTTGAGCAAAGACCTAGCGTTAGGCACGCGCCCGCGACTGCGCTAAAAATGGGAGCGGGTCTCATTTGGTACTGAGCTAGTCTCTCTGACACCACGTTCGGCACACGGATAAAGATAAGCGCATCGCGGGTGTTCAAGCCAAACGGACTTTCTCTCTTGCTCCGGCTACCTCGCTGAAGGCCCATGGATCGCGGCTTGTACCGGGCTTTACGCAACGCATCTTAATGAAAGGAGACCTTGTGATCGCCCATAGGATACAGATTTGTATGGGTGAGCGCTAGCCTTCTGTGTCAAGCTCGATGTAAAGTATGCTGTTCCAGGGGATCACAAAGTCATAGGTCTTGTTGCGGGTGCCCGTTTCTTCGGCGTGGGCGACGGCGCGGACGTAGCGGTCCTCAAAAGTTAGCTCCCCCTGGATCCAGGAGATGCGCTCCTCGTACCCCGGTCCGCCGCCCGCCTCGGTACGGGGTCTGCGCGCCGCCTTGTAGTAAACTTTACCTGTGGGCATATAGGGCCTCCTGTGCGTGACCTGTAGTTGGCAAACAGTGCTCGGTAGTGGCACATTGTGTTGACCACCAGGTGGCAAGTGGCTAAAAAATCACCCTATAAACCGAGACTACTGGAGACATTCTGCAAGGCGCGTACCACGAAATCTACGTGCTCCTCCAACGGTCTTCCAAGCTCCTCCGCACCCTGGCGAATATCCTCCCGGTTTACCGCGCGGGCGAACCCCTTGTCCTTCATCTTCTTGAGCACGGAACGCGCGTCCACCTCCGCCAGGCTCTTGTTCGGCTTGACCATCGCGGTAGCCATCACCAGCCCGCATAGCTCGTCGCAGGCGAACAGGGCCTTGTCCTGCGGCTCGGTGCGCGGCACCCCCGAATAAGTGGCGTGCGACAAAATGGACCGGGTTAACTCTCGCGGCCAGCCCATCTCCAACAGCATCTCAACGCCCTTTGAGGGGTGTTCCTCTGCGCTGGGGTGTATCTCCCAGTCCCAGTCGTGTATCAGGCCCAGCGTGCCCCAGTACTCCTCGTCCGCTCCATACTCCCGCGCGTAGGCCCGCATAGCCGCTTCCACAGCCAGCATGTGCTTGCGCAGGCCATCGTTCTGTACGTGTTGTTGCACGAGTTCCCAGGCGTCCTCCCTGGTCTTGCCGTTCAGGCTCAAAGTTGTATCGGTCATAAAGTTAGACGTCTCCCGGTGCAAAGTTGGTAGCCATCACTATAGCAAAGTTGGCCGGTCAACGGCTACTCTCGGCGCGAGACAGAGCCAGGGGTAGGCTATGCCTGGGATTAAAAACGAGGCCCCTCCCGCGAACAGGAAGGGCCTCGCGCTAGTGCCCGACTACGCTACCTTCTGGCAGGTGTCTGGCAGTTGGGATAGAAGGTGTTGGCGGCTATCTTCGCGGCTTGCCCCCTGGTCACGTTGGCGTTCGGCCTGAAGTATGGCCTGTCTTCGTCGCCACAAGGCTCGTCGTCGCCTCCACAAGGATAGCCTCCGACTATCCCACGCGCGTGGAGACGCTCGACGTACTGGTAGTACGAAGATGGTTCGTCGCTCGGTGGCAGGTCCTCGAAGCTCTGGCCGCTGACAGGCTCATTGAAGCCCGCAGCGTTAGAGACTATCTTGGACATCTGCCCCCTCGTGGCGTTGGCACCCGGCCTGAAGTATGGCCTGTTGCCATTCTGGCACGGTTCACCTGGACCTCCGCACGGGTAACCACCCATCACATTCTCATTGGAGAGCCTGTTGATCCAGACATAGAAGGGACTGTTGGGCGGCACGTCCTCGTACTTCTGAGGGCCGGGATCGCCGGAAGAGCCTGAAGCACCAGCCACAATCTTGCTGATCTGGCCCCTGGTGATCTGGTTGGATGGCCTGTAGTACGGGTTACCCGAAGTACCGCAAGGCTCGGGCTGGTTGGTCTCAGGGTTGGTGCCGCCGCAAGGGTAGCCGCTCACGATGCCACGGCACGCCAGGCAGCGCACGTACGGGTAGAACGAGCTTACGTCGGTACTCGGCGGCACATCCTGGAACTGGACCGGGCAGGCTGTGGCCGTGACCGTGGCGCTGGCCGTCGGAAGGGCCCCTCCGCAGGGGAGTTGTTCCAGGATGCGCACGCTGTCCACGTACCATCCCTCTGCGTCGCCGCTTTCGTCACTACCGTGCCGGAAACGGAACTTCACACTCTGCCCCTTCAGGCTGTTGAGGTTCACAGTAACACGGGTGAAGGCCGGGTGGCCGGGACTGGTGGTCCCCCAGGCCTCGCGTCCCGTCAGTGGGTTGCCGGGGCCGGCAAGCACGGCATTATATCCGCCCTCGGTAATCAGACTGCCTCCATCTGTCCAGCTGCTGCCGTTGTTGGTCGAATACTCGAGCACACCACCGTCGAACGAGGCAGGCGCCTCAATCGTCTCGAACACGAACCGATGGTAGAACTGCATCCAGACATCGTTGGTGGTCGTGGGCACGGTGAAAGCGTTGCTCATCTCAAGGCGCTGGTCGCTCTCCTCGTCGTTGTTCCTTACATAAGTCGACCATATACCTGTGTGTGCCGCCACACTGGAAACCGTCCACGGGGAGTTGCCGGCCGGGGATGCCGGGTGGGTAGCGGTGAAGGCACCGAGTGTGCCGAGGTCGAAGTTCTCTGAAAAGAGCGTGTCCGTAGCACAGGGCGTGGCCGTAGCCGTAGCCGTGGCCGTCCGTGTGCGTGTGGGTGTAGCTGTAGGTGGTGTGCCGGTGACACTTGGCACGGCTGTGCCGACCTGGCACTGGTTCACGCTGACTGTATAGTTGGCGCAACCCACGTTGGCCGAGTTCTCCAGGACCGCTACCTCGTACGACCTCTGCGCCGGGACTGTAAACGAGTAGCTGAATTCGGGGCCGGCCGAACCCATGTCACCCAGGTAGTTTGTGCACTGGTTGTTAGGGTCGAACTCGTCCACATATGCCGCGCTCAGCAAGGCATTGTCCCCGCAGTTGTTGACGATCCTGACGGTTATGCACTGGGGGTTCAAACTGTTATTGAAGAACCGGTGCGTCCTGTAATGGCGTTGCACCTGGTCGGCCAGGGCCGGACACGGTTTGGTGGTGCCGCAGGTACTTGGCACGCCATCTCTGCTCAGTCGCCCCACGACAAGCTTATCGGTCATAGTGATCGAACCCTGGACGGTCTGCACCCCAGGGCACGAAGTCGCTGAGGGGGTTGCGGTGCGCGTGGGGGTCGCCGCGGTGCCGGTGGGAACCGGGGTAGCGGTGCTCCCGGCCACGCAGTTCGGCATCTTGAACGAGCCGATGCGCGTTCGCCAGTTACGCAGTCCCGTTTGGGCGTAGTATTCAGTGGTGTACCAGAAGGTGCAGTCGTCCACGTCCACGTTGAGGCTGCTGTAGTCGCCCCACCTCTGGGCATCCGGTAGAGCCTCCGTCTGGGAGCCGCCTCCTGTAAAGAGGGTCTGTTCCCCCTGCGATAGCGCGCCCAGCGGATCGCTTACCAGGCGACCGGCGTACCTGATGGACGGGAAGAGGCTGCCACTGCTAACGCTGTAGCCAATGGCTATGTTGCCCGCACCGTCCATAGCGGCACTTGCCATCCAACGATGCAGGCCGTCGGGCGGCGCGTAGGTGCCTTGCTGGTGGACCGTCGGCAGGATGGGATTGTCAGGGTCGCGGAATTCGTACCAGCGTATACTTGCTCGCTCCGAGTCCCCTTCTGGCACGCTCACTGTGTGATTGACCACCAGCGACTGGTGGGTCCCCATGTTGCGGTAGGCGAGCCTGTTCATGAAGCGGTCGCTGATGCTGTCCAGGGCCGGTCCTTCGGGCTGTGGCACCTGTGGCGCGAGGCTATCGAACGGCTCGACCGGGATGTCGTAAGGACCAACGAGGGCGGCGATGGGCGCCGGGTCCCAGGTTGTGATGTCGAACTTGTATTGCCGAACGCTATCACCCTGGATCCGATTAGGTGACATGAAGAAGTTAGGGCTTCCCGCGGGGGGCAGCCTGTAACCGTCCAGGTCGCTTGGGAGGTACCCACCATCCGGGAAGGGGCGGTTGAAGTAGATCATCCTGGCACCGGGATCGCCCGCGAGCATCTTGTCGCGCTCGAAGGCATAGAAGCCCGCGCTCAAAATGATCAGACCAGCCTCCGCTTCGTTGGTCGCCATGTAATAGGCGTCGGGCCACACGCCAAAGTGCGGGTAGTCCTCGAAGTTCGCCTCGCTGGTCTGGAACGCGTACAGGTGATACGCACCTGTGGGGTCGCCTGTCATCGAGATGGCGATGCACTCGAAGTAAGGGCCGCTGCCCACGGGCGCTCCCTCCACAGGAAGGTTGATTGGGGCTGTGAATTGCGAAAGCAGCCACCGGTCGGCAAGCTGGTCGTAAACTACGACGGGGTCGCCCGCGTTCTGCGCTTCGCACTGTCCACCGAAGCTTACGGCCTTGTAAAGCTCGTTGAAGTCGATGACACCCGTCAGCGGGTTGCCTGTAGCCTTGTCGTAGATCTGGAAGCCGACGTTCACCATCTGTACGTAGTGCTTGGGTCCCACGTCACCGACGGTGTCCGGGGGAATGCCGCCCCAGTAGTTGTGTATGCCCTCGAAGTTGGCGATGGGGTTCGGCATGGCCTGGGGGCCGTACACCGTCTGGAGGGCTGTGTCGCGGTCCAGGGGCGGCGAGCCGCCACCGGGAAGATAGTGCTCCCGAGAGAGGGGCTTTGTTGGAGGTTCTACGATCCGGCGCTCGGGGAGAGACCGCGCGGGCGGTGAAATTGCTTTCTTGACCGTCCGGTGCACCTCGCCGCCGCCGGGCAGGGTCCCGATGAGGGTGCTTTCCGCCTGCCGGGCGTTTTCGGCCGCCTGGGCCGCTGAGGGCGTTTGAGCCGTCTGCCCAAGGATAGGCCCACTTACCCGCGGACCTTGCTGCTGTTCCTGCGTGCCGGACTGCGGGCCTTTCATCAAGCCCGTAGCTGAGACCGACACCACCAGTACCAGGAGCAGCACCGCCAACACCATCTGGCGAGTCGTAAACTTGCTCTTAGTAGAGAGCATGAGCTTTTCTCCTTCCTTGCGATTGAGTAAAGCGTCCCCGGCTAACGTAGCCGGGCCGTATTTTGCATAACCTCCTCTTTTGCAGGTGCCCTCCATTCGGTCGCGCTGAAAGTTGTGGGCGTGGAGGTCCAATCGTGGACGGCGGTGGGAGGTGGGGGTTTGCGCGGAAGCAGCATTGGCGCTTCTCGCGGGCAGCGGGGCACGGCCCGGTGCGTGCGAACGAATAAGAATTGTGAGTAGGTGCAACTTCCGTACCGCTGTTTCTGTTCAATGCCGAAACCCAACCGTAAGTGCCCCGTAACCGGTTCCCGCCCGGCAAATTAAATCAAAAAGAGAGGCCGGATCAAAGTATCCGGCCTCTCTTGCTGTTGGTTCCTCAGGGTCCGTGGACTAACCAGGGTACGTTATTGCCTAAGGTCTCCCAGGTGTGGAGCAGTTGGGGAAGAAAGCGTTAGCCGCTATCTTCGCCATCTGCCCTCGTGTGGTGTTCTCGTTGTACCTGAAGCATGGAGCACCCGTTTCTGGGCACCTTGATGCCTCTCCGTACCCTGAGATGATGCCCCTCCCTGCCAACCGCTCTATGTACACCCAGAAGGGGCTGTCTGTCGGTACATCCGTGAACGTCTGCTGGTCCTCCGCTACCTCCTCCTCGAACCCTGCCGCTATGGACACTATCTTGGAGATCTGCCCCCTTGTGGCTGGATTGTTGGGGCGGAAGTACGGCCTTCCTTCTGCGTCGCAAGGTTCCGTCACACCAGGACCTCCGCACGGGTAACCCGCTATGGCTCCTGTTTGTGCCAGTCTCTCCACGAACTCGTAGAAAGGAGAACCAGGAGGTACGTCTGCGAACTGCTGCTGCCCCTCTGCTATGGGATCGTTGAGACCTGCTGAGTTGGCGATGATCTTGGACAGCTGACCACGTGTGACGTTAGCACCAGGCCTGTAGTACGGCTCGTTATCCTGGTTGCAAGGTTCCCCTGGTCCACCGCACGGGTACCCACCTACTATCTGGCGGCATGCTAAGCACCTGATAAAGGTGTAGAAGGTGTCGCCGGGCTGCACGTCAGCGAACTGGATCGGGCAGGCTGTGGCACTGGCTGTGGTAGTAGATGTGGCATTCGGTACCGTGGTGCTCGTGCGGGTGCTTGTAGCCACTGCCGTGCTCGTCCTCGTGGACGA